>NZ_JBHWVV010000010.1:0-363820 GCF_042736715.1 Streptomyces sp. NPDC060049
CGCGAGGGCCCGCCCCGGTCGACCCGGGGCGGGCCCTCGCGCGTGCGGTGCCGGTGCCTAGCCCGCCAGGCAGGACGGGCCGAGCAGCACCTTGAGGTCGCCGAAGAGCGCGGGGTCGGGCTTGACCCGGTGCTTGTCGAGGCGCAGGACGGTGGTGGTGCGCGGCCCCTGGAGCTTGATCCGGACTTCGCTGTTGCCCTGGTGGTGGCGCAGGATCTCGCCGAGGCGGGTCACCATCGGCGGGGTGACCTTGACGGTCGGGATGGTGAGGACGACGGGGGCGTTGGTCCCGGCGGAGGACAGGTCGGGGACCATCATCTCCATGGCGACCAGCCGGGGGATGTCCTCGCGCTTGTCGAGGCGGCCCTTGACGAAGACGACGGTGTCCTCGACCAGCTGGGTGGAGACGAGCTGGTAGGTGGCGGGGAAGAACATGCACTCGATGGAGCCGGCCAGGTCCTCGACGGTGGCGATGGCCCAGGCGTTGCCCTGCTTGGTCATCTTGCGCTGGAGGCCGGAGATGATGCCGCCGATGGTGACGACGGCGCCGTCGGAGTGCTCGCCGCCGGTGAGCTGGGAGATGCCGGCGTCGGTCTTGTCGGAGAGGACGTGCTCCAGGCCGAAGAGCGGGTGGTCGGAGACGTAGAGGCCGAGCATCTCGCGCTCTTGGGCGAGCAGGTAGGACTTCTCCCACTCGACGTCGGAGAACTCGACGTCGAGGCCGAAGCCGGGCTCGTCGCTCGCGCTCTCGTCACCCATCGCGCCGAAGAGGTCGAACTGTCCCTCGGCCTCCTTGCGCTTGACGGCCACCACGTTGTCGATCATCGGCTCGTGGTGGGCGACCAGGCCCTTGCGGGTGTGGCCCATCTCGTCGAAGGCGCCGGCCTTGATCAGGGACTCGACGGTGCGCTTGTTGCAGACGACCGCCTCGACCTTGTCCAGGAAGTCGGGGAAGCTGGAGTACTTCCCCTTGGCCTTCCTGGCCTTGATGATCGACTCGACGACGTTCTGGCCGACGTTGCGCACGGCGGTGAGGCCGAAGAGGATCACGTCGTCGCCCTGGGCGGCGAAGTTGGGCTCCGACTCGTTCACGTTCGGCGGGAGCACCTTGATGCCCATGCGGCGGCACTCGTTCAGGTAGATCGCGGACTTGTCCTTGTCGTCCTTGACCGAGGTGAGCAGACCCGCCATGTACTCGGCCGGGAAGTTGGCCTTGAGGTAGGCGGTCCAGTAGGAGACCAGGCCGTACGCGGCCGAGTGGGCCTTGTTGAACGCGTAGCCGGCGAAGGGGACCAGGACGTCCCACAGCGCCTTGATCGCCTGGTCGCTGAAGCCCTTCTCCTTGGCTCCCGCCTCGAAGATGACGAAGTTCTTCGCCAGTTCCTCGGGCTTCTTCTTGCCCATCACGCGGCGCAGGATGTCGGCCTCGCCGAGCGAGTACCCGGCGATGATCTGGGCGGCCTTCTGGACCTGCTCCTGGTAGACGATCAGGCCGTAGGTGACCGCGAGCACCTCTTCGAGCGGCCCCTCCAGCTCCGGGTGGATCGGGGTGATCTCCTGCTGCTTGTTCTTGCGCAGGGCGTAGTTCGTGTGCGAGTTCATGCCCATCGGGCCCGGCCGGTACAGGGCCGAGACGGCGGAGATGTCCTCGAAGTTGTCGGGCTTCATCAGGCGCAGCAGGGAGCGCATGGGCCCGCCGTCGAACTGGAAGACGCCGAGGGTGTCGCCGCGGCCGAGCAGTTCGAAGGTCTTGGGGTCGTCGAGCGGCAGGCCCAGGAGATCGATGTCGATCCCCTTGTTGGCCTTCACCATCTTGACGGCGTCGTCCATGATCGTGAGGTTGCGCAGGCCGAGGAAGTCCATCTTCAGCAGGCCGAGCGACTCGCAGCTCGGGTAGTCCCACTGGGTGATGGTGACCCCGTCGGAGTGCCGGACCCAGACCGGCACGTGGTCGGTGATCGTCTCGCTGGACATGATCACCCCGGCCGCGTGCACGCCCATCTGGCGGACCAGGCCCTCCACGCCCCGGGCGGTGTCGATGACCTTCTTGACGTCCGGCTCGTTCTCGTACATCCCCCGGATCTCGCCGGCCTCGCCGTAGCGGGGGTGCTGCGGGTCGAGGATGCCGGAGAGCGGGATGCCCTTGCCGAGGACGTCGGCGGGCATCGCCTTGGTGAGCCGGTCGCCCATGGCGTACGGGTAGCCCAGGACGCGGGCGGAGTCCTTGATCGCGTTCTTGGCCTTGATGGTGCCGTAGGTGCCGATCATGGCGACCTTGTCGGCGCCGTACTTCTCGGTCACGTACCTGATCACCTCGACGCGCCTGCGCTCGTCGAAGTCGATGTCGACATCGGGCATGGAGACGCGCTCGGGGTTCAGGAAGCGCTCGAAGATCAGACCGTGGGTGATCGGGTCGAGGTCGGTGATGCCCATGGCGTAGGCGACGATCGAGCCGGCCGCGGAGCCTCGGCCCGGGCCCACCGCGATGCCCTGGTTCTTGGCCCACATGATGAAGTCGGCGACCACGAGGAAGTAGCCGGGGAAGCCCATCGAGATGATCGTGTCCATCTCGTACTCGGCCTGCTTCATCCGGTCGTCCGGGATGCCTCCCGGGTAGCGGCGGTGCATGCCGCGCATGGTCTCCTCGCGGAACCACGTGACCTCGGTGTAGCCGTCCGGGATGTCGAACTTCGGCATCAGGTTCCGGAACGCGAACATGCCCTCGGTGTCGACCTGCTCCGCGACCAGCCTCGTGTTGGCGCAGCCCTCCTGCCAGGCGTCCGAGGAGTCGATGGCGTACATCTCCTCCGTGGACTTCAGGTAGTAGCCGGTGCCGTCGAAGCGGAAGCGGTCGGGGTCCGAGAGGTTCTTGCCGGTCTGGATGCAGAGCAGGGCGTCGTGGGCGCCGGCCTCGCTCGCGTAGGTGTAGTGGGAGTCGTTCGTCACCAGCGGCGGGATGCCGAGCTTCTTGCCGATCTCCAGCAGGCCGTCGCGGACCCGGCGCTCGATCTCGATGCCGTGGTCCATCAGCTCCAGGAAGTACCGCCCCTTGCCGAAGATGTCCTGGTACTCGGAGGCGGCCTTGAGGGCCTCGTCGAACTGGCCGAGGCGCAGCCGGGTCTGGAGCTCGCCGGAGGGGCAGCCGGTGGAGGCGATCAGGCCCTCGGACCACTTGCTGATGGTCTCCTTGTCCATGCGGGGCCACTTGGTGAGCCAGCCCTCGGCGTAGGCGTCGGAGGACAGCCGGAAGAGGTTGTGCAGGCCGGTGGCGTTCGCCGCCCAGATCGTCTTGTGGGTGTAACCGCCGGAACCGGAGACGTCGTCGCGCTTCTGGTGCGGCTGGCCCCACTGGATGCGCCGCTTGTTGCGCCGCGACTCGGGGGCGACGTACGCCTCGATGCCGATGATCGGGGTGATTCCGGCCTTCTTGGCCGTGTGGAAGAAGTCGTAGGCCCCGTGCAGGTTGCCGTGGTCGGACATGGCGATGTGCGTCATGCCCATCTCGCCGCACGCGTTGAACATGTCCTTGAGCCGCGCGGCACCGTCCAGCAGGGAGTACTGGGTGTGGACGTGCAGGTGCGTGAACGGCGTCTTGGTCACGGTGGGGGCCTCCGGCGGGGAGAGAGGGGCGGCAGCTCTGAATCCTACGTCTCCCGGGTGACAGATCAGGGGCACCGACGGGTACGGTCATGCGTTGCACGACCATCGGCACGTACGACCCTTCGTGATCGAAAACGTGATCCACCCCGCGCCACCAGGAGGCACCCGCCATGGCGGTTCCCGAAACGACCGACGAGCAGCGCGCCGAGCAGATACTCGACGTGTTCGACATCGCGTTCGGTGAGCTGCTCACCGCCGACCCCGCCGCCTTCCAGGTCAAATTCCGGAAGATGGCGGCCTCCGCCTTCGCCTTCTACCGGGGCACGGCCTGCCTGTTCTACGCCGACCTGGAGCACGAGCGCCACGGCGGCCCCTACCTGGACGAGCGCACCGGCCGCGTGTGGATCCACGGCGACCTGCACGCCGAGAACTTCGGCACCTACATGGACGCGAACGGCCGCCTCGTCTTCAACGTCAACGACTTCGACGAGGCGTACGTGGGCCCCTTCACCTGGGACCTCAAGCGCTTCGCGGCCTCCATCGCCCTGATCGGCTACACCAAGGCGCTCAGCGACGAGCAGATCAGCGAGCTGGTGCGGATCTACGCGGCCGCCTACCGGGAGCGGGTGCACGCCCTGGCGACCGGTGCCGGGTACGAGGAGGTCCCCTCCTTCACCCTGGATACCGCCGAGGGCCCGCTGCTGGACGCCCTGCGCGACGCCCGCCGGCGCACCCGCTTCGGGCTCCTCGACTCGATGACCGAGATCCGCGATTTCGAGCGGCGCTTCGCCCCCGGCCCCGGGACCATCGAGCTGGACGCGGCCACCCGGTACAAGGTGCTCGCCGCCTTCGACGGGTACCTGGAGACCCTCCCCGACGAGTCCCTGGTCCGCCCGGACTCCTACCGGGTCAAGGACGTGGTGGGCCGCCGGGGCGTCGGGATCGGCTCGGCGGGGCTTCCCTCGTACAACATCCTGCTGGAGGGGCACAGCGACGCCCTGGAGAACGACGTCGTGATCTACCTCAAGCAGGCGCAGACCCCGGCCGTGTCCCGGCACGTCACCGACCTGTCGGTGCGCGAGTACTTCCGGCACGAGGGGCACCGCACGGTGATCTCCCAGCGCGCCCTCCAGGCGCACGCCGACCCGTGGCTCGGCTGGACGGAGCTGGACGGCACCGGGCAGCTCGTGGCGGAGGTCTCCCCGTACGCGGTGGATCTGGACTGGTCCGACCTGGACGACCCGCGGCAGATCGCGGCCGTGGTCGCGGACCTGGGCCGGGCGACGGCGACCATGCACGGCGCGGCGGACGAGCAGCAGAGCGGCCAGACGCTGGTGCCCTTCTCCACCGAGCGGGCCATCGACGCGGCCATCGCCGCCGACGAGAAGGGCTTCGCACAGCTGCTGGTGGACTTCGCCCACGCCTACGGGGCGCGGGCGCGCACCGACCACCAGATCTTCGTGGACCTCTTCCGCAACGGGCGGCTCACGCCGTAGCCGCGGGCCCGGCTCCCGGCCGCCCTTTTCGGGACCTGCGGCCCGCGTGCACAGGGAGTCATGGCACACTCGCGGCGATGGACATATCCGGGGTAGGGCTACGAGGGCTGCGGGCAGCGCTGTTCAGCGCGTTCGTCGTGCTGCTCTCGGCCGGCTCGCACGTCCTGATGTCCCGGACGCCGCTGCCGCCCGCCCTGGTGGGCGGCGCCTTCGCCGCCGTGTTCGCGATCGCCTACGCCCTGGCCGGGCGGGAGCGGGGCCTCGCCCCCATCGCCGGACTGCTCGTACCGCTGGAGCTGGCCGCCGACACCGCCTTCACCGCCGGCCAGCACCTCTGCTACGGGCCCGCCGGCGGACCGGTCTCGGGCCCGCTGCGCGCCCTGGGCCTGACCCACCTGTGCGGCGGCCCCCCGGTGGGCGGCCCGCTGGCCGCGTCGGGCGGGACGGCCGCCGGCCCGGCGGCACTGTCGGCCGCGTCCGGACCGTGGACGCCCTGGCTGCTGCTGGGCGCGCACGTCGTCGTCGGACTGCTCGCCTCGGTGTGGCTGCGGCACGGCGAGCGGGCGCTGGGCCGGCTGCTGGGCGCGGCGGCCGCCTGTGCCTTCCGGCCGCTGCTGCTGGCGTCGGCCAAGGTGGCGGCGGCCCTCGGCCCGGCTCCCCGGCGGACGCCCGGCCGGGCGTCGTCCACGCGGGCCCGCACCCGCTTCCCGGCACATTCCGTGGGACGGCGGGGACCCCCTCGCGTACTCGGCGCGCTCGCTCGCGCCTGACGTACGCAGGCAGTCCCCCATCCATCCGGCTTCCGCCGGAGCCACACCCCACGGAGATCACGATGAGCGCACGCAACAGCCAGGCGAACAAGGCGGCGGCCCGCGAGAAGCTGCGCGCCGAGCGCGAGAAGCAGGCCAAGAAGGCCAAGGCCCGCCGCCAGGTGCTCGTGGCCGGCGGTGTAGTGGCCGCCCTCGCCCTGGCCGGCGGCGTCGGCTACCTGGTCGTGCGGGCGAACGAGCCCGGCGAGTGGGACAAGGCCAAGGACGCCGCCCTGGTCGCGCCGAAGAACACCTCGGGCGAGAACGGCACGACCGTGACCGTCGGCAAGGCCGACGCCAAGAAGACACTGGAGATGTACGAGGACGCGCGCTGCCCGGTCTGCGCGACCTTCGAGCAGACCGTCGGCCCGCAGGTCAAGAAGGACCTCGACGCGGGCAAGTACAAGATCCAGTTCATCGGCGCCACCTTCATCGACAAGGGCATCCCCGGCAGCGGCTCCAAGAACGCCCTGAGCGCGCTGGGCGCGGCCCTCAACGTCAGCCCCGAGGCCTTCCTCGAGTACAAGACGGCCCTCTACTCCGCGGCGAACCACCCGGAGGAGAAGGACGACAAGTTCGCCAAGGACGACTACCTGCTGACGGTCGCGGACCAGGTGCCGGCGCTCAAGGACAACGCCGAGTTCAAGAAGGCCGTCGAGGACGGCACCTACAACCGGTGGGCCCTGGAGATGTCCAAGACCTTCGACAAGAGCGGTGTGACGGGCACGCCGACGCTGAAGATCGACGGCAAGAAGATCGACCCGCTGCCGCAGTCCCCGGAGGCGTTCACGACGGCGGTCGACAAGGCACTGGCCGGCTGACGCTCCACCCGGCCGGCCCCTCGGCCGGCCCCTCGGCCGAAAGTCATCGGCCGAACCCCATCGGTCACAGCGCACGGGCGGGCGAACTCTCGGAGTTCGCCCGCCCGTTGCTTTCCCAGGGCTGTTCCGGAGCTCATACCCGTCGGTAATATGATGATCCGTGACCAGTCAACTCTCCCCTTCCGCAACCGAATCGGCGTCCGCGCCGACTCCGCGCCGCCGCACCGTCGTGCTGGCCGCGGCGGCCACCGCAGCGCTCGCCCCCATGGCCGCGCTGGCCGCCACCCCCGCGCACGCCGCCACGAGCGCCGACGCCCCCTCCTTCGCGCACGGCGTCGCCTCGGGCGACCCGCTGCCCGACGGGATCCTGCTGTGGACCCGCGTCACCCCGACCCCCGACGCCGTGCCGGGCTCCGGCGCGGGACCGGCCCTCCAGGTGGGCTGGGAGATCGCCGAGGACAAGGCCTTCTCCCGGATCGTCGCCGGCGGCTCCGTCGCCACGAGCGCCGCCCGCGACCACACCGTCAAGGCCGACGTGCGCGGCCTGCGGCCGCAGACCACCTACTGGTACCGGTTCACGGCCGGCGCCGCGGTCTCCCCGGTCGGGCGGACCCGTACCGCCCCCGCCGCCGAGACGACGACCCCCGGGGTCCGCTTCGGCGTGGTCTCCTGCGCCAACTGGGAGTCGGGCTACTTCTCCGCGTACCGCCACCTGGCCGCGCGGGGCGACCTCGACGCGGTCCTGCACCTGGGCGACTACATCTACGAGTACCAGACCGGCGGCTACCCCGAGGCCAAGTACGTCGTGCGCCGGCACGAGCCGGAGCACGAGATCCTCACCCTGGCCGATTACCGCACCCGCCACGGCAAGTACAAGACGGACGCCGACCTCCAGGCCCTGCACCTGGCCCACCCGGTCATCGCCATCTGGGACGACCACGAGATAGCCAACGACACCTGGTCCGGCGGCGCGGAGAACCACGATCCGGCCACCGAGGGCGACTTCGCGGCCCGCGCGGCCGCCGCCCGCCAGGCGTACTTCGAGTGGATGCCCGTCCGCACGTCCACCGAGGGCACCGTCTACCGCAGGCTGCGCTTCGGCACCCTCGCCGACCTGCACCTGCTGGACCTGCGCAGTTTCCGCTCGCAGCAGGCGGGCATCGGCAGCGGCGAGGTGGACGACCCGGAGCGCACCCTCACCGGCCGGGCGCAGTTGGACTGGCTGAAGGCGGGGCTGGCGGGCTCGCAGGCGACCTGGAAGCTGGTGGGCACCTCGGTGATGATCTCGCCGGTGGCCTTCGGCTCCCTGCCCGCGCACCTGCTGGAACCGCTCGCGGAGCTGCTCGGCCTGCCCAAGGGGGGCCTCGCGATCAACGTGGACCAGTGGGACGGCTACACGGACGACCGGCGGGAGCTGCTGGGCCACCTGGCGGACCGGTCCGTCCGCAACACCGTGTTCCTGACCGGTGACATCCACATGGCGTGGGCGAACGACGTCCCCGTGACGGCGGCCACCTACCCGTGGTCGCGTTCGGCGGGCGTGGAGTTCGTGGTGACCTCGGTGACCTCCGACAACATCGACGACCTCCTGCACGTCCCGGCGGACACCGCCTCGCTCGTCGCCGAAACGGCCATCAAGGCGGCCAACCGGCACGTGAAGTGGCTGGACATGGACTCCCACGGGTACGGCGTTCTGGACGTGACGGCCGAGCGGTCCCAGATGGACTACTACACGGTCTCCGACAAGCGGCGCCAGGACGCCACGGCCGCCTGGCAGCGCTCGTACCGGACGCTGAACGGGACCCAGAAGGTGGAACGGGCCGACCGACCGGTTCGCTGACAGACCGTCAAATTTACTGTTCGAGGGGGTGTCTGGTGCAGACCAGGCGCCCCTTCAGCCCCAGAAGCAACAAATCTTTTACGTAAGACACTTGACCTGTTTATGACATGCCCACGTAAGCTTCGCGCCAGTCGTAGGGAAGATCCCTCACGGCATACCCCCCCACTCGCGAGGAGCACACGTGCGCGCTCTTGCCCGCATATCCCCCCTTCTCCGCCGCCGCCTCATGGGTACGGCCGTGCTGGCCGGAACCCTGGCCTTCACCCCCCTCGCCGCCCCCACCACCTTCGCCGCCGCCAAGACCGGCGCCGAGGTGTGCGCCGAGGACGCCGGAGCGGCCAACGCCCGCGTGGCGCGCCCGAAGGACCAGCACGCGGCCGAGCCCAACGAGGTCACCGAGGCCCAGTCCAAGGCCATGGACGCCGACCTCAAGGCGAAGCTGGACAAGGCCTCGAAGGAGCCGCGCAGCCTGCGCGTCGCCGAAGCCGTCACGAACATCCCCGTGTACTTCCACGTCATCCACTCCGGCACCACCGGAAAGCTGACGTCCACCGACATCAGCAAGCAGCTGGCGGTCCTCAACGCGGCCTACGCCGGCCAGGGCACCGGAAACGTCGACACGACCTACCAGTTCACCCTGGCGGCGACCGACTACACGGACAACGCGAGCTGGTACAACCTGGCCTCCGGCTCCACGGCCGAGAAGACCATGAAGAACACGCTGCGCAAGGGCGGCCCCGAAGCCCTCAACTTCTACACCGCCAACCTCTCCGGCGGGCTGCTGGGCTGGGCCACCTTCCCCAGCTCCTACGCCTCGCAGCCGAAGATGGACGGCGTGGTCGTCCTGGACACCTCGCTGCCGGGCGGCTCCGCCGCCAACTACAACGAGGGCGACACCGCGACCCACGAGGTCGGCCACTGGATGGGGCTCTACCACACCTTCCAGGGCGGCTGCAACGGCAGCGGCGACTCCGTCTCGGACACCCCGGCCGAGAAGAGCGCGGCCTTCGAGTGCCCGACCGGACGTGACAGCTGCGCCAGCAAGGCGGGCGTCGACCCGATCCACAACTTCATGGACTACACGTACGACTCCTGCATGTACCAGTTCACCGCGGGCCAGGTGACCCGCATGAAGAGCATGTGGACGGCGTACCGCGCCTGACGCTCCGCAGCCCGAGCGCCGCAGCCGCAGGCGCCGCAGCGCCGACACGCTGAAGCGCACATGACGATGGGGCCCCACACCCGTGGGGCCCCATCCGCGTCCGTCCTACAGGCTGTCGAGGAAGCCGAGGGCGACCGTCCAGGCCTGCTCGGCGGCCTCGGCGTCGTAATCGTCCAACCCCGGGTCGGTGAACAGGTGCCCGGCCCCCGGGTAACTGTGGACCTCGACGTCCGCCCCCGCCCGCCGCATCCGCAGGTACCAGGCCGTCAGCCAGTCGTGCGGCTCGAAGGGGTCCGGATCCGCGACGTGCAGCTGCACCGGCAGCTCGTCGACCGAGACGCCGTCCTCCAGGTCGGCCGTCCCGTGCAGGAGCAGCAGCCCGCGCGCCTTCTCGTCGGCGAGCGCCAAGTGCTGGGCGATCGAGCCGCCGAAGGAGAAGCCTGCGTAGACCAGCCCCTGGTCCGAGTAGGGGGCCGAAGCCAGGACCGCGCGCTTGAGCAGCTCGTCACGGCCGATCTCGTCCCGGTGGGCCATGCCCTCCTCGACGGTCTCGAAGGTGCGTCCCTCGAAGAGGTCCGGCACCTGGACCTCGTGTCCGGCCGCGCGCAGCCGGTCGGCCGCCTCCCGCACCGCGGGCCGCAGCCCGTAGGTCGAATGGAAAAGCATGATGTTCATTCCTCCATCGTGCCAGCTCCCCAGGACGCCATCCGGCTACGGTTGGCGTCCATGGACACGGACTCGCTCCTGCGGCCGGTCGCGGCCGTCGTCGGCACCCTGGCCGTCACCCTGCTCGCCGGATGGCTCCTCGACCTGCTCCTGCGCCGCGCCGACGCCGTGCACGGCGAGACCCCGCTGTGGGGACTGCTGCGCCACTGCCGCCCCCCGTTCATGCTGGTCCTGGCGGCCTCACTGCTCCTGGGCGTGCGCCGCCGCGCGGACGCCACGAGCCACGTACTGACCCTCGTGCTGATCGCCGCGGCCGCCTGGCTGCTGGTTCGGATCGTCACGGCGATCGTGGATTCCACCTACGCCCGCTACGCCGCCGACAGCCCGGACGACGCGCGGGTCCGCCGGGTCCGCACCCAGGTCACACTGATCCAGCGGGTCGCCACCGCGGCCGTCATCGTGGTGGCCGTCGGGGCGATGCTGCTCACGTTCCCGCAGATGCGGACGGTCGGCACCTCGATGCTGGCCTCGGCGGGCATCCTCGGCATCGTGGCGGGCATCGCGGCCCAGTCCTCGCTGGGCAACCTCTTCGCCGGGCTCCAGATCGTCTTCGGCGACACCGTCCGCATCGGGGACACCGTGGTCGTGGACAAGGAGTGGGGCACCGTGGAGGAGATCACCCTGACCTTCCTCACCGTCCGCACCTGGGACGAGCGCCGGATCACGATGCCGGTGTCGTATTTCACAGGAAAGCCCTACGAGAACTGGTCGCGCGGGGGCGCGCAGATGACGGGCACCGTGTTCTGGCACCTGGACCACAGCGCTCCGGTGGACCTGATGCGCGAGGAGCTCCGGCGGATCCTGCCGGACATACCGGAGTGGGACGGCCGCACGGGCTCCCTCGCCGTCACGGACACCACCCCGCACACCATCCTGGTCCGCGCCGTGGTCACGGCGAAGGACGGCGACGACATCTGGACGGTGCGCTGCGCGGTCCGTGAACGCCTGATCACCTGGCTCGTCACCCACCACCCGTACGCCCTCCCCCACATACCGACCACCGAGGCACCCCCGCGACCGTGAGCGTCAGCCCCGAGAGCCCCGCAGGGCACGCACTCACCCGGTGGCCCCGAACGTCAGCCGGAACATCGCGCCCCCGCCCGGAGCGGCTTCGGCCGTCAGCTCGGCCCCGTGGGCCCGCGCGATCTGCCGCGCCATCGCCAGCCCCAGCCCGGACCCCGGCAGGGCCCGCGCCGCCCCCGCCCGGTAGAACCGGTCGAAGACGTACGGAAGGTCGCCCTCCGCGATCCCCGGTCCGTGGTCCCGGACCGTCACCTCGGCCCGGCCGCCGCCCAGTACCGTCAGCCCCACCTCCACCTCGGCCCCGGACCCCGGGCTGAACTTCGCCGCGTTGTCCAGCAGGTTCCCCAGCAGCCGGCTCAGCCGCGCCGGCACCCCCGCCACCACCGCTTCCTCCCGCGCCCACACCCGGAACTCCACCCCGGGCCAGTGCGCCCGCGCGGCCCCCACGCAGTGCTCGACCAGGGGTGCCAGCCGCACCTGCTCCACCAGCAGCCGCGGCTCCTCGTCCCGGGCCAGCTCGATCAGGTCGTTGACCAGGCCCGTCACCTCCCGCAGCTGGCGCCCGAGCGCCAGCGAGGCCCGCTCGCGCTGCTCGGCCGTCAGCCGCTCGCCCCGCGCCAGCAGCTCGGCGTTCGTCCGCAGTGCCGTCAGCGGTGTCCGCAGCTCGTGCGAGGCGTCCGCGACCAGCCTGCGCTGCGCGGTCACGGACTGCTCCAGCTCGCCGAGCATGGTGTTGAAGCTTCCGGCGAGCCGGGTGACCTCGTCCTCCGCTCCCCGCCCGGGACCCGGCGGCGGCAGCTCGATCCGGTGCCGGGGATCCCGCGTCGCCGCGATCCGCTCGGCGGTGGCCGTGAGGCGGGTGACCGGTGCCAGGCCGGTCCGCGCGACCCAGTAGCCGAGCAGCGCGGCCATCAGCATGCCGGCCGCCGCCGTCAGCGCCAGCCACCAGGCGGCCTCCTCCAAGGCGTCCTCCACGCTGTCCGCCCGCAACGCCACCTGCAGCGCCCGCCCCTTGGTGTAGTCGGTGGTCAGCATCCGCGCCGGGTGCCCCGCGTGCACGATGCTGGTGTAGTAGGGGGCTCTCTTGCCCGCCGCGACGGCCCGTGCGGCGGGGGCCACCGGCAGGAGGAAGGGCTCCGCGGGGTCGTTCGCCGGATCGGCCGGCACCACCTCCGCGCAGGCGGGCGCCGCCAGGAAACGGCACTCCCCGCTCAGGGTCCCGGGCCCGGAGTCGGGGTTGCGCTGGGCGGCGAGGCGGGCCGACTGGGTGAGGTTGAGGTCGAGCTGGCGGTACAGCGCGTCCCGCACGACGAAGAAGGCCGCCGCGCACACGCCGACCGCGACCAGCGCGACGGCAGCCGTGGCCGCGAGCGCGAGCCGGGTCCGCAGCGGCCGTCTGCGCCGCCACGGCGCCGCGAGCATGCGCCCGCCCCCGGCCCGAGCACCGCCCGGGCCCCCCGCGTCCCCCGCCTCCCCCGCCTCCCCCACGTCCCCCGCGCCGCTCACGCGGTGTCCAGCCGGTAGCCGACGCCGTGCACGGTGTGCACCAGCCGGGGCTCGCCGCCGGCTTCCAGCTTCCGCCGCAGGTAGCCGACGTAGACGGCCAGCGAGTTGGAGTCCGGACCGAAGTCCCGCCCCCACACCAGTTCCAGGACGAGCTCACGCGGCAGCACCTGTCCGGGGTGGCGCATGAGCAGTTCGAGGAGGGCCGCCTCGGTGCGGCTGAACTCCAGCGGCCTCCCGCCGCGCCGCCCGGTGCGGGTCTCCGGGTCGAGGACGAGGTCCCCGTAGGAGAGTTCGGGCGCGGACCCGGCCGGTTCGGGGGCGGCCCGCCGCAGGAGGGCCCGTACCCTCGCCACGAGCTCGTCGAGCGCGAACGGCTTGACCAGATAGTCGTCCGCCCCGGCCTCCAGTCCGTCGACCCTGTCGCTGACCGCGTCGAGGGCGGTCAGTACGAGTACGGGCGTACGGTCGCCCACCGCGCGGAGCCGCCGGCAGACACCGAGCCCGTCCAGCACCGGCATCATCACGTCGAGGACCACCGCGTCGGGCTGCCAGAGCGCCACCTCGGACAGCGCGGCCAGTCCGTCGGCCGCGCCGCGCACCTCGTACCCCTCGACGGCGAGGCCGTCCTCGACGGCGGCCCGCACCTCGGGCTCGTCGTCCACCACCAGAATCCGCTGCATGCCGCAAAGCCTGCCAAATGGTTCGGCGGGAACCTCTTAGAACCTTCTTAGGACGCACCGCGAGTGTGCGTCCATGACCACCTCACCCACACCCTCACCGCTTTCCGTCGTGATCGGCGCGGGCGGCACCGGCGGCCACATCTACCCGGGACTGGCGCTGGCCGAGGCGCTGCGCGCCGCGGTGCCCGGCGCCGTGGTCTCGTTCATCGGGACCGAACGCGGCCTGGAGACCGAGCTGATCCCGGCCGCCGGCTACCGGCTGCACACCGTCGACATGATCCCCTTCGACCCGGCGCTGGGCGCGGCCCGCTATCTGCTCCCGGCGGCACTGCTGCGCTCGGCGGGTCAGGCGCGGGCCGTGATCCGGGCGCAGGGCGCACACGTGGCCGTCGGCATGGGCGGCTACCCGAGCGCGCCCGCCGTGCTCGGGGCCAGGATGGCCGGGCTGCCCGCGGTGATCCACGAGTCCAACGCGGTGCCGGGGCGGGCCAACCGCTTCGCGGCCCGTCTCACCCCGCACATGGCGGTGGCCTTCGACCGCAGCCGGCCCCACCTGGCGGGCGGGGCGCGGGCGCTGACCACGGGAATGCCGATCTCGGCGGCGCTGTCGCGGCTCGCGGTCCTGCCCGCCCGTGACCGTACGGTGCTGCGCGCCGAGGCGCGGCGGGAGCTCGGGGTGCCGCACGGGCGGCGGCTGGTGGTGTTCAACGGCGGCAGCCTGGGCGCCGTCCGCCTCACGGAGGCCGCGGCCGGCATGGCCGCGGCCTGGCAGGCACGGGACGACGTCCAGCTGCTGATCAAGACGGGTCCCGCCGTACTGGCGGACACGGTGGCACGGCTGGCGGCGTCGGGCGGGCAGCGGATCGCGCGGGCCGTGCCCTACCTCGACCGGATGGACCTGGTCTACGCGGCCGCCGACCTGGTGGTGTGCCGCGCGGGCTCGGCGACGGTGGCCGAGCTCGCCGCCACGGGCGTCCCGGCCGTGCTCGTCCCCTACCCGCACGCCCCGGGCGACCACCAGACCCACAACGCGCGGGTGCTGTCCGACGCGGGTGCCGGGCTGCTGCTGCCCGACGAGGACGCGACGGCCGACGGCCTCGCCGCGTTGCTCGCCCCACTGCTCGCGGATCCGGCGGCCCTCGCCGCGATGGCCGGCGCCGCCGACCCGGGCCCGCACGCGCGGGCCGCCGAACTCCTGGCGGCGCAGGTGCTGGGCGTCGCCGGCTTCCCCTCCTTCTCCCCCACTCACATGGAGTCCGTATGACCACGCCCCTGTCCACGCCCCTGTCCGTGCCCGGCCGCGCCTCCCTGCCCGCCGACTGGACGGGCCGCACGGTGCTCGTCACCGGCGCCGAGGGGTTCATCGGCTCCACCCTCGTCGACCTGCTGGTGGAGCGGGGCGCGAAGGTGCGCGCCTTCGTGCACTACAAGCCGTACGCGGAGAAGGGCCACCTGGCCCGGTACCTGGCGGGCCCGGCCGGCGCCGACGCCCCGGTCGAGATGTGGGCGGGCGACATCCGCGACGCGGGCCGCGTGAGCGACGCCGTGGCCGGCTGCGACACGGTCTTCCACCTGGCGGCGCTGATCGGGATCCCGTACAGCTACGCGTCGCCCGGCGCGTACGTCCAGACCAATGTCACCGGCACCGAGAACATGGCGGAGGCCTGCCGCCGCCACGGGGTGCGCCGCCTCGTGCACACCTCCACCAGCGAGGTCTACGGGACCGCCCTGACGGCCCCGATCTCCGAGAGCCACCCGCTCCAGCCGCAGTCCCCGTACTCCGCGTCGAAGATCGGCGCGGACATGATGGCGCTGTCGTTCCACCACGCCTTCGAGCTGCCGGTGACGGTGGTCCGGCCGTTCAACACCTACGGCCCCCGCCAGTCTGCGCGCGCGGTCATCCCCACGATCCTCGCCCAACTGCACTCGGGCGCCCGCGAGGTCCGCCTGGGCTCCCTGACCCCCACCCGGGACTTCACGTACGTGACGGACACGGCCGCGGGCTTCCTGGCGGTCGCGGAGTGCGACCGGGCGCTGGGCGAGGTGGTCAACCTCGGCGCCGGCGAGGAGATCTCCATCGGCGACCTGGCCCGGGCACTGGTCGCCGCGTCGGGCCGGGACGCGGAGATCGTCGTGGACCCGACCCGGCTGCGGCCCTCGGGCAGTGAGGTCCAGCGACTGCTGTCGGACAACACGCGCGCCCGCGAGTGGGCCGGCTGGAAGCCCGAGGTCTCCCTCCGCGAGGGCCTGACCCGCACCTCGGACTGGATAGCGTCCCACCTCCACCTCTTCGCCCCGGACCGGTACCAGGTATAGGGGCAGGCGGGCCCGGGGCTACGGGTTGCGCAGGCTGCGGACGTCCAAGTGACGGAGCACCCGGTCGACGAGCCGCTCCTCCCCACGCGCCACTCGCACCACTCGGCGCCAGGGCGCCTCACGGGCTTCGCGCCGCTGCGCCGGACTCCGTCCGGCGACGGCCCAGAGGACCTACGGGTTGCGCAGGCTGCGGACGTCCAAGTGACGGAGCACCCGGTCGACGATCTCCGGATCGGCGCCGGGTTCGCTCCGGGCGGCCAGTACCTCGTGGCGGGCGGCGGACATCATCTCCCGCTGGATGCGCTGCACGTCGCGGATCCGCTCCACCCGCTTCGCGTAGGCCTCGCGCCGTTCCTCGTCGACCATGTCGGGGCTGATCCTCGCCCCCACGTCGTACGCCCGCCGGTAGAGCGTCTCCACCAGGTCCTCGGGGAGGTCCTCCTCCTCCTCGATCTCCTTCAGCCGCCGCTTGGCGGCCTTGGCGGCGCGGATCGCCAGGGTCCGCGCGATCTCCGCCTCCGCGTCGGGGTCGGCCTCCACGCCGAGCCTGCGGACCAGCCACGGCAGGGTCAGCCCTTGGACCACCAGGGTCACCATGATCACGGCGAAGGCGATGAAGATGATCTGGTCCCGGCCGGGGAACTCCTCGCCGGCGTCCGTCCGGAGCGGGATCGCCAGGGCCAGCGCCACCGAGGCCACCCCCCGCATCCCCGCCCACCACATCACCACGGACTCCCGCCAGCTCAGCGGGATCTCCTCGTCGTAGTCGCGCCGCGAGTGCAGCCGTTTCGCCAGCCAGCCGGCGGGCAGCAGCCACACCAGCCGTACGCCGATCACCACCGCGACCACGGCCGCCGCCCATCCGGCCATCTCCCACTCCCGGCCGCGGGCGACGCCGAACACGTTGTGCAGCTCCAGCCCGATCAGGCCGAACGCGACGCCCGTGACCAGCATGTCGACGACTTCCCAGAAGGTGTGCCCGGCCAGCCGGCCCAGCACGTCGTCGGCGTCGCTCGCGTACTCGGCGAGGTACAGCGCCGTGGTCAGCACGGCCAGCACCCCCGACCCCTGGAACTCCTCGGCCAGGACGTAGGAAACGAACGGCACCAGCAGCGTCAGCCCGATCTGGAGCGTGGCGTCGTCGAGCCGCCCCATGAGCCGGTGGGCGGCCCAGCCCAGCGCGAGCCCGACGACCACGGCGACGACGGCGGAGAGCACGAACTCCCCGAGCGCGTCGGGCCACGAGAAGCTCCCGCTCACGACGGCGCCGACGGCCACGTGGTAGAGCACGATGGCGGTGACGTCGTTGAAGAGTCCCTCGCCCTCCAGGATCGACACCATCCGCCGGGGCATCCCGAGCGACCCGGCCACGGCCGTGGCGGCGACGGGGTCGGGCGGCGCGACGAGCGCGCCCAGGGCCACGGCCGCAGCGATCGGCAGCCCGGGTACGACGGCGTTCGCCACGGCGGCGACCGCGGCGGTGGTCACGAACACGAGCGCGACGGCCAGCAGCAGGATGGGCCGCACGTTGGCGGCGAACTGGCGCCAGGAGGTCCGCTGCACGGAGGCGTAGAGCAGCGGGGGCAGCACGAGCGGCAGGATGTACTCGGGTGCGACGTCGACGTTGGGCACGGCGGGCACCAGCGCGAGCACCACCCCGCCGAGCGTCATCAGCACCGGCGCGGGCAGCCCCAGCCGGTTCCCGAGCGGCACGGTCACCACGGCCCCGAGCAACAACACGAACAACAGAGCTAGCTGGTCCACCCGCTCACCCTGTCACCCTCGGGCCCGCGGGTGTTCGAGGCGCGGGCTCGACGGCCGCCGCGCCCGCCCCGGCCGGGGTTACGGCAGGGCGCGCCGCATCGCCCGGTGCGGGATCCCGGCGTCCTCGAACTCCGGCCCGTAGGCCACGTAGCCGAGACGCTCGTAGAAGCCCAGCGCATGCGTCTGCGCGCCCAGGTCGACGGCGGCCAGGCCGAGGCGCGCCGCCTCCGCCTCGATGGCGCGGACCAGCGCGACCCCGACGCCCAGTCCGCGCGCGGACCTGACGACGGCCAGCCGGCCCAGGGATCCGACGTCGGGTGACCCCGTCTTGCCCAGGACTCCGGGCCCGTGCAGCAGCCGGCCCGTCCCCAGCGGCACTCCGTCCGGCCCCTCGGCCAGGACGTGCACCGCGCCCGCGTCGTACGCGTCGTACTCGATCGACTCCGGCACGGACTGCTCCACCACGAACACCTCGGTCCGCACGGCGAAGCAGGCCTTCATGTCGGCCTCGGTGGCGGCGACCCGCACCGGGACGGCGGGGGCGCCGGTCACTCGCTTTCCTTCCGGATCACGTCCAGCGCGTTCTGCAGGTCCGCCGGGTAGGTGCTCTCGAACTCCACCCACTGGCCGTCCGAGGGGTGCTCGAAGCCGAGGCGCACCGCGTGCAGCCACTGCCGGGTGAGCCCGAGCCGCTTGGCCACGGTCGGATCGGCGCCGTAGGTCAGGTCGCCGACGCAGGGGTGGCGGTGCGCGGCCATGTGCACGCGGATCTGGTGCGTGCGTCCCGTCTCCAGCTTGATGTCCAGCAGGGACGCGGCGCGGAACGCCTCGATCAGGTCGTAGTGGGTGACGGAGGGCTTGCCCTCCTGGGTCACGGCCCACTTGTAGTCGGCGCTGGGGTGGCGGCCGATCGGCGCGTCGATGGTGCCGCTCATGGGGTCCGGGTGGCCCTGGACCAGCGCGTGGTAGCGCTTGTCGACGATCCGCTCGCGGAACTGGTTCTTCAGCGAGGTGTAGGCGCGCTCCGACTTCGCGACGGCCATCAGGCCGGACGTGCCGACGTCGAGGCGGTGCACGATGCCCTGGCGCTCGGAGGCACCGGAAGTGGAGATGCGGTAGCCGGCCGCGGCGAGCCCGCCGATGACCGTGGTGCCGGTCCAGCCGGGGCTGGGGTGGGCGGCGACGCCGACCGGCTTCATGATGACGACGATGTCGTCGTCGTCATGGACGATCTCCATGCCGGGAACGGGCTCGGCGACGAGTTCGACCGGCCGCGCCGGGGTGGGCATCTCGACTTCGAGCCAGGCGCCACCGTGCACACGCTCGGACTTCCCGACGACACTGCCGTCGACCGACACCTTCCCCGCGGCCGCGAGCTCGGCCGCCTTCGTCCGGGAGAAACCGAACATACGGGCGATGGCGGCGTCGACGCGCTCGCCTTCTAGGCCATCGGGAACGGGCAGGGTGCGGATCTCGGGAATCGTACTCACCTGTCGAGTATGCAGGACCGGACAGACGCCCGGTCCCGCGATCTCTCCCGCGACCGGCCCCGCGGCCCTTCCCGGTCAGTCCTTGTGGACGGTGCCGTCCGGGTCGAGACCCCGGAACGACAGCAGGACGATCAGGATCCCGCCGCAGACGATCGCGGAGTCCGCGAGGTTGAAGACGGCGAAGTGGGCGGGTGCGATGAAGTCGACGACGGCGCCGCGGAAGACGCCCGGCGAGCGGAAGATCCGGTCGGTCAGGTTGCCCAGCGCACCGCCCAGCAGCAGGCCGAGCGCGATCGCCCACGGCAGGCTGTACAGCTTCCGCGCGAGGCGCACGATCACCACGATGACGGTGGCCGCGATGCAGGTGAAGATGATGGTGAAGGCTTCGCCGAAGCCGAAGGCCGCGCCCGGATTGCGGATCGCCTCGAACTTCAGCAGGTCGCCGATGATCCGGATCGGCAGCTCGTGCTCCAGCTTCGCGACGACGATCATCTTGCTGCCGAGGTCCAGCAGGTAGGCCAGCACCGCCACGACGAGCAGCGCCACGATCCGGCGCCGTCCCTTGGGCGCGACGGGCTCCGGCTGGGTGCCGTCTTCCCCGGCCTCCGGCGTACCGATGATGCGCTCCGCCTCTGTCACGTGAGTCCCTCGAACTAGCTCGAACCAGGTTGCCGACCGCCCCGCCAGGTTCCTGGACCCTGACGAGACACGAGGGTACGTCAGGGCGCCCGCCGGGCGCCGCCCGGCGTCGACACCCGCCGCCCCGGGACCGCCGGTCCGGCAAAGAGACGGCCTAGTGCCGCCGCTCCTGCTTCTGCTTGCAGTCCACGCACAGGGTGGCCCGCGGGAAGGCCTGCATCCTGGCCTTGCCGATGGGCTGGCCGCAGTTCTCGCAGATCCCGTAGGTGCCCGCCTCCAGGCGTTCCAGGGCCCGCTCCGTCTGCTCCAGCATCGAGGTGGCGTTGGCCGCGAGCGCGAGCTCGGACTCCCGGGTGATGTTCTTGGTGCCGGTGTCGGCCTGGTCGTCGCCCGCGCCGTCGCCCGAGTCCCGCATCAGGCCGGAGATGGCCACCTCGGAGGCGTCGAGTTCGGCCCGCAGCCGCAGCACCTCGCTCATCAGCTCACTGCGGGCCTCGCCGACCTCCTCCTCGGTCCACGGGTCCTCGCCGGGCCGTACGGCGAGCTCGCCCGGCGAGCTCGCCGCCACGCCCCGCGCCTTGGGCAGCCCGCTCGTCGCGGTCGCGGCCGTCTTCCTGGCCGTGCCGGTGCTCTTCTTGGCGACCACTTTCCGGGCTCCCGTCTCTCGCGCGGCGTGCGCCGCCCCCTGGGCCCCGGCCGTGTCGGCCGTGGCCTTCTTCGCGGCCGTCTTCTTGACGGCGGCCGTCTTCTTGGCAGCGGCCTTCTTGGCGGGCGCCTTCTTCGCGGGCGCCTTCTTGGCCGCCGACTTCTTGGCGGCCGTCTTCTTGGCCGACGCCGCCGGCGCCCCGTCGGCGTCTGCCCTCTCCGTCACGGCAGCCTTCTCCGCAGCCTTCTCAGGTGTACTCCCGGCGGTCTTCTTCGCCACCATGGCCGCGGCCCCTTCACATACTGTGATCATTGCACGCGAATCGTGCCGGAACGATAAATCGACTCCGGCCCCGCGGCAACGGGGCACGCGTCCATCAAGGTCAACCTGCATCCGTTGTGCCCAGCGGGGGGCCCGGTAATCCGCCCCTCCGGCCCCACCGCACCCCGGAGTGGCCCATCGGCCCATTCGGGTCATTCCCCGGCCCCGGCGCCGTCCCCTCCGCGGCAGCCTCCGCGTCCCCTGCGAAGGCCCCTGCGCGGCTCTCTCCCGCGCCCCCGCGCCACGCCCCGTAAACCGGTCTGCCGAGCCGCCCCCGGCCCGTACACTGGGCCCAGCGAGAGGCATGGATGGGGACGAGTAGCGTCGGACGCAGCCAGGAGCGACCCGGGGACGGTGAGAGCCCGGGGGCGAGCGCGATGCGAAGGATCACCCCGGAGCCGCCGGAAGAAAGCCGTAGGGAACCGCCAGGGTCCCGTACGGACGGTAGAACCGGCTTCGCACCCCAATGAGGGGGCCATCGGACCACGGTCCGGAGGCCAAGGAGGGTGGTACCGCGGGAGCGCACGTCGGCTCTCGTCCCTCCGGACGGAAGTGACATCCCGCCGGAGGAAGAGTTCAGCCTCATGACCACACCGCCGCAATACCGCCCGGTACCCGCCCAGGTCGACCTGCCTGCCCTCGAGCACGCGGTCCTCGACTTCTGGCGCGAGAGCAAGACCTTCGCCAAGACCCTGGAGCAGTCCGAGGGACGCCCCGAGTGGGTCTTCTACGAGGGCCCGCCCACGGCGAACGGCATGCCCGGCGCGCACCACATCGAGGCCCGCGTCTTCAAGGACGTCTTCCCCCGCTTCCGCACCATGCGCGGCTACCACGTGGCCCGCAAGGCCGGCTGGGACTGTCACGGCCTGCCCGTCGAGCTCGCCGTCGAGAAGGAACTCGGCTTCAACGGCAAGAAGGACATCGAGGCGTACGGCATCGCCGAGTTCAACGCCAAGTGCCGCGAGTCCGTGACCCGCCACACCGACGCGTTCGCCGAGCTCACGACCCGCATGGGCTACTGGGTCGACCTGGACGACGCGTACCGCACGATGGACCCCGAGTACGTCGAGTCCGTCTGGTGGTCGCTCAAGGAGATCTTCAACAAGGGCCTGCTCACCCAGGACCACCGCGTCGCCCCCTGGTGCCCGCGCTGCGGCACCGGCCTCTCCGACCACGAGCTGGCGCAGGGCTACGAGACGGTCGTGGACCCCTCGGTCTACGTCCGCTTCCCGCTGACCTCCGGCCCGCTGGCCGGCCGGGCCGCGCTGCTGGTCTGGACGACCACCCCGTGGACCCTGGTGTCCAACACCGCGGTCGCGGCCCACCCCGAGGTCACGTACGTCGTCGCCACCAACGGCCGCGAAGAGCTCGTCGTCGCCCAGCCGCTGCTGGAGAAGTCCCTCGGCGAGGGCTGGGAGGCCACCGGCGAGTCCTTCACCGGCAAGGAGATGGAGCGCTGGACGTACCAGCGCCCCTTCGACCTCGTGGAGTTCCCCGCCGAAGCCCACTACGTCGTGAACGCCGAGTACGTCACGACCGAGGACGGCACCGGTCTGGTCCACCAGTCCCCCGCCTTCGGCGCCGACGACCTCGCGGTCTGCCGCGCGTACGGCCTGCCGGTCGTGAACCCGGTCCGCCCCGACGGCACCTTCGAGGAGGAGGTCCCGCTCGTCGGCGGCGTCTTCTTCAAGAAGGCCGACGAGAAGCTGACCGCCGACCTCGACGCGCGCGGCCTGCTCTTCAAGCACATCGCCTACGAGCACAGCTACCCGCACTGCTGGCGCTGCCACACCGCGCTGCTCTACTACGCGCAGCCCTCCTGGTACGTCCGCACCACCGCCGTCAAGGACGCGATGCTGCGGGAGAACGAGAAGACCAACTGGTTCCCGGACTCCGTCAAGCAGGGCCGCTTCGGCGACTGGCTGAACAACAACATCGACTGGGCGCTCTCCCGCAACCGCTACTGGGGCACCCCGCTGCCGATCTGGCGCTGCGAGGAGAACCACCTCACCTGCATCGGCTCCCGCGCGGAGCTGAGCGAGCTGACGGGCACGGACCTCTCCGGCCTGGACCCGCACCGGCCGTACATCGACGACGTCACCTTCACGTGCACGCACGAGGCCTGCTCCCTGGAAGCCGTCCGCGTGCCCGAGGTCATCGACGCCTGGTACGACTCCGGGTCGATGCCGTTCGCGCAGTGGGGGTACCCGTACAAGAACAAGGAGATCTTCGAGAAGCGCTATCCGGCGCAGTTCATCTCGGAGGCCATCGACCAGACGCGCGGCTGGTTCTACACGCTGATGGCGGTCGGCACCCTCGTCTTCGACAAGTCCTCCTACGAGAACGTGGTCTGCCTCGGCCACATCCTCGCCGAGGACGGCCGCAAGATGTCCAAGCACCTGGGCAACATCCTCCAGCCCATCCCGCTCATGGACCAGCACGGGGCGGACGCCGTGCGCTGGTTCATGGCCGCCGGCGGCTCCCCGTGGGCGGCGCGCCGCGTCGGCCACGGCACGATCCAGGAGGTCGTCCGCAAGACCCTCCTGACCTACTGGAACACGGTCGCCTTCCAGGCGCTGTACGCCCGTACGTCGAACTGGGCGCCGTCCGCCTCGGACCCGGCGCCGGCGGACCGCACGGTCCTGGACCGCTGGCTCCTCTCCGAGCTCCACACCCTCACGACCGAGGTCACCGAGGCGATGGAGGCGTACGACACCCAGCGCGCCGGCAAGCTCCTCTCCTCCTTCGTGGACGACCTCTCCAACTGGTACGTCCGCCGCTCGCGCCGCCGCTTCTGGCAGGGCGACGCGGCCGCGCTGCGCACCCTGCACGAGGTCGTGGAGACGGTCACCCGCCTGCTGGCCCCCCTCACCCCCTTCATCACGGAGCGGGTCTGGCAGGACATGGTCGTCCCGGTCACCCCGGACGCCCCCGAGTCGGTCCACCTCTCCACGTGGCCGACCCCGGATGCCTCGGCGATCGACCCGGTCCTGTCCCAGCAGATGCTGCTGGTACGCCGCCTCGTGGAGCTGGGCCGCGCCACGCGGGCCGAGTCCGGCGTCAAGACCCGCCAGCCGCTGTCCCGCGCGCTGGTCGCCGTATCGGGCTTCGAGTCCCTCTCCCCCGAACTGCACTCGCAGATCACGGAGGAGCTGAACGTCTCCTCGCTGGCCTCCCTCTCGGAGGTGGGCGGCTCGCTGGTCGACACCACGGCGAAGGCGAACTTCCGGGCGCTGGGCAAGCGGTTCGGCAAGGGCGTGCAGGACGTGGCCAAGGCCGTGGCCGCGGCCGACGCGGCGGCGCTGTCGCTGGCGCTGCGCTCCGGCGAGGCCTCGGTCGAGGTGAACGGCGAGAGCGTCGCGCTCACCCCGGAGGAGGTCATCATCACGGAGACCCCGCGCGAGGGCTGGTCGGTGGCGTCCGACTCCGGCGCGACGGTCGCGCTGGACCTGGAGATCACTCCGGAGCTGCGGCTCGCGGGCCTGGCGCGTGACGCGATCCGCCTGATCCAGGAGGCCCGCAAGAACTCCGGCCTGGACGTCGCGGACCGGATCGCCCTGCGGTGGTCCTCCTCGGACCCGGAGGTCGCGAAGGCCCTGACGGACCACGCGGGCCTCATCGCGGACGAGGTCCTCGCCACGGACTACGCGTCCGCCGAAGCGGACGCCACGTACGGCGACCCGTTCGAGGACGAGCCCCTCGGCCTGACGTTCCGCCTGCGCAAGGCGTAACACGCACGCCCCGTGGCCCGGCACCCCCTGGGGGCGCCGGGCCACACTCATCCCCCGCCACGACGCGCCCCCGTCCCGAACCCCCACGCCGCTGGAGGCGCGGGCCCGGGGGCACCGCCCACCCAACCCCGGCGCCGCTCAAGGCGCGGGCCCCAAGGGCAGCGCCCCACCCAGGCCCCGCCGCCGCCGGAGGCGCGGGGCCGAGGGGCAGCCCCATCCCACCCCGCCGACGTATGACGCGCGGGCCCTCGGGCGAAGCCCCCACCCGAGCCGCCGGCGCTTACGGCGCGGGGCCCGGGGCAGCGCCCCACCCAGCCCCGCCGGCGCTTGAGGCGCGGGACCCGGAGCCAAGCCCCCACCCAGCCCCGCCGGCGCTTGAGGCACGGGACCCGGAGCCAAGCCCCCACCCGGCCCCGCCGGCGCTTGAGGCGCGGGGGCTGGGGCGGCGCCCCAGGGAACGGGGGAAGGGCGGGTAGGGGACCAGCCCCGCGCGGCGGCACACGCGGCGCAGGCGGGGGTTCGTGCGCCGGGCACCGGGCACCGCACCGGTTGGCGGGCCGCCGCGTAGGGCCGCGGGTACGCAAACGGGCCGGGCCCGGTGCCCCCGAAGGGGAACCGGGCCCGGCCCGACCGTCTGCCGACGGGCTACCGCTTAGTTGTCGTCCTCGTCGATCAGGAAGCCCCGCATCGGAGACGGCGCCTGCTGCATCGGCTGCGGAGCGGCGGGCCGCACCGGAGCCATCGGCTGCGTCATCGCCGGGGACATCTGCTGCTGGCCGCCACCGTAGGACGGGGCCATCGGCGACGGACCGCCCATCGGCGAGGGGCCACCCATCGACGGGCCGCCCATGGAGTGCATCGCACCGGCCGGGGCCATCGAAGGAGTCGGCGACGGGGGCAGCGCGGGACCGGCGGGGTTCCGCGGCGGAGCCAGCGAGTCGTCGGCCTGGGTCTCCAGCTGGCGCAGCTGCGACTCCAGGTAGGACTTCAGGCGGGTCCGGTACTCGCGCTCGAAGCCCCGCAGGTCCTCGACCTTGCGCTCCAGCGTGGCGCGGGCGGACTCCAGCGAGCCCATCGCGACGCGGTGCTTCTCCTGCGCGTCCCGCTCCAGCGCGTCGGCCTTGGCGCGGGCGTCCCGCTCCAGGCCCTCGGCGCGCGACCGGGCCTCGCCGACGATCTTGTTGGCCTCGGAGCGGGCCTCCGCGATCGCCTGGTCGGCGGTCTGCTGCGCGAGCGACAGGACGCGGGCGGCGCTGTCGCCACCGGGGCCCTGCTGCGGGAGCTGCTGCGGCTGCTGCTGGTGCATCTGCTGGCCCATGGGCTGCATCTGCTGGCCCATCGGCTGCATCTGCTGGCCCATCTGCTGGCCCATCTGCTGGCCCATCGGCTGGCCGAGCGGGTTCTGGCCGCCCATGGACTGCTGCTGCATGGGGCCGCCCATCGGGCCCGGACCCTGCTGGCCCATGCCCTGCTGGCCCATGCCCTGCTGGCCCATCTGCTGCTGGCCGCCCATGGTGTGCTGCTGCATGGAGCCGCCCATCGGGCCCTGACCCTGCTGGCCGTGGCCACCGGGGCCGGCCGGCAGCTGGGGCTGGCCGCCCGGAAGCTGCGGCGGACCCATCTGGGGCTGCTGCTGCGGCGGGCCGGATATGGCCGCGGGCACGGGGGCGCCGGGGCCACGCTGGTCCTGGGGTTCCGGCTTGCGCATGCCCTGCTGCTGCTGGTTCTGCGCGGCGGCACGCGTGGCGGCAGCGAGCTTGGCGCGCAGGTCCTCGTTCTCGCGCAGCAGGCGCGTCAGCTCGGACTCGACCTCGTCGAGGAAGGCATCGACCTCGTCCTCGTCATAGCCTTCTCGCAGGCGGACGGTCGTGAACTGCTTGTTCCGCACGTCCTCGGGAGTCAGCGGCATGTCTTCTTCACCTCTACGTAGTCGTCGGCAGTCGGCAAGGCCGTATCGGGACTGTCCCCGCGCCTGCGGGGAAGCTCATCGTTCACACGCTTCTCGCAGCGGTGCTCACGAAACTGATGAGGATGTAAACGATGATCATCAGAACGAAGAAGGACAGGTCGAGTGCCACGCCCCCGAGACGCAACGGCGGGATGAGCCGCCGGAGAAGCTTGAGCGGTGGATCGGTGACAGTGTAGGTGGCCTCCAGAACGACCACCATCGCCTTGCCGGGTGCCCATGAACGTGCGAACTGGAACACGTAGTCCATGACCAGTCGGAAGATCAGCACGATGAGGAAGCACATCAGCGCGATGTAGACCACTTCCAGTGCGACGCCCATCCCGCGCTTCCCTCTCCCCTGCTCCCGCTCTGTTCCCGGTCCCGTATCTGACGGATCGGTCTAGCTTTGGTTGAAGAACCCGCCCTCCGCGATGCGGGCCTTGTCCTCCGCCGTGACATCGACGTTAGCAGGCGACAGCAGGAACACCTTCTGTGTCACGCGTTCAATGCTGCCGTGCAGGCCGAACACGAGTCCGGCGGCGAAGTCGACCAGACGCTTCGCGTCGGTGTCGTCCATCTCCGTGAGATTCATGATCACCGGAGTGCCCTCACGGAAGTGTTCCCCGATGGTACGGGCCTCGTTGTAGGTCCGGGGGTGGAGCGTCGTGATGCGGTACGGCTCCCGCTCGGAGACGACCTTGGGCATGATCACGGGGGCGTTCTTCTCCAGATTCGAGCGGTCGGGTGTGATGGATGCCACGGGGGCGATTCGCGCAGGACGTCCATTTTCAACCGGCATTGGGAGGGGTTCTCTCGGTGCCGGGGGCTGTACAACTCGTACCGGTTCGTCCGATACGGGTGATTGGTGCGAAGCTGGTTGCTGTCGCCGACGCTCCCGTTCCGGTTCCGGCTCGGGCTCGAACTCGTCGTCGGGGTCGTACCCCGGGTTGTCGTACCGGTCGTCCTCCACGAGGCCGAGGTAGACCGCCATCTTGCGCATCGCGCCGGCCATTCTCTGAGTCCTCCGCTCTGTGGTGGATCGCCCTGTCGCAGGTGTCTCGCCGTGTCACGAATGTCACCAACTGCCCGCGATCCACGTGGTCCGTCCGCTCATCTGCGGAAATGACCATATTTTCTGCTGTGGTCCGACTTTCTTCGCGACGTTACCCGAGCCGGGGTCTCGCGCCGAGTACCGCAGTGCCGACGCGTACATGTGTCGCACCGGCCGCAATGGCCTCTTCCAGGTCCGCGCTCATCCCGGCGGACACCATCGTGGCAGCAGGATGGTCCGCGCGCAGGCCTGATGACAATTCCACCAGCCGCTCGAAGGCCGCTTGTTCGCGTCCCGCGTAGGGCCCGGCCAGCGGCGCGACCGTCATCAGCCCGTCGAGCCGCAGTCCGGGCGCCGCCGCCACGAGGTCCGCCAACTCGGCGAGCTGCTCCTGCGCGGCGCCGCCACGGGTCCCCCTCCCGCCCGACTCGGCGTCGAGGGCGACCTGTACGAGGCAGCCCAGTTCGCGTCCCGCGCCCTCCGCGGCCGCCGACAGCGCGGTGACGAGCTTCGGCCGGTCCACGGACTGCACGAATTGCGCGTATCCCGCCACGGAACGGACTTTGTTCGTCTGCAACTGGCCGACGAAGTGCCAGCTGAGCGGCAGATCCGCGCAGGCCCCGGCCTTGGGGGCGGCGTCCTGGTCCCGGTTTTCCGCCACGTGACGGACACCCAGGTCCGCCAGCAGTCGTACGTCGCTCGACGGGTAGGTCTTGGTGACCACGATGAGGGTCACCTCCTCCCTGTCGCGCCCGGCGGTCGCGCAGGCGGCCCGGATGCGTTCCTCCACCCGCGCGAGGTTCTCGGCCAGCTCGGCCTTACGGTCCGTCATTCTTCAGTCCAACCAGACATATCCGGCAAGCCGCCCGGTCACCCGGTCACGGCGGTACGAGAAGTGGTCCCGCGACTCCAGTGTGCAGACCGGGGACCGGCGCGCATCGGCCACCCCCGCCTCCGCCAGCTGCGCGTGCACTCCCGCCACCACGTCGACGGCCGGTGTCCCCCAGCTGGTCTCGGCGTACGCGGCCGGCACCACCTCGGCGACGGCGGCGCGCATCTCGGCGGGTACCTCGTAGCAGCGCCCGCACACCGCGGGCCCGGTACGGGCGACCATGCGCGCGGGGTCGGCGCCCAGCGAGACCATCGCCTCGACGGCGGCGGCCACGACTCCCGCGACCAGCCCGGGCCGCCCCGCGTGGGCGGCTCCCGCGACGCCGGCCACGGGGTCGGCCAGCAGGACGGGTGTGCAGTCGGCGGTGAGGACCGCGAGCGCGAGCCCCCGACGGGTGGTCACCACCGCGTCCACGGAGGGGATGGTGACGCCGGCGGCCCACGGGCCGTCGACCACCGCCACGTCGCGTCCGTGCACCTGGTTCATCCAGACCACCAGGTCCGGGTCGACGCCCAGGGTCTTCGCCGCGGCGGCCCGGTTCGCGCGAACGGCGGCCGGGTCGTCTCCGACCGCGCCGCCGAGATTGAGCTCCTCGTACGGAACGGCGCTCACCCCGCCCCACCGGTCGGTGAAGGCGAAGTGGGCGCCGCTCTCGCTGTGCTGCTCCAGGGTCACTTCAAGAAGTCCGGGACATCCAGTTCCTCGGCCGGGCTGTCCTGGTACGGGCGGGCCGTCGGGACCTGCGGCGCGGGCGCCTCGGCGACCGGGACGGGCTCGGCACGGACCGGCTCCTCGCGCGGGGTGACCGAGCCGAGTCCGCCGAAGGCCGGGCGGACCGGTTCGGCGGCACGGACCGGAGCCGGGGCCGGCTCCTCGCGCTTGGTGGACGCCGCGCCGATGACGTTGTCCCGGCGGGCCGGGGGCTGTCCGCCGTCGAACCCGGCCGCGATGACGGTGACCCGCACCTCGTCGCCGAGCGCGTCGTCGATGACGGCGCCGAAGATGATGTTCGCCTCGGGGTGCGCGGCCTCGCTCACCAGCTGCGCGGCCTCGTTGATCTCGAAGAGACCGAGGTCCGAGCCGCCGGAGATGGAGAGCAGCACGCCGCGGGCGCCGTCGATGGACGCCTCGAGGAGCGGCGAGGAGATCGCCATCTCGGCGGCGGCCACGGCGCGGTCGTCGCCGCGGGCCGAGCCGATGCCCATCAGCGCCGAGCCCGCTTCGGACATGACGGACTTGACGTCCGCGAAGTCGAGGTTGATCAGACCCGGGGTGGTGATGAGATCGGTGATGCCCTGGACGCCGGAGAGCAGGACCTGGTCGGCCGACTTGAAGGCGTCGAGGACGCTGACCTGGCGGTCCGAGATGGACAGCAGCCGGTCGTTGGGGATGACGATGAGGGTGTCGACCTGCTCGCGGAGCTGGGCGATGCCGTCCTCGGCCTGGTTCGCGCGGCGCCGGCCCTCGAAGGTGAACGGCCGGGTGACCACACCGATCGTCAGGGCGCCCAGCGAACGCGCGATGTTGGCGACGACGGGTGCGCCGCCCGTGCCGGTGCCGCCGCCCTCACCGGCGGTGACGAAGACCATGTCGGCCCCCTTGAGGACCTCCTCGATCTCCTCGCGGTGGTCCTCTGCCGCCTTGCGGCCGACATCCGGGTTGGCGCCGGCGCCAAGACCCCGGGTGAGTTCCCGACCGACGTCGAGCTTGACGTCGGCGTCGCTCATCAACAGCGCCTGGGCGTCCGTGTTGATGGCGATGAACTCGACGCCCTTGAGACCGACCTCGATCATTCGGTTGATGGCATTGACACCACCGCCGCCGACACCGATGACCTTGATGACTGCGAGGTAGTTCTGCGGTGCTGCCACGTCGAAGGCCTCTCGCCTCGAGTTACGTGTCGTTCGCCTCGCGGGCCTGCGGTGCGACGACTGATGCCGAAATTGGGACGGTCCGTACGCGCCGACCCGAACCCTAACCCTGAAGTTTAGGGTTATGAGTGTGTCTGTTCCTTGACTCTTCCGAACAGGACACTAAGTCGACAAGTAGCGCGTGTTCAACGAACACGCCGAACCTCCCGTTTTTCTTTTCACCCTATGTGATCACCCGTATCGCTGGCCAACCAGGGTGCGCCGGTGTTCGACCTGACGTCAACTACCGGACACCGCGGGCGCGGTGGGGACGCTCACGTCGAAGTGTTCGGCCTTGGGCGAGGCCTTCAGGAGCGCCGTCAGAGCTCGCCCCTTCGCCTCACCCTGTTCGCCGCTCCCCCAGACGACCGTGCGGCCCCGCGACAGCTCCAACACCACGGAGTCGTAGGACCGGACCTTGACCCGCGCGGTCTCCTTGCGGACGGCTTCCGGGAGGTCGACGGCCACGCCGACGGCCTCGTGCAGCAGCCGCTCCTCGTCGAAACGGCGGCCGCTCGGGGACTGCCCGGCGCTCAGTTCGAGGACCGGAACGCCTTCGGGTGCCTTCGCGACCGTGTCGAATCGCACACCGGAAGCGTCCACTTCCAGGAACTCCGAGCCCTTCTCGATGAGCAGGACGGGCTTGCGTTCCGTCACCTTCAGCCCGATGCCGTGCGGCCAGGTCCGCACCACGTCGACCGAATCGATGCGGGGCAGCCGGCCGCGCACCCGGGCCTCGATCTCGTCGGTGTCCACGGACACCATGGGCGCCCCGACGGGCACGGCCGCCGCGAGGCGCACCTGCTCCGGGGTGAGGACCTCGGTGCCGCCCGCGGTGACCTTCTCGACCCGGAGCCAGGAGGACCCGTAGAACACCCAGGTGAGGCCCGCGGCCAAGAGCAGGACCAGGACGAGCCCGGCGACCAGGACGGGGCCCCGGCGCAGGCCGAGCGGGCCGGCCGGGCCGGAGCGCCCGGGCCGCTTGGGCGACTTGGGGGGCCGGGGCCGGCCGGAAGGCCCGGCCCCCTTCCCCGAGGCCCCCGGACTGCCGCGCTGTGCGGTGCTCGCTCCGGCCACTCCTGTGCCTCCTGCGTCAGTGCTTCCTGTTGGCGGCGACCGCCTCGTACACCATGGCGACCAGCAGGTCGTCCGCGTCCCGGCGGCCGAACTCGGCGGCCGCGCGGGACATCTCGTAGAGCCGGTGCGGGTCGGTGAGGACCGGGACGACCTGGCCCAGCACCCACTCGGGCGTCAGTTCCGCGTCGTCCACGAGCAGGCCGCCGCCGGCCTTGACCACCGGCTGGGCGTTGAGCCGCTGTTCGCCGTTGCCGATCGGCAGCGGTACGTAGGCGGCGGGGAGCCCGACGGCGGAGAGCTCGGCGACGGTCATCGCACCCGCGCGGCACAGCATCATGTCGGCGGCGGCGTACGCGAGGTCCATCCGGTCCACGTACGGTACCGGCACGTAGGGCGGCATCCCCGGCATGTTGTCGACACGCGGCAGTTCGTTCTTCGGCCCGACCGCGTGCAGGATCTGGATCCCGGAGCGCTGGAGGGTCGGCGCGACCTGCTGGATCACCTCGTTGAGGCGGCGGGCGCCCTGCGAGCCGCCGGAGACCAGCAGCGTCGGCAGGTTGGGGTCCAGGCCGAAGGCGGCGCGCGCCTCCGGGCGGACCGCTGCCCGGTCGAGGGTGGAGATGCTGCGGCGCAGCGGGATCCCCACGTAGCGGGCCCCGCGCAGTTTGCTGTCGGGGGTGGAGACCGCGACGGCGTGCGCGTACCGGGAGCCGATCTTGTTGGCCAGTCCGGGCCGGGCGTTGGCCTCGTGGACGATGATCGGTACCCCGAGGCGCTTGGCCGCGAGGTAGCCGGGCAGGGCCACGTAGCCGCCGAAGCCGACGACGCAGTCGGCCTTCGTGCGCAGGAGGATCTCCTCCGCGGCCTTGATGGTGCCGCGCAGCCGTCCGGGGACGGTGATCAGCTCGGGCGTTGGCCTACGGGGCAGCGGGACGGCCGGGATCAGTCCCAGCTCGTAGCCGCGCTCCGGCACCAGGCGGGTTTCGAGTCCGCGTTCCGTGCCGAGGGCGGTGATGCCCACGGAAGGGTCCTGCCTGCGCAGGGCGTCCGCGAGGGCGAGCGCCGGCTCGATGTGGCCGGCGGTCCCCCCACCGGCGAGTACGACATGCACCGAAATTCACCGCTCTCCGGACGGACGCTTCTTGACGCGCCGTCTCATCGACTTCCATCTCTGCCCGGTCCGCGGACGGCCGTTCTTCGGCTTCCGCATCGCGAGCGCCGCGCGTGCCGCCGGCTCCTCACGCGCGAACGCGATGAGCAGTCCGACCGCGAACATGGTCGGCAGCAGGGCCGACCCGCCGTAGGAGAACAGCGGGAGCGGGACCCCGGCGATCGGCAGCAGACCGAGCACCGCACCGATGTTGATCACGGCTTGCGCCGTGATCCACGTGGTCACGCCTCCCGCGGCATACCGTACGAAGGGGTCCTCCGTGCGTCCGGCCACGCGGATACCCGCATAGCCTAGGGCCGCGAACAGGGCGAGCACCGACAGTGTCCCCGCCAGCCCCAGTTCCTCGCCGGTGATGGCGAAGATGAAGTCGGTGTGGGCCTCTGGCAGTTGCCCCCATTTTTCCACACTGGCGCCCAGGCCGGAACCGAACCATCCGCCGGAGGCGAGTGCGTAGATTCCGTGGACCGCCTGCCAGCAGAGGTCGTTCTTGCCCGGCTCGGTCGCGCCGATGCACTCGAGCCGGTCCATGCGGTGCGGGCTGGTCTTGATGAGGAGCACGACCAGCACGCCCGCGACGGCCAGTACGCCCGCGAACATCCGCGTGGGCGCCCCGGCCAGCCACAACAGGCCGAACAGCACGGCACCGAGGATCACCGCGGTGCCCATGTCCCCGCCCAGCATGATGAGCCCGAGCAGCAGGAAGGCGACCGGGACCAGCGGCACCAGGAGGTGCTTCCACTGGCTCAGCAGGTCCTTCTCGCCCTTGCGCGCCAGCAGGTCGGCGCCCCAGAGGATGAGGGCCAGTTTGCCGAACTCGCTGGGCTGGAGCATGAACGGACCGCCCAGGGAGATCCAGTTCTGGTTGCCGTTGACCGATACGCCTATCCCCGGGACCTGGACCAGGACCATCAGGAAGAGCGTGCCGGCGAGCACCGGATAGGACAGCGCCCGGTGCAGTTTGACGGGCATCCTGGAGGCGACCAGCAGCAGTCCGGTGCCGATCAGGGCCGCGAGGAACTGCTTCTTGAAGAAGTAGGCGTCGCCCAGGCCGAGCTGGAGCGCCTTGATCATCGAGGCCGAGTAGACCATCACCAGACCGAGCACGGTGATGAGCAGCGAGCTGCCGAAGATCAGGTAGTACGCGGTGAGGGGCCGGTCCCAGGCCCGGCGCACCTGCTGCTGCGTACGCCGCAGGCCGGCCAGCGGCCCGCCCGCCCCGGGCCGTCCCAGGCGCACGGCGGGGCGGACCCGGCCTGATGTCCGGCCGCCCTTGGCGGCCTTGGGGGCTCTGACGGCTTTGGCGGCCTTGTCCGCGGACGGCCGCCGCCCCGGCAGCATTTGCTTGGCCGGCATCTGTGATCTTCCCCTCCACTCGTACGAGGCGAGCGGCCGGTCGGCCGGAGGGACCGGCCCTGGATCGAGCCGGCCCTAGGCCTTCTCGGCGGCCAGTTCGCGCACCGCGTCGGCGAACGCGTCCCCACGCTCGTTGTAGTTCGCGAACATGTCCATCGAGGCGCAGGCGGGTGCCAGCAGAACCGTGTCGCCGGTCTCCGCGAGCCGGGCAGCTTCCCGGACCGCCGCGAGCATCGCCCCAGTGTCGGTCCGTCCGAGGTCCACGACCGGGACCTGCGGCGCGTGTCGCGCCAGCGCCTCGGCGATCAGCGCCCGGTCGGCGCCGATCAGCACGACGCCGCGCATCCGCGCCGCGGACTTGCGCACGAGCTCGTCGAAGGTGGCTCCCTTGGCGAGGCCGCCGGCGATCCACACGACCGGTTCGAAGGCGGCCAGGGAGGCCTCCGCGGCGTGGGTGTTGGTCGCTTTGGAGTCGTCGATGTAGGTGACCCCGTCCACCTCGGCCACGTGGCTGACCCGGTGCGCGTCCGGCCGGAAGGCGCGCAGTCCGTCGCGGACGGCGCTCGGCTTCACGCCGAAGGCGCGGGCCAGGGCGGCCGCGGCGAGGGCGTTGGCGATGTTGTGGGGGGCCGGCGGATTGACGTCCGCGACCTCCGCGAGCTCCTGGGCGTTCTTCTGCCGGTTCTCCACGAACGCCCGGTCGACGAGGATCCCGTCGACGACACCGAGCATGGAGGGGCCGGGGGCGCCGAGGGTGAAGCCGATCGCCCGGCAGCCCTCTTCGACGTCGGCCTCCATCACCAAGGTCTCGGTGGCCTTGTTGTCGGCGGGGTCCGCGTTGTAGACGCAGGCCACCGAGTTGCCCTCGTAGATCCGTCCCTTGTCGGCGGCGTAGGCCTCCATCGAGCCGTGCCAGTCGAGGTGGTCCGGGGCCAGGTTGAGGACGGCCGCGGAGTGGGCGCGCAGCGAGGGCGCCCAGTGCAGCTGGTAGCTGGAGAGCTCGACGGCGAGGACGTCATACGTCTCCTCGCCGGTCACCACGTCGATGATCGGGGTGCCGATGTTGCCGACGGCCGCCGTCCTGAGCCCGGCCGCCCTGAGGATCGAGGCGAGCATCTGGGTGGTGGTGGTCTTGCCGTTGGTTCCGGTGATCGCGAGCCACGGCGCGGCATCGGGGCCGCGCAGCAGCCAGGCGATCTCGACGTCGCCCACGACGTCCACGCCGGCCGCGGCGGCTGCCGCGAACAGCGGGCTGTCGGGCTTCCAGCCCGGCGAGGTGACCACGAGGTCCGTGCCCTCGGGCAGGACCTCGCCCGCCCGCGCGCCGCCGTCCAGGCGGCCGAGACGGACCTCGATGCCCAGCTCCGCGAGCTCGGCGGCCCGCGCGCGCTGGGCGTCGCCGTCGCCGTTGTCGACGACCGTCACCGAAGCGCCGAGGCCGGCCAGGGCGCGGGCGGCGCTGACGCCGCTCACGCCGAGACCGGCGACGGTGATGTTCTTGCCGTGCCAGGCGGTCACTTGTCGGCTGCCCATCCCGCGTAGAAGAGTCCGAGGCCCACGATCACGCACATGCCCTGGATGATCCAGAAGCGGACCACGACAAGGACTTCGGACCACCCCTTGAGCTCGAAGTGGTGCTGTAGCGGCGCCATCCGGAAGACGCGCTTGCCGGTCATCTTGAAGGAACCGACCTGGATGACGACCGACATGGTGATCAGGACGAAGAGGCCGCCGAGGAGCGCCATCAGGAACTCCGTGCGGGAGCAGATCGCGAGTCCGGCGAGCGCGCCGCCGAGAGCCAGCGAGCCGGTGTCACCCATGAAGATCTTGGCGGGCGAGGTGTTCCACCACAGGAAGCCGAAGCAGGAGCCCATCAGCGCGGAGGCGACGACCGCGAGGTCCAGTGGGTCGCGGACCTCGAAGCAGGCGGCCGGGTTGGTCAGGGTCTCCGCGTTGATGCAGGACTCCTGGTACTGCCAGACGCCGATGAAGGTGTAGGCGCCGAAGACCATCACGGCGGCGCCGGTGGCCAGGCCGTCGAGGCCGTCCGTCAGGTTCACGCCGTTGGACATGGCCAGGATCATGAACAGCGCCCAGACCACGAACAGCACCGGGCCGATCGACCAGCCGAAGTCCGTGACGAACGACAGCTTGGTGGACGCCGGGGTCAGCCCTCGTGAGTCCGAGAACTGGAGCGCGAGCACCGCGAAGGCGATGCCGACGATCAGCTGGCCGGCCATCTTCGCCTTGGCCCGCAGGCCAAGTGAGCGCTGCTTGACGATCTTGATGTAGTCGTCGAGGAACCCGACCAGGCCCATGCCCGCCATCAAGAAGAGGACGAGCACACCGGAGAAGGACGGATCGCTGGAGGTGATCACCTTGGTGAGGGCGTACGCGATCAGCGTGGCCAGGATGAAGGAGATGCCGCCCATGGTGGGCGTGCCCTTCTTCCCCGCGTGGCCACGCGGGCCGTCGTCGCGGATGAACTGGCCGTAGCCCTTGCGGGCCAGACCCTTGATCAGCAGCGGGGTGCCGATGAGCGTGAGGAAGAGTCCGATGACTCCGGAGAACAGGATCTGCCTCATCGGCCGGCGACCTCGCCCTCGCGCTCCAGCAACGCCAGCGCGACCCGCTCCAGACCAATGGACCTGGAAGCCTTCACCAGCACGACGTCACCTGGGCGCAGTTCACTGCGCAACAGGTCGACCGCCGCCTGCGCGTCGGACACGAGCACCGACTCCTCACCCCACGAACCCTCGTTATATGCGCCCAGTTGCAGCCAGGACGCTTCCCTGCCCCCGACTGCGACGAGCTTGCTCACGTTGAGCCGGACGGCAAGCCGTCCCACCGCATCGTGCTCGGCCAGCGACGCGTCACCGAGCTCGGCCATGGGACCGAGCACTGCCCACGTACGACCCCCGTGGGCCCTGGCGGCGCCGCCCATCGCGGCAAGTGCGCGCAGGGCGGCCCGCATGGACTCGGGATTCGCGTTGTAGGCGTCGTTGACGATCGTCACACCGTCCGCCCGCTCGGTGACCTCCATCCGCCACCGGGACAGGGTGCCCGCCCCGGAGAGCGCGGTGGCGATCTCTTCGACGGACATGCCCAGTACGTGGGCGACGGCGGCCGCGGCGAGCGCGTTCGACACGTGGTGCTCACCGTACAGCCGCAAGGTCACATCGCCGCACCCGGTGGGTGTGTGGAGTGTGAAGGAGGGTTGTCCCCCGGCGGCCATCCGCACATCGGTGGCCCGTACGTCGGCGTCCTCGGCCTCGCCGAACAGGACCGTACGGGCCTTCGTGCGGGCGGACATCGGGCGGACCAAGGGGTCGTCGGCGTTCAGCACGGCGATGCCGCCGTCCGCCGCCGCCGGCAGGGCTTCCACCAGCTCGCCCTTGGCCTGGGCGATCTGCTCCCGGCCGCCGAACTCCCCGATGTGGGCGGTGCCGACGTTCAGGACGAGGCCGATGCGCGGGGGCGTCAGACCGGTGAGGTAGGCGATGTGGCCGATCCCGCGGGCACCCATCTCCAGCACCAGGTGCCGGGTGTCCTCGGTGGCCTTCAGCGCGGTGAGCGGCAGGCCGATCTCGTTGTTGAGGGAGCCGGGCGTCCACACGGTGGGCGCGTGGGCCTGGAGTACCTGGGCGATGAGATCCTTGGTGGACGTCTTGCCGGCGGAGCCGGTCAGCGCCACCACGTCGGTGCCCAGGCGCTCGACGACGGCCCGGGCGAGGGCGCCGAGCGCCTTCTCGACGTCGGGGACGACGACGGCCGGGACGCCGACGGGCCGCGCCGCGAGCACGGCCGCGGCGCCGGCGGCGACCGCGCGACCGGCGTAGTCGTGGCCGTCGACCTGCTCGCCGTCGAACGCGGCGAAGAGGCTGCCGGGCTCCACCTGGCGGGAGTCGATGACGACGGGCCCGGTGATGCGTACGGACGGATCCGGTATGTCGTGGGGCCGCCCGCCGGTGATTTCGGCGATCTCGGCGAGGGAAAGGGCGATCACTACTGGTTCACCTCGGCCTGTCGGGGACTTAGGCGCGCTTGGTTCTCGATGGCCGTGCGCAGGACCGCCCGGTCGTCGAAGGGCCGTACGACGCCCGCGGTGTCCTGGCCCTGTTCGTGGCCCTTGCCGGCCACCAGCACGGTGTCGCCCGCCTCGGCGCGTGCGACGGCGGCGGCGATGGCCGCCGCGCGGTCGGCGTCGACGAGGACGGTGCCCCGCTCGGCGGGGGGTACGGACACGGCCCCGCGGAACATCGCCGCGAGGATCGTGAGGGGGTCCTCGGAGCGCGGGTTGTCGGAGGTCAGTACGGCGGTGTCGGCGAACCGGGCGGCGGCGGCGCCCATCGGTGCCCGCTTGGTGGTGTCGCGGTCGCCGCCGCAGCCGAGCACGACGTGCAGCTTGCCGGTGGTGACCTCGCGCAGGGCGCGCAGGACCGATTCGACGGCGTCCGTCTTGTGCGCGTAGTCGACGACGGCGAGGTACGGCTGTCCCGCGTCGACCCGCTCCAGTCGGCCGGGGACCCCGGGGACCGCGGCGACGCCGTCTGCGGCGTCCTGCGGGTCGAGGCCGGCCGCGGCGAGCGTGACGACCGCGGCGACGGTGTTGGCCACGTTGAACGGGCCGGGCAGCGGGGCGGTGGCCCGTACCCGCTCGCCCTGCGGACCCACCAGGGTCAGGGTCGAATCCATGTGGCCCGAGACCACGTCCTCGGCGCGCCAGTCGGCGGCCGGGTCACCGGAGGCGGAGAAGGTGACGACCGGGATCGGCGACTCCTTGGCGAGGCGCCGGCCGTACTCGTCGTCGACGTTGACCACGCCGAGGCGGGCGCGGCGCTCGGTGAAGAGCCGCGCCTTGGCCTGGTAGTAGTCCTCCATGTCGGAGTGGAACTCCATGTGCTCCGGGCTCAGGTTGTTGAAGACGGCGACGTCGAAGACGCAGCCGTCGACCCGTCCGAGCACCAGGGCGTGGCTGGAGACCTCCATGGCAACGGCGTCGACGCCGCGTTCGCGCATGACCGCGAGGAGCGCCTGCAGGTCGGTGGCCTCGGGGGTGGTGCGCTCGGACTTGATGCGCTCGTCCCCGATGCGCGTCTCGACGGTGCCGATGAGCCCCGTCGTGCGTCCGCTGCCGCGCAGGCCGCCTTCGACGAGGTACGCCGTGGTGGTCTTGCCGGAGGTGCCGGTGATGCCGATCTGCAGGAGGCCGGTACCCGGCCGCCCGTAGATCGTGGCCGCCAGTTCGCCCATCCGGCCGCGCGGATCGGCGACGGTCAGGACGGGGAGCCCGGTGGCCTCGGCGCGCTCGGTGCCGGCCGGGTCGGTCAGCACCGCCGCGGCGCCGAGGGCGGCCGCCTGCGCGGCGAAGTCCGCGCCGTGCATCCTGGCGCCCGGCAGGGCGGCGTACAGGTCTCCGGGACGCACGGCACGGGAGTCGTGCGTGATGCCGGTGATCTGCGGCGGCACGCCGGGGGCTTCGAGCCCCAGCAGGCCTGCGAGCTCGCCGAGCGGGATCGGGCGGGCGGACACGGGACGCGGCGCTCCCGGCGGCGCTGCCGGGGCGTCGTTCTGTGTGGTTCTGGGCTGTTCAGCGTGGGGCACGGCGGTGAGCGTACCGGGCCCGGCGGGCCGCCCGCGAAGTGAGGGACCGGCCTCGGAGCCGGCCGTCGTCTGGTTCCCGGGTTCCGGGGTGATCGTTGTCACTGATGGTGCCTCACGCGTTTCTGGGCGGGCCGCCGGGCGGACGGTCACTGGCTCGGCTGCGGGCTCGGCTGGGGGCCGGGCTGCGCGCCGGGTTCGTAGGTGACCGGGAGTCCGGCGGGGGCGGTTCCGGTGGGGGCGACCTGGAGGGTCTTGAGGGCGAACTCCATGACCTTCTTGTAGATGGGACCGCAGATCTGGCCGCCGAAGTAACTGCCCTTGGTGGGGTTCTGGATGGCGCAGTAGACGGTGATGCGGGGGTTGTCGGCGGGCGCGAAGCCGGCGAAGGAGGCGGTGTAGCCCTTGTAGCGGCCGGTGGCCGGATCCACCCGGTTGGAGGTGCCGGTCTTGCCGCCGACCCGGTAGCCGGGGATGCGGGCCTTGGTTCCCGTCCCTTCCTGGTCGTCGACCACCGACTCCAGCATCTGCGCGAGGGTCTTGGCGGTCTCCGGGCTGATCACGCTGTGCTGCGCGGGCGCCGGGGCCGGGGTGAAGCGGCCGTCGGGCCCCTTGGTGCCGCGGACCAGGGTGGGCTGGATGCGGACGCCGCCGTTGGCGATGGTCGAGTACACGGAGGCCGCCTGCATGGCGTTGAGGGACAGGCCCTGCCCGAAGGGGATCGTGTACTGCTGGGAGGTGGACCACTTCTCGGGCTTGGCGAGGATGCCGCGTGACTCGCCCGGGTAGTTCAGCCCGGTGGGCTGGCCGATGCCGAACTTGTCCAGGTACGAGTACAGGACCTTGTTGGCCTCGGTCTGCGTCGGACCGAGCTGGCCGGTGGCCAGGATGGTGCCGATGTTGGAGGACTTGGCGAGGACCCCGTTGAGGGTCAGGTACCAGGTCGGGTGGTCGATGTCGTCCTTGAAGAGGCGGTCGCCGCGGTGCAGCCGGTTGGGGACCTCGACGTGGGTGTCGGCGGCGGCCTTCTTCTCCTCCAGCACGGCGGCCATCGACATCACCTTGGCGGTGGATCCGGGCTCGTAGACGTCCTGGAGGGCCGCGTTGCCCATGGCGGCCGAGCTGGCCTTGGACAGGTCGTTGGGGTCGAAGCCGGGGGCGTTGGCCATCGCGAGGACCTCGCCGGTGCGGGTGTCCTGGACGATGACGTAGCCGCGGTCGGCTTCCGACTTGGCGACCTGTTCGGTGATGGCGCTCTGGGCGGCCCACTGGATGTCGCGGTCGATGGTCAGCTCGATGTCCTGGCCGGGCACGGCGGGCTTCTCGCGGGAACCGGCCGTCGGCACGCGGCGGCCGCCGGACTGGGCGTAGGTGAGCCGGCCGTCCTTGCCCGCCAGTTTCTTGTCGAGGGAGGACTCCAGTCCGCCGCCGCCCTTGCCCTCGGCGTTGACGTAACCCAGTATCCCGGCGGCGAGGTCGCCGTTGGGGTACACGCGCCTGCTGCTGTTCTCGTTGAACACGCCGCCCAGGACGTTGGCGCCGGGACCGTTGTTCTTCTTGTCCGCGGCCGCCTTCTCGGCGAAGACCTTCTTGAGGTCCTTGATCTGGTTCCAGACCTGCGGGGTCTGGCGGCGGGCCAGGACGACGTAGCGGGTGTTCTTCGTCTTCAGGCGCTCGGTGAGCTCCTTGGCGTCCGTGCCGATGATCGGCGCGAGGAGTGCGGCCGCCTGCTCGGGGGCGTCCGGGGCCTTACTCTCCTGCGGGGTGAACATCTGCGGGTCGGCCGTGATGTCGTACGCGTCCACGCTGGTGGCGAGCGCCACGCCCTTGCGGTCGGTGATCTCCCCGCGCTCGGCGGCCAGGGTGTAGCTGGCGAAGCGGTTCTCGGAGGCCTTGGCGGAGTACGCGGACGCGTCGACGGCCTGGACCTGGAGCAGCCGGACGACGAAGGCGAGCATGACGAGCGTCAGCCCCACGCTGACCAGCCGCAGGCGGGGCTTGGGGGCGCCGAGACGGATGGTGTGCGTCTTCCTCGCCGGGGCGGGGCGGCGGGTGGCGGGCCTGGAGGCCGGCCGGGCCGTCGCCCGTGCCCGGTCCCCGCCGGGCCTGGCCCGTCCCGGACCGGGCACCCGCCGCCGCGGCGGCTCCTGCGGGCTCACGCGGCGGCGCCCTGCTGCGCCGGGGCTCCCGGGGCTCCGTGCCTCGGACGCCGGGTCCGGGCAGGGCCCGGGGACCGGCCGAAGGGCGGGTAGGGGACAGGCCCCGCAGGGGTACGCGTCACTACGTCACCGTCCAGGCGTCTGGGAGGGCTGGGAGGCTCCGGTCGATGCCGGCGGGGCGGCGGGCACCACGGGGGTGGCCGAGCCCGAGGGAGCCGGGGCCGGGGAGCCGGCCGGGCTGGGGACGGCCCCGCCCGGTGAGGGCGAGACCGGCGGGGCGGACTGCGGCGGGGAGGGCGGGGGCGGCTCCGCGGCGGCGGACGCGGTACCGGCGACCTTGCCGTCCGGTCCGATGAACACCGGGCTGCCTCCGGGCACCAGGCCCAGCTCGTGCGCCCGGCTCTGCAGCGCGTCGGGCGCGGAGTAGCCGTCCACGTCCCGCTGCAGCGCCTGCTCCTCGTCCGTGAGCACGGTGGTCTCCTTGCGCAGCTTGCTCAGCTGGAAGGAGCCCTGGTTCAGCGCCGAGTTCAGCAGCAGCAGGCTGATCAGCCCGCCGCCGAGCAGCGCGACCACCAGCAGGACGAACGGCATCCTGGCCGCCTGGCCGGCCGGGCTCCCGGAAAGGACCCGCCCGAAGCGTCCCCCGCGTGGACTCACAGCCGCGCCTCCCGGATCCGTTCCACCCCGCGGAAGCGGGCCGGCGCCGCACGCCGGTTCTCCGCGATCTCCTCCTCCGTCGGCAGCTCCGCGCCGCGCGTGAGGAGCTTCAGCTTCGGCTGGTACTTCTCCGGTACGACCGGCAGCCCGGGCGGGGCCGTGGAGGTCGCGCCGGCCGCGAAGACCTGCTTGACGAGCCGGTCCTCCAGCGAGTGGTAGGAGAGCACGGCGATCCGGCCGCCGACCGCGATCCGGCCGACGGCGGCCGGGATGGCCCGCTCCAGTCCGGACAGCTCTCCGTTGACCTCGATGCGCAGCGCCTGGAAGGTTCGCTTGGCGGGATTGCCCCCGGTCCGCTTCGCCGCCTGCGGCAGGGAGTCGCGGATCAGTTCGACCAGGCGCGCGCTGTTGGTGAAGGGTTCCTTGTCCCGTTCGCGCACCACCGCGGAGACGATCCGCTTGGCCTGCTTCTCCTCGCCGTACTGGCGCAGGATCCGGACCAGCTCGCCGGGCGGATAGGTGTTGAGCACCTCGGCCGCGCTGATGCCGGTCGTCTGGTCCATCCGCATGTCCAGGGGCGCGTCCTGGGCGTAGGCGAAGCCGCGGTCGGCCTCGTCCAGCTGCATGGAGGAGACGCCGAGGTCGAAGAGGATGCCCTGGACGGTGGGGATGCGCAGGTTGTCCAGTACGTCGGCCAGGTCCGCGTAGATGGCGTGGACGAGGGTGGCCCGGTCCCCGAAGGGCGCGAGGCGCTCCCCGGAGAGGCGCAGGGCCTCCTTGTCGCGGTCGAGGCCGATCAGGTGGGCCTCGGGGAAACGGGAGAGCAGGGCCTCGCTGTGGCCGCCGAGGCCCAGGGTGCAGTCGACGACGACGGCCCCGGGCCTCTCCAGCGCCGGGGCCAACAGGTCCAGGCACCGCTGGAGCATCACCGGGACGTGTCGGGACTCGCTAGTCAAAGCGCCCTCTCAGATAACGGCGCGGCAGGCATACGCCGCGCCGCGCACGCGGAGTCTTACCAAAGGGGCCGGGCGGCCGGTCAGGGCCGGGCTCCGGCCGGTTCGCGTCACTTTAGTGCAACGGTCGCCGCGGTCAACGAACCGCCCCGCGCGCCGTGCGCTCCTCTCCCCATGAACCGACAAATGCCGCGAATCACCCGGACGGCCACCTTCGCCTCACCCCTGTGGGTTAGCTCACAACAGGTTGCCGTGACCTTCTTTGTCCACCCTCACTCAATGCTCGGACGTGCTGTGACCATTAACGTCGTACCCATGACGACTTCCGTACCCGTGCCCGCCGAGTCCGCCTCCGAGGCCACCGGCGGCCGCTCCGTCACCGACAGGCTGGTGGAGTCGAACCGCGCCTACGCCGCCAAGTTCGCCGACCCCGGCATGGACGCCCGACCGGTCCTCCAGGTGGCGGTCGTGGCCTGTATGGACGCCCGGCTCGACCTGCACGCCGCCCTCGGCCTCGAACTGGGCGACTGCCACACCATCCGCAACGCGGGCGGCGTGGTCACCGACGACACCATCCGCTCCCTCACCATCAGCCAGCGGGCGCTCGGCACCCGCACGGTGATACTCATCCACCACACCGGCTGCGGTCTCGAAAGCCTGACCGAGGACTTCCGCCACGAGCTGGAGGACGAGGTCGGGCAGCGCCCCGCCTGGGCCGTCGAGGCCTTCCGGGACGTCGACCAGGACGTCCGCCAGTCCATGCAGCGGGTTCGCACGAACCCGTTCCTCCCCCACAAGGACGATGTGCGAGGCTTCGTCTTCGACGTGCACACCGGCCTGCTGCGGGAGATCGATCCCACCTCGTGAGTGACACAAGGCCGTAACGCCGTCAAGAATGCGGGGAGACGTCACCCGGAGGACCTCCGGGCCGGTGTCCGCACTCTCGCTTTTGAGGTGTTTCGGGGTGGGCCCTCCCGCGTCATGCGCGTCGGCCCTGGGATTGGGTCGAGGAGAACCAGGTGACCACGTATGACGACCGAGCGAGCCTCGCGGATCTGACGAGCACGGCGCAGCGGGTGCGGGAGTCGGTCGAGAGCGTGATCGAGGGCAAGCCGGAAGTGGTCCGCCTCGCGCTGACCGTCCTGCTCGCCGAGGGCCACCTGCTGATCGAGGACGTGCCGGGCGTCGGCAAGACCATGCTGGCCAAGGCTCTCGCCAAGTCCATCGACTGCTCGGTGCAGCGCATCCAGTTCACGCCGGACCTGCTGCCCTCCGACATCACGGGCGTCAGCATCTACGACCAGCAGCGCCGCGAGTTCGAGTTCAAGCCGGGCGCGATCTTCGCGCAGATCGTCATCGGCGACGAGATCAACCGCGCCTCTCCCAAGACCCAGTCGGCGCTGCTGGAGTCGATGGAGGAGGGGCAGGTCACCATCGACGGCACCACCTACGCGCTGCCGAGCCCCTTCATGGTGGTCGCCACCCAGAACCCGGTCGAGATGGAGGGCACCTACCCGCTCCCCGAGGCCCAGCGCGACCGCTTCATGGCCCGCGTCTCCGTCGGCTACCCCAGCCCCGACGCCGAACTGCGGATGCTCGACGTGCACGGCGGGCTCTCCCCGCTCGACGACCTGACGTCCGTCGCGCACGCCCACGACGTCGTCAAGCTCATCGAGGCCGTCCGCGAGGTCTACGTGGCCGCGCCCGTCCGGCGCTACGTCGTCGACCTGGTCTCCGCCACCCGCAGCCACCCGGACCTGCGCCTGGGCGCCTCGCCCCGCGCCACCCTGCACCTGCTGCGCGCCGTGAAGGCCTCCGCCGCGCTGGCCGGCCGGGACTACGTCCTGCCCGACGACGTCCAGGCGCTGGCCGGTCCGGTCCTCGCACACCGGCTGCTGCCCACCGCGCAGGCCCAGCTGAGCCGCCGCACCGCCGAGCAGGTCGTCGCCGACATCCTGCAGCGCACCCCCGTACCGGCCGCGCACGCGCGCGGCGAGATGCCGCCCGGCGCGGGCATCCGGGGCTTCTGATGGGTGCCGGCGCACCGCAGGGCGCCGGCGGCCAGGGCGCGGGCGAAGGCGGCGGTTTCCGCGCGTCGCTGTCCGGCCTGACCACCCGCGGCCGGTCCTTCCTGGCCGCCGGCATCGCCGCCGCGCTGTGCGCGTACGTCCTGGGCCAGTCGGAGCTGCTCCGGGTCGGGCTCCTGCTCGCCGTGCTGCCGCTGCTGTGCGTGTACGCCCTGCACCGCACCCGCTACCGGGTCTCCGGCACCCGCCGGCTGTCCCCGGTGCGGGTGGCCGCCGGCGCCGAGGCCCGGGTGCAGCTGCGCCTCGACAACACGTCCCGGATGCCCACCGGCCTGCTGATGCTCCAGGACCGGGTGCCCTACGTGCTCGGTCCCCGTCCCCGCTTCGTCCTGGACCGGGTGGAGCCGGGCGGCCGCCGCGAGGTGTCCTACCGGGTCCGTTCCGACCTGCGCGGCCGCTATCCGCTGGGCCCGCTGCAGCTGCGCCTCACCGACCCCTTCGGGCTGGTCGAGCTGACCCGCTCGTTCTCCGCCTACGACACCCTCACGGTCATCCCGCGCACCGAGGCCCTGCCCGCGGTCCGCTTCACCGGCGAGTCCTCCGGCTACGGCGACGGCAGCCGCCGCTCGCTGGCCCTGGCCGGCGAGGACGACGTGATCCCGCGCGGCTACCGGCGCGGCGACGACCTGCGCCGCGTGCACTGGCGCTCCACCGCCCGCTACGGCGAGCTGATGGTGCGCCGCGAGGAGCAGCCGCAGCGAAGCCGGGCCACCGTGCTGCTGGACACACGGGACCTCGCCTACGAGGGCGCCGGCCCCGACTCGGCCTTCGAGTGGGCCGTCTCGGGCGCCGCGTCCGCCCTGGTGCACCTGCTGGAGCAGGGCTTCTCGGTGCGGCTGCTGACCGACACCGGGGACTGCGTGCCCCGCGAGGGCGGTGGCTTCACCTCTGGGGGCCAGGAGTCCGCGGAGGCCGCGGGCCTGATGATGGACACCCTCGCGGTGGTCACCCACTCCGACGGCGCCGGGCTGTCCCGGGCGTACGACGCGGTACGGGGCAACGGCATCGGCAGCGGCTTCGGCGGAGCCGGCGGTGACGGGCTCCTCATCGCCTTCTTCGGAGACCTGGACGACGTACAGACGGATCTGGCGGCCAAGATGTGCCGGCGCAGTGGGGGTGCCGTGGCGTTCGTGCTGGACTCCGCGGACTGGTCCGGGCGGCCGCCGGGGCTGGCTTCGGTGATGTCGCAGGGGCTGCCTCCGCTGGAGGAGCGCCTCGGCAGGCTGCGCGACGCGGGCTGGACGGCGCTGGCCGCCCCGCCCGGGGTGGCCTTCGGGGAGCTGTGGCGCCAGGCCGGCCACGCTCCGATCGGTACGGGTGGCGGTTCGGGTTCGGCGGGGGGCTGGGGATGAGCGGGCGGGCGAGACTGACGGTCTTCGCGGCTCTGGCGACCGTGTTCACCGCCTGGTCGCTGAACCCCCTGGTGGAGGCGGGCGGCTGGCTGCCGCAGGCGGCCCTGCTGCTGGCGCTGCAGAGCGCCGTGGGCGCCGGGGCGCGGCGGGTGCCGCTGGCGCGGTCGCTGACCGTGGCGGCCCAACTGCTCGTATCGCTGCTGGCGCTCATGCTGCTGTTCGGCGGGAAGGCGCAGTCCTCGACCGGCGACGGGCTGCTGGCCTATCTGGTGACGGACTTCGGCGCACTGTTCCGCCAGGGCGTCCAGGACGTGAACGAGTTCGCGATCCCGGCGCCGCTGACGGACGGGATCCGGCTGCTGCTGGTGTGCGGGGTCCTGTCGATCGGGCTGCTGGTGGACCTGCTGGCGGTGACGCTGCGGATGGCCGCGGCGGCCGGGCTGCCGCTGCTCGCCCTGTTCTCGGTGGCGGCGGGCCTGTCGAGCGCGGCCTCCGCTTCCGGCGGCGCCTCCTGGTTCGCGTTCGTACTGGCGGGCTGCGGCTACCTGCTGCTGTTGCTGGCCGAGGGCCGCGACCGGCTCGCGCAGTGGGGCCGGGTCTTCGGCGCGGCACCGCGCGGGCGGGTCGCGGCCGGCTACTCGGGCGGCGGGCAGGCGCTCGCCCCCGTGCGGACCGGGCGCCGGATCGGCGCGCTCGCGCTCGGGCTGGCGCTGGCGGTGCCCGCGGTGCTGCCCTCGCTGGGCGGGGGCGTGCTGGGCTCGGGCGCGGGCGGCGACGGCGCGGGGACCGGTATCGGCCCCTCGATCCAGGCGGTCAACCCGCTGGTGTCGCTCCAGTCCAGCCTGAACACCCAGGACAACCGGGTGGTGCTGAAGTACCGCACGAACAGCCCGGAGCTGAGCGAGCAGTACCTGCGGATCCTGGCGCTGGACGAGTTCAACGGCGTCAAGTGGGAGGCTTCCGGGCGGGCCCTGACGGACGTCCCGAAGCGGCTGCCGGACCCGCCCGGCGTGAGCGCCGCCGTCCTGGGGGGTGCCGTCGAGGTGGTCACCAACGTCTCCTCGGCGCAGACGTACGCGCAGCGCTACCTGCCGATGCCGTATCCGGCGACGCAGGTGGACATCGGCGGCAAGTGGCGGTTCGAGCCGGTCGGGCGCACGCTCGTCGGGGACCAGCTGGCCAAGGACAAGTTCCAGAACGCCCAGGGCGCGCAGTACACCGTACGGAGCCTTCTGCTGAAGCCGACGGCGACGCAGCTGCGCAAGGCGCCGCCGCCGAACGAGGCGGTCAAGGCCGAGTACACGAAGCTGCCGGAGAACCTGCCGGAGATCGTCGTCAAGACGGCCCGCGAGGTCACGCGGGGCGCCCAGGACGACTACACGGCGGCCGTGAAGCTCCAGGACTACTTCGCGGTCAGCGGCGGCTTCCGCTACGACACGAAGGTGTCCTCGGGGACGGGCTCGAACGCCATCGCCCGGTTCCTCGAGGACAAGGAGGGCTTCTGCGTCCACTTCGCCTTCTCGATGGCCTCGATGGCGCGCTCGGTCGGGATCCCCGCACGGGTCGCGGTCGGGTTCACCCCCGGTGAGAAGCAGTCCGACGGGAACATCAACGTCTCGATGCGCGACGCGCACGCGTGGCCGGAGCTGTACTTCGAGGGCGTGGGCTGGACCCGCTTCGAGCCGACGCCCCGGTCGGGCATCACGGTGCCGGACTACAGCCGGACCGAGACCCCGCGCAACGAGCCGGTGGCGCCGACGGCGGCCCCGTCCCCGAGCGCGGTGCAGCCTTCGGCCGGGCCGTCGACCGAGGAGGGCTGCCCGCCGGAGCAGAAGAAGCTGGGCGAATGCGGGCCCACCGCTCCGCAGCAGAACGCGGGGTCGGGGGACGGCGGGCCGTCGGCGGCCACCGTCCTGGCCTGGACCGCCGCGGGCCTGCTGGTACTGGCGCTCCCGTTGCTGCCGTTCCTGTGGCGCGGCAGGCTCCGGGCCCGGCGGCTCGGCTCGGGCAGCGTGCTGTCCGCCTGGCGCGAGCTCGCGGACTCGGCGTGGGACGTCGGGATCCCCCCGGACGAGGCGCTGTCCCCGCGGGGGGCCGCTGACCGGGTCGTGGAGCTGGGCCGGCTGGAAGCGGAGGCGGCCGACGCCGTGCGCCGGCTCTCGGGCGCGGTCGAGCGGGCGCTGTACGCCCCGCCGGGCGCGGAGCCCGCGTACGGGACCGCGGGGCCTGACGTCCTGCTCGCGCGGGCGGGTCTGCTCGCCGGGGTTTCCCGGACGGCCCGGCTGCGCGCGCTGTTCCTCCCCCGCTCGGGGGCCCGCGTCCGCTGGGCGGCCTCGTCCCGCTGGGCGGCGCTGACCGAGCAGGTCGCGGCCGCCGTCTCCCGGGTCCGCACCCGGATCCCGCTACGGGGTCGCGGCTGACGATGGGGCCCCGGGACACGGCTACGGCGCCGGGCAGGGCCCCGTACCAGAACGAAAGGCGGCCGGCGCCGGGGCTCGATCCCCCCGAGCCCCGCGCCGGCCGCCTTCCCACCGGTCGGAGAGACCCGGTCCACACCTGCCGCCCCGTGTCGGCGGTGCGGGCCGGGTCCCTGTCCGTTGCCCCCAGTCTGGCGTCCGCGCAGGTCGGGGCCCATCCGCGCGCGTACTCATTTCCGCGCCTAGGTACGGATACTCAGCCGCCCCACCAGTTCTACGCGGCCGCCGCCTCCCAGCGGCACCGCCGATCGGGGTACGTCAGCGGTTCCCGCTGACCCGTCCCCGCAGCAGCAGCGACAGCGCCGAGTGCACGTCGTCCAGCGACCGCTCGCTCTGGAACGACTGCCAGTCCAGCGCCGCCACGAGCACCATTCCCACCATCGCGGCAGCGGTCAGCGGCACGTCGATCTCCGCGCTCAGCTCCCCCCGTTCCACGCCCTCGCGCAGCACCGTCTCGACGACGGCGACCGCCTCCCGCCGGACGACCATCAGGGTGGACTGCCAGGTCCGGTTCGTCCGCCACAGCTCCGCGACGTAGAGCTGGGTGAAGGCCGGGTACCGGTCGATGAACACCAAGCCGGCCCGGATCATCGCGTCGAGCGCCTCGACCCGGCTCCCGCCCCTGGCCTCGGTCGATTCCGCCGCCGTCCGCAGGGACTCGGTCAGCAGCCCGACCCCGTGCCGCAGCAGCTCCTCGAAGAGCTCGTTCTTGCTGGCGAAGTTGTAGTAGACGGTGCCCTTCGCAACGCCCGCCCGCTCGGCGATCTCGTCGACCGTGGTCGCCGAGAACCCCTGCTCCGCGATGAGGGTGACGGCGGCTTCGTAGAGCTTCTGCCGTGTGGCCTGGCGGCGGGCGCCGCCCGCGGCCGTACCGGTGCTGCTGCGTTCCATGGCGCTGATTCTCACAGGTCTGCCGCTCCGCACCGGCTACAGGCTCAGTTCCGGATGCAGCCGGTCCATCGTCCACACCTGCTTGCCCCGGGCGGCGAGCGCGGTGAGGGCGAGGGCGCCCGCGGTGAAGGCGGCCAGTACGGCGCAGCCCTGCCAGACCGGGGTGAGGTCGCCGCCGGTGATGAGGCGGCGCAGGCTCTCGACCACGTACGACATCGGCAGGTAGGGGTGGATGGCGTTGAAGAACCCCGGGCTGGTCTGGACGGGGTAGGTGCCGCCGGCCGAGGTCAGCTGGAGCATCAGGACGGCCAGCACCAGGATCCGTCCGGCGGCGCCGAACTTGGCGTTGAGCCACTGGACGATCGCGGCGAAACAGCCGGTGACCAGCATCAGGAAGGCCACGGTGAGCGCAGGCCGGGCCATCTGCAGGCCGAGCCCCCAGTGGAGTACGGACATCAGCGCGGCCACCTGCGCGGCGCCGAGCCCGGCCACGGGCAGCCAGCCCGCGAAGGCGATCCGCCAGGGCGAGGCGCCGGCGGCGAGCGCCCGCCGGTTCAGCGGTGCGATCAGCATGTAGGCGACCATCGCGCCGACCCACAGCGAGAGCGGGATGAAGTAGGGGGCGAAGCCGGTGCCGTAGTTGGGCGCCTTGTGCAGGGACTGGTTGGCCAGCTGGATCGGATCGGCCATCACCTGGGTGCGGGCGTCGCGCTGCTGCTGGTCGTAGTCGGGGATCTTGCCGGCGCCGTCGTGGAGCCCGCCGGCGAGTTCGCCGTTGCCGTCCACGAGCTTGACCAGGCCGCCGTCGAGGCTGTGCGCGCCGTCGCCGAGCTTGCCGACGCCCTCGCCGAGGGCGCCGGAGCCCGCGGTGGCGGTGCCGATGCCGGTGTGCAGCTTGGCCATGCCGGTGGCGACCTTGTGGGCTCCGTCGTTGAGGGCGTTCACCTGGGTGACGGCCGCGTCGATGTCGGCGGAGAGTCCGGGCGCCTTGACGGCGAGCTTGCGGGCCTCGTCCTCCAGGTCGGAGAGCTGCTTGCGGAGCGTGCCGATGTCGCCGCCGGCGTCCTTGACGAGCGTGTCGACGTCGCCCGCGAGCTCGGCCCCCTCGGCGGCGTCGTCCTTGAGCCTCTTGAGCTGGGGGCAGGTGGCGGGCAGCGGCTTGGCGCCGGTGGTGCAGGTCTTCGCGTAGACGTCGGCGGCGCCGGTGGAGACGCGCTGGGTGACGGTGGCGGCGGCGGGGGCGGCCTTGGTGAAGGTGTCGAGGTGGTTGCCCACGACCTTGGCGGTGTCGGCGACGAGTTCGGCGCTGTCCGCGAGCTGCTTGGGGTCCTTGAGGAAGGGGCGGGCCTTGCCGGCGACGCCGCCGACCTTGTCGGCGAGCCGCTGGGTGCCGGCCGCGATGTCCTTCGTGCCGGTCTCGAGCTGCCCGGCGGCGCCGTTCAGCTTCTTCAGGCCGCCGGTGATCTCGCCGTTCTTCTCCTTCGCCGTGTCCAGGCCGTCGGCGAGGTCCTTGGCGCCCTTCTGGGCCTTGCCGGCGCCGTCGGTGAGCTTGTCGGCGCCGTCGGCCGCCTCGGCGGTCTTGTCGTGCAGGTCGGAGAAGTTGACGAAGATCTTGTCGAGGAAGCCGCGGGAGGCGTTGGTCGACGCCGCCGAGCGGACCTCGGAGAAGACGGTGCGCGAGATCGAGCCGACGATGTAGTTGTTCGCGTCGTTCGTGCGGACCTGGAGGGCCCCGGTCGCCGGGTCCTCGCCGGAGCTGGAGGCGATCTTCGTGCTGAAGTCGGCGGGCATGGTGAGGGAGAGGTAGTACGTACCGTTCTCCAGCCCTTCGGCCGCCTCCTCCGCGCTGACCTCGCGCCAGTCGAAGGTCTTGCTGTCGTGCAGCTTGCGGGTGATCTCGTCGCCCGCGTCGATGCGCTCGCCGTTCACGGTGGCGCCCTGGTCGGAGTTGACGAGGGCGACGGGCACCTTGTCGAGGCGGCTGTAGGGGTCCCAGAAGGACCACAGGTACAGGGCCCCGTAGAGCAGCGGCAGCAGGAGCAGCGCGACGAGCGCGGCCCTGGGCAGCTTCCCCCGCCCGAACCGCTTCAGCTCAAGCGCGGCCAGTTTCGGTGAGCGCATCGTCGTCCCCCTTCGTGTCGTCGGTGTCGGTGTCGGTGGTGCCGGTGCCCGCGGAGGTGCCCCAGGTGATCTTGGAGTCCACGGGCCGGGGTCCGGCGGCGTCGTCCCCGCCCGGTTCGGCGGCCGGCTCGGTGTGCGGCTCGGCGGCGGACGCGACCGTCCGCAGCACCGTCGCGTCGGCCGGGGCCTCGCTGCACACCGCCAGGACGGTGGTGCCGCCGGCGGCGAGGGAGCGGAGCAGGTCCCAGGCCTCGGCCCGCTCCGCGTCCGAGAGCTTGAGGTCGAGGTCGTCCAGGGCCAGCAGCCGGGGCGAGCCGAGCAGCGCGATGGCCACCGACAGCCGTACGGATTCCAGCCGTTCCAGGTCCCGCACGGAGGTGCGCGGGCCCTTGGGCAGGGTGGCGAGGTCCAGTCCGGCGGCGGCCAGTGCGGCGTCGATGCGGGCCGCGGAGGAGCTGCGGCGTTCGCCGCGCGGGCGGAGCAGGGCGCGGACGGGGCCCTCGTAGCGGCGCTGGAGCAGGGCGCCCTCGCGCAGTTGCTCGGCGACGGTGAGGGCCTGGTCGAGGTCGTTGACCCCGGACACCGGACCGAGGGCGGCGATGCGGCGGACCGCGGCCATCTTCTTCGGCAGCCGGTGTCGGCCGATCTCGGCGTGGCCCTCGGTGGGCTTCATCCGGCCGGTGAGGGCGAGGAGCAGGCAGGTCCGGCCGCTTCCGGAGGGGCCCTGGACCGCGATGAGCGAGCCGGGCTCCGCGTCGATCCCGACGCCCCGGAACACCCAGCCCCGCGGGCCCTTGAGTCCGAAAGCCTCGGCCCTGACGGCCGCGCCGTGCGGGCTGTCCACGCCATCCTCCTTCTTTTGAACTGACCAGTCAGTTCAAAAACTAGCACCTTCGGCGGCATCCGGTGCGCGCCGGGGGGAAGTTGTCCGGACGATGCCGCTGCCGCGAGGGCGAAAACGCAGGTCAGCGCGATTGTCAGTGGGGGCCTTCACGATGGGGACACGCACGGAATCGCACGGCACCACACCGCACGGAGCCACACCGCACGGAGCCACACCAGGCAGCGCGCAAGCGCACGCAACGACAGGAGGTTCGTCATGGCCACACCGTCCCCGTCCCCTGTCCACCCCGTCCCGCGGAAGTCGGCGGCACCCCCCGCCGCACTCGATCTGCTCGTCAAGGCCCACGAGGGCCTGGCCGAAGCCGCCCGGCTGACCCGGTCCAACGAGCGGTACGCCACCGCCCACCTCGCCGCGCTGCGCGCCGCCGCGGCCGTGCTGGCCGCGCGCGGGCGGCCCGAGCCGGTGAACCCGCGGCGCAAGCCCCGGATCCGCAGCGCGTGGGAGGTGCTCCCGGAGATAGCGCCCGAACTGACCGAGTGGAGCGCGCTCTTCGCCTCCGGCGCGGCCCGCCGGGCGCGGGCCGAGGCGGGGATAGCGGGAGCGGCGACCGGCCGGGACGCGGACGACCTGGTGCGCGAGGTGGCGATGTTCCTGCGCCTGGTGGAGCGGATGCTCGCGCTCCGGCCGATCACGCCCGCCGGCCCGCCGCCGGGCCTTCCGCTGGCGCGTGCGGGGCGTCCCGACGCGGGATGACCTGCCCGGCAGCCGAAGGCCATAGGGTGGGCACGAACCGCTCACCCAAAACGCGCCGAGGAGCCATCAGCCGTGTCGGACACTTCCCGCCCCCGCGCCTCCCTCCGCACCGCCGTGGTGTGGGAGGTCCTCAAGGAGGCGCTCGACCGCCGGGTGAAGGCGACCGGGCGGGACGTGCTGGACGTGCTCGACACCGGCGGCGGCACCGGCAAGTTCGCCGTGCCCGTCGCCCACCTCGGCCACCGGGTCACCGTGGTCGACCCCAGCCCGAACGCACTGTTCGGGCTGGAGCGCCGGGTCGCCGAAGCCGGCGTGGCCGACCTCGTCCGCGGGGTGCAGGGCGACGCCCAGGGCCTGCTCGAGGTCGTCGAGCGCGACGCGTACGACGTGGTGATCTGCCACGGCGTCCTGGAGTACGTGGACGACCCGGCCGAGGGCGTCGCCAACGCGGTGGCCGCACTGCGCCCCGGCGGCATCCTCAGCCTGCTGGGCGCCGGCCTCGGCGGGGCCGTCCTGGCCCGCGCGCTCGCCGGGCACTTCACGGAGGCCCGTACGGCGCTCACCGACCCGGCCGGCCGGTGGGGGCAGGGCGACCCGGTGCCGAGGCGCTTCACGGCCGAGCAGCTCGCCGCGCTGGTCGGCGACGCCGGTCTGACGGTCGGCTCGGTGCACGGCGTCCGGGTCTTCGCCGACCTGGTCCCCGGTGTTCTGGTGGACACCGAGCCGGGCGCGGTGGAGGCCCTGCTGCGCCTGGAAGAGGCCGCCGCCGAGCTGCCCGCCTTCCACGCGGTCGCCACCCAGCTGCACGTGCTGGGCGAGAAGCCCGCCTGATCTGCGGACCTTCCGGGCACGCAGTGGGCCACTCACCCTCCGAACCGGCGCCGTGCCCCGTATGATCGGAGGCAGTGACCGGCATGCCGAGCGGACCTCTGGGGAATAACGCCCTCGAGGATCGCCGGGCGGGCGGTCCGGCTTCGCGCACCACTCGTTTGTGACAGCGCCGTCTCCAAGACGGCACTGTGCTTTCCTCGGTACTTTCCAAGGGCAGTGTTTTTAGAACGTGGCGTAGAGGGCGGGTGTCACGGGGGCGATTCCCCGCCTATCCTGAAGGGGACCCCTGGTCGCTCCCCCCGCGACCGACGGATGAGGAGGACTCCCGTGCCGCTCTCGGAGCACGAGCAGCGAATGCTCGAGCAGATGGAGCGAGCGCTGTACGCCGAAGATCCCAAATTCGCTACAGCGCTTGAGGGAAGCGGACTGCGCACGTACACCCGGCGACGGGTCTACCAGGCAGTCGCCGGCATCGTGGTGGGTATCGCGCTCCTCATGACCGGTGTGATCATTCCGAACGTGCTTTGGATCAGCGTGGTGGGGTTCCTCGTCATGCTGGGCTGCACGGTTCTCGTGGTCACCGGTTGGCGCAAAGCCCCCAAGCCGGGTGAGCAACCCGCCTCCGGTAGTGCAGGCGGTTCGGCCCATGGCCAGAACCGGCAGCGTCGGTCGATGATGACCCGGATCGAGGAACGGTGGCAGCGCCGCCGTGACGAACAGGGGCAGTAGCCCCGACGACAGACTCGGGTGAGGGGACGGCCGCCGGAAGGCGGCCGTCCCCTCACTGCTGTGTCCGCCTTCCCACGGGGTCGTCCCCTCCCCCGCGTCCGGCCGCGGGACACGCCCCGTACGGCATGATGACCGGGTGAGTGTCCTCCCCCTGGTCTTCACCAGCGGCTGGGCCAGCGGGATCAACGCGTATGCGGTGGTCCTCCTGCTCGGCATCTTCGGCGCGACCGGACTGACCGACGAGGTCCCCGCCTCCCTGCAGCGCCCCGACGTGCTGATCGTCGCGGCGGTGCTCTTCCTCTGCGAGGCGGTGGCCGACAAGATCCCGTACATGGACTCGCTCTGGGACGCGGTCCACACCGTGATCCGCCCGGTGGCCGGAGCGGTGGTCGGCGCGCTGCTGGCCGGGCAGAGCGGCTCGCTCTCCGACATCACCGCCGGCGCGGTCGGCGGCACCACCGCCCTGGCCAGCCATTTCGTCAAGACCGGCACCCGCATGGCGATCAACACCTCGCCCGAGCCCTTCACCAACATCGTCATGAGCACCGCCGAGGACCTCGGCGTGGCCGGGATCGTCACGTTCGCGATGTTCAACCCGCAGGCCGCCGCGATCATCGCGGCCGTCCTGCTGGTCGCCGGACTCGCCCTGGTGATCTACCTCTGGAGCAGGATCCGCCGCTTCCTGCGCCGCCGGGCCCAGCGCCGCGAGGAGAAGCGGCTCGCCGCCGAGGTGGCACGCGTCGCTCGGTAGGCTCTGCCCATGGCACGAATTGCGGTGATCGGCGCCGGGATGGGCGCGATGGCTACGGCGGCCCGGCTGGCCGTGGCGGGGCATCAGGTGACGGTGTACGAGCGCGGGGGGACCTACGGCGGCGCCGTCGGCCGCTACGAGCGCGAAGGCTTCGTCTTCGACACCGGCCCCGGGCTGCTGCACCTGCCCGCCGTCTACCGCGACCTGTTCGTCAAGACCGGCAAGCGGCCGCTGGAGGAGTGCGCCGAGCTGGTCCAGGTCGACCCTGCCGTCCGGCACGTGCTCTCGGACGGCCGGACGGTCACCCTCCCGGGCACATCGCACGGAGGCGTGGCAGCCACCCTCGACGAGGCCTTCGGCTCGGGTGCGGGCGATCGCTGGAGTGCGGTCCTGGGCCGCGCCCGGGACGCCTGGGACGCCACCCGCCGCCCGCTGCTGGAGGAGCCGCTGCGCCCCGACCGCCAGGCGCTGGGCCGCGACCCCTATCCGGCGCTGCGCGGCAGCGGGCTGCTGCGCCGCCGGCCGCCGACGCTGGCCGAGGTCGCCGCGCGCGAGCTCGGCGGCGACGGCCTCGGGGGGCTGCTCGCCGAGCGGGTGCGCGCGTACGGGCTCGATCCGGCGACCGCGCCCGCCTCCGCGGCGGTGCTGCCCTACATGGAGCAGACCTTCGGCAGCTGGTACGTGCGCGGCGGGATCCGGGAGCTGGCCACCGCCGTGTACGAGCGGTGCCTGGAGCGGAAGGTGGACTTTGTCTTCGGCGCCGAGGTCCGCGAGGTGCTCGTACGGGAGGACCGTGCGGCCGGGCTGGTGCTCGCCGACGGCGTCGTGGTCGAAGCCGGTTCCGTGGTCTGCGCGGCCGACCCGCGGCGGCTGGGGATCACCCCGGACGCGGGCGCCGCGCCCGCCCGCGCGGCGGAACCCGCCCGCTGGTACACCCTCTTCGCCGCGCTGCGCGGGGCCCGCGACGGCGATGCCGTGCACCGCACGGTCCCGGCCGTCCTCCAGCCCCACCGGTCCGTCACCGTGCTGCGCCCCGACGACCCGGCCACCCGGCCCGACGCGGACCACGAGGCGGTCACCGTGCACGCGGTGGTGACGGGCGGGCCCGCTCCGTCCGGCCAGGAGCTGCTGGCCGCGGCGGCCCGCGCCGTGCCCGGTCTGCGGGAGCGGCTGCTGTGGCACGAACTGCGCACCCCGGCCGACATCGAGGCGGCCACCGGTGCCGTCGGCGGCGCCGTGCCCGCCCCCTCGCTGGCCGGGGCCGGGGGCCGGCTGCTGCGCCCCGCGAACACCACCGCACTGCCGGGGCTCTACCTCGCCGGCGGCTGGGCGCACCCCGGCGGCGGACTGGCGCACGCGGGGATGACGGGCGCCCTGGTGGCCGGGCTGATCGTGGAGGGCGCGGACTTCCGCGGCTCGCAGTAGGCGGCGGCCCCGTCGGGGCGCGGGCCGGCGGCCCGTACCGGCGGCGGCCTAGTAGCGGTACTGCTCGTACTCGCCGGTGCCCTGGTACGGGTACTGCTGCTGCTCCTCCACCGGGTAGGGCTGGGCGCCCCCGTCGGTGGACCGCTGCTGCGGGACCCAGACCCCGCCGGGCGGGGTGTCCATGGAGTACTGCTCCTGCTGCTGCGCGTACGGGTCGGGGGCATAGGTGCCGTACGGGGCGTAGCCGTACGCCTGCTGGGGTGCCACGGTCCCGCCGGTGCCGATGTACGGGTCCGAGTAGGCGGCGTAGACCTGCTGCTCGCCGGGGGCCGGGTAGCCGGTGGTGTAGTCGTAGCCGCCCTGGACCTGCGGGTCGTAGTAGGCCGCGTACTGGTGGGAGTCCTGCTCGGCCGTGGTGAACGGCGAGGCGAAGGAGCCGGTGCTCTGGATGCTCTGTATCCCGTACGAGCCGGTCTCCTCGGGCACCGGCTGCACGGCGTAGTAGTCCTGTGTCCCGGCACTTCCCTGATCGGATCCGGGGCCGGCGAAGTCGGCGTACTGCGCGGAGTCCTCGTCCGGGTCCGCCGCCGCGGCCTCGGGGCCGTACTCCAGGGCCGTCACCTGGAGCGCCGGCTCCTGGCGCGGGCCGCCCGCGGCCCTGCGGCGCCGGCTCTGCGGTACGACGGGCTCCGGCTTGTCCCTGCGCAGTGCCCAGCCGGCCACGAATCCCTTGCGGAAGGACAGGGTCACCAGGGTCTGGCCCGCCGCGAACGCGACGGCGCCGGCGCCGATGACGAGCACGGACGGCAGGACGACGCCGGCGACGACGCCGAGGAAGCCGGCGAAGGCGAGCAGACGCCAGCGCAGCCGGGCCTTGTACTGCATCAGGACCTCGGCAAGCAGCCACAGCGCGACGAAACCGAACGCGATGTAGAGGACCGTCATACCCATGCGTGGCCCCTCTCGGTACGGCCGACCACCCAGGGAACGGGGGTCCGCCGGTCAGGCCCGCTGGTGCAGGCCCAGGTTCTCGTAGATCTCGAGAGTCGCCGTGGAATTGTTCAGCGTGATGAAGTGCAGTCCCGGGACACCCTCGGACAGCAGCCGCGCGCAGAACTCCGTGGCGAACTCGATGCCAATGGAGCGTACAGCGGCCGGATCGTCCTTGACGGCGAGCATGCGCTCTTTCACTGCCGCGGGGAAGACCGCGGTGCTGAGTTGGGGAAGCCGGTCGAGCTGCTTGATGCCCACAACAGGCATGACCTCGGGGATGATCGGGGTCTCGCAGCCCGCCTTCTCGGCGCTGTCGCGCATCCTCAGATAATTCTCGGGGTCGAAGAACATCTGCGTGATCGCGTAGTCCGCACCGGCGCGACACTTGTCCACGAAGTGTCGGATGTCCGTGTCCCAGTCCTCGGAGCGCGGGTGCATCTCGGGGAAGGCCGCGACGCCGACACAGAAGTCTCCGGACTCCTTGAGCAGCCGGACCAGGTCGGCGGCGTAGTGCACGCCTTCGGGGTGGGCCACCCACGGGCCCATCGGGTCGCCCGGCGGGTCCCCGCGCAGGGCGAGCATGTTGCGGATGCCGGCGTCGGCGAACTGGCCGATGACGTGGCGCAGCTCGGCGACGGAGTGGTCCACCGCCGTGAGGTGCGCGACGGGGGTCAGCGTGGTGTTCGCGGCGATCTGCTCGGTGGCCCGCACGGTCCCGCCGCGGGTGGAGCCGCCGGCGCCGTAGGTGACGGAGACGAAGCTCGGGGCCACCGCCTCGACCCGGCGCAGGGCGTTCCAGAGGTTGCGCTCGCCCTTCTCGGTCTTGGGCGCCCAGAACTCGAAGGAGTACGAGCGCCCGGACGCGAGGAGGTCTCGGACCGTGTGCGCACGGTCCGACCAGGTGGAAGCGGTACCAAGGGCCATACGGGCAGGTTAGACGCGCTCCCGGGGACACCGAAGCCGTGTCCACGCATTGGACACGGAAATGAGACGGCCGAGCGGTTCGGAGCGTCCGGAGCGGGAGGGGCGGCCTAGGCGAGGCGGGCGCGGACGCGCTTGGCCAGGTCGGCGGCGGCGGCGCCGGGGTCGGAGGCCTCGGTCAGGGCGCGGACGACCACGACGCGGGAGGCGCCGGCGTCCAGCACCTCGTCCAGGTTCGACGCGTCGATGCCGCCGATGGCGAACCAGGGACGCTCCGAGGCGAGCGAGGCCGCGTGGCGCACGAGCCCGAGCCCCGGGGCGTGGCGGCCGGGCTTGGTGGGGGTGGGCCAGCAGGGACCGGTACAGAAGTAGTCGACGCCGGGCTCGGCGGCGGCCGCGTCGGCCTCGGCCTCGGAGTGGCAGGAGCGGCCGATGAGGACCTCGCGGCCGAGGATGGCGCGGGCGGCGGGCACCGGGATGTCGCCCTGTCCGAGGTGCAGTACGTCGGAGCCGATGGCGTGCGCGACGTCGGCGCGGTCGTTCACGGCGAGCAGCTTGCCGTGGCGGCGGGCTGCGTCGGCGAAGACCTGGAGGTGCTCCAGCTCCTCGCCGGCCTCCATGCCCTTGTCGCGGAGCTGGACGATGTCGACGCCTCCGGCGAGGACGGCGTCGAGGAACCGGGGGAGGTCACCCTGCCGCTTGCGGGCGTCCGTGCACAGGTAGAGCCGGGCGTCGGACAGCTGGGCGGCGATGGCGGACATGGGTACCCCCGGGATGGTGTGTCGTACGTACGCGGTGTGCGGTCCCCGGCCGGGGACCGCACACCGCGCGTGGCGTTGCGCTGCCTCCACCTCGTGAGAGGTGGGGTCAGGTCAGATGGCGAGCGCCTGAGCGCGGCGCTTCACCTCCGTGCCGCGATTCTCGCTCAGCGCCTGCACGGGGGTGCCCGGCAGGCTGTCGTCGGCGGTGAACAGCCACTCCAGGATCTCCGCGTCCGTGAAGCGGTCGTCGCGGAGCACGGTCAGCAAGCCGACCAGGCCCTTGACGATCTTGTCCCCGTCGATGAAGGCGGCGGGCACCTGGAGGGAGCGGTTCTCGCCGCGGCGCACCGCGAGCAGCTGACCTTCCTTGACCAGCTGGCGAACCTTGGTCACTTCGATGTCGAGCATCTCCGCGATGTCGGGGAGGTACAGCCAGGCGGGAACAAGGGCATCGATCTTTGCGTCAATCTCGGTCACGGACACAAGCCTGCCATCTCGGACTCGCTGCCGGTACCCGAGCGGCCCCGTCCGGGTCCCGGCCGGGCGCCCGCGCCCCCTCGCGAGCCTCCCGACGGCACTCCCCGTGCTGGTGCCGTGACCGGAAAGGTCCGCCGGGTCGCGGCATCGGGGCGTGTTTCACACATCCCGCTCCGCCCGCGGCGCCAGGCGCTCCTTCGAAGAACACGCTTCACACGGTCGCCGACTTCAGTGCGACCGCGGGGTCGGCGACCTTGGCCGGGTCCACCCGCGCACCCGATTCGACGAGGCGCCGGCCCTGGGCCAGGTCGCGGGGGCGGCCCACCGCCAGGACGGCGACCATCCGGTCCTCCCGCAGCCAGCACACCGACCAGGCCTCGGCCTCCGGGTCGCCGCGCCACACCAGCGCGTCCGAGGCGCCATGGTGGCCCGCGTACTGCACGAAGCGGCCGAACTGCTCGGACCAGAAGTACGGCACCGGGTCGTAGACCTGCTCCGCGGTCCGGCCCGCGGCCTGGTCACCGCCCCGGCCCGGGACCTCGTCGCCGCCCCGGTCCGCGCGCCGGCCCGCGGCCTCCTCGCCGCCCCGGTCCGCGGCCTGCGCCCCGGCCGGGTCGGTGGTGCGCGCCGCCAGGATGTTCGCCGCCACCACCCTCGGCCCCTGCAGCGCGTTGTCCCAGTGGTGCACCAGCAGCCGCGCCCCGTACCGCCCGGAGGGGAAGGACGCGCAGTCCCCCACCGCGTACACCCCGGGCACCGAGGTGCGCAGGTGCTCGTCGGCGACGACCGCGCCGTCGGGACCCAGTTCCACGCCCGAGCCCGCCAGCCAGTCCGTCGCGGGCCGGGCGCCGATGCCCACGACGACCGCGCCGGCCGCCAGCTCGCGCCCGTCCCCCAGCAGCACCCGGCCCTCCTCCACGGAGGCCACCCGCGCGCCCGTCAGCAGCGAGGCGCCCGCCTGCGCGTACCAGCGGCCCATCGGCCCGGCCACCTCCGCCGGCAGCGCGCCCGCCAGGACCCGGTCGGCCGCCTCGACGACGGTCACCTCGCAGCCGGCCTCGCGCGCCGCCGTGGCGAACTCCGCGCCGATCCACCCGGCGCCGACGACCACCACCGCCGAGGCCGCCGCGAGCACCGGCCGGAGCCTGGCCGCGTCGTCCAGGGTGCGCAGCAGGTGCACGCCCGGGACGCCCTCCGCGCCGGGCAGGTTCAGCGGCCGCGCGCCGGTCGCCAGTACGAGGATGCCGTACGGGACCGGGCCCGCCTCGGTGTCCACCTCGCGGGCGGCCGGCCGCAGGCCGGTGACCTCGACGCCGAGGCGGAGTTCGATGTCCAGGCCTTCGAAGTCGACGTCGAAGGCCGAGTCCTCGGCTTTGCCGAGGAGCACCGCCTTGGACAGCGGCGGCCGGTCGTAGGGCTGGTGGGGTTCGGCGCCCAACAGGGTGACGGGGCCGGTCCAGCCCTGTTCCCGGAGGGCGACCGCTGTCTGGACCCCGGCCATGCCGGCGCCTACGACGACGACGCCGCGCCGCGTGTGTTCCGTCTGTTGCGTCTGCTCGCTCACGCGGTCCAGCCTAATCATCTGACGGTCCGTCAGGAATAGCGGGCGCGGACCCGGCACGGAACCGCAGCGGGGAGGCAGGCTTACCCGGCGTCGGGCTCGGCGTTACTCTGGCCCCCGAACCTATCGCGGGAGTCCGGGCGCACCGGGCTGAGAGGGAGGCTGGCCGGCCTCCGACCGTACGAACCTGATCCGGGTCATGCCGGCGAAGGGAGGGGCTGGACGCCCATGCACTCATCCAGGAAGAGCCGGAGTCCCGGCTACGACGTCCTCGTCATCGGGGGCGGGATCATCGGCCTGGTCACCGCCTGGCGGGCGGCCCGGCACGGGCTGCGCACCGCCCTGGCCGACCCGGCGCCCGGCGGCGGCGCCGCCCAGGTCGCGGCCGGCATGCTCGCCGCCGTCACCGAGCTGCACTACGGCGAGGAGACGCTGCTCGGGCTCAACGTCGCCTCCGCCGCCCGCTACCCGCAGTTCGCCGCCGAACTCGCCGAGGCCAGTGGCGGCATGGACATCGGCTATCGAGCCTGCGGCACCCTCGCGGTGGCCCTCGACTCCGACGACCGCCTCCACCTGCGCGAACTGCACGCCCTCCAGCGCCGCTGCGGCCTGGAGTCGCAGTGGCTGACCGGCCGCGAGTGCCGCCGCCTGGAGCCGATGCTGGCCCCCGGCGTCCGCGGCGGCCTGCGCGTGGACGGCGACCACCAGGTCGACCCGCGGCGCCTCGCGGCCGCGCTGCTGGCCGCCTGCGAGCGGGCCGGGGTCGCCTTCCACCGCGCGAGGGCCGCGCGGCTGCTGATCACCGCCGACCGGGCTTCCGGGGCGGTCCTCGACGACGCGGACGCCACCGAGCTGCCCGCCGGCCAGGTGGTGCTGGCCGCGGGCTCGCTCAGCGGGCGCCTGGACGGCGTACCGCCCGAGGTCGCGGCCCCCGTACGGCCGGTGAAGGGCCAGGTGCTGCGGCTCGCCGTGCCGCCGTCGTACGCGCCGTTCCTGTCGCGGACGGTACGGGCCGTCGTGCGCGGCAGCCACGTGTACCTGGTGCCTCGCGAGAACGGCGAGCTCGTCATCGGAGCCACCAGCGAGGAACTCGGCTGGGACACCACCGTCACCGCGGGAGGGGTCTACGAGCTCCTGCGCGACGCCCACGAACTGGTACCCGGCATCACCGAACTCCCGCTGGTGGAGACCCGGGCGGGGCTGCGGCCCGGCTCGCCGGACAACGCCCCGCTGCTCGGCCCGACCGACCTGCCCGGCCTGCACCTGGCCACCGGTCACTACCGCAACGGGGTCCTGCTGACCCCGCTGACCGGCGACGTCATGGCGGAACTGCTGACCACCGGCCAACTCCCGGAGATCGCCCGCCCCTTCACCCCCCGTCGTTTCGCCCTCACGCGGCAGGAGTCGTACGCATGACCATTTCCGTCAACGGCGAGCAGCGCGAGATCGCGGCCGGAACCACGCTCGGCGTGGTGGTCGCCACCCTCACCCAGGCCACCAAGGGGGTCGCGGCGGCCCTGAACGAGACGGTGGTGCCGCGCGGCCAATGGCCCTACACCTCCGTGCGGGACGGCGACCGCGTCGAGATCCTCACCGCGGTCCAGGGAGGCTGAGCACATGGCGGACATGCCCGACGACGCATTCACCCTGGCCGGCCGGAGCTTCTCCTCGCGCCTGATCATGGGCACGGGAGGGGCGCCGAGCCTGGACATCCTGGAGCGGGCGCTGGTGGCCTCCGGCACCGAGCTCACGACGGTGGCGATGCGCAGGCTGGACCCGACGGTGCAGGGCTCCGTCCTGTCCGTGCTGACCAAGCTCGGGATCGCGGTGCTGCCCAACACGGCGGGCTGCTTCACGGCGGGCGAGGCGGTGCTCACCGCCCGCCTGGCCCGGGAGGCCCTCGGCACGGACTGGATCAAGCTGGAGGTCGTCGCGGACGAGCGGACGCTCCTCCCGGACGGGGTGGAGCTGCTCGACGCCGCCGAGGTCCTGGTGGACGAGGGCTTCACGGTCCTGCCGTACACGAACGACGACCCGGTGCTCGCGCGCAAGCTGGAGGACGTGGGCTGCGCGGCGATCATGCCGCTGGGGTCCCCGATCGGCTCGGGGATGGGCATCCGCAACCCGCACAACTTCGAGCTGATCACGGAGCGGGCGGGGGTCCCGGTGATCCTGGACGCGGGGGCCGGCACGGCCTCGGACGTGGCCCTGGCCATGGAGCTGGGCTGCTCGGCTGTGATGCTCGCCTCCGCGGTGACCCGCGCGCAGCTTCCCGTCCTGATGGCGGCGGCCATGCGGGACGCGGTGACGGCGGGCCGCTTCGCGTACCGCGCGGGCCGCATCCCGGAGCGCCGCTTCGCGGAGCCCTCCTCCCCGGTGGAGGGCCGCGCCGCCCTCGACCCGGAACGCCCGGCGTTTTGAGCCCGTGGGCCGGCGATCGGGCCCCGCCGGCGTGTGGGGCGCGGGCTCGGGGCCGACCCCGGCAGCGGCGCCGCAGGCGGACCGCCGCGTCACAGCTGCGCTGCAACCACGGTCCCCGGGACGGCACCGCGCCCGGCCCTCGTAGAATCGCCGGGTGGACACGACCATGGAAGACCCCCTTGTCGGGCAGACGCTCGACGGCCGCTACCGCGTGGACGCCCGTATCGCGGCCGGCGGCATGGCCACGGTCTACCGGGCCGTCGACACCCGCCTCGACCGCGTGCTCGCGCTGAAGGTGATGCACCCGGCGCTCGCCGCCGACGGCGCCTTCGTCGACCGGTTCATCCGGGAGGCGAAGTCCGTGGCCCGCCTCGCCCACCCCAATGTGGTGGCGGTCTTCGACCAGGGCATGCACGGGCCTTACACGTACCTGGCGATGGAGTACGTCTCGGGCTGCACCCTGCGCGACGTGCTCCGCGAGCGCGGTGCGCTGCAGCCCCGTGCCGCCCTCGACATCCTCGAACCGGTCCTCGCCGCCCTCGGCGCCGCGCACCGGGCCGGCTTCGTGCACCGCGACATGAAGCCCGAGAACGTGCTGATCGGCGACGACGGCCGCGTCAAGGTGGCCGACTTCGGGCTGGTCCGGTCCGTCGACTCCGTCACGAACACCACGGGCTCCGTCCTCGGCACGGTCTCCTACCTCGCCCCCGAGCAGATCCAGAACGGTGTCACCGACACCCGCGTGGACGTCTACGCCTGCGGTGTCGTGCTCTACGAGATGCTCACGGGCTCCAAGCCGCACACCGGCGACAATCCCGCCCAGGTGCTCTACCGCCACCTCGGCGAGGACGTCCCGCCCCCCTCGGCGGCCGTCCCCGGCCTGCCGGCCGCGCTCGACGAGCTCGTCGCCCACGCCACGGCCCGCGATCCCGAGCTGCGGCCCCACGACGCCGCCGCCCTCCTCGGGCTGGCCCGGGACGCCCGCGCGCGGCTCGGCGAGGCCGAGCTGGACGTCGTACCGCCGCAGGCGCGCGCCCAGGAGCGGACCGCCGCCGAGGACCGCACCAGCGTGATCCCCCGGCCGGTCGCCCCGCACTCCGCGCCGCTGTCCCACACGTCCCGGCTGGCGTCTCCGCCGCTGCCCCCGGCCGGCCCCCGGCGGCCGCGCCGGCGCGGGCTGCTGCTCGTGGTCGTCGGCGTGCTGCTCTCCCTCAGCCTCGGCACGAGCGTCTGGTACATCAGTTCCGGACAGTTCACGAAGGTCCCGAACCTGCTCGGCAAGACCGAGGCGGACGCCAAGTCCCGCCTGTCGGACGCCGGTCTCGGCGTGAAGCGGGTCGATCGGAAGTTCAGCGACTCCTTCGCCAAGGGGACGGTGATGAACACCGATCCCTCGGGCGGCAGGCGCATCCGCGGCAACGGCGCGGTGACGCTCACCGTCTCGCGCGGCCCCGAGGTCGTCGTGGTGCCCGACCTGAAGGGCAAGCCGCTGGAGGCGGCGAAGGCGGAGCTGGCCTCGGCCGGTCTGGGTGTGGGGGCGCTCACGCAGGCCTTCAGCCAGGAAGTCGCCCAGGGCTCGGTGATCGGCACGGATCCGCCGGGCGGCCAGAAGCGGCCCCTGGACACCGAGGTCGCGCTGCTGGTCAGCAAGGGCCGCCCGGTACCGGTGCCGAGCGTGACGGGCAAGCCCGTGGACCAGGCCCGTTCCCTCCTGGAGGACCTCGGCCTGAAGGTGGCGACGGCCCCGGAGCAGGTCAACTCCCCCTCCCCCGCGGGTTCGGTGGCCAACCAGTCGATCGGCGCGGGCACCCAGGCCGCCACCGGTGACACGGTCACGCTCACCGTATCCAAGGGCCCGCGGCAGATCCCGGTCCCGGGCGTCACCGGCCAGGACGTGGAGACGGCCAAGAAGGCCCTGGAGGGGCTGGGCTTCAAGGTGAAGGTCGACAGGCCCTTCCTCTCCTTCAGCAACACCATCGAATCCCAGTCGGTGCCCGCCGGCCAGAGCGCCGCCGAAGGCAGCACGATCACCATCAGGACCAAGGGGCTTTGACCGCACGCCATGAGCAATTCAACGGGCCGCAATCCAGTGGGCGGGCATGTCCCGGTAGCGGGCGGGCTCGCCTCGGTCGGGCTGGCCTACGCCCGTGAGATGGGCGCCGAGGCCGTGCAGGTCTTCGTCGCCAACCCGCGCGGCTGGGCGACCCCGGTCGGCAACCCGGCGCAGGACGAGCTGTTCCGCGAGGCGTGCGCGACCGGATCGATCCCGGCGTACGTCCACGCGCCGTACCTGATCAACTTCGGCTCGCACACCGAGGCGACGGTCGAGAAGTCCGTGGAGTCACTGCGCCACTCACTGCGCCGGGCCCGGGCGATCGGCGCGCTCGGGGTCGTCGTCCACACCGGATCGGCGACCGGGGGCCGCCCGCGCGAGGCTGCGTACGCGCAGGTCAGGGAGCACATGCTGCCACTGCTCGACGAGCTGACGCATGACGACGACCCCTTCCTGCTGCTGGAGTCGACGGCCGGGCAGGGCTCCTCGCTGTGCTCCCGGACCTGGGACTTCAGCCCGTACTTCGACGCCCTCGACCACCACCCGAAGCTCGGGATCTGCCTGGACACCTGCCACGTCTTCGCGGCCGGGCACGACCTGGCGGAGCCTGGCGGGACGAAGCAGACGCTGGACCTGCTGGTGGACGCGGTGGGCGAGGGCCGGCTGAAGCTGGTGCACGCGAACGACTCCAAGGAGGGCGTGGGCGCCCACAAGGACCGGCACGAGAACATCGGGCAGGGCCACATCGGCCGGGACGCCTTCGCCGAGCTGTTCACGCATCCTGCGATGGACGGGGTACCGCTGATCACGGAAACGCCGGGCGGCAAGCAGGGCCACGCGGCGGACGTGGCGCTACTCAAGGAGCTCCGCGGACTCGGGTGACCCGTTGAGGGAATACCCCATGGGGGTATACGGTTCCGTCATTACGGCAGAACCGCTACTCGCGTTTCCCATCAGGGGGTCGTCATGGAGCACACACCCGAGCACCACGAGCACCACGGACACGGCGAGCACCACGGGCACGGCGGGCACGGAGGCGGAGGGGTCACCTGGGCCGCCGCGGCGCGGGCCACCCTCCACTGCCTCACCGGATGCGCCATCGGCGAAGTGCTCGGCATGGTCATCGGCACCGCGCTCGGCTGGGGGAACGTCCCGACGATGGTCCTCGCGATCGTCCTCGCGTTCTTCTTCGGCTACGCGCTCACCCTGCGCGGGATCCTCACGGCCGGCGTGGACCTCCGTACGGCCGTCCGGGTGGCGCTGGCGGCGGACACCCTTTCGATCGCCGTCATGGAGCTCATCGACAACGGGGTCATCGTCCTGTGGCCCGGCGCCATGGACGCGATGCTGTCGGACGCGCTGTTCTGGATCGCGCTGGCGATCTCGCTCGCGGTGGCCTTCGTCGTCACGACGCCGGTCAACAAGTGGATGATCGGCCGCGGCAAGGGGCACGCGGTCGTCCACCAGTACCACCACTGAACGGGGGCGCGGCGGTGGAGCTGGCGACCTACAGTTCGGGGCCGTCCCCGGGCTCCTCCTGGTAGGAGTAGCGCTGCTCCCGCCAGGGGTCGCCGATGTTGTGGTAGCCGCGCTCCTCCCAGAAGCCGCGGCGGTCGGCGGTCATGTACTCGACGCCGCGGACCCACTTGGGGCCCTTCCAGGCGTACAGGTGGGGCACGACGAGCCGCAACGGGAAACCGTGCTCGGCCGTGAGCAGTTCACCGCCCTGATGGGTGGCGAAGACCGACCGCTCGGAGGCGAAGTCGGCGAGGCGCATGTTGGAGCTGAAGCCGTACTCGGCCCACACCATCACGTGCGTGACCTGCGGGGACGGCGGGGCGAGGTCGAGGATCGTGCGCGCGAGCACGCCGCCCCACTCGGCGCCGGGCATGCTGAACTTCGTCACGCAATGCAGGTCCGCCACCACGGATTCGAACGGCAGCGCCGCGAACTCCTCGTGGTTCCAGCAGTGCTTGTCCCCGTCGGCCGTCGCACCGAAGACGCGGAACTCCCAGCGGTCCGGCTTGAACTTGGGGACCGGCCCGTAATGGGTGACCGGCCAGCCTCGCTGCAGCCTCTGCCCCGGGGGAAGCTCCAGTTGCTCTGATCCCGGAGATTCCCGGCTTTCCGGCTGACCCATACCTCCATGGTGACAGACTTGGCAGGGTGGTCATGACCAGGTACGGGCCGATTCGGGCAAGTCACGGCAACTCCCACTAAGGAGGCACTTACTGGACGGCCACCGGTGGCGATGCGAGGATGCGCGCACCTGTTCCGTCACTTTGCTGACATTGCCTGGAAGGAGCCTCTGCGATGCAGGGCGACCCCGAGGTCCTCGAGTTTCTCAACGAGCAGCTGACCGGCGAGCTTACGGCCATCAACCAGTACTGGCTCCACTACCGGATCCAGGACAACAAGGGCTGGACGAAGCTCGCGAAGTACACCCGTGCCGAGTCCATCGACGAGATGAAGCACGCGGACAAGATCACCGAGCGCATCCTGATGCTCGACGGCCTCCCGAACTACCAGCGCCTCTTCCACGTGCGCGTCGGCCAGACGCTAACGGAGATGTTCCAGTGCGACCGCCAGGTCGAGGTCGAGGCGATCGACCGACTCAAGCGCGGCATCGAGGTCATGCGCGGCAAGGGTGACGTCACCTCGGCGCGTCTCTTCGAGGAGATCCTGGAGGACGAGGAGCACCACATCGACTACCTCGACACCCAGCTGGAGCTCATCGAGTCCATCGGCGAGGCGCTCTACATCGCGCAGCTCATCGAGCAGCCGGAGAGCTAGCCGCCGCAGGGCGCCGACGGGGTTTACGCGGCTTCGGCGAGCTCCGCGCCGACGGGCACCAGCGGGTCCGCGGCGAGTACGGCGGCGGCGTCGCCCTTCTCCAGCAGCTCCCGGCGGGGGCACGCCCCGCGACCGAGGAGGCCCTGGATGGTGCGCACGCAGGAACCGCAGTCGGTGCCGGCCTTCGTCTCCGAGGCGATCTGGCGGGGGGTGCAGGCCCCGGCAGCCGCGTGGTCCTTGACCTGCTTGTCGGTGATCCCGAAGCAAGAGCAGACGTACACGCGGTTCACCTCCCCGGCAGGAATGGTCGGCCAGCCCCTCCCCTATTCGGTGAGGCTTACCTAACCATACCCAAACTTAGGGTCCCCTAAAAGGGCCGGATACGACGATGGGGCACGGATCACATTCGATCCGTGCCCCATCGTCATGAGGTGCTCACACTGAGCTCGCCGCTCTACTGGTCGCGGTACATCTCGGCGACCAGGAACGCCAGGTCCAGGGACTGGCTGCGGTTGAGGCGCGGGTCGCAGGCCGTCTCGTAGCGCTGGTGCAGGTCGTCGACGAAGATTTCGTCGCCGCCCCCCACGCACTCGGTGACGTCGTCACCGGTGAGCTCGACGTGGATGCCGCCCGGGTGGGTGCCGAGGCCCTTGTGGACCTCGAAGAAGCCCTTGACCTCGTCGAGCACGTCGTCGAAACGGCGCGTCTTGTGGCCGGAGGCCGCCTCGAAGGTGTTGCCGTGCATCGGGTCGGTGACCCAGGCGACGGTCGCACCGGAGGCGGTGACCTTCTCGACGAGCTCGGGAAGCTTGTCGCGGACCTTGTCGGCGCCCATGCGGACGACGAAGGTCAGCCGGCCCGGCTCGCGCTCGGGGTCCAGCCGGTCGATGTAGGTGAGCGCCTCGTCCACCGTGGTGGTGGGACCGAGCTTGATGCCGATCGGGTTGGCGATCTGCGAGCAGAACTCGATGTGCGCGTGGTCCAGCTGGCGCGTGCGCTCACCGATCCACACCATGTGGCCGGACGTGTCGTACAGCCGGCCGGTACGCGAGTCGGTACGGGTGAGGGCGCCCTCGTAGTCGAGCAGCAGCGCCTCGTGGGAGGCGTAGAACTCGACGGCCTTGAACTCGGCCGGGTCGGTGCCGCACGCCTTCATGAAGTTCAGCGCGTTGTCGATCTCCCGCGCGAGCTGCTCGTAGCGCTGCCCGGACGGGGAGGACTTCACGAAGTCCTGGTTCCAGGCGTGGACCTGGCGCAGGTCGGCGTAGCCGCCGGTGGTGAAGGCGCGCACCAGGTTCAGCGTCGAGGCGGACGCGTGGTACATCCGCTTCAGCCGCTCGGGGTCCGGGATCCGGGCCTCTTCGGTGAAGGGGAAGCCGTTGACGGAGTCACCGCGGTAGGTCGGCAGGGTGATGCCGTCGCGGGTCTCGGTGTCCTTGGAGCGCGGCTTGGAGTACTGCCCGGCGATGCGGCCCACCTTGACGACGGGCACGGAGGCCGCGTACGTCAGGACGGCGCTCATCTGGAGCAGCGTCTTCAGCTTGGCGCGGATGTGGTCGGCGGACACGGCGTCGAAGGCCTCGGCACAGTCGCCGCCCTGGAGCAGGAACGCCTCGCCCTTGGCGACGGCTCCCAGACGGGCGCGCAGCTGGTCGCACTCACCCGCGAAGACGAGGGGAGGATACGACTCGAGGTCCGCGACGACAGCGCGCAGGGCCTCGGCATCGGGGTACGAAGGCTGCTGCGCCGCGGGAAGGTCTCGCCAGGTCGCCTTGGAGGCGGGGGCTTGGATTTCAGCGTTCACGGTCACCCCATACACCTTACGGCGTCGCACGGCACGTCCGGCCCGACGCCCACTACGTGAGATGGATGTCCCTCCCTGTGTTACCCACCCGTTCGCCCCACCGAGTGGGCTAGGGTGCACCGCATGTACGCGCACTCGAACCAGAACTGGTGGTGGCCCGCTCCCGGCGGCCCACTTCTCGCGCGTACCTGAAGACACGAGCGAAGCGAAGGCCGCCCCGAGGGGCGGCCTTCCGCGTTTGCGCCGGAACACGGGCCGTCCCACCCACCGAAACCGGATAGGACGCCCACTCCATGCAACTGAGCCGCCTGCTCGACGACGCCTGCCCGCCGTTCGCGCTGCTGCGCCGCCGCACGCCCGGCCGCGACCACGACACCGTCGAGGTGTTGATCGGCCCCGTCCACGAGGTCGAGCGCCTCGCCGACCTGCCCGTCGGCGAGCGGCCCGCGCTGGCACTCGTCCCCTTCCGTCAGATGCGGGAGCGCGGGTTCGACGTACGCGACGACGGGACGCCGCTGAGCGTGCTGGTCGCCGGCGAGGCCTACGAGATCCCGCTCGCCGAGGCGCTGGCGGCCCTGCCGGCCCATGAGGTACGGGTCGACCGCGGCGGCTTCGACGTCCCCGACGAGGAGTACGCGCGGACCGTCCGGCGGGTCATCGAGGACGAGATCGGCCGCGGCGAGGGCGCGAACTTCGTCATCCGGCGCACGTACGAGGGTCGGATCGAGGGCTTCGGCCGCGCCGACGCGCTCGCGCTGTTCCGGCGGCTGCTGCAGGGCGAGCGCGGCGCGTACTGGACGTACGTGGTCCACACCGGGGAGCGCACCCTCGTCGGGGCCAGCCCCGAGGTGCACGTACGGATGTCCGGCGGGACGGTCGTGATGAACCCGATCAGCGGTACGTACCGGTATCCGGCCGAGGGCCCCTCCGTGGAGTCCCTGCTGTCCTTCCTCGGGGACCGCAAGGAGACCGAGGAGCTGTCCATGGTCGTCGACGAGGAACTGAAGATGATGTGCACCGTCGGCGACATGGGCGGGGTCGTCGTCGGACCCCGGCTCAAGGAGATGGCGCACCTCGCGCACACCGAGTACGAGCTGCGCGGCCGGTCCTCGCTGGATGTGCGGGAGGTCCTGAAGGAGACCATGTTCGCGGCGACGGTGACCGGCTCGCCGGTGCAGAACGCCTGCCGGGTCATCGAGCGGTACGAGACGGGCGGGCGCCGCTACTACGCGGGCGCGCTGGCGCTGCTGGGCCTGGACTCCGCCGGCGCGCAGACGCTGGACTCGCCGATCCTGATCCGCACGGCGGACATCGCTGCGGACGGCGTGCTCCGGGTGCCCGTCGGGGCCACCCTGGTGCGGCACTCCGACCCGGCGGGCGAGGTCGCCGAGACCCACGCGAAGGCGGCGGGCGTGCTGGCGGCGCTCGGCGTCCGCCCGGCGGCCCGGCCGGCGGACGCCGCCGTGCCCCGCCTCGCCGCCGACCCCCGGGTGCAGGCGGCCCTGGCGGCCAGGCGGCACGACCTGGCCCCGTTCTGGCTGCGGATGCAGGAGCGGCCGGCGGAGGTCACGGGCCACGCGCTGGTGGTGGACGGCGAGGACACCTTCACCTCGATGCTGGGGCACGTGCTGCGGGTGGCCGGACTGGAGGTGACCGTCCGCCGCTACGACGATCCGGGCCTGCGGGCGGCAGCCCTGGCATGGGACGGGCCGATCGTGCTGGGCCCGGGGCCGGGGGATCCGGCGGACGCCAGCGACCCGAAGATCCGGATGATGCGCGGGCTGACGGCGGAGCTCCTCGCCTCGCACCGGGGCGGGCTGCTCGCGGTCTGCCTCAGCCACCAGCTGCTGGCGGCGGAGCTGGGGCTCGCCCTGGTCCGCAAGGCCGAGCCCGCCCAGGGGGCGCAGACGCGGATCCCGTTCTTCGGGGCGCAGGAGGTGGTGGGCTTCTACAACACGTACGCGGCCGCGTGCTCCGCGCAGGAGGCGGAGTCCTTGGCGCTGCGGGGCGTCGAGGTCTCCCGTGATCCCGCGACGGGTGAGGTCCACGCGCTGCGCTCCGCCGCCGGCGGCTTCGCGGGCGTCCAGTTCCACCCGGAGTCGGTGCTGACCCTGCGGGGAGCCGAGCTCGTCCGCGACCTCCTGGCCGGGGTCCGGGCCGCCGCCACGGCGTAGCCACCTGGTGGGTGGGGGGCGCTGCGCGGAGCTGTCCCCTACCCCCCTTCCACCGTTCCCCGGGCTCTGCCCTCAACCGCCGGACGGGCGGGAGGAGCCGGCCCCCGTCAAAGCGGGATCGCGTCGTCCTTCATCGTCTTCAGCGCCTCGGCGCCGACGATGTGGTGCGTGGACTCCAGCAGCGGGACGTGCAGGCTGATCAGGTCCGAGGCCGCGAACAGTTCCTCCTTGTCGACGTACTTCATGCCCAGTTCCACGCACGCCGGGTTGCGCGCCGCGTCCCAGCCCAGCAGGTTCATCCCGAAGCCGTGCGCGATCCGGGTGAACGCCTCGCCGATCTTGCCGGTGCCGAGCACGCCCACCGTGCGGCCGCGCATGTCGCGGCCCATCAGGCCGTTCAGCCGGAAGTCGAAGTCCCGTGTCCGGTTCGAGGCGCGGACGATCCGCCGGTTCACGGCCAGGGCCAGGGTCCAGGCGAACTCGGCCACCGAGTACGGGGAGTAGGAGGAGACCCGGCTGACCGTCAGGCCGAGCCCCCGCGCGACGTCCAGGTCGATGTTGTTGAAGCCGGTGGAGCGCTGGGCGATCATCTTCGTCCCGCCGTCCGCCAGGGTCCGCAGCACCCGCCCGCTCAGGTCGGCGTTCACGCTCGACGACACGATTTCGTACCCGGCCGCGATGGGGGCGGTGTCCTCGCTCAGGAAGACGTCCAGGCAGCGCACCTCGTGCTGTCCCTCGAAGGCCTTCTCGATGAGCGGCTTCTCGTCTCCCTGCACCCCGAATGCCAGGATTTCCACGTTCGCTCCCGTAGTGCGGAAAGATTCGGACCATGGGCCGTTCGTCACCTTACGACCCACGGTCCGCCTCCGCGCGGGGCTCAGCCGAAGAACACTCCGGCCTCCTCGTACAGCGCCGGGTCCACCGTCTTGAGCTTCGCCGTGGCCTCGGCGATCGGCACGCGCACGATGTCCGTCCCCTTCAGCGCGACCATCTTGCCGAAGTCCCCGTCGCGCACGGCGTCGATCGCGTGCAGCCCGAACCGGGTCGCCAGCCAGCGGTCGAAGGCGCTCGGCGTGCCGCCCCGCTGGATGTGTCCGAGCACGGTCGTACGGGCTTCCTTGCCGGTCCGCGCCTCGATCTCCTTGGCCAGCCACTCGCCCACGCCCGACAGCCGGACGTGCCCGAAGGAGTCCTTCGTCGCGTCCTTCAGCACCATCTCGCCGTCCTTGGGCATCGCGCCCTCCGCGACGCACACGATCGGCGCGTAGCTCGCCTTGAACCGGGAGGTCACCCAGGCGCACACCTGGTCCACGTCGAAGCGCTGCTCCGGAATGAGGATGACGTTGGCGCCGCCCGCGAGTCCCGAGTGCAGGGCGATCCAGCCGGCGTGGCGGCCCATCACCTCGACGACCAGGACGCGCATGTGCGATTCCGCCGTGGTGTGCAGCCGGTCGATGGCCTCGGTGGCGATGCCGACGGCCGTGTCGAAGCCGAAGGTGTAGTCGGTGGCCGACAGGTCGTTGTCGATGGTCTTGGGGACGCCGACGCAGGGGATCCCGTACTCCTCGTACAGTTTCGCGGCCACGCCCAGGGTGTCCTCGCCGCCGATCGCGACGAGGGCGTCGACCTCGTACTTGGCGAGGTTGTCCTTGATCTGGCGGACGCCGCCGGCCAGCTTGAACGGGTTGGTGCGCGAGGAGCCGAGGATGGTGCCGCCGCGCGGCAGGATCCCGCGGACGGCGGGGATGTCGAGCGGGACGGTGTTGCCCTCGACCGCTCCGCGCCAGCCGTCCCTGAAGCCGATGAAGTCGTAGGCGTACTCCTGGACGCCCTTGCGCACGACGCTGCGGATCACCGCGTTGAGTCCGGGGCAGTCGCCGCCGCCCGTCAGCACTCCGACCTTCATGGAATTTCCCTTCGCCACAGGGCCCGCTGAGGCCGCAGGGCCCGCATGACGGTCACGCTAGTGGTGACTCAGGTCACAGCAAGGTGCCGGGAAGGTGCAATTCCGGTGGAATTACGGGGCGTTGCGTACGCCTGTTCACTCGTACGGGGAGCCGGTTCCCCCGTACGCGCCTCACTCGTCGTCGAGGCCGCGCTCGATCGCGTACCGGACGAGCTCGACCCGGTTGTGCAACTGGAGCTTGCCCAGGGTGTTCTGCACGTGGTTCTGCACCGTGCGGTGGGAGATGACGAGGCGCTCCGCGATCTGCTTGTACGAGAGTCCCTTGGCCACCAGCCGCAGGACCTCGGTCTCCCGGTCGGTCAGCTGCGGGGCCTTCGGCTCGTCCGGGGCGGCCGGCGCGGGGTCGGAGGCCAGGCGCCGGTACTCGCCGAGGACCAGGCCGGCCAGGCCCGGGGTGAACACGGGGTCGCCGGCCGCCGTGCGGCGGACGGCGTCGATGAGCTCGTGGGCGCCGGCCGACTTCAGCAGGTAGCCGGTCGCGCCGGACTTCACCGCCTCCAGGACGTCGGCGTGCTCGCCGCTCGCGGACAGCACCAGGACCCGCAGCGCCGGGTCCGCGCCGACCAGCTCCTTGCAGACCTGGACCCCGGGCATGCCGGGCAGGTTGAGGTCGAGGACCAGGACGTGCGGGACGGCCGCGCGGGCCCGGCGCAGCGCTTCCGGGCCGTCGCCGGCGGTCGCGACGAGGTCGAAGCCGGCGGCGGCCAGGTCGCGGGCGACCGCGTCCCGCCACATCGGGTGGTCGTCGACGACCATGACCTTGATGTCGCCGGCGGCTGCGGTGCGGTCCGTCGGGCTGTGCTCGTTCACTGGGTCCTCCCCCTCGGTACTTTCAGTTCCACCTCGGTGCCCTGTCCGGGGACGGACACCAGCTCGGCGCTCCCGCCGAGGTCCCGCAGCCTGCCGCGGATGGACAGGGCCACGCCCATCCTGCCCTCGCCCTCGGCCTGGTCGAGCCGGCCGGCCGGGATGCCCGGGCCGTCGTCGCGAACGGTCACGATCACTTCGTCGCCCCAGTCCTCGACCAGGATCCAGGCGCTGGCCCCCGCGCCCGCGTGCTTGCGCACGTTGTCCAGTGCCGCCCCGACCGCCGCGGCCAACTCCCTCGCCGCGGGAACCGGCAACGGCACGGGGGTGCCCGGCTCCGCGAAGCTCACCCGGGAGCCGGCGTGCGGCGCCAGCAGGGTCCGCAGATCCAGCTCGCCCTCGTCGGCGCCCTGCTCCTCGACCTCGTACGCCGCCACGAGCGCGCCGAGCGACTCGTCGCGGGAGACCCGGGAGGGGCGCGCCAGCCCGCTGGAGACCAGGGTGCGCAGTGCGACCTCCTGGTCCCCCGCCATGCGGCCGAGCTCCGCGGCCTCCCCGCCCAGTTCGGTGCCGCGCCGCTGGACCATGGCGAGGACCTGGAGGACCCCGTCGTGGATGTCGCGGGCGAGGCGTTCGCGCTCGCGGGTGGCGGCCTCGATCTCCAGGGCGCGGGCGAGGGTGGCCTCGCTGGCCCGGGCGACCTCGACGACGTAGCCGATGGCGATGGAGGCGACCCAGACCAGCAGCACGTTGTGCAGGGTGTCCCGGGTGGGCTCGCCGCGCTGGACGAGGTTGGCGGCGGCCACGAAGGTGGAGGCGAAACAGGCCCAGCGCCAGCCGCCCTTGATGGCGAAGGCGAGGACGGATCCCGCGGTCCATATGGAGGGCAGGGTGGGGCCGCCGACCGCGATCCGCTCGTGGGTGTCGGCGAGCGGGGTCAGCAGGATCCCAACGCAGGCGACGGTGAGGTCGGCGCAAAGGAACCGCTTCGTGCAGCTGGCGGCGTTCGCCACCTTGGGGAGGGTGACCAGGGTCCAGACGGCGAGGACGGCGAGGTAGCAGGCCGCGATCCAGGGCCGGTTGAACTCTTGGTGCGCGAAGGCGAACAGCAGTACCGCGTAGACCGTCGTGAGCAGCCGATAGGCCGTCAGGGCCCGCCACAGCGGCTGCTCGACCGACATGCGTACGACGCGCTCGCGCTTCGCCATCTCCCCCACCCCGTACGGGCGGTCCGCGCCCGCGCCGCTACTTGTCGTTGTCCGCGGCCGGGTCCGCGGCCCGGTCGGCCTTCTCCGCCTTCTCGCTCTTGGCCGCGGCCTTCTCCGCGTCGGCGATCTGGCGCTTGGCGGCCGCCGCGTAGATGTCCACGTACTCCTGGCCGGAGAGCTTCATGATCTCGTACATGACCTCGTCGGTCACCGAGCGGAGGATGAAGCGGTCCCCGTCCATGCCCTGGTAGCGGCTGAAGTCCAGCGGCTTCCCGATCCGGATACCCGGACGCATCAGCTTCGGAACCACCTTGCCGGGCGGCTGGATCTTCTCCGTGTCGATCATCGCCACGGGGATGACCGGCGCGCCGGTGGCCAGTGCCACGCGGGCCAGACCACCGGGCTTGCCGCGGTAGAGCCTTCCGTCGGGTGAACGCGTCCCCTCGGGGTAGATACCGAACAGCTCTCCGCGCTCGATGACGTCGATGCCGCTCTTGATCGCGGCCTCGCCCGCCCCGCGCGCACCGGAGCGGTCCACCGGGAGCTGGCCGACGCCCTTGAAGAAGGCCGCCGTCAGCTTGCCCTTGACGCCCGGCGAGGTGAAGTACTCCGCCTTCGCGATGAAGGTCACCTTCCGGTCCAGCACGGCCGGGAGGAAGAAGGAGTCGGAGAAGGACAGGTGGTTGCTCGCGAGGATCGCCGGCCCCTCCGCGGGAATGTTCTCGAGGCCCTCCACCCACGGCCTGAAGGCGAGCTTCAGGGAACCGCCGATCGAGAACTTCATTGCGCCGTAGATCAACTCGAAAGCCTTCCTGTGTCTGTCGAACAGACCTTACCCGTGGCCGCGCCCACAGCGGCCCGACGACCCTGGTCGGTGCCACCCCTGTCGCGTACGGTGAAGTCACACAGCGCTACGCACCCCCCACCCCCCTTCGAAGGAGACCCTGGTGCCCGTCCTCCCTGGAGCCGAGCCGTTCCGCCACGAGGGCGGAGAGGTCGGCGTACTCCTCTGCCACGGCTTCACCGGTTCCCCGCAGTCGATGCGCCCCTGGGCCGACCATCTGGCCGCTCGGGAACTGACGGTGTCGCTGCCGCTGCTCCCCGGGCACGGGACGCGCTGGCAGGACATGCAGCTCACGGGGTGGCAGGACTGGTACGCCGAGGTGGACCGCGCGCTGCGCGAGCTGCTCGACACCTGCGCCCAGGTGTTCGTCTTCGGGCTGTCCATGGGCGGGGCGCTGACGCTGCGGCTGGCGGCGAAGCACGGGGACTCGATCAGCGGGATCGTCCTCGTCAACCCGGTCAACAAGGTCCACGACCCGCTGGCCGTGGCCCTTCCCGTGGTCAAGCACTTCGTCCGGTCGACGCCGGGCATCGCGAGCGACATCGCCAAGGAGGGTTCGGAGGAGGTCGGCTACGACCGGATCCCGACCCGGGCCGCGCACTCGCTGCGCAAGTTCCTGCAGATGCTGGACACCGAGCTGCCCCAGGTGACGCAGCCGCTCCTGCTCCTGCACAGCCCGCAGGACCATGTCGTACGGCCGGCCGACTCGGCGCGGATCCTGGCCCGGGTCTCCTCCACCGACGTCACCGAGACCCTGCTGGAACAGAGCTACCACGTCGCGACGTTGGACCATGACGCGGAGCGCATCTTCGCGGACAGTTACGCGTTCGTCGGTCGACTGGCGGAGAGCATGGGCAGGGAGGGGGCGGCCAGCGGTGGCTGAACACGAGGAGTCTGCGGGCGGTGTGCCCCCGCTGGACGAGGAAGCGGCGTGGGCGGCGATCGTCGCCGGGTACGGCCAGGAGCCCGCGGATCCACCGGGAGCGAGACCGTTCCGGCCGATCGAGAACCTGCTCCTTCCGGAGGAGGACGTCGAGGCGCTCCCCGACGCCCCGGACGCCCCCGGAACGCCCGGCGAGCCGAAGGCTCCGGAGCCCCCGGCGGGGCCCCTGGGCAGTTCCGTTGTGTTCGCGCCGGGCGTGGGCGTGAGCGGCCCGCGCGACCACTCGCTGGCGGACCCGGACGAGCTCCCCGACGCTGCCAAGGACGAGGGCCACTTCGTGCCCCCGGAGCCGGAGCTGCCGGAGGCCGACGCGACCTCGAAGTTCGCCTGGCTCGCGGTGGTGGGCGGACCGGTGCTGCTGCTCCTGGCGGTGCTCCTCCAGTGGGAGATGACGTGGTGGCTGACCACACTGGGCATCGGCGGCTTCCTGGGTGGTTTCGCGACGCTGGTGGCCCGCATGTCGCAGGGTGACGACGAGGACGACGACCCGGGTCGCGGCGCGGTGGTCTGACCTTTCGGCGGCCCTCGCGGGGTTCGGCCCGGGGGGCGTCACCGGCTCCGGGCCGCTGCGGCGCACTCCGCCCGACGGCGCGTCGCCGCCCGACGGTGAGCTGTGGCCGGCCCGCGCGAGGGGAGCCCGTCAAACAGGCGTCGCCGGGAGGCGCAGCGCCGCCAGAACCGGAAGGTGGTCGGTCGCCCGGGCCAGGTCGGCGGAAGCGACTCCGGCCAGCCCCTCGGGGACACCGCAGGCCAGCACCTGAACCCCCGCACTCGCGAAGACGGCGTCGACGCGGCGCGGCGGCTCCGAGCGCGCCCACGTGTGTTCCCCGCCCCACGGCGCCACCGCCCAGCAGTCCTGGAGGGCGGACGCCAGGCGGCGGAAGGCCGGCCCCGACGGGCCCTCGTTGATGTCGCCCGCCGCGATCGCGTACGGCACGTCCATGGCGGCGAGCCGGTTCAGGAGCAGCTCGGACTGGGCCAGCCGCTCGGGCCCGTCGAGCGACAGGTGCGCGCTCAGCACCCCCAAGCGGACCCCGCCCACGCGGACGACCGCGGTCGCGAAGCCCCGCCGGTGGCGCCCGGGCGTGAGCGGCAGCAGCTCGTCCTGCGTGCTCTCCACGAAGGCCCGCAGGGAGCACAGGAGCAGCGGCCCGGCCGCGGTCGCACCGCCCGACAGGACGACCAGGTCGCACTTCGCCGCCAGCCGCGCCGCGTGCTTGCGCCAGCGGAAGAAGCGGGGCACCTCCTGTACGAACACCAGGTCCGGCGCGCACGCGCGGATCACCCGGGAGAGGGCCTCCTCGTCGTCGCGGAGCGAGCGGACGTTGTAGGAGAGCACCCGGATCACGGCGGAACCGTCGTGTTCGGTACGGGAGTTCGGCAGCTCGGCGAGTTCCATACCCGGCAACATAACCAGACTGCCCGCCGCACCCGGGAGGGCGCGGCGGGCAGTGGTGCGAAACGGAGGGGCTCAGCCCTGGCGGGCCAGGTCCGCCGCGCCGACCAGGCCGGCCCGGCCGCCCAGCTGCGCGGCGAGCACCTGCGCGTGCGGCCGCCAGGCGCCGCCGATCAGCCAGCGCTTGAAGGACTTGCGGATCGGGTCGAGGACCAGGTCGCCCTCGTCGGAGACGCCGCCGCCGACGATGAACGCGGAGGGGTCGAAGAGCGAGGCCAGGTCCGCGAGGCCGGCGCCCGCCCAGCGGGCGAGCTCGCGGAAGGAGTCCACGGCCACCAGGTCGCCCTGGCGGGCGGCCTCGCTGATGTGCTTGCCCTCGATGCCCTCGGGGGTGCCGTCGCCGAGGCCGAGGAGGATCGTCGCGTTCTCGGGGGTGGCGTTGGCGCGCTGCTTCGCGTACCGGACGAGGGCGCGCCCGGAGGCGTACTGCTCCCAGCAGCCCTGGCTTCCGCAGCCGCACAGCAGGCCGTCCGGGACGACCCGGATGTGGCCGAACTCGGCGGCGACGCCGAAGCGTCCGCGCCGGAGTTTGTTGCCGATGATGATGCCGCCGCCCAGGCCCGTGCCGAGGGTGATGCAGATGACGTCCTCGTGGCCCTGGCCGGCGCCGAAGCGGTACTCGCCCCAGGCCGCGCAGTTCGCGTCGTTCTCGACGACGACGGGCAGGCCGATGCGCTGCTCGACCTTGTCCTTCAGGGGCTCGTGGCGCCAGTTGATGTTCGGCGCGAAGAGCACGGTCGCACGCTTGTCGTCCACGTAGCCGGCGGCGCCGATGCCGACGGCGTCGATGGTGTGGTTGCTGCTGACCTCGGACACGGCGGCGCAGATCGCGTCCGTCACTCCGTCCGGAGTCGGCGGGGTGGGCACCTTGTACGTCTCAAGGATGGTGCCGTCTTCGTCGACCACGCCGGCCGCGATCTTCGTGCCGCCGATGTCGACGCCGATGGTGAGTCCCATTAGTCCCTCGGTTTCCGGTCAAACCCCGCCGTCGCCAACGGTACCCGAGTGGGGAAGAGGATCAGTCGAGATCGATCCGCTCGGTGGGGGCGCCGCCGCCTTCGCCCTCGTCCTTGCCGGCGGGCCGGTCGCCGGGCCGGGCGGGCCGGTCGCGGGGCTCGTCGCGCGTCCAGCGGCGCTCGTGGCCCTCGACCGCCGAGCGGTAGGCGGCGAGCAGCTCCGAACCGGCGGCCGCGAGGTGGTCGAAGACCTCGGGGTTGCGTTCCACGACGGGCTTGGCGGCGGTCTTCGCCTGGTTGACGAACTGCCGGACGGCGCCCTGCGCGGCGACGCCGAACAGCGGGTTGTTCAGCGCCGAGACCTTGTCGGCGACGGCCTCGAACAGCTTGAAGAGCTCATCGGCGGCGGTCCCGGTGCCGGTCCCCGCGCCGGCGCCCTGCTCGGACCTGCGCCGCTCCTTCTCGGCGGCGAGGTCCTCGGCGCAGGCCCTGGCCCAGGCGTCGTCGTCGGGGGAGGCGTCGGTGGGTCGGTCGGTGGCCTCGCTCATGGCGGACTCTCCTGCGGCGGCGGCTGGGCGTGCGGTACGGACTACTACCTTCGACGGTACCCGAACGGGGGTAGGGGGTCGGGGGCCTAGGTCGTCCGGGGCCACAGGCCGGGGTCCGGGGTGAAGCGGATGCGGAGCTCGCCGGCGGTGAGGGCGGCGCCGGAGACCGTGCAGCGGCGCAGCACCGCGGGCAGCGGAACGATCCTGCGGTACGGGCCCACCGCGAGCAGCAGCTCGTCGCCGCGCCGGATCAGTTCGAGCTCCCGCTTCTCGGCGCGGGGCAGCGGAACGCGCCAGAGCAGCACCCCGTCCTCGGCGAGCCGGTCCTCGACGGTCCAGTCCGGCCGCGGCGCGGTCGCCGGGGCCGGGGCCGGGGCGATGGCCGCCAGGTCGTCGGGGCCCTCGGGGTCCCGGCCCAGATGGGGCACGGGAAGCACCGGCAGGTCGTCCTCACCGGCCCACCGGGCGGCGTACTCCTCCCGCTGGGCGGCGAGTCCCGCGAGCCACGGGTCGGTGGATCCGCCGGGCAGCATCCGGTTCGCCACGAGCGCCGAGACGGGAAGCTGCTGCAGGGCGAGCCCGAGACGGCCGAGGCGCAGCGCGGCGTCGGCGGCGGGGCCGGGCTCCGCGACGAGCCGGATCGAGGTGGTGGGGGCCTCGATGACGGCTTGGACGGCTGCCAGCTCCTCGTCCCAGCGGGCGGCGGCCTCGTACAGCCACTGCGCGGGCATCGGCACCCCGGCGAGCTGGGCCAGTACGGGCCGCAGGGCGCGGGCCGCCTGACGCTCGGCGGGGAGCAGCCGGGCGAGGTAGCGGCGCAGCTGGGCGGGGAGGGCGAGGGTGGCGACGGCCTGGTGGAGCGGGGGCATGTCGACGACCACGAGGTCGGTGGCGGGCTCGGCAGCTGCCCGTCGCAGGGCGCGGAGCAGGGCGAACTGTTCGGCGCCGGGCAGTTCGGTGAGCTCGTCGGCGATCAGCGGCCGGGCGCCGAGCATCCCGAGGAGCGCGGAGCCGCGCTCCTGCAGCGAGACGAGCTCCTGGCGGAACTCCTCGCCGGAGTCGACGCGGGCGAAGCGCAGGCCGTCCCGCGGGGCGACGGGCGGGTCACCCGGGTCGGCGGAGAGCAGCAGGACGCGGTGCCCTTGCCGTGCGGCGGCGAGCGCGGTCGCCGCCGCGACGGTGGTCCGCCCCGCCCCTCCGGGGCCGGTGACGAGAAGGGTGTGCATGGTGCTCCTAGGCTGCGCGGATTCCCGGGGGCTCCGCGACGGGTTCCCGCGTGCGGCTCACCCGGGGTTCCGCCCGGACGTGTCCGGCGTGCGGCGCCGCTGCCGGGGCCGGGGCCGGGGCCGGCCAAGGCTCCCGCGCCCCACACGCCGGCGGGGCTGGATTTCGCAGGGCGCCGGCCCGGCAGGGCCGCGTCGGGACAGGGCGCGCGTCAGGAGGCCCGCGGGGTCTCCACACGCTTCTTCAGGCCCGCCAGCGCGCGGTCGATGATGACCTTCTCCGCCTTGCGCTTGATCATGCCGAGCATCGGGATCTTGACGTCCACGGTCAGCTGGTAGGTGACCTCGGTGCGCGTGCCGTCCGCGAGCGGCGCGAGGCGGTAGGACCCGTCCAGCTGCCTCAGCATCTGGGACTTGTCCAGCGTCCAGCTGACCTCGTCCGCGCCCTTCCAGGTGTAGGCCAGCGTGTGGTCGTCCTTGATCGCACCCGCGTCGAGCAGCAGGCGGACCTTCTCGGCGCGGCCCTCGGCGTCGGTGCCCAGCACCTCGGCCTCCTTCACCTCGCCGGTCCACTCGGGATAGCGGGCGAAGTCGGCGATCACGGCCATGACGTCGGCCGGGGACGCCTCGATCGTGATGCTCGAGCTGGTGTGTTCCGCCATGCCGGTCGCTCCTCCGGGGAGTGTTCGAGGAAGTGTGCGGACGGCCTGGGCCGCCGCGTGAAGGCTATCGCGCGTCCGGGGCTCACCACTCCAGGGCCCATGGCCGTCCGGTGGCCGCGAAGTGGCCGACGTTCACGCACTCCGTGGAGCCGATCCGCATCCGGCGGACCAGCGGCTGGTGGACGTGGCCGAAGAGCGCGTACCGGGGCCGCATCCGGCGGATCGCCGCGAGCAGCGCGCCGCTCCCCCGTTCGAAGCGGCGTGCCACGGTGTCGTAGCAGAGCTCGGGGACCTCCGGCGGGATGTGGGAGCACAGCACGTCGACGTCGCCCAGCGCCTCCACCTTGGCGGCGTACTCCTCCTCGGGCACCTCGTACGGCGTGCGCATCGGGGAGGGCAGGCCGCCGCCGACGAAGCCGAAGACCCGCCCGCCGATCTCCACGCGCTGGCCGTCGAGCACGGTCAGGCCGGGGCCGGCGTACTCGGGCCACAGGCCCGGGATGTCGACGTTGCCGTAGGTGGCGTACGTGGGGTGGGGGAACGCGGCGAACATCTCGGCGTACTGGCGCCGGACCGCGCCCTCGACGAGCCGTTCCCGGTCCAGCCCGACCCACAGGCCGCGGGCGAAGTCGCGGGCCTCCTCGAAGCGGCGCGCGGTGCGCAGTTCGACGATGTGGTCGGCGTTCTCGACGCCGAAGAGGTCGGGGAAGATGCCGCGCGAGTGGTCGGCGTAGTCGAGGAAGAGGACGAGGTCGCCGAGGCAGATCAGCGCGTCGGCGCCCTCCCCGGCCCGGGCGAGCGCCTCGGTGTTGCCGTGGACGTCGCTGACGACATGGACTCGTGTCCGACTCTTCGTGCCACCCATGGCGCCACCCTAGGGGCGCTTGGCCACCGCTGGTGAAGAAACGGGTCACGCGGTCGGACCTGCGGTTACTTCCGAGTCGCAAAGAGGGTCGACTACTGTCGGCAGGACACGGCCGCGCCATGTGACGCAGAGAACAATGGCCGATTCCCTCTATCCGGAACCCACTACCGGTGGGTAACGTCCGGTCGGTCCACATGGTGGCGATGGCGCCCAGAGGAGCAGCAGTCTTGCGCGAGTTCAGCCTTCCGGCCCTGTACGAGGTCCCGTCGGACGGGAACCTGACGGATCTCATCCGCCGCAACGCCGCTCAGCATCCCGACACGGCCGTCATGGCACGCAAGGTCGGCGGCAGCTGGCAGGACGTCTCGGCGACCCAGTTCCTCGCCGAGGTCCGCACCGCGGCGAAGGGCCTGATCGCGGCCGGCATCCAGCCCGGCGACCGGGTCGCCCTGATCTCCCGCACCCGCTACGAGTGGGTGCTGTTCGACTTCGCGATCTGGAGCGCGGGCGCCGTCACCGTCCCCGTGTACGAGACCAGCTCCCCCGAGCAGATCCAGTGGATCCTCGGCGACTCCGGCGCCGTCGCCGTCGTCACCGAGCTCCCCGGGCACAGCGCGGCCGTGGCCGCCCTGCGCGACCGGCTGCCGGAGCTCCGCGAGGTCTGGGAGATCGAGCAGGGCGCGCTCGCGACCCTGACGGCTGCCGGAGCCGAGGTCACCGACGCCGAGGTCGACGCGCGCAGCGCGCTGGCCGGCGCCGACGACCCGGCCACCATCGTCTACACCTCCGGCACCACCGGCCGCCCCAAGGGCTGCGTGCTCACCCACCGCAGCTTCTTCGCCGAGTGCGGGAACATCGTGGAGCGGCTGAGCCCGCTCTTCCGGACCGGCGAGTGCTCGGTGCTGCTCTTCCTGCCGGCCGCGCACGTCTTCGGTCGCCTGGTGGAGGTGGCGGCCGTCCTGGCGCCGATCCGCCTGGGCTGCGTACCGGACATCAAGAACCTCACGGACGAGCTGCAGTCCTTCAAGCCGACGCTGATCCTCGGCGTGCCGCGCGTCTTCGAGAAGGTCTACAACTCGGCGCGCGCCAAGGCGCAGGCCGACGGCAAGGGCAGGATCTTCGACGCGGCGGCCGAGACGGCGATCGCCTACAGCCGCGCGCTGGACGCCCCGGGCGGCCCGTCCCTCGGGCTCCGGATCAAGCACAAGGTGTTCTCGAAGCTGGTCTACAGCAAGCTGCACACGGTCCTCGGCGGGCGCGGCGAGTACGCGATCTCCGGCGGGGCCCCGCTGGGCGAGCGGCTCGGCCACTTCTTCCGCGGCATCGGCTTCACGGTGCTGGAGGGCTACGGCCTGACCGAGTCCTGCGCCGCCACGGCCTTCAACCCGTGGGACAAGACGAAGATCGGTACGGTCGGCCAGCCGCTCCCGGGCTCCGTGGTGCGCATCGCCGACGACGGCGAGGTGCTGCTGCACGGAGAGCACATCTTCAAGGAGTACTGGAACAACGAGACGGCCACCGCCGACGCGCTGACCGACGGCTGGTTCCACACCGGCGACGTCGGCACGCTCGACGAGGACGGCTACCTCACGATCACCGGGCGCAAGAAGGAGCTCATCGTCACGGCGGGCGGCAAGAACGTGGCGCCCGCGGTGATCGAGGACCGGATCCGGGCGCACGCGCTGGTCGCGGAGTGCATGGTGGTCGGCGACGCGCGGCCGTTCGTCGCCGCGCTGGTCACGATCGACGAGGAGTTCCTCGGCCGGTGGGCCGCCGAGCACGGCAAGCCGGCCGGTGTGACGGCCGCGGAGCTGCGCGAGGACGCGGACCTCATCGCCGCCGTCCAGAAGGCCGTGGACGACGGCAACGCGGCGGTTTCCAAGGCGGAATCGGTGCGGAAATTCCGCATTCTGCCCTCCCAGTTCACGGAGGAGTCGGGGCACATCACGCCTTCGCTGAAGCTCAAGCGGAACGTGGTGGCGAAGGACTACGCGGACGAGATCGAAGCGCTCTACCGGGGCTGACGGACCTGCCGGCCGGCGGTCTCGGGCCGCTGGTCAACGCGGGTCGGTGAGGACTCTGGCCATGTTCCGCTCCGCGAGCGCGGTGATGGTCACGAAGGGGTTGACGCCGAGCGATCCCGGCACCAGCGAGCCGTCGACGGCATAGAGGCCCTCGTAGCCCTTGACGCGGCCGTAGTCGTCGGTCGCGTCGCCGAGGACGCAGCCGCCCAGCGGGTGGTAGGTGAAGTTGTCGGCGAAGTTCCTGTTCCCGCCGAACAGGTCGTACCGGTAGATCGTGAAGTTGGCCCGGTTCACGCGGTCGAAGAGCTTCTTGGCCGACTGGACCGACGGGGTGTTCTGGTCCCGGGTCCACTGGAGCTTCGCCGAGTCGCTGGCGGCGTCGTAGGTGAAGCGCCCGCGCTCCGGGTTCTTGGTGATCGCCAGGTACATCGAGATCCAGTGCTCGATGCCCATCGGGAGCGGTGCGATCTCGGCGAAGACCGGGTTCGCGGCGTTGTCCCAGTCGTCGATGCCCAGCGCGGGCATGGTGGCCTGGCGGGCGCCGACCGTGTCCCACAGGTGGTTGGCGCGGGCGGTCATCACGTTGCCGTTGGGGCCCCAGCCGAGGCCCACCTTGTCGTTCAGGGCGGGCAGCGTGCCGGTCTCGCGGGCGCGCAGCAGGATCTCGGTGGTGCCGAGGCTGCCGGCGCCGAGGAAGAGCTGCTTGCAGCCGAGTTCGCGGACCTGGGTGACGCGGCCGGTGACGTCGCTGGTCCGCACGGTGAGGACGTAGCCGCCGGCCGGGTCCTGCCGTACTGCGACCACGCGCTGCATGGTCTCGATGGTGACGTTGCCGGTGCCGAGGGCGGCGGCGAGGTAGGTCTTGTCGACGCTCTTCTTGCCGTGGTTGTTGCCGTAGATGACCTCGCCGGCGAGCGCGGACTTGGTGGCGGTGCCGGCGGCCTCGCGCTTCATGTACTCGAAGTCGTAGACGTTGGGGACGAAGGTGGTCTTCAGGCCGGCGTTGTGGGCGTGCTTGCGGGAGATCCGGGCGAAGCGGTACCACTCCGTGGACTCGAACCAGGCCGGGTCGATGTCGTTGACCCCGAGCATGGCGCGGGCCAGGGGGTAGTAGGTGCCGTACATCTCGTCGGCGTTCACCCGGGGCATGACCTCGGTGAAGTACGAGCGCTTCGGCGTGGGCGCCATGCCGCCGTTGACGAGGGAGCCCCCGCCGACGCCGCGGCCCACGTACACCGACATGTCCCCGTAGTTCACGCGGTCCAGGACGCCGGGGTACGGGCTGATGTCGCGGTTGACCACGTCCAGCCAGAGGAACTGGGCGAGCGGGGCCTCGGTGCGGTTGCGGAACCACATGGAGCGCTGGTCGGGCGCGGAGGTGGAGGGGAAGATCTTCCCGTCGGACCCGGGAGTGTCCCAGAGCCGGCCCATCTCCAGCACGACGGTCCGCACTCCGGCCTGTCCGAGGCGCAGCGCGGCGACGGCGGAGCCGTAGCCGGAGCCGACGACGATGGCGGGGGCGTAGCTCGCGGCCGCCGGTTCGGCGGCGGCCGCCGACTGCAAGCCGATGCGGGTGAAGCCGAGGGCCGCCGCGGTCTGGAGGGCGCCGAGCCCGAGAACGTGACGGCGCGTCAGGTTTGGTGTCATGGCCGCATCATGAGCGGATTGCGCCCAACCGGCCATAACCCGCACTGACACGCTTCTGAGTAACAGTCAGACATGGCTCGACCGTAGGCGGGCCCGCACCGCCCCGTGCGGTTTGCTCGACTCTGCCCTCGATGGGCCACTCAAGAGCGATAATCCCCCTCCGCGCGGAAATGGGGACCCCGGCCCTCGTGCCCGGCGCGTCCTACAGGAGCTCGCGAAGGCGCTCCGCCAGCAAGTCCCAGCGCCACTTCTCCTCGACCCAGGCGCGGCCGCGCTCCCCCATGCGGCGGCGCAGGTCCGGGTCCCGGAGCAGGGCGACGACGCGGTCCGCCGCGTCCGCCGGGGCGCCGCCGGGCACCACCCAGCCGGTCTCCCCGTCCAGTACCGCGTCCGGGGCCCCGCCGGAGTCGCCCGCGATCACGGGCAGGCCCGTCGCGGAGGCTTCGAGGTAGACGATGCCGAGGCCCTCCACGTCCAGGCCGCCCCGCCGGGTGCGGCACGGCATCGCGAAGACGTCCCCGGCTCCGTAGTGGGCCGGCAGCTGCGACCACGGGACCGGGCCCGTGAAGACGACCGACGCGGCGACCCCCGTGGAGACGGCCAGCGCCCGCAGGTCCGCCTCGTACGGGCCGCCGCCCACGACGAGCAGCACGGCGTCGGGTACGGCCGCCAGGATCCGCGGCATCGCCTCGATCAGCGTGTCCTGGCCCTTGCGGGGGACGAGGCGCGAGACGCACACCACCACGGGCCGGTCCGACAGCCCCAGCCTGGCCCTGACCTCGTCGCCGCCCGACCCGGGGTGGAAGGTCTTCTCGTCCACTCCGGGCGGAAGCTGCGTCATCCGCGCCGCCGCCCGGTCCGTCACGGCCGAGGCGATCCGCGAACGCGTGTACTCGCCCAGGTAGGTCAGCGTGTCCGTGCCCTCGCCGATCCGCCGCAGCAGCTGCCGCGCGCCCGGCAGCTGGGCCCAGCCCGCCTCGTGCCCGTGCGTGGTCGCCACGATCCGCCGGGCGCCGGCCCGGCGCAGTGCCGGGCCCATCAGGCCCAGCGGGGCCGCCGCCCCGAACCACACCGACTCACAGCCGTGTTCGCGCAGCAGGCCCACCGCCCGGCGGGTCACCCGCGGGGTGGGCAGCAGCATCGTCGTACGGTCGCGCACGACCTGGAAGGGCTGCTCCGCGTCGAAGGCGGCGGTGGCTTCCCGGCCCTCGGCGGAGCGCTTCCAGGTGGAGGCGTAGACGACGACGCGGTCGGGGTCCAGCCGCAGCGCCATGTTGTGGAGGAAGGCCTGGATGCCTCCCGGCCGCGGCGGGAAGTCGTTGGTCACGATCAGCGTCTTGTGCATCGCTTCGCGACCCTACCGGAGCTCGCGGCGCAGCTCCTCCTGCCAGGCCCGGGTCAGTTCCCCGGCGTCCGTCCCGAGGGCCTCCTGCAGGGCCGCGGGCATCGACGCGCGCCCTGCCTTCCCGTACAGGCCGACGAGCGCCGCCTCGCCCCACTTGTCCGCGATGAGCCGGCAGGCCAGCCAGGAGCCCTCGTACGCCCGCGCCAGCGCCTCCGCGTCCCCGCCGAAGGCGAAGGCCCCGTTCGCGGGGAGCGCGCCCGGCAGGTCCCCCCGGCGCACCGCCCGGGCGAGTGCCGGGGCGGCCTCGGCGGGGGTGCGGCGGCCGCCCCGGTACGCCGCCCAGTCCGCGAAGCCCTCGGAGAGCCACAGCGGTGTCCGCGCGGTCGTCGCGGCGCGGGTGGCGACATGGGCGGTCTCGTGGGTCAGGACGATCTGGCGGCCCTCCGCCGTGAGCTGGGCGTACCCCTCCGGGTTGACGACGACCCGGTCGGCGGGGGCCGGGCCCGAGCCGGTCCGCCCGGTGGTGACGGCGCCCAGGCCCCGGTACTCGTCGGCGGGCCGGCCCAGCAGCGCCGCCATCGCGTCCAGCGATCCGGGGACCAGCACCACGACCCGGCCCGCCCACGGTCCCGGCCAGGCGGCGCTCGCGGCGGGGACCGCCACGTCGGCCTCGGCGGCGATCGCGGACAGGGCGGCGGCGCTCTGGCCGGCTCCGCCGAGCACCAGGCCGTGCGCCCCGCGCCGTACGGTCACCGGGCCCTGGTCCCACAGCTGCGGCGGCGCGCCCGGGGCGGGCCGGTCCGCCACCACGCTCCAGGACCCCGCGTCGCGGGCGAGTTCGACCTCGCGGTCGGATCCGGCGGGGGCGGCGACGTCGTAGCCGGTGAGCCGGTAGCTCAGCCGCGCCCGCGCGAAGGCCCGTACGCCGTGGGACCGGACCGAGGAGACCTCGTAGGACCAGCCCTCCAGCGGGATCGCGGCGAGCCGCTCGGGCGGCGCCGCCGCCCAGGCGGCGACGGCGCCGCGGACGTCCCGCTCGGTGGCGCCCGCCGCCCGGGAAGCGGAACCGGAACCGGAGTCGCACCCGGCGAGCGGCACGCCCAGCAGCAGCAGCCACAGGGGCAGTGCGCGCAGGAGGCGACGGCGGGGACGTACCAGGCCCGGGAACATCACCCGATCGTACGCAGGGGGCTCCTCAGGGCCGCGTCACCGAGGACACCGGCATCATGCCGACCGGGTCGTAGCGCACCCGCGCCCCCGGGTACGGGGCGTGCACCACCTGGCCGTTGCCCACGTACATGCCGACGTGGCTGGCGTCCGAGCGGTACGTCACCAGGTCGCCCGGGCGCGCCTGCGAGAGCGGGACGTGCCGCCCGGCGTGCCGCTGCGCCTGCGAGGTCCGCGGCAGCGCGACGCCCGCCTGGCGGTAGGACCACACCATCAGCCCGGAGCAGTCGAAGCCGCTGGGGCCGGTGGAACCCCACACGTAGGGCCGGCCGACGGCGGAGCGGGCCGCCATCACGGCGGTCGCGGCGCGGCCGGAGGAGGCGCCCTGGGCGGACGGGTCGGAGAGGTCGGGCAGGCCGTCGGGGCGGCCGCCGGAGCGCGAGGCCCGCTCGAAGTCGGCGCGCTCCTGGCTGGGCATCGCGTTCAGCAGCCGGCGGGCGGCGGCCAGCTTGGCGGTGACGGCGCGCTTCTCCTTCGCGACTTCGGCGCGCAGGGCGTCGAGCGCGGCGAGTTTGCGGGAGGCCTCCTGGCGCTCCTGGCCCAGCCGGTGCTGCTCGGAGCGCAGTTCGTCGAGCTGGCGGGCCTGGCGGTCGGTCAGCCTGTCGAGGGCGGCCGCCTTGGCGAGGTAGTCGTCGGGGTCGTCGGAGAGCATCAGCTCGACGGCGGGGTCGATGCCGCCCGCCCGGTACTGGGCTCCCGCGTAGGTTCCGAGCACCCCGCGCATGGTGTTGATCCGGTCCTGGCCGCGGGCCACCGCGTCCTGGACCCGGCCGACTTCGGCGCGGAGCCTGTCGGCCTTCTCGCCCGCCTGGTTGAAGCGCTCGGTGGCCTGCTCGGCCTCCTCGAAGAGCCGGTCGACCTGGGCGCGGACGCCGGCCGGGGGCTCGTGGGGGAGGTCGGGGGCCGCGCTCGCGGGTGCGCCCGTCATGGCGACCGCGGCTCCTGCCGCGGCGGCGGTGAGGACGGTGACCTTCGTGTTCCGGTCGAGGACTCTGGGCCCGGACCGGCGATGGGACGCCACGTGAAACCGCTCCCTTCCGCTGCGCGGGACCGGGTCCGCCCCCCGTGGGCGGCCGTGTGCCGGGTTCCGCGCTGGCAGACAGTAGCGGCGGCGACGGGCGGCGGCCAACGACCCGCGGCGGGCACACATGGTGACGCCCCGCCGGAGACGCAGGTCACCGGCGGGGCGTGCGGTTCGAGCGGGGCCTCGTAATTCGCCCGGATGGGCGGTGTACGGCGCGCCCCGGAGGGTCCGGGGGCGTCAGCTGCCGACGCGGACCCCGTAGGCGAATCCGCTGAGGGATCCGTACAGGACGCCGGCGCTCGGGTTGGCGGCGTGGAAGACCTTGCCGTTGCCCGCGAACAGCCCGACGTGCTGGAGGTTCGAGTAGAAGACCAGGTCACCGGGCTGGAGCTCGCTCAGGCTGACCTTCCGGCCCTCCTTGACCTGGTCGAAGGTGGTGCGGCCGATGGTGATCCCGGCCTGCTTGTAGGCCCACTGCGTGAGGCCGGAGCAGTCGAACGCGTTCGGGCCGGTGCCGCCGCGGACGTAGGACATGCCGTTCTTGGTCACGGCGGCCCGCAGTGCGTCCGCGGCCCGGCCCGAACCCTTCACGTTGCTGAGCTCGGCCTGCTCGGCCGCGCTGCCGCCCGCCTTCTTGGCCTCCTCCTTGAGCTGCGCGCGCTCCTGCGCGGTCAGGGAGTTGAGGAGGGCCTGGGCCTCGGCGAGCTTGTCCGTCGAGATCTTCTTCTTGTCGGCCAGCTCCTTGCGGGTGGCGTCGAGGTCGGCGAGCTTGCCGGTGGCCTCCTGGCGCTGCTGCGCGAGACTGCGCTGCTTGGCCTGGATCTTCTGGACCGCCTCGACCTGCGTGCCGCTCAACTGCTCCAGCGTGGAGGCCTTGTCCAGGTAGTTGTCCGGGTCGGCGGAGAGGAACAGCGCGAGAGACTGGTCTATGCCGCCGGTGCGGTACTGGGCGTTGGCCATCGAACCGATGGTGCCGCGCAGGGTGTTGAGGTCCCCCTGGCCGCGGGCGACCTGGTCCTGGAGCTGCCCGATCTCCTTCTCGAGGGCGTCCTGGCGCGTCTGGGCACCGTTGAACTTCTCGGTGGCCTGTTCCGCCTCTTCGTAGAGGGCGTCGACCTTGCTCTTGACCTCGTCCTTGCTCGGCTTGGCCGGCGCGGCGTTGGCGGCCTGGCCGGAGAGGGCCACGGCGGCGGCGGCGGTGACGGTGAGCACGGTCACGCGCGTGCGGGTCGGCTGCTTGGGTCGACGGTGGGACGCCACGAAGGCGAGCTCCTTCTTCCTGGAGCCGCCGAGGAGAACAGACTCGGCGACACCTCCGTTGTCACCCCGAATGAGTGAACTACCGCACGAAGGTTTGACCTGACCCTAGTGACCCTTCTGTGATCAGTTCAAATCCTGCCGGGAAAAAAATCGCTCCGCGACCAGCTTCTTTACCTACAGCGCACGCTCTGTGCAGACGTCTTGACGGTACGTTCCCCCGGACCCCTACCAATTCCGGCATACGGGCCAGCAGTTACGAAACGCGCGAAAGCCGCTTCAGCAACAAGGCGGACGTCACCGGACGCGCCCCGGCCTTGGCCACTCCGTCGGCGACCTCGCGGTCCGTGGAGACCACGACCACCGGCCGGCCCGGCGGCTCGGCGCGCACCAGCTGGCGGATCAGCTCGTCCGCCGTCACCCCGGCCTTCGAGAACAGCACCCGCACCCCGCGCGGCGGGGCGAGCAGCACCGGGGCCGCCAGCTCCGCCCCGTCGAAGACACAGGTCATCTCGGCGCCCGTCTGCGCCGCGAGCATCGACAGCCCGCCCAGCAGCCGCAGCCGCTGCTTCTCCAGCGGCATCGTCGGGTAGCCGGTCTTGGTGACGTTGTAGCCGTCGACCACCAGGTGGGCCTGGGGCAGCGCCAACAACTGGTCCAGCAGCGCCGGGTCGGTCTCCGACAGCGCGCGCGCCGCGATGTCCTTGGGAGTCATCCGGCCCGGCTCCACCGCCTCCACGGTGTCGGCGGGCCGAGTGGACACCGGCGGCAGCGCGAGCTCCCGGCGCAGTCCCGCGGCCGCGTCCAGCACCGTGTCCAGCAGCAGCCGCAGCCGCATGTCCTCGATGCTGCGCCCCTCGCGGGTGGCCCGGCGCGAGGTCTCCAGCGCCGTCTCCACCTCCGCGAGACGGGACTTGAGCCGCCGGGTCTCGCTCTCGGCCGCGGTCACGTGCGCCGCCGCCTCGGCCCGGATGCCGTCGATCTCGGCGTTGATCTTGCGCAGGGCGGCGTCGCCCCGCTTGACGTCGCTCAGGGCGCTGCGCAGCTTGCGCTGAAGCGATTCGGCTTCCTTGCGCGCCGCCTCCAGCTCGGCCCGTACGTGGTCGCCGCCCGCGCGCTGGAGTTCCCGTACGTGGGCCAGCTCCTCGCGGAGCCGGTCCATCTCCCGGCGCGTCTCCTCGCCGAGTCGTTCGGCGTCGGCGCGCTGCGCCTCCTCGCCGGCGGCGGCCACGAGCTTGGCCCAGCCGGCCGGCCGCAGGACGTACGCGGCGGCCGCCACGTCCAGCGGGTCGGCGGCGGCGGGCGGGACGCCCGACTCCAGGGCCCCGGCCAGGTCGGCCTGCGCCTCGCGGAGCTTCTCGGCGACGCGGCCCCGGAAGACGGGGTCGCTCTCCACGGCCGTCGCCATGGCGTTGCCCGCGAACTTGGCGCGCCGCGTCGGGGTGAACCGCGCGTACTGGCGCAGCTGTGCCGGGAGGTCCGCGACCGTCAGTCCGCCGAAGGCGTCCGAGACGAGCGCGACGACCCGGCGCCGCACGCCTTCCGGCAGCGGGCGGTCGAGCACCTCGGCGGCGTCGCCGGCCGCGCCGGCCGGCTCAGCACCGCTTGCAGGCTCCACAATCCGTCACCCCTACCGTCATTCACCAGCGGGCAGGGCTCCGTCAGGAGTCCGTGCCCGGCCTGTCCACGAGCTCGATCTGGTCCACCGCGTTGCACCAGCGGCAGCGCACCGACTCGATGGTCTCATTGACCACCTCGCGCTCCTCGACCTTGGGCTCCCCGGCGAGGTCCAAGTGGACGTACTCGACGACCTTCGACGAACGGGTGACGTCGAAGCGCGTCAGGTTGCCGCACAGGGTGCAGCGCCACCGGGTGGTGTCGGTCGGCTGGGGAACCGTCATCAGGCCGCTCTCTCCTTCTATGTCGTGCACGCCTGTGCTGTACAGATACGTGCGTAGCTCGTAACCCTACGGCCTGCCGCACTCGCGGGCGGTTCCGGCTGGGTCATGCTCGGTCGCATGATCGTAAGGTGGCAGGCCGTACGCGAGGCCTTGCGGGGACCGGTGGTCACCCACGCGCTGATCGCGGGCTGCTGTGTGGTGTTCGTGCTGAGCCCGGCGTCGGGGCTGAACCCGGTCTACGGGACGGGCGACGAGCTGCTGACGAGGGGGACGGCCTACTTCCGGCACTGGGGCGTGGTCCCGGACGAACTGTTCACGGGCGGCGGGCGGGCGCCGCTGACCCCGCTGACGGCCCTGTTCGTGCACGGCAGCTGGCTCCACCTGCTGGGCAACATGCTCTTCCTCTTCGTCTTCGGGGCGATGACGGAGCAGCGCATGGGCCGCGCCGGGTTCCTCGTCTTCTACGTCTGTACGGGCTACCTGGCCCTGGCCGCGTTCGCGGCGGCCAACGCCTCCTCGGACCAGACCCTCGTCGGGGCCTCCGGGGCGATCTCGGCGGTACTGGGGGCCTTCATGTGCCTGTTCCCCAGGGCGCGGGTGACGAGCCTGTTCCCGTTCCTCTTCTTCCTGCCGCTGCGGTTTCCGGCGTGGATCGTCCTGATGTTCTGGTTCGCCCTGCAGTGGCTGGCGGCGCACCGCGCGGAAAGCGGGCCGGGCGTCGCCTATCTGGCCCACGTGGTGGGCTTCTCGGCGGGCTTCCTCTACGCGTGGGTGCGCTACAGGCGTGGGGCTAGAGTGAGGCGACCAGTGACTGCCGGCGAGGGAGACAGCCAACCGTGATCACCGCGATCGTGCTCATCAAGACCAGCGTGGACCGGATCCCCGAGATCGCCGAGGCCATCGCCGCACTGGAGAACGTCAGCGAGGTCTACTCCGTGACGGGCACCTACGACCTGATCGCGCTGGTCCGCGTGGCCCGCCACGAGGCACTGGCGGACGTCATCCCGGGCCGCATCAGCAAGATCCCGGGCGTCGAGGGCACGGACACGCACGTCGCGTTCCGTACGTACTCCCAGCACGACCTGGAAGCGGCGTTCGCGATCGGCCTGGACGCCTGAACCTCGGGGCGCCGCGACCCGGGTCACACGGCCCGTGGCGCGTGGTGCGATGAGTTCTGTGCCGGACGGCGGTCTGTACTGCCGTGGACCCGGCGCGAAGACCGCGCCCGGGCCCGATACCGAGGAGGACACCCCATGCGCATCGTCGTCAGCGAGTTCATCAGTCTCGACGGCGTCGTCCAGGCGCCCGGCGGCGCGGGCGAGGACAACGACGGCGGCTTCGCCCACGGCGGCTGGTCCCACCCGTTCTTCGACGCCGAGGTGGTGGGCGGCGCCTTCGCCGAGGTGACCGCCAAGGCCGAGGCGCTCCTGTTCGGGCGCCGCACGTGGCAGACGATGGCGGCGGCGTGGCCCGAGCGGGCCGGCGACCCCTTCGCCGACCGGATGAACGAGATCCCCAAGTACGTCGTGTCCACCACCCTCGGCGACTCCGGGCTGACGTGGAACAACACCACGCTCGTCCCCGGCGGCGGGGCCGTCGCCCGGATCCGCGAGCTGCAGGCGGCCGACGGCGGCGACCTGGTGGTCATGGGCAGCCCCACGCTGGTGCGGACCTTGCTGAGCGAGGGCCTGGTCGACGAACTGCGGCTCATCGTCATGCCGGTGCTGCTCGGCGGCGGCAAGTCCATCTTCCCGGCGGACGGCGGCCTGCGGACCCTGGAGCTGGTCTCCTCGGTCACCGCGCCCACGGGCGCGCAGGTGTGCACGTACCGGCCGGCGGCCCGGGCCTGACACCCGGGTCCTTCGCCGGCCCTCCCGCGACGTCCGCCCGGTCCCGGCTCAGACGGCCGGGACGCAGCGGCCCTCTTCGGTGCGGTACTGCCACTTCGCGCCGTCCGCGACGAGCTCCTTGACCGCGCGGACGAACCGCTCGACGTGCTCGTCGGGCGTGCCGGCGCCGAAGCTGACGCGGATCGCGTTCAGCGACCGCTCCCCCGGGGCCGCTTCCGGGGCTCCGCACTCGCCCTGGGCCTGGGGCTCGCTGCCGAGCAGGGTGCGGACCAGCGGGTGGGCGCAGAAGAGGCCGTCGCGCACGCCGATCCCGTACTCGGCCGAGAGCGCGGCCGCGAAGTGGGAGCTGTTCCAGCCGTCCACCACGAAGGAGATGACACCGACGCGGGGGGCGTCGTCGCCGAAGAGGGACAGGACGCGGACCGCCGGGACCTCGGCGAGGCCTTCGCGGACCTTGGCGATGAGGTGCCGCTCGCGGGCGACGAGGCTCTCGAAGCCCGCCTCGTTCAGCGCCTTGCAGGCGGAGGCGATGGAGTAGACGCCGATGACGTTCGGGGAGCCGGCCTCGTGGCGGGCGGCGGTCGTGTGCCACTCGACGTCGACGCCGCCGTCCTCCCGGCGCGCCACCTTGCGGGAGGCGCCGCCCCCTGCGAGGTACGGCTCGGCCTCCTGGAGCCAGTCCGCGCGGCCGGCGAGCACGCCCGAGCCGAACGGCGCGTAGAGCTTGTGCCCGGAGAAGGCCACCCAGTCCACGTCGAGGTCCCGCACGGAGACGGGGTGGTGCGGGGCCAGCTGGGCGGCGTCCAGGACGATGCGGGCGCCGTGGGCGTGCGCGGCGGCGGCGAGCTCCTTGACGGGCCACAGCTCGCCGGTGACGTTGGAGGCGCCGGTGACGCAGACCAGGGCCGGGCCGTAGGGGTCGCGGTCGGCGAGTGCCCGCTCCAGGGTGGCCACGGCCTCGGCCGGGGTCCGGGGGGCGTTGAGGTAGGTGACCCGCGCGTTCGTCCAGGGCAGCAGCGAGGCGTGGTGCTCGGTCTCGAAGACGAAGACCTGGCAGTCGGCCGGCAGCACGGCGGCGAGCAGGTTGAGGGAGTCGGTGGTGGACCGGGTGAAGATCACCTGGTCGGACGCCCGGCAGTCGAGGAACTCGGCGACCGTGACGCGGCTCTGCTCGAACAGGTCGGTGGAGAGCTGCGAGAGGTATCCGGCGCCGCGGTGCACGCTGCCGTAGTACGGGGCGTAGGCGGCGACGTCGTCCCAGACGCGCTGCAGGGCGGGGGCGCTGGCCGCGTAGTCGAGGGCGGCGTAGGCGACTTCGCCGCCGGTGACGAGCGGCACGGTGACGTCGCGTCCGAGGACCGGCAGCGGCTCGGCACAGGCGGGGTCGAGGGCGGTCTTGGCAGCGGTGGTGGCGGCGGCGGTCGCGGACTCGGAGGACGCGGACAGGGTCGCGGACATGGCGGTTTCTCCCGGCAGGCAGGTCTGAATGGCTTCGGAGTGCCGTACGCGGGTACGGCGCTGCGGCCGTCCGGGGTACGGGGATGCCTCGGAGTCGGGGTGGCGCACTCGGGGTACGCGGAAGTGACCCTGTTCCGAGGGTTGAAGAAGGGGCGGAGTCGCCCTATCGCATTCGCTTGCTCACGAAAAACGCTCCTCGAGAGACCAGGACCCCTGGCCCATCACCCCAATGAGGGGTGTGAGGGATCCGCGCTTGCCGTAGACCTCACTGCCTACGACCTGGTCATCACCCGGGGCACCCCGCCACGGAAGGAGGGTTGCCGGACAGCGAGCCGGGGCAATGCGCTGTCACTCGTGACCTGCCGAGCATCCTGCCACAAGATCCTCCGGACGCAAGACCCCGGTCCACATGGTGGACCGGGATCCCGCCCGGATCCTGGCCGGATTCATCCGGTCAGCTGTTGCTGGCCGTCACCCACCGCGCGAGCGCCGCCCGGGCCGCGCCCGAGTCGATCGCCTCCGCCGCCTTCGCGACGCCCGCCGCGAGCTGCTCCTCCAGCGTGCCCGGACCGGGGTCGAGGGCGACCAGGGCCGCCGCCGAGTTCAGGAGCACCGCGTCGCGGACCGGGCCGCCCTCACCGGCGAGGAGGCGGCGGGCGACGTCCGCGTTGTACGAGGCGTCCTCGCCGCGGAGCGCGGAGACGTCGACCAGCGGGATGCCGATGTCGCGCGGGTCGAAGCCCTGCTCCGCCACCTCGCCGTCGCGCACCCACCAGACCCGGGAGGTCGCGGTGGTGGTGAGCTCGTCGAGGCCGTCGTCGCCGCGGAAGACCAGCGCCGAGGAGCCGCGCTCCGCCAGTACGCCCGCCACGATCGGCGCGATCCGGGGGTCGGCGACACCGGTGGCCTGGGCGCGGACCTTGGCCGGATTCGTCAGCGGGCCCAGGAAGTTGAAGGTCGTCCGGATGCCGAGCTCCTTGCGGGCCGCCGCCACGTGGCGCAGCGCGGGGTGGAACTTGACCGCGAAGCAGAAGGTGATCCCGGCCTCCTCGACGACCTCGGCGACCCGCGCCGGGGTGAGGTCGAGGTTGACCCCCAGCTTCTCCAGGACGTCCGAGGATCCGCTCGCCGAGGAGGAGGCGCGGTTGCCGTGCTTGACCACCTTGGCTCCCGTGCCGGCCACCACGATCGCCGACATCGTCGAGATGTTGACCGTCTTGGCGCCGTCGCCGCCGGTGCCGACGATGTCCACCGTCCGGCCGGGCACCTCGATCAGGTTCGCGTGCGCGTACATGGCCCGTACGAGGCCGCTGATCTCCGCGACCGTCTCCCCCTTGGCCCGGAGCGCGACCGCGAAGCCGGCGATCTGGGCGTCGGTGGCCTCTCCCCGCATGATCCGGTCCATCGCCCAGGCCGTGTCGTCGGCGCCGAGGTCCCGGCCGGACAGCAGGGCATCGAGCACACCCGGCCAGCCGCGGGCCGCCACGCTGTCGCCGCCTGCCGGGGTCACAACGTTCATGGTCCGCTCCTGGTGGTCCACGCGAATGGGAAGGCCTTCAGCCTATCCAGCCGCGGAGACGGCAATGAGCCCCGTCCCGAGGGGCGGACAGGGAAGATCGGAACTGCGCCATCGCCCGCGCGCGCGGGCCGGACCCCGATCTCCGGGGCCCGGCCCGCCGGTCCGGGGCGCGGTCAGCGCGGCTCCACCCGCATGGGCAGGGGCCCGGTGGACAGGCTCATGTGCGGTCTCGGCGTGACGCGCGTACCGGGCACCGGGCGCAGCCGCCACCGGGAGGCGATGGCCGCCAGCGCCAAGGTGGCCTCGGTGATGCCGAAGACGTCGCCGATGCACTTGCGGCTGCCCGCGCCGAACGGCACGTAGGCACCGCGGGCCACGTCCTTGGCCCGGTCGGGGAGCCAGCGGTCCGGATCGAAGTGCTCCGGGCGGGGGAACAGTCCGGGGATCCGGTGCAGGACGTACGGGCTGATGATGATGTCGTCGCCCGGCTGGAGCCGGACGCCCCCCAGCTCGGTGGCCGTGGTCGTGGTGCGGGTGTAGAGCCAGGCGGGCGGGTACAGCCGCAGCGTCTCGGTGAAGACCCGCTGCGTGTAGCGCAGGTCGGGTAGGTCCTTGTACTCGGGGGACCGCTCCCCCAGCACCTCGTCCACCTCCGCGTGCAGCCGTGCCTCGGCTCGCGGATTCTGCGCGAGCAGGTGGAACGCCCAGGTCAGGGCGGAGGCCGTGGTCTCGATGCCGGCGAGCAGCAGCGTCATGACCTGGTCGTGGACCTCCTGGTCGGAGAGCTTCTCCCCGCTCTGCGGGTCCTCGGCCGCGAGCAGGGCCGACACGAGGTCGCCCCGGTCCCGGTCCGCCGTGCGGTATTCCTCGACGATCCCGTCGATCAGCCGGTGCATCTGTTCCAGCGCCCGCGCGAACTCCCGGTTGGCCGGGGTCGGCAGCTTCCCCAGGAGGCCGGTCGGATCCACCGCGTTGCGGTAGGCCCCGCGGACGATGACCGGCAGGCAGTGCTGGATGACCGCGACGGCGTGCGGGGCGATGTCGAGGGCGAACAGGGCGCGCGCGGTGATCCGGGCGGTCAGCGCCTGGGTCACCTCGTTGACGTCGACGACCTGTCCGGCCGTCCACGTGCCGGCCTGCGCCTGTACCTCCTCGTGCATGACGTGCGCGTACGCGGCGATCCTGGCCGGGTGGAAGGCCGGCTGGACCAGCCGGCGCTGACGCTTGTGGTCGGTCCAGTCCGAGGTGATCAGGCCGTTGCCCAGGATCGGCCGGGCCTTCTCCTTCATCGGTCCGCCCGTGTCGAAGACGCGGGCGTTCAGCAGCACCTGCTGGACGAGCTCGGGGTGGCAGGGAAGGAAGGTCCGCTTGCTGCCGATCCGCAGTTCGACCAGGTCCCCGTGGCGCGGCAGCGAGGACAGGAACCGGACGGGGTCCCTGCCCATGGACAGCGCGTTGCCGAGCAGCGGGAGCATGCCCGGCGCCCGGGCCACCCGCCACTCGCGGGTGGCCGTCTTGTCCCGCAGCGTTCTCATCCGTCCGTGTCCTTCGTCGTGCGGTGGCGCGGTTCGCACCTCATGGGCAGGGGCCCGGGCTCCAGCGTGGCCTTGGGCTGCGGGCGCAGCTCCGTACCGGGTACGGGCCGCAGCCGCCAGCCGCCCGCGATCGTGCTGACGATGAGCGTGGTCTCGGCCAGGGCCAGGACGTCGCCGATGCACTTGTGGGCGCCGTGGCCGAAGGGCACCAGCGCGCCCCTGGGGACCTCCGCGAGGCGGGGCGGGAGCCAGCGCTCGGGGTCGAAGCGCTCCGGGTCGGGGAACAGCTCGGCGTTGTGGTGCAGCGCGTAGGAGCTGTACATGATCATCGTGCCCTCGGCGATCCGGTGGCCTCCGATCTCCACGTCCTCGGCGGCCACCCGCATCGACAGCCAGGACGGCGGGTACAGCCGTAGGGCCTCCGTGATGACGCCCTTGGTGTAGGGGAGGTCCGGCAGGTCGTCGAAGACGGCGGGGCGGCCGTCGAGGACCTCGTCGATCTCGGCCTGCATCCGCCGCTCCGCCTCGGGGTGGCGGCCCAGGAGGTGGAAGACGAAGGCGAGGGTCGAGGCGGTCGTCTCGCTGCCGGCGACGAGGAAGGTCACCACCTGGTCGAGGATCTGGGCCTCGCTCAGGCGTTCGCCGGTCTGCGGGTGCTCCACGTTCAGCAGGATGGAGAGCAGGTCCCCGTCGCCGCCGTCGTGGCCCCTGCGCGCCGTGATCATCTCGTCGACGATCTCCCGGAGCCTGCGGTTGGACTCGTCGTAGCGGCGGTTGCCGGGCGTGGGGAGCTTCTCCATGAGGCCGACGGGTGCCACGGTCCGCTTGTAGATCCCCTGGGACACGGTGCGCAGGCACTCGCGGGCCTCGTCCGTGGTGCTGTCGTCCAGCCCGGCGGAGAACAGGGTCCGCGCGGCGACGCGCATCAGCAGGACGTGCATCGCGTCGGAGACGTCCAGCACCTGGCCTGGCTGCCAGGAGCCGATGGTCCGGGCGGTGTCCGCGGCCACGGAGTCGGTGTAGGCGGCGAGCTTGGCCGGGTGGAACGCGGGCTGGATCAGGCGGCGCTGGCGGCGGTGCTCCTCACCCCGGGACACCGAGAGGCTGTTGCCGAGCAGCTGCCTGGCCTTGTCGAACACGCCTCCCTTGTCGAAGGTGCGGGGGCTGAGCAGGATGTGCCGGACCAGGTCCGGGTGGCACGCCAGGTAGGCGCGCTTGGGGCCCAGCCGCAGTTCCACCAGGTCGCCGTGGGCGGGCAGGGACGCCAGGAAGCCGAGCGGGTTCCTCCAGAGCGCGAGGGTGTGCCCGAGCAGGGGGACGGCGCCCGGCGCCCTGGCCACGGTCCAGCCGCGCGTATCCGGGCCGGACGCGAAGCGGGCCGAGGCCAGCATCTGGTCGCCCTTCACTGGATCCGCGAGTTGACGTCGTTGACGGCGGCCTTGTAGCGCTTGTCGCTGGTCGTCCAGATGAAGTTGCCGTAGATGAGGTCCAGCATCACGTCACGGGAGACCGGGTCGAACTCCTTGATGCACCGCACGTCCTCCTCGATGTCCGCGAGCCGGGCGTCGAAGAACTCCTTGAACTCCCGCTCGTCGGAGACGTCGCAAAGGCGGAAGCAGTTGGTGACCTGCCCGAGGGCGATCTCCCTGTCGTACGAGTAGAAGTCGTTGACGATCGCCAGTCCGCGCGTGGTCATCCGGGCCGCGAGGCCGCTCTTGGCGTGCTCCGAGAACTCCGCGTGGCGGTAGATCTGGTAGGACATCTTCATCCAGAAGTCCACGCCGACATCGGTGACGCGGAAGCGGAAGTACTGCTCCGGGGACGTCTCGCAGAGCACCTTCTTGATGTCCGAGTCCCGGAACATGTTGTCGCTCACCACGAAGGCGCGGGCGGCCTCGTACGCGAACCAGACCTCCTCCGGCTCGTAGTAGTGCTCGCAGATCTTCCGGATCTCCGGCAGGAAGGCGTCGAAGTCGTGGAGGGCCGGGTCCATGTCGTCCCACACGAAGGTCACGCAGTTGAGGATGCAGACCGCCTTGAAGGCTTCCATGTCCTTCACGTGGCGGGCGCTCTGCGACCAGCGGACCACGTCCATGTACGAGATCCAGCGCTCGTCCGAGATGTTCTTCCCGAGCGGCGCCACGGCGCGGTTGCACGCGTCGATGACCTCCCGCAGCTCCGCCTCGTCGAGCACGCACAGGGTGGGCTCGTGGGCGAAGTCGCGGGCGAAGAGGTCGCGGAAGCGCTCGGTGCTCTCCGCCCAGTAACGCGTCATGCTGGTGGTCGTCATGAGTTCCTCGCAGTGGCCGTACCGGCGATGTCCGTCAGGTCGCGGATCGCCTCGTGGGTGAACGGAGATCCTTCGAGGGCGGCGACCGCCCGGGCGCGGCGCTCCTCGATCATCCGCTCCACGCCCTCGCGGGCACCGGTCGCGACGAGGAGCGCGCGCACTTCCTCCGCGTCCGTCTCGTCGAGCAGCGGATCTCCTATCAGCTCCCGCAGCCGGGCCTCCTGCCGCGGGTCCGCCGCGCCCAGGGCGAGGGCGACGAGGGTGGTGCGCTTGGCTTCGCGCAGGTCGTCGAGCCGGGACTTCCCGGTCAGCCGCGGGTCTCCGTACACGCCCAGGAGGTCGTCGCGCAGCTGGAACGCCTCGCCGAGCGGCAGGGCGTAGCGCGTGAAGGCGGCCATGGCCTCCTCGTCCGCGCCGGCCAGGGCCGCGCCGATGTGCAGGGGGCGCTCGATGGTGTACTTCGCCGTCTTGAAGCGGTTCACCAGCAGCGTCGCGTCGACGTCGTCGCTCAGCTCACCGGTGGCCCGCAGGTCGAGGTACTGGCCGAGCATCACCTCGGTGCGCATCTCCGCGACGACCCGCAGGACGGGCAGCAGCCGGTCCTCGGCCGCCGCGCCCTTGAACAGCAGCTCGTCGGACCAGATCAGGGCCAGGTCGCCGACGAGGATCGCCGCGTTCTCGCCGAGCCGGTCGCGCCGGCCCGGTTCCCGGTCGCCGTGGCGGGAGGCCAGGGACTGGTGGATGGTGGGGCGCCCCCTGCGGGTGTCGCTCTGGTCCATCACGTCGTCGTGGATCAGCGTGAAGGCGTGGAACATCTCCAGGGAGGCCGCGACGCGGAACAGCGGTTCCGTGCCGGCGCCGCCTCCGACAGCCTGCCAGCCGATCGCGCAGAGCAGCGGGCGCAGCCGCTTGCCTTCGGAGGTGAAGTCCCTGAGCAGCTCCGCCAGGCTGCGCAGTTCCGGTCTGTCGTTGGCGATGCCCTTCGCGGTGAGGAAGTCCTCCAGGACCGCCCCCACCGCCTCGCGGACCGTGTCCGCGGTCATGGGCGTGTCGATGGCTATCGGAGCAGTGATGGGACTGCCCCCTCTCGTGTCTTGGCGGTCGCGTGCCAAGGAGGAGCCTGAGGGGGAGCGCTAAAGCGCCGACGAAGTCATGGGGGACGGGAGTCCGAGGCGGAGGGCCGTCCCTCGCCGGACGCGGAAAACACGCGTGCCCCGCTGGTGACCAGCGGGGCACGCGTGTGTCTGTGGCGACGTGGGAGGTCAGTGGTGGCCGTGGCCGCTCTGGATCTCCTTGTACTCCTCCACGGTGGGCTTCTGGATCTGGTTGCCCTCCGCGTAGAAGCCCTTGCTCAGCTTGGCCTTGAGCTTCTCCAGCGGCTTCACCTTGCGCTCGACGCCGTTCTCGTCGACCGTCGGGCCGATCTCGATCGGCTCGTACTGGTCGTGCGCGGTGAGCTGGTGCAGCTTGGCCTGCGAGAGGGGCTCGTGGACCTCGACGAACTCACCGTGCGGCAGACGCTTGATGACGCCGGTCTCGCGACCGTGCAGCACCTTGTCGTGGTCCCGGCGCTGCAGGCCGAGGCAGATCCGCTTGGTGACGATGAAGGCCAGGACCGGGACGACGAAGAAGCCGATCCGGACGAACCACGTGAGCGCGTTGAGCGACAGGTGGAAGTACTGGGCGAACATGTCGTTGCCGCCGCCGATGAGGAGCACCATGTACTCCGCGATCCAGGCGACACCGAAGGCCGTACGGGTCGGGACGTTGCGCGGGCGGTCCAGGATGTGGTGCTCGCGCTTGTCCCCGGTGACCCAGGACTCGATGAACGGCCAGACGGCGATGGCGCCGAGCACCAGCGGGAAGAGCAGCAGCGGGATGAACACGCCCAGGACGAGCGTGTGGCCCCACAGGTTGATCTCCCAGCCCGGCATGGCACGGATCAGGCCCTCGGGCATGCCCATGTACCAGTCGGGCTGCGCACCGGTGGACACGTGGTCCGGGCGGTACGGGCCGATGGCCCAGATCGGGTTGATCGACGCGATCGCCGAGACGGCCGCGATGATGCCGAAGTTGAGGAAGAAGAAGCCTCCGGCCTTGGCCGCGTAGACCGGCAGCAGCGGCAGGCCGACGACGTTCTTCTCGGTCTTGCCCGGACCCGCGAACTGCGTGTGCTTGTGGTACACGACGAGGATCAGGTGGGCCACGAGCAGGCCCATCATGATGCCCGGCAGCAGCAGGATGTGGACCGAGTAGAACCGGGCCACGAAGTCGCCGCCGGGGAACTCGCCGCCGAAGAGGAAGAACGAGATGTACGTGCCGACGACCGGCACGGACAGGATCGCGCCCTCCATGAAGCGGACACCGGTGCCCGAGAGCAGGTCGTCCGGCAGGGAGTAACCGGTGAAACCGGTGAACATGCCGAGGACCAGCAGCAGGAAGCCGAAGATCCAGTTGATCTCGCGCGGCTTGCGGAACGCGCCGGTGAAGAAGACGCGCATCATGTGCACGACCATCGCCGCGACGAAGATCAGGGCCGCCCAGTGGTGGATCTGCCGGATGAGCAGACCGCCGCGGACGTCGAAGCTGATGTTGAGCGTCGACTCGAAGGCCTCGGACATCAGTACGCCCTGCATGGGGACGTACGAGCCGTCGTACACGACCTCGTTCATGCTCGGGTGGAAGAACAGCGTCAGGTACACACCCGTGAGGATGATGATGATGAAGCTGAACAGGCAGATCTCACCGAGCATGAAGGACCAGTGGTCCGGGAAGATCTTGCGCAGGCCGGCCTTGCCGAGGCTGTGAATGCCCATCCGGCCGTCGATCCAGTCGGTGACACGCTCACCGGCCGGAGCCTTGCGTTCGTTGGTTTTCGTGGCAGTGCTCATCCGCGCTCCCAGAATGCAGGACCGACGGGCTCTTCGAAGTCGCCGAGCGCCTCGAGGAAACCTTCGTCATTGACGCCGATCCGCAGCTGCGGGAGCGCGTGACCAGCCGGGCCGAAGATGACTCGGGCGCCGTCGGAGAGGTCGAAGGTGGACTGGTGGCACGGGCAGAGCACGTGGTGCGTCTGCTGCTCGTACAGGCTGATCGGGCAGCCGACGTGGGTGCAGATCTTGGAGTAGGCCACGATGCCCTCGTGGGACCACTCCAGTTCCTGCTTGTCCTTGATGTCTTCCGGCTTGATCCGGACGATCATCAGGGCTGCCTTGGCGATCTCCGTCTGGAAGTAGTGGTCGTCTTCCTTCAGGCCTTCCGGCATGGCGAAGGTCAGCGACCCGACGGGCAGGTCCTCGGGACGCAGCGGCTCCATCGTGTTCTGGTTGATGAGCATCTTGCCCTTGGCCCAGAGCGTCTTGCGGAGCTTGTCCTCGGGCAGCGGGCCCAGGTCGCGCAGGATCACGACGGCGGAGAGCGGCAGCAGGGCCAGCGCACCGAGCAGCGTGTTGCGGATCAGCGGCCGGCGGCCGATGGACGACTCGCGTGCGCCGTCCTTGAAGTTCTGCTTGGCCTTGGCCCGGGCTTCGGGCGTCGCCGTGATGTTGTGCCGCTCTTCGGCGATCTCCACGTCGGTCATCAGGGTGCGGGCCCAGTGGACCGCGCCCGCGCCGATGCAGAAGAGCGCCGTGCCCAGGGTCATGCCCAGGGCGAAGTTGAGCCCGCTCACCTTCCCGAGGGGGAAGATGTAGACGAGCTTGTCGACCGGGATGGTCACGAACGAGGCGATGAAGCCGATCGTGGCCAGCATCGACAAGGTGAACAGCATGGCCACCGTGCGCTCGGAGCGCTTGGCGGCCCGCTCGTCGATGTCCTGGATGCGCGGCCTGTGAACCGGCAGACCGGGGTCTGCGAACGGGTCGTCCGCCACTGCCACGCCACCGTGGTGCGTGTCGCCCTGCTCGCTCGGCAGGTGCTTCTCTTCGGGAATGTCTTGGCTACTCATGACTTCTTGGCCTTAGCGGTGTGGGCCGCGACCCAGACGGCGACAGCGATCAGCGCACCCAGGGCGAAGATCCAGCCGAACAGGCCCTCGGAGACGGGGCCGAGGCCACCGAGCTTGAGGCCACCGGGGCTGGACGAGTCCTCGCCGTTGACGGTCTGGAGGTACGCGATGATGTCCTTCTTCTGCTCCTCCGGCATGGTGGTGTCCGGGAAGGAGGGCATGTTCTGCGGGCCGGTGAGCATGGCCTCGTAGATGTGCTTCGGCTCGACGCCCTCGAGGTTCGGGGCGTACTTGCCGTTGGTCAGCGCGCCGCCCTCGCCGGTGAAGTTGTGACACTGCGCGCAGTTGTTGCGGAACAGCTCACCACCCTTGGCGATGTCGGCGCCCGCCGGGTCGTACTGCTTCTCGTGCGGCGTGACCGGGCCGGCACCGAGGGACGCGATGTACGCGGCCAGCTGGTCGGTCTGCGCCTGCGTGTAGATCACGGGCTTCTTCGGCACCTGGGCGCCGGGCTGCTGGGCCGGCATGCGGCCCGTGCTCACCTGGAAGTCGACGGCTGCGGAGCCGACGCCCACCAGGCTCGGGCCGTCAGAGGAACCCTGACCGCCGGTTCCGTGGCAGCTTGCGCAGCCGACGGCGTAGAGCTTCTTGCCCTCCTCGATGGCGAGGGACTGGGCGGTTTCGTCGGCCTGCGCATTGCCCGCGGGCGCGAAGGCGGCGTACAGCCCCCCCGTGACCGCCAGCGCGAAGAGTAGAACGACGACCGCCGCCAGCGGATGGCGTCGTCGTGCGGAGAGCTTTTTCACGGATTACCCCGGGTGTCAGGATCTTCTGCGTCGGTGTTTCTGGATGGAGTGCCGGGTCGGGCCCGGCGACGTGTTCGCTACTTGATCAGGTAGATCGTCGCGAAGAGGCCGATCCAGACGACATCGACGAAGTGCCAGTAGTAGGACACGACGATGGCCGACGTGGCCTGTTCGTGGGTGAACCTCTTGGCCGCGTACGTCCGGCCGAGGACCAGCAGGAAGGCGATGAGACCGCCCGTCACGTGCAGCCCGTGGAAACCGGTGGTCAGGTAGAACACCGATCCGTACGGGCCGGACGAGAGGCTCAAGCCCTCGTGCTTGACCAGCTCGGTGTACTCGAACACCTGGCCGCCAATGAAGATCGCACCCATGATGAACGTGATGATGAACCACGTCCTGAGCTTCTTCACGTCACCGCGCTCGGCTGCGAATACGCCGAGCTGGCAGGTGAGCGAAGACAGCACCAGGATCGTCGTGTTCGTCGCCGAGAAGGGAAGGTTCAGGAAGTCAGCCTGTTCCTTCCAGTACTCGGCGCCCGTCACGGATCGCAGGGTGAAGTACATCGCGAAGAGGGCCGCGAAGAACATCAGCTCGGAACTCAACCAGATGATGGTTCCGACGCTGACGAGGTTCGGCCGGTTGACCGTCGGGTGCGCGTGCCCGGTATCTACTGTCGTTGCTGTCGCCACGACCGACATTATGTCGGTCCCTTATCCCGCCCTCACCCCGGGGGGTGCCGTTCGGAGTGTCAGGGCCGTGTGCAAGGCCCGAACGGCCCATCAGATCGGCCCGCGCGCGACCGCGGGCATCGACGGGCGAGGCTGCGCGAACCGATGCTGACAACGGGCCGGACGGAGTAGCATCCCGCGCAACATCAGCGTTTTTCACGGGACACGTGGAGGAACGAAATGCGGGCGACTGCGCGGGTTCTGGTCTACAGCGACGACGCGGGCACCCGGGAGCAGGTGCGGCTGGCGGCCGGGCGCAGGCCGGCCTCGGACCTGCCGCCGGTGGAGTTCCTGGAGTGCGCGACGCTCCCCGCCGTCCTCAAGGAGCTGGACGCGGGCGGAATCGACGTGTGCGTGCTGGACGGCGAGGCGGTTCCGGCCGGGGGCATGGGCGTGTGCCGGCAGATCAAGGACGAGATCTTCCGGTGCCCGCCGGTCCTGCTCCTGATGGGCCGTCCGCAGGACGCGTGGCTGGCCACGTGGAGCCGCGCGGACGCCGCCGTCACCCTTCCGGTGGATCCGGTGGACTTCGCGGAGTCCCTGGCGGGTCTCCTGCGTAAGCGGCTCTCTCCGGCCGCGTGAGGGCTCCGGGCCGCCTGTGGGGCCCGTAGGGGCCGTACGGGCGCATACCGGGGCACGGGAGGCCGTACGGGCTCCCGTGCCCCGGTGGCGTGCCCCTGGGGGCGCTCCGGGGTCCCGGTGGCTACACCTGCGGGCGCAGCCGGGCGTGGTCGACGGGGCTGCGGCCCTCTTCGGTGCCCTTGAGGAGGGCGCTTCCCTGGCGCCAGTCCTTCCAGTCGACGTTCCAGTCGCCGTAGCCGTTGCCGAAGTTGTCCATGTCGTCGCCGATGCTGTTGATCACCTTGACGATGTCGCCCTCGGTGATGTTCTCGTAGAACCAGGCGGCGTTGCCCGTGCTCATGCCGGTGCAGCCGTGGCTGACGTTCTCGTAGCCCTGGGAGCCGACGGACCACGGCGCGGCGTGCACGTATTCACCACTCCAGGTGACGCGAGTCGCGTAGTAGACGGGCAGGTTGTAGTACTCGCTGCCGCCGATGCCGACGGTGTCGCCGCGCATCTGGACGTAGTACTGCTTGCCGAGCACCACCTTGACGCCGTTGCGGGTGGAGAAGCCCGGCTTTCCGGTGGTCACCGGAATGGTGTTGATCACTTCTCCGTTGCGCTTGAACGTGAGGTAGTGCGAGGAGGCGTCCGTGGTGACCTCGACGCGGTCGCCGATCTCCAGCTTCAGCGGCTTGGCCGCGGCGCCGTAGAAGTCGTCGGAGATCCTGATGCCCTCCAGATTGCTGCGGACGGACACGCTCGAGTGGGCCGGCCAGTAGTCCTTGGGCCGGTAGTGGATCGTCTTGTCGTCCACCCAGTACCAGGCGCCCTCCACGCCGGCCGGGGCGTCGACGATCAGGCCCCGCTCGATGACGGCGCGGGCGGCCTTGTCCTTCACGGGCTCGCTGAGTTCGGCCGTGAGGGGCTGTCCGACACCGTACTTGCCCTCCTCAGGCCCGAATTCGACCTGGAGGACCTTCTTGGCGGGGGTGGTGTCGAAGGAGAGCGTGCGCTGCCCGGGGGCGCCCCGTTCGTCCTCGGTGTTCACGGTGACCGTGTACCGCACTCCGGCGGCCATCGGGACGGTGCTGTGCCAGCGGTCGCCCGCGGCGGACAGCTCGCCCGCGAGGCGGCGGCCGTGCGTGTCCATGGCGGTCACGTCCGTGATCCGGCCCTCGCCGCCCTTGGCGGTGACCTCCAGGGGCCGGCTCGGATCGACGGGGCGGCTGCCCGCGGACTGGTTGAAGGCGATGTGGTCGCCCGCGTCGTAGGGGCGGGCGGACAGCGGGTTGTCATCGGACCCGCATGCGGTGGCGCCGGCCCCGAGGGACGCGACCAGCAGGGAGCAGCCGATGACCGTCCAAAGACGCGGTGAGTGCTTCATGGAGTCAACGCTATGAAGGTATGGCAATTACGGCGCGCGGGATGACTGCAAACGAGGGGCCCGGACTCCTCCGTCAGAGGTGTCCGGGCCCCACGTGTCAGGCTGCGGCCGCCACCGGGAGCGGCGGCGCGGGTGCGGCTACTGGTTCTGGTTCTCGCCGCGGTAGTACTCGTACACCCAGCCCCACAGGCCGATCACGATGATCGGGGCCGAGAAGTACATGAGCCACCATCCGAAGATGACGCCCATGAAGGCGAGCGCGCCGCCGATGCCCAGCGAGAGCGGCTGCCAGCTGTGCGGGGAGAAGAACCCCAGCTCGCCCGCCTCGTCGGCGACGTCGGCCTCCAGGTTGTCCTGGGCCATCTCGTCCACGCGCTTGGCCGTGAAGGCCAGGTAGTAGCCGATCATGACGCTCAGGCCGAAGGCCAGGAAGAGCGCGGTGGTGCCTACGGGCTCCTTCGACCACACGCCGTACACGACGGCCATGATCAGGATGAAGAAGGAGAGCCAGAGGAACATCTTGCCCTGGATCTTCACTTGCCGGCCTCCTTGCCGCCGGTGACTGCCTTGGTGCCGGCGCCGTGGTCCGCGAGGTGGTCGAGGGCCGCGATCTCCGGGTGGTGCAGGTCGAACGCCGGGGACTCGGAACGGATCCGCGGCAGGGTGAGGAAGTTGTGCCGCGGCGGCGGGCAGGAGGTCGCCCACTCCAGCGAACGGCCGTAGCCCCAGGGGTCGTCGACCTCGATCTTCTTGCCGTACTTCGCCGTCTTCCAGACGTTGTACATGAAGGGCAGCATCGACAGGCCCAGAAGGAACGAGCTGATCGTGGAGATCGTGTTCAGCGTGGTGAAGCCGTCGGCCGCGAGGTAGTCCGCGTAACGACGCGGCATGCCCTCGACACCCAGCCAGTGCTGCACCAGGAACGTCCCGTGGAAGCCGACGAACAGCGTCCAGAAGGTGATCTTGCCGAGGCGCTCGTCCAGCATCTTGCCCGTGAACTTCGGCCACCAGAAGTGGAAGCCGGCGAACATCGCGAAGACCACGGTGCCGAAGACGACGTAGTGGAAGTGCGCGACGACGAAGTACGAGTCGGAGACGTGGAAGTCCATCGGGGGCGAGGCCAGGATGACGCCGGTCAGACCACCGAAGGTGAAGGTGACCAGGAAGCCGATCGTCCAGAGCATCGGGGTCTCGAAGGACAGCGAGCCCTTCCACATGGTGCCGATCCAGTTGAAGAACTTCACACCGGTCGGTACCGCGATCAGGAAGGTCATGAAGGAGAAGAACGGCAGCAGCACACCGCCGGTGACGTACATGTGGTGGGCCCACACCGTCACCGAGAGGCCGGCGATCGAGATCGTCGCGGCGATCAGGCCGATGTAACCGAACATCGGCTTGCGCGAGAAGACCGGGATGACCTCGGAAACGATTCCGAAGAACGGCAGCGCGATGATGTACACCTCTGGGTGTCCGAAGAACCAGAAGAGGTGTTGCCACAGCAAGGCGCCGCCGTTGGCCGCGTCGAAGACGTGCGCACCGAACTTCCTGTCGGCCTCCAGCGCGAAGAGCGCGGCGGCCAGCACCGGGAAGGCGAGCAGGACCAGGACACCGGTCAGCAGCACGTTCCAGGTGAAGATCGGCATGCGGAACATCGTCATGCCGGGGGCGCGCATGCAGATGATCGTGGTGATGAAGTTGACCGAACCGAGGATCGTGCCGAAGCCGGAGAAGGCCAGACCCATGATCCACATGTCGGCGCCGATGCCCGGCGAGCGGACGGCGTCCGACAGCGGGGAGTAGGCGAACCAGCCGAAGTCGGCGGCACCCGAGGGGGTGACGAAGCCGGCCACCGCGATGGTGGAGCCGAAGAGGTACAGCCAGTACGCGAACATGTTCAGCCGCGGGAACGCCACGTCGGGCGCGCCGATCTGCAGCGGCATGATCCAGTTCGCGAAGCCCGCGAAGAGCGGGGTGGCGAACATCAGCAGCATGATCGTGCCATGCATGGTGAACGCCTGGTTGAACTGCTCGTTCGACATGATCTGCGTACCCGGACGGGCCAGCTCGGCGCGCATGAAGAGCGCCAGGATCCCGCCGATGATGAAGAACACGAACGACGTGATCAGGTACATCGTGCCGATGGTCTTGTGGTCGGTAGTGGTCAACCACTTCACGACGACATTGCCCGGCTGCTTGCGCCGCACCGGCAGCTCGTTCTCATACGAGTCGGCGGCGGCACCCTGAGATTCGTTGAGGATGCTCACAGTTTGTTCGTCTCCGCATTCCGGGCCGGGTCGGTCTGCTTGATGCCGGCCGGAAGGAACCCGGTCTGCCCCTTCTCCGCCAGCTCCTTCAGGTGCGCCTGGTACGCCTCCGGGGAGACGACCTTGACGTTGAAGAGCATCCGGGAGTGGTCGACACCGCAGAGCTCGGCGCACTTGCCCATGAAGACGCCTTCTTCGGTCGGGGTGACCTCGAAGACGTTGGTGTGGCCCGGGATGACGTCCTGCTTGAACAGGAAGGGGACCACCCAGAACGAGTGGATGACGTCGTTCGACGACAGGATGAAGCGGACCTTCTCGCCCACCGGCAGCCACAGGGTCGGACCCGGGTTGCCGGTCTCCGGGTTCCGGTCGCTCGGGACGCCCTTGGTGTAGACGCCCTCGGCGCCCGCGGGGAAGTCCTTGGTGAAGCGGTCCGGGATGGAGGCGAGTTCCTTGGGAACCGCGCCCGCCTTCGGGGTCGCCGCGTCGCCGTCGACGTTCTCGATGTAGTTGAAGCCCCAGCTCCACTGGTAGCCGACCACGTTGATGGTGTGGGGCGGCTTCGGGGTGAGCGCGAGCAGCTTCGACTCGTCACGCGCGGTGAAGTAGAAGAGCACCGAGACGATGATGAGCGGGACCACGGTGTACAGCGCCTCGATGGGCATGTTGTACCGGGTCTGCGCGGGGACCTCGATCTTCGTCCGGCTGCGCCGGTGGAAGATGACGCTCCAGATGATCAGGCCCCACACCAGCATGCCCGTGATAAGCGCGGCCGCCCACGACCCCTGCCACAGGGACAGGATGCGAGGCGCCTCTTCCGTGACCGGATAGGGCATTCCGAGGCGGGGGAAGTCTTGCCAGTTGTACGAGCAACCAGTGGCGGTCGCCAGAACCGCGCCCGCAGTCAGCGCCTGCAGCAGCTTCCGCCGCATCGGGCGCCGCGGCGAGCGGTCGGAGCCGTAGGGACTCACGTAGCGCCTTCCCGAGAGTCTCGGCCCGCGCGGCCGGCCGCGGCCGTATTCAGGTCGGTCGCCGGCCCTGACGCAGGCAGGGGTTTGGATGTTTATGCGGACCAAACCCTACTGGACGCTATTTGGGGTCGCGCGGGGAGGGTGCCCAACGCGCCGTTACTGACCCCGAAGGGATGGATCCGCCGTACGGGGGACGGCCCAACCGGCCCTGAATGGCGGCCTCCCGAGGCCATCTGACGCCCCCTGACCTCGGCACCGTCGGGAAAGTGGCGCCTGCTCGCGGCGGCCGCCGGTTAGCGTGAACGGATGCCGTACTTCGACACCGCGTCCGCCGCCCCGCTGCACCCCGTGGCCCGGCAGGCGCTCCAGGCCTGCCTTGACGAGGGCTGGGCCGACCCGGCCCGGCTGTACCGCGAAGGCCGGCATGCCAGGCTGCTGCTGGACGCGGCGCGGGAGGCGGCGGCGGAGTCGGTGGGATGCCGCCCGGACGAGCTCTCGTTCACCCCTTCGGGGACGCACGCGGTTCACTCGGGCGTGGCCGGGGTGCTCGCGGGGCGCCGGCGGGTCGGCGGGCATCTGGTCGTATCGGCGGTCGAACACAGTTCTGTGCTGCACGCGGCGGAGGTTCACGCGGCGGGCGGCGGGACGGTCGCGGAGGTCCCGGTGGACCGCTTCGGCCTCGTCTCGGCATCCGACTACGGGCAACTCGTGGGCCCGTCCACGGCGCTGGCCTGCCTCCAGTCGGCCAACCACGAAGTGGGCACGCTCCAGCCGGTGGCGGAGGTCGCCGAGGTCTGCGGCTCCGCCGGGGTCCCGCTGCTGGTGGACGCGGCGCAGTCGCTGGGGTGGGGGCCGGTCCCCGGGGGCTGGTCCGTCCTGTGCGCGAGCGCCCACAAATGGGGCGGCCCGCCCGGAGTGGGCCTGCTGGCGGTCCGCAAGGGGGTCCGCTTCTCCCCCCAAGGCCCCCTGGACGAACGGGAGTCGGGCCGCTCCCCCGGCTTCGTCAACCTGCCGGCGGTCGTCGCCGCGGCGGCCTCCTTGCGGGCGGTGCGCGCCGAGGCGGACGCGGAAGCGGCCCGCCTGCGGATCCTGGTGGACCGGCTGCGCCGGCGGGTGGCCCGCCTGGTGCCGGACGTGGAGGTGGTGGGTCACCCCGACCTGCGCCTCCCCCACCTGGTCACCTTCTCGTGCCTGTACGTCGACGGCGAGACGCTGCTCCACGAGCTGGACCGGGCGGGCTACTCGGTCTCCTCCGGCTCCTCGTGCACGAGCTCGACGCTGACCCCCTCCCACGTCCTGAAGGCGATGGGGGCGCTCTCGGAGGGGAACGTACGGGTGTCCCTGCCGGTCGGCACGACGGCGGCCGAGGTCAACGGCTTCCTGGAGGTGCTGCCGGGGCTGGTGGCGGGGGTCAGGGAACGGCTGGGCGCCGTGGAGGCCGAGCCCGCCGCGCCGGACGCCGAGTCGCTGGAGCTGGACGCGCTCGGGCTGCGGTGCCCGCAGCCCGTGATCGAGCTGGCACGGGCGATCGGGCGGGTGCCGGTCGGGGGCACGGTGACGGTCCTGTCGGACGACGAGGTCGCGCGACTGGACATTCCGGCGTGGTGCTCGATGCGCGGGCAGGTCTACGTGGGAGAGGCCCCGCGCGGGCAGGGCGTCGCCTACACGGTCCGCCGGGCGGTATGACCCCCGCGGGGGTCATACCGCCGTCGCCGGGGCTCGGCCCCGGGCGACAGGCCGTCGGCTACGCGGCGAGGTGCGCCCGGACCTCCGCCGCGGCGGAGTCCCCGTAGGCCTTCGTGAAGCGCTCCATGAAGTGCGCGCGGGCCAGGGTGTACTCCTGGGTGCCGAGGGTCTCGATGACGAGCGTCGCCAGCATGCAGCCGACCTGCGCCGCCCGCTCCAGGCCGACGCCCCAGCCCAGGCCCGTCAGGAAGCCCGCCCGGAAGGCGTCGCCGACGCCCGTCGGGTCGACCTTCGCCGTCTCCTCGGGGCAGCCGACGACGATCGGGTCGTGGCCGACCCGGTCGATCCGGACGCCGCTCGAGCCCAGCGTGGTGACCCGGGTGCCGACCTTCGCCAGGATCTCCGCGTCCGTCCAGCCGGACTTCGACTCGATGAGGCCCTTCTCGTACTCGTTGGAGAACAGGTACGTCGCGCCCTCCATCAGGGTGCGGATGTTCTCGCCGTCCATCCGGGCGATCTGCTGCGAGAAGTCCGCCGCGAAGGGGATCCCGCGCGTGCGGCACTCCTCCGTGTGGCGCAGCATCGCCTCGGGGTCGTCGGCGCCGATCAGGACGAGGTCCAGGCCGCCGACCCGGTCCGCGACCGCCTTCAGCTCGATCAGGCGGGCCTCGCTCATCGCGCCCGTGTAGAAGGAGCCGATCTGGTTGTGGTCGGAGTCCGTGGTGCAGACGAAGCGGGCGGTGTGCAGCACCTCGGAGATGCGCACGGACTGGGTGTCGACGCCGTGCCGGTCCAGCCAGGCGCGGTACTCGTCGAAGTCGTAGCCGGCCGCGCCGACGAGGATCGGGCGGGTCCCGAGCTGCCCCATGCCGAAGCAGATGTTCGGGCCGACGCCGCCCCGCCGCACGTCGAGGTTGTCGACGAGGAAGGAGAGGGAGACCGTGTGCAGCTGGTCCGCGACCAGCTGGTCGGCGAAGCGGCCGGGGAAGGTCATGAGGTGGTCGGTGGCGATGGAGCCGGTGACTGCGATGCGCACGGCGTGGATGCTCCTGCGGAGGACGGCGAGGGGACATTCAAAACTACCCGGTCGGCGGCGTGTGGCCGACCGGCAGAAACTACCCCGTAGTAGGTCTTTCTTCGCCCGCCGCGCCGTGCATACCGTGCCCCATGACCTACACCGATGGCTTCGGGTACGCCGACCCCGCCGACGCGCGCCCCGGTTTCACCCGACTGCTGGGCGACTGCGCCCGCATGGCCCCGCACTGGCCGGTGCCCGCCGACCCCCGTCCGGACCGGGTGGCGCCCTCGCAGATCCACGGCATCCGCGTCCCGGCGGCCTCGGCCCGCCTGATCGCCTCCACCGCGGCCTACGGCGACTAGGCCGTCTCGTTCGGATCTCGTCGGCCGGGCCCGCGGTGTCCGGTGCGGCCGCACGGAACCGGATCCGTGCCCGCTGCGTCACACCCGCATCACCCACGGCGGGACGGGCAAAGGAGCGAAGCGGTGACCAGCGAACAACCCGGCACATCCGACACACCCGACACATCACGCACGACACCACGGCGGCCGGCCTGGATCGTCGGCTCGATCGCCGCGGCCGTCCTGCTCACCGGCGGCGGCACGGCGTACTGGGCGTCGACCGCCCACGGGGAGGGCCGGACGGGCGACAGCGCGGCCTCCGCGCCCCGCGTCGCGCCCGCTCCGACGGGGCCCGGCATCGCGCCCGGCGAGCCCGACCCCTCCGGCGGCGGCGTCACGTACACGGCCGACGTCCCGCTGCCCGACGGCCCCGGGACCGCGCCCGTGTTCGCCGCGCGCGGTGAGGTGACCTCCGCCGAGGTGGCCCGGCTGGCCGCGGCCCTCGGCCTCTCCGGCGCGCCGCGGCTCACCGGTGAGCTCTGGCAGGTCGGGGAGGCCGCGGACGGCTCCGGTCCCCTGCTCACGGTGAACCTCAAGGCTCCCGGAACGTGGAACTTCTCCCGCTTCCAAGTGGGCGGCACCGGAGACGACTGCCAGCGCGGCAAGGACACCTGCGGCCCGGCCACGCTCCCCCAGGACGGTTCGGGCGAAGGATCCGCCGCGGCCGGGGGCGAGCCGGTCTCCGAGGAGGCCGCCAAGGCCGCCGCCGCGCCCGTACTGGCGGCCGTCGGCCAGGGTTCGGCCAAGCTCGGCGCCGGGCTCCTCCAGGGCTCGGTGCGCGTGGTGAGCGCCGACCCGGTGATCGGCGGCCTGCCCACGCAGGGCTGGTCCACCCGGATCGGCGTGGGGGCGGATTCCAAGGTGGTGTCGGGCAGCGGCGAGCTGACGGCTCCCGTACGGGCCGGCGAGCAGCCGGTGACCGGCGCCGTGGACGCGCTGGCCCGGCTGAACGAGAAGGCGGGAGGGTCCGACGGCACCGGTCCCGGCCCGAGCGGGTGTGCCACCAGCGTCCCGCTGACCCCTGACTCCCCGGTCGGCGCCACGGACACGCTGCCCTGCAACCCGGAGCCGCGGCCGATGAAGCCGCCGCGGACGGAGTCGGTACGGGGCGCCGCGCTCGGGCTGGTCCCGGGCACGGTCGACGGGGCCCGGGGCCTGGTCCCGGCATGGCTGTTCGAGGTGGCGGGCAAGGGCGGCGGCCCGGGCCGCACGGTGGCCCAGCCGGCGGCCCCTGCCGAGGAGCCCCCGGCGACGGTCGCACCGCCCGCGAAGGGGCTCACCGTGCCCGGGTTCTCCTACTCCGAGGCCGACCGGACGCTGACGGTGAACTTCTGGGGCGGGGTGTGCAGCACGTACGCCCTGGAGGTCCGGGAGCAGCCGGAGTCGGTCATGACGCGGATCACGGACACCCCGAACAAGCCGGGTCAGGCGTGCATCATGGTCGCGCAGGAGATGACGGTGACGGCCCGGCTCCAGCAACCGCTCGGTGACCGGAAGGTGATCGACGCGACGACGGGCAAGCCGCTCGCGCGGCAGTAGGAGCGGGCGGTACACGCAGGAGGGGCCCGCCGCCGGATGTCCGGTGGCGGGCCCCTCCACGTGGTCCTGCGGGCTTAGCTGAAGGAGTCGCCGCAGGCGCAGGAGCCCGTGGCGTTCGGGTTGTCGATGGTGAAGCCCTGCTTCTCGATGGTGTCGACGAAGTCGATCGACGCACCGTGCAGGTACGGGGAGCTCATCCGGTCGGTGACGACCTTGACGCCGTCGAAGTCCTTCACGACGTCGCCGTCGAGGGAGCGCTCGTCGAAGAAGAGCTGGTAGCGCAGGCCGGAGCAGCCGCCGGGCTGGACGGCTACGCGCAGGGCCAGGTCTTCACGGCCTTCCTGCTCCAGCAGGGTCCTGACCTTCTCGGCGGCGGCGTCGGACAGGAGGATGCCGTCGCTCACAGTGGTCTTTTCGTCCTGTACGGACATCTGCATTCACTCCCGAAGTGGGCGGCTCCCCGCGCGGGTGCGGGGAAACGTCGGACTCTTGCCGTCGGTGGCAACGAGCGGGACCGCGGATTCATTCCGGGACCCGACGCTTGTTCCAGATATTCCATGCTCGCACACCGCCGCGCGGAGGTGACCCCTATCGGGGGCGGGCCGCCCCTACCGGCGGAGGGCGAATTCGTCACATCGACACTATCGGCATCGTCAAAGTGACATGAAGCGGTTATGATAGATAACGTCAAATAGACGAGAAGTCGAGCGAAGTCTTCAGAAGTCCCTTGTCGCAGAACAGAAAGGGTGCGTGTCGTGACCACCGCCCAGCCTTTGGACGTCCAGCCCACGCCCCTCGCCTTGCTGCTGCTCGGCCGCGAAGCCGACCCCAAGAGCGAGCGCGGGGTGGAGTGCCCCGGCGACCTGCCCTCGCCGTCCGACCCGAACCTGGTGGCGCGCGCCCGCGCCGCCAAGGAGAAGCTCGGGGACAAGGTCTTCATCCTCGGCCACCACTACCAGCGTGACGAGGTCATCGAGTTCGCCGACGTCACCGGCGACTCCTTCAAGCTCGCCAAGGACGCGGCCGCCAAGCCGGAGGCCGAGTACATCGTCTTCTGCGGCGTCCACTTCATGGCCGAGTCCGCGGACATCCTCACCTCGGACGACCAGAAGGTCGTCCTGCCCGACCTCGCGGCGGGCTGCTCGATGGCCGACATGGCCACCGCCGAGCAGGTCGCGGAGTGCTGGGACGTGCTGACCGAGGCGGGGATAGCCGGCAGCACGGTCCCCGTCTCGTACATGAACTCCTCGGCCGACATCAAGGCCTTCACCGGCAAGCACGGCGGCACGATCTGTACGTCGTCCAATGCCAAGAAGGCCCTGGAGTGGGCGTTCGAGCAGGGCGAGAAGGTGCTCTTCCTCCCGGACCAGCACCTGGGCCGCAACACGGCCGTCCGCGACATGGGCATGTCCCTGGACGACTGTGTGCTCTACAACCCGCACAAGCCGAACGGCGGCCTGACCGTCGAGCAGCTGCGGAACGCCAAGATGATCCTGTGGCGCGGGCACTGCTCCGTGCACGGCCGCTTCTCGGTCGACTCGGTCAACGACGTGCGCGCCCGCATCCCCGGCGTCAACGTGCTCGTCCACCCCGAGTGCAAGCACGAGGTCGTGGCGGCCGCGGACTACGTCGGCTCCACGGAGTACATCATCAAGGCGCTGGAGGCGGCCCCGGCCGGCTCCAAGTGGGCCATCGGCACCGAGCTGAACCTCGTACGCCGTCTGGCGAACCGTTTCGCCGCAGAGGACAAGGAGGTCGTCTTCCTCGACAAGACGGTCTGCTTCTGCTCGACCATGAACCGCATCGACCTCCCCCACCTGGTGTGGACCCTGGAGTCCCTGGCCGAGGGCAACCTCGTCAACCAGATCCAGGTCGACAAGGAGACGGAGAGCTTCGCGAAGCTCGCCCTGGAGCGGATGCTCGCGCTTCCGTAGCCCCGCTCCCCCCGTGACGCCCGAAGGGCCGCCCCTCACAGGAGGGGCGGCCCTTCGGCGTGTGCGGTTGGCGTGACGCGTCAGACCTTGACCGGGCTCTCGTCCTGCGAGGAGGCGGACGGCTCGGGGACCACGGTCAGCCGGGCCGTCTTCTTCGCGCGACGGCGCTCCTTGCGGAGCTCCAGCATCGTGTAGAGGGTCGGCACCAGGAGCAGCGTCAGCAGGGTGGAGCTGATCAGGCCTCCGATGACGACCACCGCGAGCGGCTGCGAGATGAAGCCGCCCTCGCCCGTGACGCCCAGCGCCATCGGGAGCAGCGCGAAGATCGTCGCCAGTGCCGTCATCAGGATCGGGCGCAGACGGTGCCGACCGCCCTCGACGACCGCCTCGACCACGCCGTAGCCCTGGGCCCGGTACTGGTTGATCAGGTCGATGAGGACGATCGCGTTGGTCACCACGATGCCGATGAGCATCAGCATGCCGATCAGCGCCGGGACGCCGAGCGGGGTGCCGGTGACCAGGAGCAGCCCGAGCGCGCCGGTCGCCGCGAACGGGATGGAGACCAGCAGGATCAGCGGCTGGACCAGCGAGCGGAACGTCGCGACCAGCAGCATGAAGACGATCGCGATGGCGGCGAGCATGGCCAGGCCCAGCGAGCCGAAGGCCTCGCTCTGGTCCTGCCCGACGCCGCCGATGCCGGCCGTGGCGCCCGCGGGGAGGTCCAGGGCCTTGATCTTGGACTGCAGGGTGGCGCTGACGGCGCCGGTGTTGTCGCCGATCGGCTTCGCGGTGATGGTGGCGGCGCGGGCGCCGTCGATCCGGGTCATCGCGACCGGGCCGGGGACCTCCTTGACCTCGGCGATGTCGCCGAGCTTGACCGGGCCGACGGGCAGCGCCTGCAGCTGGGCCAGGGTCGCGGCCGGCTGCGCGGACTTGATGACGATGTCCCGCTCGGTGTTGTCCAGTACCGCCTTGCCCACCGGGTTGCCCCGTACGGCCTGGCCCACGACGGCGCCGAGCGCGGCCTGGTTCAGGCCGAACTCCGCCGCCTTGGGGGTCGCGGTGACCGAGATGCGGGGCACGGACTGGGACAGGTCGCTCTGGACGTCGGTGACGTCCTCGATCTTGGCCACCTCGGCGCGGACCTGCTCGGCGGCCTGGGCGAGGACGGCCCCGTCACCGGCCTTGACGACGACGCTGAGGTTCTGGCTGCCGAAGCCGTCGCCGGCCGCGATGGTCGTGTCGCCGATGCCGTCGAGCCCCTTCAGGGCGGTCTCGATGTGCTTCTTGGCGGCGTCGGCGTCGTCCGAGCTCTCCAAGGTGACCTGGTACGAGGCCTGGTTGGAGCCGGTACCGCCGCCGAAGGCGGCCATGAAGCCGGAGGAGCCTACGGTGACCTGGTAGTCCTTGACGCCGTCCGTCTCGGACAGGACCTTCTCCACCTTGCGGCTCGCCTCGTCGGCGGCGGCCAGCGAGGTGCCAGGGGGCAGCTGCTGCTTGATGGACAGGACTTCCTGCTCGCCCTGGTCGAAGAAGTTCGTCTTGAGCAGCGGGGTCATGCCCAGCGTCGCGACGAGCACCACGACGGCGACGGCCAGCGTGGCGAGCCGGCGCCGGGTGACCAGGGCCAGGGCCCGTACGTAGATCCGCTGGAGCTTGCTGCGCGACTCCTTCTCCTCGGCCTCGCGGCGGGCCCGCTCGACGCTCTCGGCGTCCGCCGCGCTCACGCCCTCGGGCGCGCGCAGGAACCAGTACGAGAGCACCGGCACGACGGTCAGGGAGACGAGCAGCGAGGCCAGCAGGGACGCGGCGACGGTGATCGAGAACGGGCCGAAGAACTCGCCGACCATGCCGCCGACGAAGGCGATCGGCAGGAAGACGGCGACGGTGGTGAGCGTGGAGGAGGTGACCGCGCCGGCCACCTCCTTGACCGCGGTGATGATCGCGCTCTCGCGCTCCTCGCCGTAGCCGAGGTGGCGCTTGATGTTCTCCAGGACCACGATCGAGTCGTCGACGACCCGGCCGATGGCGATGGTGAGAGCGCCGAGCGTCAGCATGTTGAGGGACAGGTCGCGGGTCCACAGCACGATCAGCGCGAGGACGACGGACAGCGGGATGGAGACCGCGGTGACCAGCGTCGAGCGCAGCGAGCCGAGGAAGACCAGGATCACGACGACCGCGAAGAGCAGGCCGAGCAGGCCCTCGGTGGTCAGGCCGGAGATGGACTTGGCGACGGCCGGGCCCTGGTCGCTGACCACGGTGAGGTCGGCGCCGGATCCCAGGGTGGAGCGGAGCTCGGGCAGCTTGTCCTCGACCGCGTCCGAGATGGCGACGGCGCTGCCGTCCTTGTCCATGGTGAGGACCAGGGCGAGGCTGGGCTTGCCGTCGGTGCGGGTGATGGAGTCGGCCTTGGCGGGCTCCTGCTTCACGCCCGCCACGTCACCGAGGCGGACGGCCGGCTTGCCCGGTCCGGCAGTGAGGCGCAGGTCCTCCAGCTGGGCGAGCGAGGTGTAGCCCGAACCGACGCGCACGGTGCGGTTCTTGCCCCCCTCGTCGAAGGAGCCGGCGGGGACGGTCGCGCCGCCCGCCTGGAGGCCCTGGGCCAGGGCCGCGCCGTCGAGGCCGGCGGCGGCGAGCTTGGCGTCGTCCGGCGTGACGGTGACCTGGAGGTCCTGGACGCCGTTGACGCTGACCTGGCCGACGCCCGCGATGTCCTCCAGGACGGGGACGACGGACTTGTTCAGCTGGTCGGCCAGCGCCTGCTGGTCCTTGTCGGAGGTGACGGCGAGGACCACGGTCGGCATGTCGTCGGTGGAGCCGGCGATCACCTGCGGGTCGACGTCCGAGGGCAGCCGGACGCGGGCCCGGTTGACGGCCTGCTGCACGTCGGCGACGAGCTGCTTGGTGCCGGTGTCCCCGTAGTCGAAGGTCGCCATGATGAGGGCGTTGCCCTCGCTGGCGGTGGAGGTGATGCCGGTGATGCCGTCGACGCCCTTGAGTACGGCTTCGATCGGTTCGACGACCTGCTTCTCCACCACGTCGGGCGAGGCGCCCTGGTACGGCGCGAGCACGGACACCATCGGCAGGTCGATGGAGGGCAGCAGCTGCTGCTTGAGCTGCGGGATGGCTATGGCACCGAAAAGGAGCGCGACGACCGACACGAGGCCGATCAACGCCCTTTGGGCCAGGCTGAAGCGGGACAGCCGGAACATGGGTATGGGGATCTCTCTGCAGTGACGCGGGTGACGTCTACGAAGTCATGCCGTCGGGCACACACGAAGCCACTCCAGCCTTCCGTGTGCGCCGCACCGCGGCGTCGGCCCCAGGTCCCGTCCTTATCCGGCGCATACCGCGTCCGCAGTAGACGGGCCTACTCTGCCCTGGGCCGGACTAGTCCCGATTCGTAGGCGATGACCACCAATTGGGCGCGGTCGCGGGCACCCAGCTTGGCCATGGCCCGGTTCACGTGCGTCTTGACGGTGAGCGGGCTGACCTCCAGCCGGCCGGCGATCTCGTCGTTCGACAGGCCCGCCGCCACGAGGACGAGGACCTCGCGCTCGCGAACGGTCAGCGCGGCCAGGCGCTTTGCGTGCGCGGCGGTGGCGATCGTGTCGGCCGCGCCGCCGCCCTGGGCGAGGAAGGTGGCGATGAGCCCCTTGGTGGCGACCGGGGAGAGCAGCGCGTCGCCGGCGGCCGCGACGCGGATGGCGTTGAGCAGCTCGTCGGGTTCGGCGCCCTTGCCGAGGAAGCCGGAGGCGCCCGCCCGTAGGGCTGCCACGACGTACTCGTCGACCTCGAAGGTCGTCAGCATCACCACGCGCACGGCGGCCAGCTCGGGATCGGCGCTGATCAGTCGGGTGGCGGCGAGGCCGTCGGTGCCGGGCATCCGGATGTCCATGAGCACGACGTCGGGCCGGACCCCGCGCGCCAGCTCGAAGGCCTGCGCCCCGTCGGAGGCCTCGCCGACCACCCGCATGTCGGGCTCGGAGTCGACGAGCACCTTGAACGCGCTGCGCAGCAGCGCCTGGTCGTCGGCGAGCAGCACCCTGATGGGTGTCGGGTCGGGGGTCGCGGTCTCTTCCACGCCCCGACCCTACGTCGTCCCCCGCGGCGGGATCAGCCCGCCTGAGCCGCAACGGCGGCGGGGAGGGGGAGCCTGCGGGTCACCTCGATGCTGAGGTTGTCGTATCCCGCCGTGAAGAACACGGTCGCGGCCAGTTCGGTCCCCGAGGCGGGGTCCTGGTGGACCACCCGCGGCCGGCGCGCCGTCCGGTCGAGCCCGGGTGCCGCGTGGCGCCCGAGACGGGCGGGCCGCATCACGCCGTCGGTGCGCACGTTCAGGAAGAGGTCCCAGGTGCCGGGGAGGATCGGCCCGCCGTCCATGGACGCGAAGTCCACCTCTGCCTCGAAACCGGAGAGGAGCGGCGCGCCGTCGACGGACGCGGGGTCCGTCTCCACCTCGAAGCCGGTCGGGCCGGTCGGGTCGCCCGCGGCGTCGGTCCAGGGGCACGCGGTGACCGGGACCAGGTACTCGACCCCCGTTTCGCGCTGCCGCAGCGCCAGTTCGGTGCCCATGCGACCGGCGCCGAGGGAGGTGATGTACCCGCGGCCGGTGACGCGCATCCGGTTGCCCTTGGTCCACGCCAACGAGTCCAGCCGGTGCACCACCTTGAGGGTGTCGGTGATCTCGAAGAGGGCGTCGGGGAGTCCGACGGCGGGGTCGCGGAAGAGCGGGAACAGCCGGTAGACGCGGCCGTTGTCGACGATCTGCCCCGGCGGGGCCTCCTTGGGGTCGTACGCGGCGAGTTGCTCGAAGGCCTCCATCGCGCCGTACAGGAAGCAGTACATCCGGATCCGGTCGACGTGCGAGAGCTCCCCGTACATGTCGGGGGTCCAGTACGCCTCGCACATCGCCTTGGAGCGCCAGAGCACTTCGGCGGCGTAGTCGGGCCGGCCCGCGCGCGTCCGCGCGGCCGCCGTCATCCTCTGGAGCAGGGAACGGAAGTGGCGCCCCAGCATCCGCCGGCGTCCCACCGGGTCCCCCACCGCGTCCGAGACCATCCGCATCGCGCGGTCGATGGACTCGACGTTCTCCCAGGCGGTCCTGGGCCGCGAGGTGATGTTGCCGCCGTCCTCGCGCTTGCGCAGGAAGTAGCAGTCGTAGTCCCCGACCACCGATATCTTCCGGGCGGCGAGGTACACGGCGGTCATGAAGACCTGGTCCTCGCCGTACCAGAGGTCCTCCGGGTAGCGGATCCGGTTGTACTCCAGGACCGCGCGCCGGATGAGCTTGAAGCTCCTCAGTGACCGGTACACCCCCGACGTGTACAGGTCCGCGCTCTCGGCGTGCCGGTACGCCTTGTCCGAGACGGCCCGGCCGAGTCCGACCTGCCTGCCGAGGACCACGTCGCCGTCCTGGCTGTCGGCCATCCCCACCAGGCGGGCCAGCGCCTCCGGGCCGAGGTAGTCGTCGGCGTCGACCACGTAGACGTAGCGGCCCCGGGCCAGGTCGAGGGCCCGGTTGCGGGGGGCGCTCGCGCCGCCCGAGTTCGCCTGGTGCACGACGCGCATCTGCGGATGGCGGGCGGCGTAGCGGTCCAGTTCGGCGCCGCTGCCGTCGGTCGAACCGTCGTCGACGGCGATCACTTCGATCCGCTCGACGCCGATGCTCTGGTTGACGACCGAGTCGAGGCACTCCACGAGATACGGCATCGCGTTGTAGACGGCGATGATCACGGATACGTCGGGAATGTGCTCGCGCTGCATGACGCGAAACTATAAACGACCTTGTGGGACCGCCTGCGGCCTCCCGGCCCGGCCGGCTCAGCCCAGGGCGAGCACCACCAGGGCCGTCGTCGCCGCGACCTCGGCCAGCGCGCCGAACACGTCGCCGGTGACCCCGTCGAAGCGGCGCACGCAGCGGCGGAGCAGGAGCTCGGACGCCAGCAGGGCCGCCAGGACCGCCGCCGCGTACTGGCCGGCGTACGGCAGGCCCAGCGGTACCCCGGCCGCGGCCGCCAGCACCACCGCGGCCCCGGCGATCGCGGCGGCCGCGCCGCGCGGGACCGTGCCGGCGACGGCCGCGCCCAGCCCCCCGGGGCGGGCCGGCGGCACTCCGTCGCGGGAGGCCAGGGTCATCGCGAGCCGGGCCGCGACGGCGGCGAGCACGGCGGCGAGGGCGCCGCGGATCCAGCTGTCGGCGTACGCGTTCGACAGCGCCGCGACCTGGACCAGCAGGACGATCACCAGCGCCACGACCCCGAAGGGGCCGATGTCGGACTGCTTCATGATGCGCAGCGCGTCCTCGGCCGGCTTGGCGCTGCCCAGTCCGTCGGCCGTGTCGGCGAGGCCGTCCAGGTGCAGGGCGCGGGTCAGGGCCGCCGGCACGGCGACGGTGACGGCCGCGGCCAGCAGCGGGCCTGCGCCGCACAGCAGCAGGAGCACTCCGGGAACGGCCGCGAGCAGTCCCACGACGAGGCCGGCGAGCGGGGCGCAGGCCATGCCGGCGCGGGCGGCGGGGCGGTCCCAGCGGGTGATGCGCGCGGGCAGCACGGTGAGCGTGCCGAAGGCGAAGCGCACTCCGTCGAGCAGGGAGGCCCGGTCCGGGGACGGGGTGGGGGACGGCGCCGAAGTCGGGCCCTCGTACGAATCTGTCATCGGCGCGAACGCTACCCGCTCCTGGCGGACGGTAAGTTACCCATTACGGACCAAATCGGGAGCTGCCGAACAGAAAGTCTGCGGTATGGGTGACTGGTGGTACCGAAACATCATCGAGCCGGGGAAGCTCGCCCTGCTCCTCGCCCTGGTCTCCTTCGTCCTGTCCTTCCTGGTCACCCGCGTGATCACCCGGATGATCCGGGCGGGGCGGGGGCCGTTCAAGAACGTCACTCCGGGCGGGGTCCACGTCCACCACGTGGTGCCCGGCGTGATCCTCGTGATCATCGGCGGCTTCGGCGCGATCGGCAGCAGCCGGCACAGCTTCGGGGCGGGGCTCTCAGCCGTGATCTTCGGTCTGGGCGCGGGCCTGGTGCTCGACGAGTTCGCGCTGATCCTGCACCTGGACGACGTGTACTGGAGCGAGCAGGGCCGCAAGAGCGTGGAGATCGTGGTCCTGACGGCGGCGATCGTGGCGCTGGTGCTGGGCGGATTCCTGCCGTTCGGGGTCAACGACCTGTCCCCGGAGGAACGGCAGAACCGCGGGCTCGTCGTCATGAACATAGCGACCAACTTCTTCCTGGCCCTGATCGCCCTGTGGAAGGGAAAACCGCGCACCGCGTTCTTCGGCATGGTCATCCCCTTCGTCGCGCTGATCGGCGCGGTCCGGCTGGCCCGGCCCGGTTCCCCGTACGCGCGCAAGTTCTACGGCAACCGTCCGAAGGCCCGGGCCAGGTCGGGGCTGCGCGCCTTCCACCACGACCGCAGGTGGGCGGCGCCGCGCCGCAAGTTCGAGAACTTCATCGGCGGGACCCCGGACCCCGACCGGGCGTCCGACACGGAGGTGCGGTGACCTCCCGCCGGGAGGGCGGAGCGCGCGAAGGGCCCGCCCCGGGTCGGGGGCGGGCCCTTCGCGTACGTTCCGGGGCGTCCGTCAGCCCGGGATCAGGCCGTCGTCGCCGAGCAGCTCCCTGACCTCGTCAAGTGTGGCCTCCGGCGCCGGCAGGATCAGCTCGGACGGTTCCAGCGCCTCGTCGGGAAGAGGCTCGCCGAGCCGGCGCACGGCGTCGAGCAGCGCGCCCAGCGTGCGCCGGAAACCCTCCTCGTCGCCGCCCTCCATCTCCGCGAGCAGCTCGTCGTCCAGCGTGTTGAGCTCGACGAAGTGACCGTCTGCCAGCTTCCACTGGCCTTCCCCCATGATGCGGACAATCATGACGGGCCCCGTCCTACTGCTTGTCGAACCGGTGCTGGGTCTGCGACGGCTGGCCGGTGCCCGGGGCGCCGCCCTCGATGGCCTGCTGGGGGGACGTGCCGCCCGCCAGTTCGGCCTTCATCCGCTGGAGTTCCAGCTCCACGTCCGTCCCGCCGGAGAGGCGGTCCAGCTCGGCCTGGATGTCGTCCTTCGAGCCGAGGCCGCTCTGGTCGTCGAGCGCGCCGGAGGCGAGCAGCTCGTCGATCGCGCCGGCCCGGGCCTGCAGCTGCGCCGTCTTGTCCTCGGCCCGCTGGATGGCCAGGCCGACGTCGCTCATCTCCTCGGAGATGCCCGAGAAGGACTCCGCGATCCGGGTCTGCGCCTGGGCGGCCGTGTACGTGGCCTTGATCGTCTCCTTCTTGGTGCGGAAGGCGTCCACCTTGGCCTGCAGCCGCTGCGCGGCGAGGGTCAGCTTCTCCTCCTCGCCCTGCAGGGTCTGGTGCTGCACCTCCAGGTCGCTGACCTGCTGCTGCAGGGAGGCTCGGCGGGACAGGGCCTCACGGGCCAGGTCCTCGCGACCCAGGGCGAGGGCCTTGCGGCCCTGGTCCTCCAGCTTGCCGGACTGGCTCTGGAGCTGGTTCAGCTGCAGTTCCAGCCGCTTGCGCGAGGTCGCCACGTCGGCGACTCCGCGACGCACCTTCTGCAGCAGTTCGAGCTGCTTCTGGTACGAGTAGTCGAGGGTCTCGCGCGGGTCCTCGGCCCGGTCAAGGGCCTTGTTCGCCTTCGCGCGGAAGATCATCCCCATACGCTTCATGACACCGCTCATGGGCTTCGCGCGCCCCCTTCTAGACGGACTTCGCTCCGGTCACCAACAGTCGCGATCCCCGATCACCCGAGATGATCGCCACAGAACCCACAGTACGGGCCCTGCCTCCATTACCGCACTGTTCGAGTGCGGATGCGCTCCTCCTCCAGGACGACTGCTCCGCCGCCGTGTCAGGCGTAAGGAGTAGGTGCTCCCCCCACAGCCGCTCGCAGGTCCGCACCTACAAGGACGCCCGCCGTTGCCGGATCGTTCCCGACGGGGGTGGGGCACGTGCCCGTGACCACGTACCCTTGGGTTTTGTGTTTGGTAGCCGCTCCTCCAAGGAAGAGAAGGCCGCCGCCACCGACAAGGTGAGCGCCGACCTCTCGCAGCCCCGTGACCCGCAGGCCCCGAAGGGCCGCCCTACGCCGAAGCGTGCTGTGGCCCAGTCGCAGCGCAAGGCCGTGGTGGCCTCGACCGGCAATCGCAAGGAGGATGCCAAGCGAGCCCGTGAGCGCCGTCGTGTCGAGATGGCCAAGCAGCGCGAGGCTCTCGCCAGTGGCGACGAGCGTTATCTGCCCACCCGTGACAAGGGTCCCGTCCGCCGCTACGTGCGCGACTTCGTGGACTCCCGCTTCTCCGTCGCCGAGATGTTCCTGCCGCTGGCAGTGATCATCCTGGTGCTCAGCATGGTCCGGGTGCCGTCCATCCAGAACATCGCGCTGACGCTGTGGCTCGGCGTGATCGCGCTGATCATCGTCGACTCCATCGGCCTGTTCATCCGCCTGCGCAAGGCCCTGAACCAGCGCTTCCCCGACGAGCCCAAGCGCGGCGCCGTCGCGTACGGCCTCATGCGCACCCTCCAGATGCGCCGGCTCCGCCTGCCGAAGCCGCAGGTCAAGCGCGGGGAACGGCCCTGAGCCGAGGGACGCCCGGAGCGTTCGGCGGGGGCGGTTTCGCTGACGGGGCCCGTTTGTGGCTGGAGGGCCTCGGCGGACTGCGCAACGCCGTCCGCCAGGAGCTCGTCGGCCGCCAGGTCGACGAGCAGATCGCGCACCGCTTCCCCGTCGGGCAGCGGCTGCGCGTCCTCGACGTCGGCATGGGCCAGGGCACTCAGGCCCTGCGCCTGGCCCGCGCCGGGCACAAGGTGACCGGGCTGGAGCAGGACCCCGACATGCTGGCCGTCGCCCGTGACGCGCTGGCCGCCGAACCGGCGGGGATCCAGGACCGCGTCCGCCTCATGGAGGGCGACGGCCGGGAGACCGGCGCCCACTTCCTGCCGGGCAGTTTCGACGTGGTGCTCTGCCACGGCGTCCTCATGTACGTGCCCGAGCCGGACGCCATGCTCGCCGGGCTCGCCCGCATGCTGGCCCCCGGCGGCCTGCTGTCCCTGCTGGTGCGCAACGGCGACGCGCTCGCCATGCGGCCCGGCCTGGACGGCGACTGGCCGGCCGCGCTGACCGCCTTCGACACCGTCGGCTACACCAACCGGCTCGGCCTGGACGTGCGCGCCGACCGGCTGTCCGCGCTGACCGCGACGCTGTCCGGCATCGGCGCCCCGCTGCAGACCTGGTACGGCGTCCGCGTCTTCACCGACGGCACGGAGGCCGGGGAGGAACTTCCCGCCGACGAGGAACTGGAACGGCTCCTCGCCGCCGAGGACCGCGCCGGGCGGACCGACCCCTACCGCGGGATCGCCGCACTGCTGCACCTGTGCGGCGTACGCGGTTGAACCCGCGGCTCCCGCACGTCGGAGCCCGGGCCCGTGGACGGGCCCGGGCTCCCCGGTGTCCGGCTCAGGCGTCCAGCGCCTCGCTCAGGCTCATCGTGTAGAGCTCGGTGCCGCTGTCGTCGGACAGCTTGACCTTCTCGGTGCCGCCCTCCAGCAGGTCCTTCCAGTACTCGCCGATCCACGACTCGGCGTCCCCCTGCGTGGTGAACTCCTCGGGTACCACCGACGGACTCGTCTCACTGCCGTCCGCCGTCTCGAACCGCCACGTCCACGCCATGTCCGCCTCCGTTGCTCGTCCGCCACTCGCACGCGTCTCGCCTTGAGTGTGCCCGCAGACTAACCGGGCGCGCAGCAGTCTCGGCGACGCGGGAGGATCATCCTGTGGAACTCACTCTGCTCGGCACCGGCACTCCCGAAGGACTGCCGCGCCCCGGCTGTCCCTGCGCCGCCTGCGCGGTCAGCGTCGGCCCCCGGGCGCGCGCCGCCACGGCCGTGCTCGTGGACGGGGCGCTGCTGCTCGACCTGACCCCCGGAGCCGTGCTCGCGGGTGCCCGCGCGGGGCACTCCCTGGCCGCCGTACGGCAGGTCCTGCTGACCCACCCGCACGACGGCCCGGCCGTCGAGCTGCCGCCGGGCCTGCCGGCGGCAGGGCGGGTGCCGGACGGGCGTGAACTCGCCGTGATCTCCGGGCACCGGGTGCGGGCGGTGCCGATGGACGCGCCGGGCACCGGCTACGAGGTGACCGGGCCGGACGGCGCCCGCGTGCTGTACCTGCCGCCCGGCGGCGCGCCCGCCGGAACCGACGCGACGAGCGGGCGCCGCCCGTACGACGTGGTCCTCGCCGACGTCCTCGGCCGGCCCGAGGCCGTGGCGCGGCTGCGGGCGAGCGGGGCGGTGGGCCCCTCGACGGACGTGATCGCGGTCCACCTCGACCACGACACCCCGCCGGGCCGGGAGCTGGAACGCCGCTGCGCGGCCGTCGGCGCGCGGGCGGTGGCGGACGGCACCACGGTGACGGCCGGGGAGTACCACCCGCTGCCGACCGTGCCGCGCCGGACCCTGGTCCTCGGCGGTGCCCGCTCCGGCAAGTCGTACGAGGCGGAGCGCCGGCTGACCGGCTTCCCCGAGGTCCTCTACGTGGCCACGGGCGGTACGCGCGACGGCGACGCGGAATGGGCGGCTCGGGTGGGGTTGCACCGGGAGCGGCGCCCGGCCTCCTGGCGGACCGTGGAGACCTGCGAGCTGGCGCCGCTGCTGGCACAGGAGGGGCCCGCGCTGCTGATCGACTGCCTGTCGCTGTGGCTGACGGACGCGATGGACCGGGTGGGCGCCTGGGACGACGCGGTCTGGGCGAACGGGGGCTCCCGGAAGCTGCGGGAACGGACCGCCGAGCTCGCGGCCGCCGTCCGCGCGACCCGGCGGCCGGTGGTGCTCGTCAGCAACGAGGTCGGTTCCGGCGTGGTTCCCGCGACCGCGTCGGGACGGCGCTTCCGCGACGAGCTGGGGCGGCTGAACGCGGAGGTCGCGGGCGAGTGCGAGCACGTACTGCTGGTGGTGGCCGGGCAGGTGGCGGTACTGAAGGAATAGCCGCGCGGGGCGGGCCGATCCGGACCGCCGAGGCCGTTCGGGCGGCCCGGGGCGCCGCTGTACGCTCTGGCAGATGACCACGCTGAATCTCGACGACTTCTCCGATCTGATCGAGCGCCCCGACGGGGGCGTGCGGCGTGATGCCGAGGAACGCCGTGAGCGGCTGGCCGTGCCGGTCGGTGCGCTGGGGCGGCTCGACGAGCTCGCCGAGTGGCTGGCCGCCGCGCAGGGCCGGGTGCCGGTCGCCCCGATCGAGCGGCCGCGCGTCGTGCTGTTCGCCGCCGACCACGGGATCGCCGCCGAGGGTGTGTCCGTACGGCCCGCCGGCAGTGCGCACGAGCTGGTGCGTGCCGTCCTCGACGGGACGAGCCCCGTGGCCGTCCTGGCCGGGCGGTTCGGCGCCTCCGTACGGATCGTCGACGCGGGTCTGGAGTGCGACCCCGCGCTGCTGCCGGAGGAGATCACCAAGCACCGCGTCCGCAGCGGCAGCGGACGGATCGACGTGGAGGACGCGCTGACGGCGGAGGAGGCCGCGGCGGCGCTGCGCCTCGGGATGCGGATCGCGGACGAGGAAGCCGACTCCGGGACCGACCTGATCGTGCTCGGGGACCTGAGCGTCGGCGGGACCACCGTCGCCGCGACGCTCGTCGCCGCCCTGTGCGGCACCGACGCCTCCGTCGTCACCGGCCGTGGCGGCGTGCCCATCGACGACCTGGCCTGGATGCGCAAGTGCGCGGCGATCCGCGACGCGCTGCGACGCGCCCGGCCCGTCCTCGGGGACCAGGTCGCGCTGCTCGCGGCCGTCGGTGGCGCGGACGTCGCCGCGATCACCGGTTTCCTGCTCCAGTGCGCGGTGCGCCGGACTCCCGTCATCCTCGACGGAGTCGTCTCGGCGGCCTGCGGACTGGTGGCCCAGCGGGCCGCTTTCCGGGCCCCGGACTGGTGGCTGGCCGGACAGGCCAGCGGGGAGCCCGGCCAGGCGAAGGCCCTGGACCGGATGGCGCTCAACCCTGTGCTCGACCACGGCGTCACTGTGGGAGAAGGAACCGGGGCATTGCTGGCTCTTCCCCTCGTCCAGGCGGCCGCGGCACTCGCGGCACAACTCCCGGAGAGGCCGGCGGAGCCGAAGGAGTGAGTCACCGGGGCCCGCTGTCCTGACCAGGCCGGGGGTCCTCCGGACACCGAGCACGGACTGCGGCGCCCCATATCATCGCTTTTCATGGGAGAGGTCCGTTTGACCAGCGCAGAGACCGAGCGGAAGACCGACCGGGGAACCGGTGGGAGTCCGAACGGAAACAGCACGACAGGGGGCGGCCGGGAAACCGGCCAGGGGAACGGCCCCGGCAACGGCCGGGAGAGCGGCAGGGGAAGCGTCCGTTCGCGGCGCGGCGCCGCCTTCGCGGTGTGGTACTTGCGCGCCGTCACCTTCATCAACTTCCTGAGCGCGGTGTGGGTTTCGCTCGGCCAGGACCTGCGCCGGCACAGCACCGCCGACTTCTACACCCCGTACCTGCTCACGGCGGGCTTCGCCTCCGCGGCCTTCTCGCTGCTGCTCACCGTCACCATGGGCCGCCGCAAACGGGCCGCCTGGATCCTCAACCTCGTACTGAGCGGACTGACGCTGCTGGCGTTCGTCGTGGCCGCCGTCGCCTCCTTCACCCCCTGCTCGGGCGTGACCTCCGACTTCTGCTATCCGGAGTTCCGCACCCACGCCCAGAACTGGGTGGCCTTCACACTGACCGCTCTCTTCGTCGGCGGCCTGCTGCTGGGCCGCCGGGAGTTCTACGCCAAGGGCGACCGCTCCAACCCGCTGCTGGCCAGCCTCGTCGCCTCGATCGGCCTCCTGGTGACCTCGCTCGTCGCCGCCCTGCTGGTGGGCGCGACCAACACCGACCCGGACGCCGGCGACGCCCCGTTCCTGGCCCGCTGGCGCTACGGGGTGATGCGGCTGATCACCCTGGCCCCCGACGGCAAGGCGTACAACGCGATCACCACACCCGGCTGGGTGGACGTCACCATCAACGTCATGTCGACGGTGCTGCTGCTCGCCGTCCTGTTCGCCGCCTTCCGCTCGCGCCGCGCCGTCGACCCGATCGGCGAGGACGACGAGGAGAGGCTGCGCGCACTCCTCGCCCGGCACGGGGACCGCGACTCCCTGGGCTACTTCTCGCTGCGCCGCGAGAAGTCCGTGATCTGGTCCCCCACCGGCAAGGCCGCCGTCACCTACCGCGTCGTCGGCGGGGTCTCACTGGCCTCCGGCGACCCGATCGGCGACCCCGAGGCCTGGCCCGGCGCCATCGACCCCTGGCTGGCCGAGGCCCGCGAGCACGGCTGGGTCCCCGCGGTGATGGGCGCGAGCGAGGAAGCCGGGCAGATCTACGCCCGGCACGGACTGGACGCGCTGGAGCTGGGCGACGAGGCGATCGTCGAGACCGCGGAGTTCACCCTGGAGGGCCGCGCCATGCGGACCGTCCGGCAGGCCTACAACCGCGTCAAGCGGGCCGGGTACACGGTCCGGATCCGCCGCCACGCCGACATCCCCTCCGACGAGATGGACGTACTCCTGCTGCGCGCCGACGACTGGCGCGACGGCGCGACCGAGCGCGGCTTCTCGATGGCGCTGGGCCGACTGGGCGATCCCGCCGACGGCCAGTGCGTGATGCTGGAGTGCTTCGACGGCGAGGGCGCGCTGCGCGCCGTGCTGTCCTTCGTGCCGTGGGGACCCAAGGGCCTGTCCCTGGACCTGATGCGCCGTGACCGGGATTCCGAGAACGGTCTGATGGAGTTCATGGTCATCGAACTCCTGGAGCGTTCAAAGGAGATCGGTGTCACACAGGTCTCGCTCAACTTCGCGATGTTCCGGTCCGTCTTCGAGCGTGGGTCGAAGCTCGGCGCCGGTCCGGTGCTGCGCATGTGGCGCTCGCTGCTGAGCTTCTTCTCGCGCTGGTGGCAGATCGAGTCCCTCTACCGGGCCAACGCCAAATACCGGCCGATCTGGGAACCGCGGTTCATGCTCTTCGAGAAGAGTTCGGACCTGCTGCGGATCGGCATCGCGGCGGGCCGGGCCGAGGGGTTCCTGGAAGCCCCCGGCCTGCCGAAGTGGATGCACCGCAGACATCTGGAGAGCAAGCGTTGACGACTGCCTCACTGCGGCGGTTCGCCCGCCGCGAGTGGGGGCCCCTGTACCGGACGATCCGGGACGCGCTCGTCCGCGACACGTGGCGGGCGATCCCGATGACGATCGGCGCGGTCTGTCTGACGTCGGTCTTCCAGATCGTGCAGAACACGTCGTGGGGCTTCCAGCCGGTCCAGAACCTCGGGTCGGTCAAAGCCGTCGACCCGCTCTGGCTGGCCCTGCTGCGGACCCCCCTGTCGCTGTTCGTGCCCGCGCTCGACCTGCCGGTGTGGGGTGCGCTCGCACAGATCCTGCTGGTCTTCGGGATCTCGGAGATCTGCATCGGCTGGTGGCGCACGCTGGCCATCGGCTACGTCGCCACGCTGGCCGGGACGACGTACGCGCGGATCGGGCTCTCGCTCGGCGCCGACGACCCCTTCGGGCTGCCGGTGTCGGACCGGATCGTCAACGACACCGGGCCCTCGGCGGCGGTGGTCGGGCTCGCGATCTACGTCTGCTGGCGCTACGGGGCGTACCTGACCGGCTCCGTCGTGATCGTGGTGATGATCGGCGAGCTGCTGTTCAAGGACAACCTGGCGGGCAAGGAGCACCTGGCGGCCATCGCCTCGGTGATGGTGCTCTGCTCCGTGCGCGCCAAGTGGGGTCCCGCGCGCTCCCGCACCCCCCTCGGTGCCCGCCCGCCGGCCCCGCCGCCGCGGACCTCGCCCAGGGCATAGGGGTGGGGTACGGGCAGGCCGTACCGTATCGGGGGTGACGACGAACCCCGGACGCTTCGGCTCCGCCCGGCAGTGGACGCGGGACCATCCGCTGGCCAGCGACGCCGTGCTCGCGCTCGGGGCGCTCGTCGCCATGGTCGTCGGCTCCTTCGCCAACCCGCACGGCATCCACGGTCCGACCTTCGGGACCCGCACCCCCGAGACGCTCTCGCTGGTGCTGATGGTGCTCGGCGCGGCCGCCCTGGTACTGCGGCGCAGGCGGCCCCGCGCCGTCCTGGCCGCGACGATCGGGCTCTCGCTGCTGGAGCTGACCACCGGGGAGCCGCGGGCGCCCGTCGCCATGTGCGCGGTGATCGCCCTGTACACCCTGGCCTCCCGCAGTGACCGGCCCACCACGTGGAAGGTCGGACTCCTCACCATGGCCGGGCTGACGGGCATCGCCATGCTGGCCGGTCCGCTGCCCTGGTACGCGCAGGAGAACCTGGGGATTTTCGCCTGGACCGGCATGGCCGCGGCCGCCGGGGACGCGGTGCGCAGCCGTCGGGCCTTCATCGACGCCATCCAGGAGCGGGCCGAGCGTGCCGAGCGGACCCGGGAGGAGGAGGCCCGGCGGCGGGTCGCCGAGGAGCGGCTGCGGATCGCCCGGGACCTCCACGACGTGGTGGCCCATCACATCGCCCTGGTCAACGTGCAGGCCGGAGTGGCCGCGCACGTCATGGACAAGCGCCCGGACCAGGCGAAGGAGGCCCTCGCCCACGTCCGCGACGCCAGCCGCTCCGCGCTGAACGAGCTGCGGGCCACCGTCGGGCTGCTGCGCCAGTCCGGCGACCCGGAGGCGCCGACCGAGCCCGCGCCGGGGCTGGCCGTGCTGGACGACCTCGTGGACACCTTCCGGCACGCGGGGCTGCCGGTGAAGGTGATGCTCCAGCTGGGCCGCGACCGCGACCCGCTGCCGGCCGCCGTGGACCTGGCGGCGTACCGGGTGATCCAGGAGGCTCTGACCAACGTCCGCAAGCACGCGGGCCCGGGGGCGGACGCCGAGGTCAGCGTGGTCCGGGTGGGCGGCTCGGTGGAGGTGACCGTCCTGGACGACGGCGGCACCTCGGCCGACTCCGCGCCGCAGCCGGTGGACGCCGGCGGCGGGCACGGCCTGCTCGGGATGCGCGAGCGGGCCGTCGCCCTGGGCGGCTCCTGCTTCGCCGGCCCCCGCTTCGGGGGCGGCTACCGGGTCCACGCGATCCTCCCGGTGGGCTGAGGGCTGTCCGCAGGCCGTCTCCTTCGGATCTTGCCGGGCCCGCAAAGGCCCCCGGCCTACCGGCAGACCTGGCGCCAGACGCCCAGTTCGTACTTCTTCTGCAACGAGCTGAGCTTCGCTTCCCGGGCGCGGGGGCACCACTGGGCGAGGGGCTTCTCGTACTCCACGTGGAAGACCGCCTTGCCCGCCCGCACGAAGGGGGCGAGCGCGTCGCACTCGTCGTACTGCATGCACTGCTCGTTGACCGCGAAGTCGAAGTCGCCCAGCAGCTGCGGGATCTGGTCCAGGTCGTTCTTCAGGCCCACCGAGAGGCCCCGGTCGTGGGCGAGCTTCGCGATCAGCCGGTTGTACTTCAGCTGGTCGTCGGCGGTGAGCGGGAAGCCCGATCTGTTGCGGTAGGCGTCCATGTTGTCGGGCTCCACCGCGTCGAAGCCCTTGTCCCGGCACATGTCGAACCGTGCGGCGATCAGCGGCTCCAACTCCGCGAGCTGCCGGATGTCGAGCCAGCGTTCGCCCTCCCAGCCGTTGCCCTCGCCCCGCAGCGCCGGGGGGAAGGCGTCGGCGTCCGGCCGGAAGTCCTCCCAGGCGCCGGTGGAGAGGTAGCAGACGGTCCGCCGGCCGGCCGCCTTGAGCCCGGCGACCTGTTCCTTGGTGGTGGTGAACCCGTCGACGTCGTAGACGGCCGCCTTCACGGTGGTGTCGAGCTTCCCGGTGAGCTGCCACTGCCAGCTGACGCCGGGCGCGGGCTGCCAGCGCTCCCCCGGCGCCGGGGCGGGCGAGAGGTCGTCCCGCAGCTCCTCCTCGTCCGGGCCCGACGTGCAGGCCGCGAGCAGCAGCAGCGTGACGAGCGCCGGCAGGCGGCGGCCTGCGAACGGGCGTCTCATCCGGCGGCCTCCAGGGCGTACGGCAGGGTCCCCCACGGGTGGGCGCCGGCCCCGGGGACCGCGCAGTGCACGCCCGCCCCCCGCTGGGCCGCCAGTTGCTCGGCGAGTTCGGCCGCGGCGCCCGGCGGGACGGCGTACACGAGGTGGCAGAAGCGCTGGGCGGGGTGGTCGGCCGTCCACGGCGGTACGGCGGCGGCGTCCCGGTAGGCGTCCCAGGGGCCCTCGAAGGTGACGAGCAGGTCGGCGAGTTCGGCGTAGCCGGGGTGCGGGTGCACTCCGTGGTTGAGGACCACCGTCCGGGCGCCGGCGGCCCGCGCGGCGACGCCGAGCCGGCCGTAGTGCGCGAGGAACTCCGGTCCGGCGGCGGCCTGGTCGAGGAACACCCCGTCGGTGCCGTACCAGTCCCGGTGGCGCAGCAGGTCCTGGACGACGGCGGCGTGCGGGCGGCGCCCGTAGTCGGTGTCGGCGTACCCCAGGACGGGCACCCCGGCCTCGCGCAGCCGCTCGGAGACGACGGCGAACCGCTCGTCGGGGGCGTCGCCCGGCCCGCTGTCGGGGTTGAGCACCACCGAGTGCAGCCGGGGGGCGGAGCGGATGAGCAGTTCCCAGTCCTCGGGCCGGTCGGCGGGGTGCTCGTAGAGGGGCACCAGCAGCATGGGGTCCTTCTTCTCGTACGGGGTCACGTGCGTCGGTGGTGGGCCGTCATCAGCGGTGGGCCGTCATCAGCGGTGGGCCGTCGCGCGGCCCAGCAGCAGGCAGACGAGCGTACCGAGCGCGAGCGCCGCGGCCCCGGCGACGGTCAGCTGTACGGTGCCCGGCTGCCCCAGCCCGAGGAGCAGTGCCAGGCTCTGCGCGACGGCGGCCGAGGCCACGACCACCGCGGCGGGCCGCACCGCCCCGAAGGACTGCAGGAGGAGCCCGGTCCACATCACGGCGCCGAGCAGGAGCAGGGTGGCGGCGCGCATCCCGGTCAGGCTGGGCGCGCCGGGCCAGAGCAGGGTTCCGGTGAGGCCGAGGGCCAGCAGCACCGCGAGGTAGGCGGCGAGGCACCGGGCCAGGGTGGCGGCCATCCGCAGCCGGAACTGCCGGGGCGAGCGGGCCGCGCGCAGTCCGGCGAGGCTGCCGCTGCGGAAGCGGTGGAGCAGCCATTCGGCGGGGCCCATGCTGAGGGTGAGGGCCACCGCCGAGGGGGCCGCGACCGCCTCGGCGGGGCCGCCCGCGAGCACTTCTCCCAGGGCGGCGTACAGCACGAGCAGGCCGGTGCCCAGGCCGAAGACCCCGTAGGGGACGGAGTCCCCGAGCCGGGGGCCGCGCGGCGCGTACTCCTCCTCGGCGCCGCGCAGCATCTGCCAGCGCACCGGGCCCCGTTCGCCCGGCCGGCGCTCGCTCCAGCCCCGGATCCGGAGCACCAGGGCGCGTACGCCGCGGGCCACCGGGAGTTCGCGCAGGGCGAGCGCGCAGGCGGCCAGCAGGGAGAGCGCCAGCAGGCCGACCCGCAGCGGAACGGGCAGTTCCACCAGGAGCGTGAGCAGTGCCCCGCAGGCCATCGGCGCGAGCGCGGCGAGCAGCGCCCGCTCCCGCCCCAGGACGAGCAGCACGGTGGCGGCCCCGACGTACAGGGCCTGGCCGGCGGCGAAGGCGTAGGAGAAGGGGGGCCCGCCGGGCACCGACAGCGCGGCGGCGGTGCCGAGCAGGGCCCCCGCGGGGGCGCCGAGCAGCAGGGTCCGCCCGGCGGCGGCCCGGTCGCCGAGGCCGAGCCAGGAGTACGCCCGGTGGGACAGGGTCTGGTCCCAGACCCAGCCGATCAGGGCCCCGGCGAGGAGGGTCAGCGTCCCGGCGGGCAGCCCCAGCCGGTCCTTGGGGCCCTCCAGGAGGGGCGCGCCCAGCAGGTAGGCGAGACCGGGCAGGGCGAAGATCAGCCCGCGCAGGAGGCAGGCGGTGAGGGGGACCTTCCAGGGGTCGGGCACGCGGTCGGGCTCCGGGAAGGAGCGCGGGACCCGGGCGTAGAGCTCTTCGGCGAGGCCGAAGGAGTCCCGCCGTCCGTAGGTGAGCCGGATGTGCTCGTCCGTCATCCCGTCGGATTCGAGGATCGCCGCGATCTCGTCGGGGTGGACGGCGGCGGCGACGAGGACGTCGAGGCGCCGGGCGAGTTCGTCCATCGGATCCGCGGCGGGCGTCGCGCCCCGGCGGGGCCGCGGGACGGCCGGGAGGGTGTCCCCACCGGGCACTTTCAGCCAAAGTGATCCGCTCACCACAGGCTCCCGTCGGCGGCCAGTTCCTTGTGCCAGGGGTCGGCGATCCGCTGGGTCCACGCGTCGCCCACGTGGACGGGCAGGACGGGTTGGGCGGCACGGTGCTCGTGGGCGAGGCCGCGGTAGATGTGCCGGAAGCCGTCCACGGACTGGTGGAGCGTGAACTTCTCGACCACCCGCCTGCGGGACATCCGCCCCAGCTCGGCGCGGCGTTCGTCGTCGCGGAGCAGGGCGAGGGTGGCGCGGGCCATGGTCTCGGGCTCGCGCGGCGGCACGACGAGGCCGGTGTCCCCGACGGCCTCGCGGACTCCGCCGACGTCGGTGGAGACGGTGGTGCGGCCGCAGGACATGGCTTCGATGATGGAGAAGGGGAAGCCCTCGCTGATGGAGGAGAGCATGACGACGGAGCCGGCCGCGTAGGCCTCGGCGACCCGTTCGATGCGGCCCTCGTACGAGATCCCGTCGGTCACCCCCAGCTCGGCGGCGAGTTTCTCCAGCGTGAGCTTGTACTCCTCGCAGCCTGCCGGGACCGGGCCGAAGAGGCGCAGCCGCAGGGCGGGCAGCTCCTCGCGCATGAACGCGTAGGCCCGGATGAGGGTTTCGAGGTCTTTGATCGGGTCGATCCGGCCGCACCAGCTGAGGGTGGGGACCTCCGGTTCGGGGCCGGCCTCGGGGAAGGCGTGCGGGTCGACGCCGTTGTAGACGGTGCGGATCCGCTCGGAGTCGGCGCCACCGCGCTCCTCCCAGCGGCGGTTGTACTGGTTGCACGGGGTGATCAGGTCGGCCTGCCGGTAGCCCTCGGTGTTGAGCTCGCGGTAGAAGCCGAGCATCAGGGCCTTTACGGGCCAGCGTTGTTCGGCGCTGCGGTAGCCGAGGTAGCGCTCGCGCAGGTAGATGCCGTGCTCGGTGAGGAGGAAGGGGACCTTGTCGAGGTATTTGGCGGCGAGCGCCGGGAGGGTGGCCAGTCCGCTGCTGACGGCGTGGGCGACGCTGTCGGGCGGGATCCGCACGGACAGCGGGCGCAGCGCGTGTTCCAGCAGGTCGGTGGCGGTGAGCGCGTCGTGGACGGTGGGTTCGGCGTCGGCGGTCGCGAGGCCGGGGCGGGTCCAGACGGCCATCAGCAGGCGCAGGACGGATTCGGAGCGCAGGGCCGGGGCGAGCCGGCCCGAGCGGGCCAGCAGGGTCAGTTCGCGCAGGGCTTCGGAGAATCCCCCGCGGGCCGGGTCGAGCAGCGAGAGCAGGAAGGCCTCGTAGGTCTCGGTGAAGCGGCGCTGGGCCTTGCCCCGCAGGCCGGAACGCATCTTCCTGGCCGGCGCGGGGCCCCAGAGCGGAACGGCGGTGTGGCGGTAGACGTTGCGCGGTAGTTCCCAGGTGACCGGCTCGCGTCCCGAGCCGGTCAGGGCTATGACGTTGAAGTCGACTTCCGGCATACCCCGGACCAGTTGGTCGCACCAGGTGCTGACGCCCCCGTGGACGTGCGGGTAGGTGCCTTCGGTGAGCATGGTGACATGGCGCCCATGGCTCATGCGGTGTGTCCCCCCAAGGACGGAAAAGGGGCCGGCGCCCGTGGTTCGCGGAGCGCCGGCGCTAGGTGGTACGTGTGGCTGGCTCGGTCGTGCGGCCCGGTGGTCAGGGCATGTGGAGCGTGACGGCGCTCTGGAGCAGTTCGGGGGCCGCCCACGTGGACCGGGACCCGGCGTAGGCGGTGCCGAAGTCGGCGGTGCCGAGCAGGAGCTGCTTCTTCGTGCCGGCGGGCGCGGTGAGCGGGGCGACGACTCCGGAGGGCGTCTTGACGGTGACGTCCTTGCCGATGCGGTAGGCGGTGACCTGGTTGGCGGCCACCGCGGCGTTCCAGGCCGCGCGGCGCTGGAGCTCGACGCCGGTGTCCTTCATGCTCTGGTTCACGATCGGCGCGCTGGGCGCGTAGAGCGTGCGGTAGGAGTCGAGGACCTGGTTGAGCACCGGGTAGAGGGTGCGGTCCTCGGCGAGGTTGCTCTGGTGGACGTAGTGCGGGCGCGGGTCGTTGTTCAGGACGTGCCGCAGGGCGGTCCTGGCCTCGGCCGGGACGATGTAGTCCAGGTAGCCGGTGCCGGCGTCGAGCGGGGCCGGGAGGCAGGTGGAGGTGCCGGGGTTGTCCTCGCAGATGCCGCTGCCGCCGTGGGCCCGGCTGGTGTAGATCCAGTTGTACTCGTCGGCCATCTCGGCGTTGGTGCCCGTGTTGTAGTACACGTTCATCGGGTACCGGGGGACGGTCAGGGCGGCGCCCACCGGCCGCTGCACGGGCTCGCGGGAGTTGTCGCTGCCCGCCCACTTCACGCCGTTGTCGGCGAGCGCGCCGGCCAGATTGGGGTTGTCCTGGCCCTGTTGCGGAAGGGTCTTGAGACCGGAGTGCTCACCGGTGACCAGCTCGGAGCGGTCGAGGGTGATGCCCTTGCCGGCGGCCCAGTTGTTGTTGTCCCGGATCTGCGCCGAGATCTCCGCGCGGCTCATCCAGTTGACGGCGCCCTGGGCGTTCTTCGTGCAGGTCCACGGGCTGGTGGTGGTGTTCTGGACGCAGCCGAGGAACGGGTGGGTGTAGGTGTGGTTCATCCACCGGTACTTCGCCTTGTCGGCGATCAGCTGGGCGGTCAGGGCGTCGGTGTTGCCGTGCTCCGCCTTCCACTCCTCCCCCGCGCCCGCATTGAAGAGCAGGTCGAGCTTGAAGTTCTTGGACGTCTGCCACTGCGCCAGGTACTGGGCGTCGGCGGCCGTCATCCGGATGGTGGACTCCTGGCCCTCGCCGCCCGCGCAGGCGTAATCGCCCGGCGTGCAGTTGAGCTCCTTGCTCCAGCGGGCGTCCGGGGCGAAGACGTCGTCGACGTGGACCGCGAAGTAGTTGCGCTCCTGGCCGAGGTGGACGCCCTGGGTGACCCACTCGACGATGCCGCGCGCCAGCAGCCGGAACTGCTGCTGGTACTGGTTGTAGCCGAAGGTGACGACCAGTTCGCTGCGCCCGTCGTGGGTGTACTCGCCGACGAGGGAGGCCCGTCCGGAGCCGACGGGGGCGTCGACGTAGCTGGTGTAGCCGGGCCTCGGCTTGGCCATGAACCCGTAGCTCTCCGGGATCAGCGCAGAGTTGTCCTCGAAGGCGACCTGGCCCCCGAGGTAGGCGAAGGGGCCCGCCTTGCCGGCCGGGGTGACGGCGGCCTGGGTGCCGTCGAGCGTGCCGCTGTAGCCGCCGTTGTCGGTGTACTCCAGACCCACCCCCGGGTGGGCCCAGGTGTAGGCGTCCACCTGGCGGATCCCGTACGTCGTCTCGTACGCGGCGAGCGCGGCCATCTCGGCCGAGCCCGCGCCGAACGGGTTCTCGTTGGGCAGCACCACGCCCTGGAACTTGGCGCGCGGCCGCCCGTCGACGGTGTCGGCGAGGAACGCCGCGTTGACCACCGGGCGGCTGCCGCTGCTCAGGTCGACACGGGTGAACGGGACTCCGGTGTCGCGGAGTTCCGCCGTGATCGCCTCGACCGAGCTGCCTCCGTCGTCGACGACGAGCACCCTCAGGTCGATGCGCGGAGTGACGGCCGCCTGCGCGGCCGCTCCGGGTACCGCGACGGATGCTATGGCAGCCGCGAAGCATACGGCGGCGAGCCTGTTCATCCGGTTCTTGTTGACCATTTCGGCCTTTCCCCCCGCAGGCGTCCTCGACTTCGGCCGGTGGCTTCGGGCCAGGCCGGGGAGGCTCTGTGGAAATGATGCAAAGGAACCCCGCGTCCCCTTGCGAGAGTGGACCGAGTTTCTCGGACCTCGTCAGGTCTAAGGGGCAAACCTGGAACAGAGACCACAGATGGGTGAACCTGGTGGCCTCTTGATCGAACAACTTGCCAAACCTTCGAGTGGCGTGCGGACGACGTCGTGCGCGTAGGCTCATTTCCGGCGGCCATCGGGCCCGAATACGATCGCTACGGACGGCCGGCCACCCTCTCGGCCCACACCACCAAAACGGAAGCGAGAATTCACCACCGTGACTGCTCTGACTCTCAGCACTGCCGGACCGGCGACGCTGCGCGCCGACGCCCTCGTCGTCGGCGTAGCGAAGGGCCCCAAGGGCCCCGTCGTGGCCGCGGGCGCCGAGGCCGTGGACAAGGCGTACGACGGAAAGCTCGCCGCCGTGCTCGACGCGCTCGGTGCCACGGGTGGCGAAGGCGAGATCACCAAGCTGCCCGCCCCGGACGGCCTCAAGGTCCCGGTCGTGCTGGCGGTCGGACTGGGCCCCGTCCCCGAGACCGACGAGTCGTACGACGAGGAGGCGCTGCGCCGCGCCGCCGGCGCCGCCGCCCGCGCCCTGCACGGCTCCAAGAAGGCCGCTTTCGCGCTCCCCCTGGACGACGCCTCCGCCGTCACCGCCGTCGCCGAGGGCGCGCTGCTGGGCGCGTACGCCTTCACCGCCTACCAGGGCGGCGAGAAGAAGGGCTCCAAGAACGGCGGCCCGAAGCTTCCGCTCGTCGAGGTGGCCCTGCTCGGCGCCAAGCCGCGCGACAAGGAGCACAAGGCCGCCGCCGAGCGCGCCGTCGTCGTCGCGACCGAGGTCAACATCGCCCGCGACCTGGTCAACACCCCGCCGAACGACCTCACCCCCGAGGCCTTCGCCGCCGTCGCCTCCGCGACCGCGAAGGAGAACGGCATCAAGGTCCAGGTCCTGGACGAGAAGGCCCTGATCAAGGGCGGCTACGGCGGCATCATGGGCGTCGGCAAGGGGTCCGAGAACCCGCCGCGCCTGGTGAAGCTCTCCTACACCCACCCCAAGGCGGAGAAGACCCTCGCCTTCGTCGGCAAGGGCATCACCTACGACTCCGGCGGCATCTCCCTCAAGCCGGCCGGCCACAACGAGACGATGAAGTGCGACATGGCCGGCGCCGCCGCCGTCTTCGCCTCCGTCGTCGCGGCCTCCAAGCTGGGCCTCCAGGTCAACGTCACCGGCTGGCTCGCGCTCGCCGAGAACATGCCGTCCGGCTCCGCCACCAAGCCCGGCGACGTCCTGCGCATGTACAGCGGCAAGACCGTCGAGGTCCTCAACACGGACGCGGAGGGCCGCCTCGTCCTGGGCGACGCCCTGACCAAGGCCTCCGAGGACAACCCGGACGCGATCGTCGACGTCGCGACCCTGACCGGCGCCATGATGATGGCCCTGGGCGACCGCACCTTCGGCATCATGGCCAACGACGACGCCTTCCGCACCTCGGTGCACGAGATCGCCGAGGAGGTCGGCGAGGCCTCCTGGCCGATGCCGCTCCCCGCGGACCTGCGCAAGTCCATGGACTCCCCCACCGCCGACATCGCCAACATGGGTGTCCGTATGGGCGGCGGCCTGGTGGCCGGCCTCTTCCTGCAGGAGTTCGTCGGCGAGGGCATCACCTGGGCCCACCTCGACATCGCGGGTCCCGCCTTCCACGAGGGCGCCCCGTACGGCTACACCCCCAAGGGCGGCACCGGCTCCGCCGTGCGCACCCTGGTGCGGCTGGCCGAGCGCACGGCCACGGGCGACCTGGGCTGACGCTCCCGGCGTAGGCCGCGACCCGGCAGCGGCCGGCGGGCCCCGACCTTGATCAGATTTTCTGATCGGGGCCGGGGCCTGTTCACTGTCAACGAAATCCGTAGGTTTCTACGCAGCGGTAACCCCCGGTTCGGGCAGATCGACCCGTCACTGGCCGGGCCCGCCGTCCCGCGTTCCGCCGACAAATGCGAAGATGGGTTCTCGGCAGGACAGGGCCCCCACCACAGGGCCGAAGAAACAAGCGGCCGATTACCAGCCGCCGCCCCGGTCACAGAGGACCGGTGCTCGGCGCACATGCATGGAGGACGTGACGTGGCGAACGACGCCAGCACCGTTTTCGACCTAGTGATCCTCGGCGGTGGCAGTGGCGGTTACGCCGCGGCGCTGCGCGCATCCCAGCTGGGTCTGGACGTTGCCCTGATCGAGAAGAACAAGCTCGGCGGCACCTGCCTGCACAACGGCTGCATCCCCACGAAGGCTCTGCTGCACGCGGGCGAGGTCGCCGACTCGGCTCGCGAGGCCGCCCAGTTCGGTGTCAAGACCACCTTCGAGGGCATCGACATCGCGGGTGTCAACAAGTACAAGGACGAGGTCATCTCGGGCCTGTACAAGGGCCTGCAGGGCCTGGTCGCCTCCCGCAAGGTGACCTACATCGAGGGTGAGGGCCGCCTCTCCTCGCCGACGTCCGTCGACGTGAACGGCCGGCGCGTCCAGGGCCGCCACGTCCTGCTGGCGACCGGCTCCGTGCCGAAGTCGCTGCCGGGCCTGAACATCGACGGCAACCGCATCCTCTCCTCGGACCACGCGCTGGTCCTGGACCGCGTGCCCGAGTCCGCGATCATCCTGGGCGGCGGCGTCATCGGCGTCGAGTTCGCCTCGGCGTGGAAGTCCTTCGGCTCCGAGGTCACCGTCATCGAGGGCCTCAAGCACCTCGTGCCGGTCGAGGACGAGAACAGCTCCAAGCTGCTGGAGCGCGCCTTCCGCAAGCGCGGCATCAAGTTCAACCTCGGCACCTTCTTCGACAAGGCCGAGTACACCGAGAACGGCGTGCGGGTCATCCTCGCCGACGGCAAGACCTTCGAGGCGGAGGTGCTGCTGGTCGCGATCGGCCGCGGCCCCGTGTCGCAGGGTCTGGGCTACGAGGAGCAGGGCGTCGCGATGGACCGCGGCTACGTCCTGGTCGACGAGTACATGCAGACCAACGTGCCGACCATCTCGGCCGTCGGCGACCTCGTCCCGACCCTCCAGCTCGCGCACGTCGGCTTCGCCGAGGGCATCCTGGTAGCGGAGCGTCTGGCCGGTCTCAAGACCGTCCCGATCGACTACGACGGCGTCCCGCGCGTCACGTACTGCCACCCCGAGGTCGCGTCCGTCGGCATCACCGAGGCCAAGGCCAAGGAGATCTACGGCGCGGACAAGGTCATCGCCGCGAAGTTCAACCTCGCGGGCAACGGCAAGAGCAAGATCCTGAAGACCGCGGGCGAGATCAAGCTCGTCCAGGTCAAGGACGGTGCCGTGGTCGGTATCCACATGGTCGGTGACCGGATGGGCGAGCAGGTCGGCGAAGCCCAGCTGATCTACAACTGGGAAGCCCTTCCCTCCGAGGTCGCGCAGCTCATCCACGCGCACCCGACCCAGAACGAAGCGCTCGGCGAGGCCCACCTGGCACTTGCCGGCAAGCCGCTGCACAACCACGACTGATCGTCACGGGCGCGACGACCGACCACTTCCGCACATTCGTTAGGAGCAACTGAAACCATGTCGGTTTCCGTAACCCTTCCGGCGCTCGGAGAGAGCGTTACCGAGGGCACTGTCACCCGCTGGCTGAAGGCCGAGGGCGAGCGCGTCGAGGCCGACGAGCCGCTGCTCGAGGTCTCCACCGACAAGGTGGACACCGAGATCCCGTCCCCCGTGTCGGGCATCCTGGCCTCCATCAAGGTCGCCGAGGACGAGACCGTCGAGGTCGGCGCCGAGCTGGCCGTCATCGACGACGGCTCGGGCGCTCCGGCCGCGGCCGGCGCTCCGGCCGCCGCGACCGTCGTCGCCGAGACCCCGGCCGCTCCGGCCCCGGTCGCCGAGGCCCCCGCGGCCCCGGCCGCCGAGACCCCGGCCGCCGCGGCTCCCGCCGCCTCCGGCACCGATGTCGTGCTCCCCGCGCTGGGCGAGTCCGTCACCGAGGGCACCGTCACGCGCTGGCTGAAGCAGGTCGGCGAGTCCGTCGAGGCCGACGAGCCGCTGCTCGAGGTCTCGACCGACAAGGTCGACACCGAGATCCCCGCCCCGGTCTCCGGCGTCCTGCTGGAGATCCTGGTCGCCGAGGACGAGAACGCCGAGGTCGGCTCCCGTCTGGCCGTCATCGGCGCGGCGGGTGCCGCCCCCGCGGCCGCTCCGGCCGCTGCCGCTCCGGCTCCGGTCGCCGCTGCCGCCCCGGCCGCCGCTCCGGCTCCGGTCGCCGCCCCGGCTCCCGTGGCCGCCCCGGCTCCCGTGGCCGCCCCGGCTCCCGTGGCCGCCCCGGCTCCGGTCGCCGCTCCGGCTCCCGTGGCCGCTCCGGCCCCGGTCGCCCCCGCCGCCCCGGTTTCCGCCGGTGACGAGGGCGCGTACGTGACCCCGCTGGTGCGCAAGCTCGCCTCGGAGTCCGGCGTCGACCTGGGCGCCGTCTCGGGCACCGGTGTCGGCGGACGCATCCGCAAGCAGGACGTCCTGGCCGCCGCCGAGGCCGCCAAGGCCGCCGCTGCCGCCCCGGCTCCGTCCGCCGCTCCGGCCGCGAAGGCTCCGGCCGCCGCGGTCTCCGAGCTTCGCGGTCAGACCGTCAAGATGACCCGCATGCGCAAGGTCATCGGCGACAACATGATGAAGGCCCTGCACTCGCAGGCGCAGCTCAGCTCCGTGGTCGAGGTGGACATCACCAAGATCATGAAGCTGCGCGAGAAGGCCAAGGCCGGCTTCCTCGCCCGCGAGGGCGTCAAGCTGTCCCCGATGCCGTTCTTCGTCAAGGCCGCGGCCCAGGCGCTGAAGGCCCACGCGGTCGTCAACGCCCGGATCAACGAGGACGAGGGCACCATCACCTACTTCGACTCGGAGAACATCGGCATCGCCGTGGACTCCGAGAAGGGCCTGATGACCCCGGTCATCAAGGGTGCCGGCGACCTCAACCTGGCGGGCATCTCCAAGGCCACCGCCGACCTGGCCTCCAAGGTCCGCGGCAACAAGATCACGCCGGACGAGCTGTCGGGCGCGACCTTCACCATCAGCAACACCGGCTCGCGCGGTGCGCTGTTCGACACGGTCATCGTGCCCCCGAACCAGGTCGCCATCCTGGGCATCGGCGCGACGGTCAAGCGCCCGGTCGTCATCGAGACCGCCGAGGGCACGAACATCGGCATCCGCGACATGACGTACCTGACCCTGTCCTACGACCACCGCCTGGTGGACGGCGCGGACGCGGCCCGGTACCTCTCCGCCGTCAAGGCGATCCTCGAGGCCGGCGAGTTCGAGGTCGAGCTCGGCCTGTAAGGCTCTCCGCGACAGAGCGGCAGCAGCTGTCGCGCACGGCGCCCCCGCCCGGACACAAGTCCCGGGCGGGGGCGCCGTCGTCGTCCTGCGGGCGGGCCTGTCGGGAGACCTGTAACCAGCCTCACCCTGCGCCCCCGACCCGGAACGCATCGCGACGACCGGAGCGGCCGTATTGTCTACGCATCAGGCCCCGCGTGACCCTGCACACCCACCAGGAGATGAAGCCCCGATGATCACCCCACCCGTCGTGCACTCGCTGCGCGAGCAGATCCGCGAGCACATCGTGGAGGGGATCGTCAGCGGGCGCTGGAAGCCCGGTGAGCGGATCGTGGAGCGCCGGATCGCCGTCGAGCTGGAGGTCAGCCAGACGCCCGTGCGCGAGGCCCTGCGCGAGCTGGAGACGCTGCGGCTGATCGAGTCGGCTCCGAACAAGGGCGTGCGCGTACGGAACCTGTCGGCGGCGGACCTGGAGGAGATCTATCCGGTCCGAGCCGGCCTGGAGCAGATCGCCGCCGAGCTGGCCGCGCCCCGTCTCGCGCTCGACTGCACGGCCCTGGAGCCGCACGTGGCGGCCCTGTGGGACGCCGACCGCAGCGCGGACGGCACGGCCCAGGTGAGGCACACGGTGGGCTTCCACAGGGAGATGGTGCGGGCCGCCGGCAACAGCGTGCTGCTGCACACGTGGGAGTCGCTGGGCATCGAGGTCTTCACGGCCCTGTCCATCCGGTGGCTGGGAACCGTCCAGAAGTCCTACGCGGAGGAGCACGAGGCCCTCGTGCACGCCTTCCGCAATCAGGATCCGGACATCGGCCTGCTCGTGAAGCGGCATGTCCTGGGGTGCGCGCCGCGGGCTTGATCCCGCCCTCCGGTCCGCTGGTGCACCTGCCGATTCCTGTCCGCTTTGCACCGATTTACCCGGCACTGGGTGCCTTCTTTCTTGGCACCCGGTGCCGACTTTTGCCCTATGGACGTTTCTTTTCCACTTTCATTTGATCGATCATCGATCAGCGTTTTACAGTCGTCGCGGACCCCACCCGGGTTCGCACGACCCCTGTCCTGCCCGTCAGGGTTTTCTCCACCACCTCTCCTTTGTCCGGAAGGCGGCGCACACCGATGTCCGACCCCGTAGGAAAGCTTCCGAGCGAGCTCGACCAGCTCCCGGACCGCGACACCGAGGAGACCGCCGAATGGGCGGCCTCCCTCGACGCAGTCGCCAAGGCCGCCGGTACGCGCCGCGCCGAATACCTGCTCCGCCGCACCCTCCAGCACGCCGAGGCCGCCGGCCTCGCCCTGCCGAAGCTGCTCGAGACGGACTACGTCAACACCATCCCCACCGCCGCGGAGCCCGAGTTCCCCGGCGACGAGGCGATGGAAGCCCGGATCACCGCCTGGAACCGCTGGAACGCGGCCGCCATGGTGACCCGCGGCTCCAAGTACGGCGTCGGCGGCCACATCGCCACCTTCGCCTCGGCGGCCTGGCTCTACGAGACCGGCTTCCAGCACTTCTTCCGCGGGAAGGAGGCCGACGGATCGGGCGACCAGCTCTACATCCAGGGCCACGCCTCCCCCGGCATCTACGCCCGTGCCTTCCTCGACGGCCGCGTGTCCGAGCAGCAGCTCGACAACTTCCGCCAGGAGTCCGGCGGCAACGGCCTGCCGTCCTACCCGCACCCGCGGCGCCTGCCCTGGCTGTGGGAGTTCCCGACGGTGTCCATGGGCCTCGGCCCGCTCTCCGCGATCTACCAGGCGCGCTTCAACCGCTACCTGCACAACCGGAGCATCAAGGACACCGCCAACTCGCACGTCTGGGCCTTCCTGGGCGACGGCGAGATGGACGAGCCCGAGTCGACCGCCGCCCTGGCCCTCGCCTCCCGCGAGCAGCTCGACAACCTGACCTTCGTCATCAACTGCAACCTGCAGCGCCTCGACGGTCCGGTCCGCGCCAACTTCCGCGTGGTCCAGGAGCTGGAGGCCCAGTTCCGCGGCGCCGGCTGGAACGTCATCAAGTCGCTGTGGGGCTCCGCCTGGGACGAGCTGTTCCAGCTCGACACCACGGGCGCCCTGGTGCGCCGCCTGCGCGAGGTACCCGACGCGCAGTTCCAGACGTACGCGACCCGCGACGTGGCCTACATCCGCGGGCACTTCTTCGGCGCCAACGCCGAGCTCGCGCAGCTGGGCGGCCTGCTCTCCGACGCCAAGATCGCCGAGTGCTTCCACAGCTCGCGCGGCGGCCACGAGCCCCGCAAGGTCTACGCCGCGTACAAGGCCGCCCTGGAGCACAAGGGCGCGCCGACGGTCATCCTCGCGCAGACCGTCAAGGGCTACACGCTGGGTGCCGGGTTCGAGTCGAAGAACGCGAACCACCAGATGAAGAAGCTGACGATCGACGAGTTCAAGGACATGCGCGACCTCCTCGGCCTCCCGATCCCGGACAGCGCCTTCGCCGACGGCCAGGTCCCGTACGGACACCCGGGCGCGAACAGCCCCGAGGTCCAGTACCTCAACGAGCGCCGCGCCGCGCTCGGCGGCCCGGCCCCGGCCCGCAAGGTCAAGCACGTGGCCCTGCCCGCTCCGGCGGACCGTTCCTTCGCCCCGCTGCTCAAGGGCTCCGGCAAGCAGGAGATGGCCACCACCATGGCCTTCGTCCGGCTCGTCAAGGACCTGATGCGGGACAAGGAGACCGGCAAGCGCTGGGTGCCGATCGTCCCGGACGAGGCCCGCACCTTCGGCATGGAGTCCCTCTTCCCCTCGGCCGGCATCTACTCGCCGCTGGGTCAGACGTACGAGCCGGTCGACCGCGACCAGCTCATGTACTACAAGGAAGCCAAGGACGGCCAGATCCTCAACGAGGGGATCACCGAGGCCGGCGCCATGGCCGACTTCATCGCCGCCTGCACGTCCTACGCGACGCACGGCGAGCCGATGATCCCCTTCTACATCTTCTACTCGATGTTCGGCTGGCAGCGCACCGCCGACCAGATGTGGCAGCTCGCCGACCAGCTCGGCAAGGGCTTCATCGTCGGCGCCACCGCCGGCCGCACCACCCTGACGGGCGAGGGCCTGCAGCACGCGGACGGCCACTCGCACCTGATCGCGTCCACGAACCCGGCGTCGCTCAACTACGACCCGGCCTTCGCGTACGAGATCGCGGTGATCGTCAAGGACGGTCTGCGCCGGATGTACGGCGACAAGCCGGAAGACGTCTTCTACTACCTGACGGTCTACAACGAGCCGAAGGTGCAGCCGGCCATGCCCGAGGGCGTGGAAGAGGGCATCCTGCGCGGCCTCTACCGCTTCAACACGGCGGCGGACCTGGCGGAGGCGGCCCCGGCCGCCGACGCCCCGAAGATCCAGCTGATGGCCTCCGGTACGGCGATCCACTGGGTGCTCGACGCGCAGAAGCTGCTCGCCGCCGACTGGAACGTGGCCGCCGACGTCTGGTCCGCCACCTCCTGGGGCGAGCTGCGCCGCGACGCGCTGGAGTGCGACGAGGCGCTGCTGCGCGGCGAAATGCGCACTCCGTTCGTCACCCGCGCGCTGGAGGGCGTCACCAGTCCGGTGCTCGCCGTCTCCGACTGGATGCGTCAGGTCCCGGACCAGATCAGCCAGTGGGTCGAGCAGGACTACACCTCACTGGGTACCGACGGCTTCGGCCTGTCCGACACCCGTGAGGGCGCCCGCCGACACTTCGGCGTCGACGCCCAGTCGATCGTGGTGGCCGCGCTCGCCCAGCTCGCCCGCCGCGGCGAGGTACCGGCTTCCTCCATCAAGGAGGCCCGGGAGCGCTACGGGCTCTGAGCCCGGCCGCCGTACGCGACGCACCGCCGAAGGCCGGTGTCCACCCTCCAGGGGGTCGGACACCGGCCTTTGGCCGTATGCGCGGTGGCGGCACGGGGGGCGACCCGTGATGCTGGAGCGGTGATGGACGAGACGGAATTCTGGGAGATCGTCGACCGTACCCGCGAGGCCGCCGACGGCGACCCCGAGGAGCACGCCGAGCTGCTCGTGGAGCGGCTGGCGCAGCTCGACCCGGACTCCGTCCTGGACTTCGCCCGGCACTTCGAGTCCCGGTACAACCGGGCGTACACATGGGACCTGTGGGGCGCCGCGTGGGTGCTGCTCGACGGGGCGAGCGACGACGCGTTCGACTACTTCCGGTGCTGGCTGATCGGCCAGGGGCGGGAGGTCTTCGAGGGCGGGGTGCACGACCCGGACCACTTGGCGGAGCTCCTCGGCGACTTCGACGAGGAGATCGACGGGGACGGCGAGGAGCTGGGGTACGCGGCCGACGAGGCGTACGAGCAGCTGACCGGTTCGGTCGCACCGGATCTGGGCATCCCGCTGCAGGCGGCCGAGCCGGAGGGCACCGCGCTGGACTTCGAGAACGAAGCCGTGCTCGCGGAGCGCTTCCCCCGGCTGTGGGACCGCTTCAGGGCCTGACGCAGGCCCGGCGGGATCCGGGCGCGGGACGGCCTAGTAGTGCGTACCGCCGTCGATACGGATCTCCGTGCCGGTGATGAAGGCACCGTCCTCGGAGCCGAGCATGGCGACGACGCCGGCGACCGTGTGCGGGCCGGCGAAGCCCTGGCCGAGAGCCGGGGCGAGCTTGGCGAACAGGCTCCAGTCGGTGTCCTCGGGCAGGCCGGGGCCGGTGCCGGTGGTCATGCCGGACTCGATGGAGCCGGGGGCCACGCAGACGAAGCGCAGGTTCTGCTTGCTGTACTCGGCGGCCAGCGAGTGGGTCATGGACTGGATGCCGCCCTTGCTGGCCGCGTAGGCGGACATGTAGGGGTGGGCGAAGGTCGCCGAGGTGGAGCTGAAGTTGACGACGACCGGCTGCTCTCCCGCCAGCAGTGCCGGGAGCGACTCGCGGATCATCAGGAAGGTGCCGGTCAGGTTGACCGCGATGACCTGGTTCCAGAATGCGAGCGTGGTCTGGTGGGTGTGCGCGGAGCGAAGGATTCCGGCTGCGTTGACCAGCACGTCGATGCCGCCGAGGGCGTCGGCGGCGGTGGCGACACCGGTCGTGACGGCCGCCTCGTCGGATATGTCGAGGACGGCCGTGGTGAGGCGGTCGGCGTGCCCGTCGGCTGCGGCCTGCTCGGCGGTGGTCTCGAGCCCGGCTTCGCTGACGTCCACGGCGTGGACGCGGCCGCCCTCGGAGAGGATGCGGTGGACGGTGGCCCGGCCGATGCCGGAGCCGCCGCCGGTGATGAGGACGCGTCGTCCTTCGTAACGGTTCATGGGGAGGAGCGTACTCCCGCCGTGACACGTTTTGCCAGCATGTCAAAACATGCATTCACCTCACCGTGACCGAGGTATCCTTCCCACCGTGAGATCCCCTCGTCCCTACGCTCCCCAGGCCGGCCCCGGAGCCCAGTCGCTGAACGAGCGCCGCAAGGCCGCCACCCAGCTCGACATCGCACGCGCGGCCTGCGAGCTCTTCGCCGAGCACGGTCCCGACGGCACCACCGCCGAGGACATCGCCCTGCGCGCGGGAGTGGCGCTGCGGACGTTCTACCGCTACTTCCGCAACAAGCAGGAGGCCGTCGGCCCCCTGCTCGCGGTCGGCGGCGACGCCTGGCGGGCCCTGCTCGCCGAGGAGGATCCGGGCACCCCGCTCGCCGAGGCCCTGGAGCGCGCCGTCACCCGCTCCCTCACCGACCCCCAGGCGCTCGAGGAGGGCCTGGAGGTCACCCGCGGCCTGCTGCGGGCAGCCGCGGACGACGAGGCGCTGCGAGGGGTCTGGTACCGGGTCAACCAGGACTCCGAGGAACGGCTGGTCCCGGTCGTCGCCCGGCTCGCCGGCCCTGAGGCCGAACCACTCGCCGTCCGCCTCCTCGCGGCCGCGGCGACGGACGCGATCCGCATCTCCCTGGAACTGTGGTCGGCCACGGACACGCCGGCCTCGGGCCCCGGCTCGCCCTCGGAACTGGCGGTCCGCTGCCTGCGCGACCTGACGGGCGCCATGCCCTTGCTCCGCGCCTCCGCCTGAGGCCGGTCCCGGCGGGCCGCGGCCACTCCCAGGCGGACCCGGCGGGTCAGAGGAACCGCTCGGACTTCTCCCTCAGGTGCTCGGCGAAGAACGCGGGGGCGTCCGGCCGCATCCGGGCGAGCGCGACCATCGCCGTGACGATGACGTCGGCGACCTCCGACTCCACGTCGCTCCACGTGTGCGAGTGCCCCTTGCGGGGATTCGTCCCCTTGGCCCCGATGACCGCCTGCGCGGCCTCGCCGAACTCCTCGCCGATCTTCAGGATCTGCAGCGTCATGCTCTCCTGCGGCTCCACCCCGCGCTCCCGGTCGTGCTCGTCGAACCGCGCCGCGAGCGCCCCGATGGTCTTCCACACGTTGTCCATCCCCCGAAAGTAGCGCCACGACGACGGAGCCCCGCCCCCTCCGAAGGAAGGGGCGGGGCTCCGGGCGATCAGTGCGTCAGCACGGCACGGCTTAGAGGTCGAAGTAGAGCTCGAACTCGTGCGGGTGCGGGCGCTGGGCGATCGGCGCGATCTCGTGGGTGCGCTTGTAGTCGATCCAGGTCTCGATGAGGTCGGGGGTGAAGACACCGCCGGCCAGGAGGTACTCGTGGTCCTCCTCCAGCGCCTTGAGGACGTCCTCGAGGCTGGTCGGGACCTGCGGGACGCTCGCGTGCTCGTCCGGGGAGAGCTCGTAGAGGTCCTTGTCGATCGGCTCCATCGGCTCGATCTTGTTCTTGACGCCGTCGAGGCCGGCCAGCAGGAGGGCCGAGAACGCCAGGTACGGGTTCGAGGACGGGTCCGGGGCGCGGAACTCGACGCGCTTGGCCTTCGGGTTCGAGCCCGTGATCGGGATGCGCATGGCGGCGGAGCGGTTGCGCTGCGAGTACACCATGTTGACCGGCGCCTCGAAGCCCGGGACCAGACGGTGGTAGGAGTTCACCGTCGGGTTGGTGAACGCCAGCAGCGACGGGGCGTGCTTGAGGATGCCGCCGATGTAGTAGCGGGCGGTGTCCGAGAGGCCCGCGTAGCCGGCCTCGTCGTAGAACAGCGGGTCGCCGTTCGCCCACAGCGACTGGTGCACGTGCATGCCCGAGCCGTTGTCACCGAAGATCGGCTTCGGCATGAAGGTCGCGGTCTTGCCGTTGCGCCAGGCGACGTTCTTCACGATGTACTTGAAGAGCATCAGGTCGTCGGCCGCGGCGAGCAGCGTGTTGAACTTGTAGTTGATCTCGGCCTGGCCACCGGTGCCGACCTCGTGGTGCTGGCGCTCGACCTGGAGGCCCTGGGCGTCCAGCTCGAGGGAGATCTCGGCGCGCAGGTCGGCGAAGTGGTCGACCGGGGCGACGGGGAAGTAACCGCCCTTGTAGCGGACCTTGTAGCCGCGGTTGTTCTCCTCGGAACCGGTGTTCCAGGCGCCGGCCTCGGAGTCGATGTGGTAGAAGCTCTCGTTCGCGGTGGTCGCGAAGCGCACGCTGTCGAACACGTAGAACTCGGCCTCGGGGCCGAAGTACGCGGTGTCGGCGATGCCCGTGGAGGCGAGGTACGCCTCGGCCTTCTTCGCGATGTTGCGCGGGTCGCGGCTGTAGGCCTCACCCGTGATCGGGTCGTGGATGAAGAAGTTGATGTTGAGCGTCTTGTCCTTGCGGAACGGGTCCAGACGCGCGGTGGTGATGTCGGCACGCAGCGCCATGTCGGACTCGTGGATCGCCTGGAAGCCGCGGATCGAGGAGCCGTCGAAGGCCAGCTCCTCGTTCGGGTCGAACGCCCGCCCCGGGATGGTGAAGTGCTGCATGACACCAGGCAGGTCGCAGAAGCGGACGTCGACGAACTTGACGTCGTTCTCCTCGATGTACTGCTTCACTTCGTCGGCGTTCTTGAACATCCAACTCCTCCTACTCCCGACCCCGGGGCAGGGGCGGGCTTTATAGCTAGTGGTGCGTCAGTGCGGTGCCGCACGCTGACCCGACCATAAGCAGACGGGGTTTCTCAAGCATGACCCATTTGTTTCGCACAAGTTAACCAGGGTCCGGCCGGAACGGCGGGAAGCACCACAGGTACCGTGTCCGGGTGGACAAGAGGCAAGCAATCGGATCCTGGCTCTCCGGCCCCCGCGAGACCGCCGAGCAGATGGGCGTCGACTTCGGGTACCCCGGCAAGCAGCTCGGCCTGCCGCAGCAGGGGCCCGGCTCGGTCGCACGTTTCGGCCGGCGCTTCGGGGCCGTGCTCATCGACTGGCTGGCCTGCCAGCTGATCGCATACGGGCTGATCACGGGCCGCGACTGGACCGGCGCGGGCAACTGGACGCTGGGGCTCTTCGTGGTGCTGAGCATCCTGACCGTCGGCACCGTGGGCTTCACCCCCGGGAAGCGGATCCTGGGAATCCGGGTCATCCGGCAGGACGGCAGCCGGCTCGGCATCGGGCGCGTGGTCCTGCGCACCGTGCTCCTCGCCCTGGTCATCCCCGCCCTGGTCTGGGACCGCGACGGCCGCGGACTGCACGACCGCGTCAGCCACGCCGTCCAGGTCCGCATCTGAGGCCAGGTCCGCATCTGAGGCATCGGATCCGGTCCGACGACCGCATGCGCACGGGCGCCCCGAGCCATCCGGCTCGGGGCGCCCGTGCGTTGTATACGAAAAGCAGGTCAGCGCATCTTTCCGCCGCGCGGCATGCGCATCCCCTTGGGCATCGGGCCCTTCGGGATCGGCATGTTGCTCAGCAAGTCGCCCATGGCCCGAAGCTTGTCGTTGACCTGGGTGATCTGAGGGCCGGAGAGCACGCGGGGCAGCTTCAGCAGGGTCGTGCGGACCTTCTTGAGCGGCACCTCGCCCTCGCCCGTGCCCACGATGAAGTCGTGGACCGGGATGTCGGGCATGATCCGGGCCAGCTTCTTCTTCTCGTTCGCGAGCATCGGCTTCACCCGGTTCGGGTTGCCCTCGGCGATCAGGACCACACCGGCCTTGCCCACGGCCCGGTGCACGATGTCCTGCTGCTTGCTCATCGCGACGGCGGGGGTGGTGGTCCAGCCCCGCCCCACGTTGTCCAGTACGGCCGCGGCCGCGCCCGGCTGGCCCTCCATCTGCCCGAAGGCAGCCTGCTCGGCCCGCCGTCCGAAGACGACCGCCATCGCAAGGAACGCCACCAGGAAGCCCAGGATGCCCAGGTAGACCGGGTGGTCGATCAGGAAGCCGATCGCGAGAAAGACACCGAAGGTGACGATTCCCACGCCCGCGACGATCAGACCGACCTTCGGGTCGGCCTTGCGCGTCATCTTGTACGTCAGGGCGATCTGCTTCAGTCGCCCGGGGTTCGCAGCAGTCTCTGCGTTTGACTTCCTCGCCATGAAGCGAAGTTTACGTGGCCTTCTCGGTCCGGGTCGCCGCGGCCTCGAGTACGTGCTCGGTTTCGACCCGGTCCTTGGCCCTGCGGCGGTCTTCGAGGACGGCCGTCCAGGCGTTGCGGCGGGCACCGCTCATGAGCAGCGACTCGATGCCCCGGAAGGCGTCGGTGAAGGACGGGATGGCGATGGCGCGTACGGGCGCGGCCTGCATGATGTCGATCCCTTTCACGAAGCTCACGTCGGGGTGTGACCAGGAATGTGTGCTGTGCGTCGACCAATCGTCACTGACTGGTGTTACCAGGGAGTGACCGGTCGGTCAAATGTGATGGACACGTTGCGAACGCCGACGCGACCCGCCGGGCGCTTTCCGAAGAAAAGCCTAGGGGCCGCGTCCATGCGGTGTTACCTGTTGGTAAGTCTTTGTGCGCGAGTTCACACAGCCCTGCCCCGGACCGGGGTCAGACCGTGGCGCGCTTCTCCATCGCCTGCTTGTACAGACGCCCGGCGCGGTACGAGGACCGGACCAGCGGACCGGACATGACACCGGAGAAGCCGATCTCCTCGGCCTCCTGCGCCAGCTCCACGAACTCGGCCGGCTTCACCCAGCGCTCGACGGGGTGGTGCCGCGAGGAGGGGCGCAGGTACTGGGTGATGGTGATGAGCTCGCAGCCCGCCTCGTGGAGGTCCTTCAGCGCCTGGCTGACCTCCTCGCGCTCCTCACCCATGCCCAGGATCAGGTTGGACTTGGTGACCAGGCCGTAGGCGCGCGCCCTGGTGATCACGTCGAGCGAGCGCTCGTAGCGGAAGCCGGGGCGGATCCGCTTGAAGATGCGCGGCACCGTCTCGACGTTGTGCGCGAAGACCTCGGGGCGGGAGGCGAAGACCTCCTCCAGCAGCTCCGGGACCGCGTTGAAGTCGGGGGCCAGCAGCTCGACCTTCGTGTGGCCGCTCTCGCGGCCCGCCGTCTGCTGGTGGATCTGGCGCACGGTCTCCGCGTACAGCCAGGCGCCGCCGTCCGCCAGGTCGTCGCGCGCGACGCCCGTGATCGTGGCGTAGTTCAGGTCCATGGTGACGACGGACTCGCCGACGCGGCGGGGCTCGTCCCGGTCCAGCGCCTCGGGCTTGCCCGTGTCGATCTGGCAGAAGTCACAGCGCCGGGTGCACTGGTCGCCACCGATGAGGAAGGTGGCCTCGCGGTCTTCCCAGCATTCGTAGATGTTCGGACAACCGGCTTCCTGGCACACCGTGTGCAGTCCTTCGCCCTTCACCAGGGCCTGCATCTTGGTGTACTCGGGACCCATCTTCGCCCGGGTCTTGATCCACTCGGGCTTGCGTTCGATGGGGGTCTGGCTGTTCCGGACCTCCAGGCGCAACATCTTGCGCCCGTCGGGTGCGACTGCGGACACGACCGGCTCCCTGTGACTTCGATTCTTCGGCGCCCACCAGGGTACGCCCGTAAATTCGTACGCTCTTACGTCGGCCAACCTGCGGGCGGCCGGTCCCATTCCCGGCCGCTACGGGCCCATCGCGGGCTCTATCGCGCGGGGCCGCAGCTCCGCCTGCTCCAGTACGTCCTTCAGGTGACCCTCGATGACCGGCAGCACCTCGGCGATGGCGATCTCGCGGCCGAGCTCGTAGGAGAGCGAGGTCACACCGGCGTCGCGGATCCCGCAGGGGACGATCCGGTCGAACCAGGTGTTGTCGGGGTTCACGTTGATCGCGAACCCGTGCATCGTGACGCCCTTGGCGACGCGGATGCCGATGGCGGCGAGCTTGCGGTCCTCGCGGCGCTGGCCGGCATTGGAGGGGGCGTACTCGGGGCCGTTCAGGCGGGGGTCGAACTCCTCGTCCGCCAGCCGCGGGTCGAAGTCGAGGGAGAGTCCGCCGAGCCGCGGGCGCTCCTCCACCGGGTCACCGAGCACCCAGACGCCGCTGCGCCCCTCGACGCGGGTGGTCTCCAGGCCGAAATCGGCGGCCGTGCGGATCAGCGCGTCCTCCAGGCGGCGCACGTGGGCGACCACGTCCACCGGGCGGGGCAGCTTCATGATCGGGTAGCCGATCAGCTGGCCCGGGCCGTGCCAGGTGATCTTGCCGCCCCGGTCGACGTCCACGACGGGCGTGCCGTCGAGGGGGCGCTCGCTGTCGGCGGTGCGCCGGCCGGCCGTGTAGACCGGCAGGTGCTCCAGCAGCAGGCAGGTGTCCTCGATCTCGTCCGCGAAGCGGGCCGCGTGCACGCGGCGCTGCTCTTCCCAGGCGGCCGTGTACTCGACGGCGTCCGGTCCGAAGCCCAGATGGACAAACCCAAGATCAGCCACCGCGGCGCCTCCTCGTCGAACCGACCGTCGAACCTGCTGTGTGCACCTATCGCACCAGGCAAGGGTACGGCGACCCGCTCGCGGCCCGTCAGCCGCCCGTCGCGACCTGTGGAAAAGTCCCCCGCGGCCCCGGATCCGCGGAGGCGGGAGGACGGCCTTCGAGCAGGCCCCCGGGCGGTCCCGGCAGCTGTCGCGGGCGCCTGCGCCCCTTCGCCGGCCGGTCCGGGTCCTCGTCCGCCCTGGGCAGCCTTCGGTGCCCCTCGGAGTGGTCGTTGACCCAGCCGCAGACCCCGCACGCGTACCGCCCGTCGAGGCCGGCGATGTACGTCCCGCAGCGTCGGCACTCCGCCTCGGTCAGCTCGGGCGCGGGGAGCGGGGCCGTGGCCGACTCCGCGTGGTCCTCGCAGCGCTCGGGGGGCTGCTCCCCGGTGGTCCGGCGGCTCATGGGCCGCAGCGTACGCGGAGGGAGGGGGTCGGTCCGTAAAGAGCCCTACCGGTTCTCCACACGATCGGATGAATGTGGGACAGAGGGGGCGGTGCGGGCGAGGTTCGCCGCTACATTCACGCCGTTCACAGGGCCGGGACTCCGGTCCGTCACGTCAGGAAACCGTGGAGCCGATGACGGAACGACCTGCCCAGCGCGTCCCCAACCGGCAGCTCGCGGCACTGATCGCCGAAGCCGGGTTCTCCAACGCCGGGCTCGCCCGGCGCGTCGACCAGCTCGGTCTGGAGCACGGTCTCGACCTGCGGTACGACAAAACCTCCGTGACCCGGTGGCTGCGCGGACAGCAGCCGCGCGGGACCACCCCCGCGCTGATCGCCGAGGTGTTCACCCGGCGCCTCGGGCGGCGGCTGTCGGCCCAGGACCTGGGCCTGGACGCGTGCGCCCCCGTGTACGCCGGGCTGGAGTTCGCGGCCACCCCGGAGGAGGCCGTCGACATCGCCAGCGGACTGTGGCGCAAGGACTCCGGCTCGCACGCCGAGCTGCGCAAGATCGCCTTCACTCCCGCCGGGCTGGTCGTGCCCAGCCGGGACTGGCTGATCGGGCGGGCCGACGAGCGGGTCGCCAGGAGCGCCGAGCCGGCCGCGGCGCGCGTCCCCGAACAGCATCGTCCGATCCAGGGCCGGGCCTCGGTGCCGCGGCAGCGGCAGATCGACCGCGGGCCCGGTCAGCGGGTGACGGGCGGTGACATCGCGGCGCTGAGATCGGTCGGCGAGCTGTTCCGCACCCTGGACCACGCCTACGGCGGCGGCCATGCCCGCCAGGCTCTGGTGCGCTACCTGGAGCACGAGGCGGAGCCGATGCTGCGCGGCACCTACGGGGAGACCACGGGGCGCCGGCTGTTCTCGGCCGCCGCCGACCTGACCCGGCTGGCGGGCTGGACCTCCTACGACATCGCCGCGCACGGGCTCGCCCAGCGCTACTTCGTGCAGGCGCTGCGCCTCGCCCAGGCCGCCGGGGACCGGCCGTACGGGGCGTACGTGCTGGTCACCATGAGCAGGCAGGCGGTCTACCTCGGCCACGGCCGGGAGGCGGTGCAACTGGCCCGCGTCGCCCAGCAGGGCGTCGGCTCGGGCCCGCCGCAGGTGGTGCAGGCGCTGCTGCACTCGGCGGAGGCGCGCGGGCACGCGGTGCTCGGCGAGGTCAGGGCGTCGACGGCCTCCCTGGTGCGTGCCGAGCGCGCGCTGGGCGCGGCACGGCCCGGGGACGACGTACCCCACTGGGCGCGGTGCTACGACGAGGCGCAGCTGGCCGACGAGTTCGGGCACTGCCACCGGGACCTGCAGCAGTACCGGGCCTCGGCACAGCACGCGGAGCGCTCGCTCCAGCTGCGGGCGCCCGGGTACGCGCGCTCGCGGCTGTTCTGCCGGGTGGTGCTGGCGACGGCCCGGCTGGGCCTCGGCGAGCTGGACCAGGCGTGCGCGCTGGGCGCCGAGGCGGCGCAGCAGGCGATGGAGATGCGGTCGGTGCGCGCCGTGGAGTACGTACGGGACTTCGAGCGGCGCCTGGAGCCGTACCGGGACGCCCCGGCCGTGCGGACGTACCGGGACCGGGTGGCCGCGCTGGCGTGAGCGTGCGGGTCCGGTCCGGGGGCCCTGCCCCCGGACCCCCGATCGCCGGCGGGGCCGAAGTCGCCCTGCGGGCGGTCCGGCTCCGCCGGCGAGGCCGGATGGTCTCAGGCCGCCACCGGGAGCGCAGCCTCCGGGGCGGCCGGGAGCGGGATGCCGAAGTCGCGCAGGACCGCCCCGGCGGCGCGGCGGGCCGAGCGCAGTGCGCCCTCGACGGTGTTGGTGTCGCGGTGGTCCCCGCACACGTACAGCCCGGCCAGGACCCTGACCGTGCGCCGGGTGTCCAGCGGCGGGGGCATCGCGGGGACGGCTTCGGGGGCGTGGTGGACGGCGAGGAGCTCCCACTCGCGGGTCGAGGTCTCGTAGAGCCGGGCCAGGCGCGCGGCGACCGTGCGCGCGGGCGGCGGCGGGCCGAGCACGGTGGTGGTCACCAGGCTGCGGCCGGCGGGAGCGCGGGTCGGGTCGACGGCGCTCATCACGGCGGTGTGGGCGACGGGCCACTTGGGGTCGCCGTCCAGGAGCAGCGAGCCGTCCCAGGGCAGTGGGGCGGGGGTGGCGTGGTGGATGACGGTCACCTGGTGGAACTGCGGAACCCGCAGCCCCGGGAGCAGTTCGGCGGCGGCCCTCGCTCCCGTCGCGAGCACCACGGAGCGGCAGCTGAAGTCGCCGTGTTCCTCCGTGGTGACGAGGTTGGTGGCCACCGACCGGACCCGGACCCCGGTGCGCACGGTGCCGGGCGGCAGCGCGGCCGCGAGCAGGCCGGGCAGGGTCGCGGCGCCGCCCTCGGGCACGGCGAGCCGGCCGCGCGCGAAGGTCCGCAGGGCCAGGTCCGCGACGCGGCTGGAGGTGGTGAGGGCGGGGTCGCGCAGGAGCGCCGTGAGGAGCGGACGCAGCGTCGTACCGGGGCCGCGGGAGCTCAGGGCGGCGTGGGCGGTGCGTTCGGGACGGGCGAGGATGCGCTCCTCGGGCAGCGCGGCGAGGCGCCCGAGGGCCGCGCCGATCCGGGCCTGGTCGAGGGAGCCGCTGGCCAGGGCGCGGGCGGGGGTGAGCGCGCCGGCGCGCAGCGTTCTGCCGTCGGTGTGGACGAGGGCGCCGGGCGCGAAGGGCCGCAGGACCAGGTCCGCCAGCCCGGGGGTCCGGGCCGGCTCGGTGTAGGCGGTGTTGAGGAGTTGGCCGATCCGGTCGAGGCGGAAGCCGTCGACCGTCTCCGTGGCCATCCGGCCGCCGGGGTCGTGGGCGCCCTCCAGGACGATGACCGTGACTCCCGCCGCGATCAGGTGGTGCGCGGCCGAGAGTCCGGAAACTCCGGCTCCCACGATGACTACGTCCGCATGGTGTGCGTGTGCGCTGTTGAGCACGTGCCCCTCCCCGAGGTCGGCCCGGCTGTGTGGGGGTCCTCCTTCCCCCAACCGGCTCCGGCGGAACCAGAGTTGGTCGGACCATTACGACCCATGCGGTCAACTCCGGTCGCACAGTGGTCGCATTCGGGTCACATGCGGTCGCACGCGAAACCGCGGCGCGCTCCCCCGAGTGCGCTCCCCCCGCGCACCCCCCTGATGCGCCCCTCGATCGCTCCCGCTCGGGCGCACGCCCCGCTCAGGCCTCCAGCGCCGCCCGGATCGAGTCGTCGATGCCCGGGTACCGGAAGGCGAAGCCCGACTCCAGCAGCCGCGCGGGACGCACCCGCTGACTGCCCAGCACGTCCTGGGAGAACTCCCCCAGCACCACGCGCATGACCGGAGCCGGCACGGCGAACACCGCCGGGCGGCGCAGGATCCGGCCCATCGCGGCCGTGACCTCGCGGTTGGTCAGCGGCTCGGGAGCGGTCAGGTTCACCGGGCCGCTCATCGAGGGCGTGTCCACGAGGTGCCGCAGGGCGGCGACCTCGTCGTGCAGCGAGATGTGCGACCAGTACTGGCGGCCGCTGCCCAGTCGGCCGCCGACGCCCGCCTTGAAGATCGGGAACAGCTTCCCCCAGGCCCCGCCATCGGCCGCCACGACCAGCCCGGTACGGGCGAACACGGTCCGGACCCCGGCCTCCCGGGCGGGCGCGGCGGCGCCCTCCCACTCGACGCACACCTCGGGCAGGAACCCCTCGCCCGCCGGGGCGTCCTCGTCCACCGCCCGGTCGCCCGTGTCGCCGTAGTACCCGATGGCCGTTCCGCAGACGAAGGCCGCCACGGGCTCGTCCATCGCGGCGACCGCCCGCGCCATCGCCGCCGTGCCCTTGACCCGGCTGTCGCGGATCTCCCGCTTGTACGCGTCCGTCCACCGGTGGTCTCCCACCCCGGCGCCGGCGAGGTGCACGACGGCGTCGCAGCCGGCGAGCCCGGCCGGATCGACGTACCCCCGCGCGGGATCCCAGCGCGCCTCGTCGGCGGCGGCCGGCTCCCGCCGCACGAAACGGACGACTTCGTGTCCGTCGTCCCTCAGGGACCGCCCGAGGGCACTGCCGATGAGCCCGGTGGCACCGGTGACCGCGATACGCATGGCGCCATCCTCGCAGCCGCGGGCCCGGCCGCACCCCTGACGGAGTCGACGGCGCGCGGTGGGCGGGTGGCCCTCGGGCCCCCGGCGGGGGTCAGGAGGCGCCCAGCCACGTGCCCACCGCGTAGGTCACGGCCATCGCCAGCGCGCCCCCGGCGACATTGCGCAGCACGGCCCGCCCGACGGGCGCCCCGCCCAGCCGTGCGCTCAGCACTCCGCACAGCGTCAGGGCCACCAGCACCGCGACCACCGTCACCGGCACCCGCCCCGACGGCCCCGGCAGGACGATCGCCAGCAGCGGCAGCAGCGCCCCCACCGTGAAGGCGACCAGGCTCGCCAGCGCCGCGTGCCAGGGATTCGCCAGCTCGTCGGGGTTGATCCCCAGCTCCACCCGCGCGTGCGCCCGCAACGCGTCCCGCTCCGTCAGCTGCTCCGCCGCCTCCCGGGCCACGTCCCTACTCAGACCCCGCTGCACCAGCAGCCCCGTGAGCTCCTCCAGCTCCTCCACGGGCGACTCCGCCAGCTCGCGCCGCTCCGCATCCAGCGCCGCCTTCTCCGAATCCCGCTGGGAGCTCACCGACACGTACTCCCCCGCGGCCATCGACAGCGCCCCCGCCAGCAGCCCGGCGACGCCCGCCGCCAGGATCGAGGAGCGCGAGGTCGTCGCCCCGGCCACGCCGACGACCAGACCGGCCGTCGAGATGATCCCGTCGTTCGCACCGAGCACGCCCGCGCGCAGCCAGTTGAGCCGCGTGCTGATCGCCGCGCTCTGCGTGCCGCTCCCCGCTTCCGTCACGCCCTCACTGTCGCGCTCCGGGCCATAAGGAGCCACCCGGCGTGCGCACCCCCGGCGCCCGTACCAGGGTGGAGGGGTGAGACGCCGACGCGAGGACCCGGGCTGGCTGGGCGGGGCGCCGCCACCGCGCTGGGCCCGGCTCGCGCCCGCGGTGGCCCTGGTCGTGCTGGTCTGCGCCCAGAGCGCCACCCCGGGAGACGTCGAGCTCGGCTTCTTCCTGGCCGGGCTCCCCCCGGTGGCCGCCTTCGCCTACGGCGCCGTCGGCACGGCCGTCATCGCCGGCGTGGTCCTGCTCCTCCTCGGACTCCCCGAGATCGGCGTCGGGCACGCCCGCGGCGTCGACCTGGCCACCGTGGCGGCGATCGGCCTGCTCAGCGTGGTGGTCGCCTGGGTGCGCAAGAACCGGGACGCGCAGCTCGTCAGCGTGCGCACCGTCGCGGAGGCGGCGCAGCTCGCCGTCCTGCCCCCCGTCCCCGAGCGGGTGGGGGACGTCCGCTGCGAGGGCCTCTACCGGGCGGCCCAGTACGGCACCCTGGTCGGCGGCGACCTGTACGACGTACGGGCCGGCCCCTTCGGCGTGCGCGCGGTGGTCGGCGACGTCCAGGGCCACGGCCTCGCCGCCGTGGGCACCGTGGCCTCGCTGCTCGGCGCCTTCCGCGAGGGCGTCCTGGACGACGCGGAGCTCACGGCGGTGGCGGCCCGGCTGGACCGGCGGCTGCTGGCGGACGCGGCGGCCGAGTCGGTGGCGCACGCGGAGCTCTTCGCCACGGCGGTGCTCCTGGAGTTCCCGCCCGGCCTGGACCTCGTACGGATCGTGTCGTGCGGACACCCGCCGGCCCTGCTGCTACGGGACCACGCGATCTCGGAACTCGACGTGGAGCCGGGCCCCCCGCTCGGCCTGGGCCTGGCCGGCCCGACCCCGGCTGCCCCGACGGAACTCCCGGTACGCTCGGGGGACCGGGTGCTCCTCTACACGGACGGGGTAACGGAGGCGCGCGACGCGACGGGCCACTTCTACCCGCTGGCCGCACGGGTGCCCGTACTGGCGACGGACCCGGCGGGACTGGCCCCGGCGGTGTGGCGCGACCTGGCGTCCTTCAGCGGGGGCGGCCCGCGCGACGACGTGGCGCTGCTGGTCCTGTCCCTGGACGAGGAGCCGGACGGTGACGGCGCACGATGACGGCGGCCGCCACCCGCCCGGCCCCTGCCGGCTACCCGGCGTCGCGGATGAAGGAACGGACCAGCTTGCACGTGACGTTGGACGGCCGGCGGATCCCCGTCCGGACGGCTATCGTGCGGATCTTGCGGTTGGTGGCGCGCTGCGCGTCATACGTGCCCGTGTCCAGCAGCGATATCGCGAGCCGCATCGCCTTCAGGTGCCGGTTGTGGCTCTCGTACCACTCGCGGGGCAGCCCCGCCGGCAGCGGCTTCTTCTTGACGGGCTCGGCGGTGTGAAGGGTCATGGCAGTGGCCATCTACAGCCTCCCAAACGGTAGTTGGCTTCCTGTCGTTCTCCCTCGATTTTACCGGCGACCACTGACAAAGGACCTGGCCAGGCGCCGACGGCCTAGGCTTTCGGGCATGGAGATCTGGATCAACCCCGCCTGCTCGAAGTGCCGCAGCGCACTGACCCTGCTGGACGCGGAGGGCGCCGAGTACACCGTCCGCCGCTACCTGGAGGACGTCCCTTCGCAGACCGAGATCCGCGAGGTCCTGGCCCGCCTGGGCCTGGAGCCCTGGGACATCACCCGCACCTCGGACCCGCTCGCCGGGGAAACCGGAGTGGGGGACCTCCCGCGCGAGGAGACGGAGGAGGCCCGCGAGCGCTGGATCGGCCACCTGGCGGCCCACCCGAAGCTCATCCAGCGGCCGATCATCACGGCCCAGGACGGCACGGCGGTCGTGGCCCGCTCGGAGGAGGCGGTACGGGACGCCCTGTCGCGCAAGGGCTAGCCGCGGGGCCGGCGGGCCCACCCCCGCCCGCCGGGCCCGCCGTACCCCGCTCCCCCCGGCCCCGCTCCCCACCGCCTACGCTGGCCAGAGCCATCCCAAATGGGTACGAAATATCTCCAAGGACCAGCCCCCGTGACCGAACAGCCGCCGCAGCCGCCGCAGCCGTCGTCGCCGCAGCCGCCGCAGGCCTCACCCCAGCCGCCCCAGCCCCTGGAGCCGTCCGCTCCCCTCCCCCCTCCCCGGCGGGGGGCCGACTGGATGTTCGGCGGGGTCTACGGAACGGTCCTCGCCAGTGGCCTGCTTGCGGCGCTCGACCAGAAGGGCGGCGAGTACACGCCCTTCTACGACGCCAGCTGGGTGCTCGTCACGGCCGCCGCGGCCGGACTCGCGCACGGGTACTCCCACCACATGAGCACCCACCACGACGGCTCCGCCCGCCATCGGTGGCGGCTGCTCGCGCGGGCGCTGTGGAACGAGTGGCCGATGATCGCGGCCACCCTTCCCACCGTCCTGCTGCTGCTCCTCGCCGGGCTCGCCCATTGGGACTCGCACGGAGTGACGGCCGTCGGCCTCGGCCTGAACAGCGCGATGCTGTTCGGCTGGGGTTCCTTCGTGGCGCTCCGGGTCGGCTACAAGCTCCGCTCCGCGCTCCTGATCGGCGTCGCGGACGCCACCATCGGGCTGGCGATCATCGTGGCCAATGCCGTGATCAAGTAGACGGCGGCCCCGAGCGCCCGTCAGGCCGGAAGGCCCGTCAGGTCAAAGCGCCCGTCAGCTCGACAGCCGGCCCTCCGCCTCCGCCAGGATCTCCGTCAGCCGGGCACCGAACTCGGCCCCCCGGTCGTCCGGGACCCCCGTGCGCGCCGAGGTGAGCAGTGCGTCCAGGGCGCGGCCGTAGGCGGCCGGTACGTTGCTCCACTCGGGCAGGCTGAAGACGCCCTCTGCGCCGCGCAGTTCCAGGCCCACGCCGGCGGCCGCGCGCGGGGAGCTGAGGCTGAGGACGGCGGTGCTCGCCGCGCCGGAGGTGTGGCGCAGGGCGAGTTGGACCATGTCGGAAGGGCCCCGGGTGGCGCTGACCGAGGTGACGTCGCCGAGGACGGGAATGAGTACGGACAGGGCGTGCGGGCCGACGTCCCACAGCCCGCCCTTGGCCTTGCGCCAGGGCGAGTCGGCGTAGGCGCTGGGCTCTCCCTCGGGCGGGAAGACGGCGCCGAGCCAGTGCGCGGCGGCGGTGAACCAGCCCGTGCGCTCCGCCTGCTCGGAGACCCAGCCGGCGGTCGGTTCGGCGAAGCGCAGGGTGAGGAAGACGACGGAGGCGACCTGGTGGGCGACGACGGCGTCGGCGACGGCGCGGGCGTCGGCCGGGGTCGTGGCGACGGGCTTGTCGAGCAGCAGGTGGCATCCGGCGGCGGCCGCGCGCACGGCGAGGGGGGCTTGGACGTCGGGCGGCAGGGAGAAGGCCACGACGTCACAGTCGGCGAACAGCGCGTCGGGGTCTTCGTACACCTTCACGCCGTAGTCGCGGGCGAGCTCGGCCGCGGCTTCGGGCCGTCGGCCCCAGACTCCGGCGAATTCGGAGCCGGGGTGCGCGGCGAGCGCGGGTGCGTGGGTGCGGTGGGCCCAGGGGCCGGTCCCCAGCAGTCCGACGCGGGGGCGGGGCTCGGGAGCGGCCTCTTCGGCGGCATCTCCGGCGGACTTGAAATCGTACGAAATGCTCACCTGCCCAGTCTGCCCCACTCGGACGGGCGTCCGGACGCCGACCCGCACAGCCGTGCCCACCTGCGGCGTAAACCTCGGTAACACGGGGTTCACACACGGGCAACGGAAGAGAAATCGCGAGGGGGCACGCTGCGGTCTACACCGCAGAACGATTGCGCAGCACGTGACCGCAGCACCCGCAGAGTCTGCGCCGGAGCGACGCACCGAAGGATGGGGCCCGTGAGCTACAAGGCTGAGTACATCTGGATCGACGGAACCGAGCCGACGGCGAAGCTGCGCTCCAAGACGAGGATCCTGGCGGACGGCGACGCGCTGCCGATCTGGGGCTTCGACGGATCGAGCACGAACCAGGCCGAGGGCCACGCCTCCGACCGCGTGCTCCAGCCGGTGTTCTCCTGCCCGGACCCGATCCGTGGCGGCGACAACGTCCTCGTCCTGTGCGAGGTCCTGAACATCGACATGACCCCGCACGAGTCGAACACGCGCGCACTGCTGCGTCCGATCGCGGAGAAGTTCGGGGCGCAGGCCCCCATCTTCGGCATCGAGCAGGAGTACACCTTCTTCGACGGCACCCGGCCGCTCGGCTTCCCGGTCAACGGCTTCCCGGCCGCGCAGGGCGGCTACTACTGCGGCGTCGGCTCGGACGAGATCTTCGGCCGCGAGATCGTCGAGAAGCACCTGGACCACTGCCTCGCCGCCGGCCTGGCGATCTCCGGCATCAACGCCGAGGTCATGCCCGGCCAGTGGGAGTTCCAGGTCGGCCCGGTCGGCCCGCTGGAGGTCTCCGACCAGCTGTGGATCGCGCGCTGGCTGCTCTACCGCACGGCCGAGGACTTCAACGTCTCCGCGACGCTGAACCCGAAGCCCGTCAAGGGCGACTGGAACGGCGCGGGCGCGCACACCAACTTCTCCACGAAGGCGATGCGCGAGGACTACCGCGCGATCATCTCCGCGTGCGAGTCGCTGGGTGAGGGCAGCAAGCCGCTGGACCACGTCAAGAACTACGGCGCGGGCATCGACGAGCGTCTGACGGGTCTGCACGAGACGGCTCCGTGGAACGAGTTCAGCTACGGGGTCTCGGACCGCGGCGCTTCCGTCCGCATCCCGTGGCAGGTGGAGAAGGACGGCAAGGGTTACATCGAGGACCGCCGTCCGAACGCGAACGTGGACCCGTACGTGGTGACCCGTCTGATCACGGACACCTGCTGCACCCGCCTGGAGAAGGACGGCCTGGTCTAGCCGGTCCGCTCCCCCGCACGACCCGACGCCCGCCGACCCTCGTGGCCCGGCGGGCGTCGTTGTGTTCCCCCGCGCCCCGGCCGACGGTCGGGGCGCGGGGCGGCTTTGGGACGGATCCGACCACCATGCGATACGCGCGGCCGATCCGGACCGGCGGAAGGGCGCGGCCGGCTGACGGTTTGTCGCGATTCTCCGGGTCCATTCACGACATGATCACGGAATATGAGATTCCGATCCATGGACTGAGACGGGGTCTGCCCGGGCGTCCACGGATCTGCTTGAATGGGGCCATGGCCAGCCACTCGCACACCTCGACAGGTCGCAGCGACCTCGAGCCGTTCTGGCCGTCCCGTCAGGACCACGATTTCGACCGGGTGTGTTGCCGCGCGAAGAACGCGCCGGCCCTCTAAAGCCTCCGGGACCTCCCGACCGACCTTTCCCCGAGGCCTTCGGTCTGCGCGGTACGACACAAGACGACGCCCCTACGCACGTCTCCTGCCGACCACTCCGCGTGAAAGAGCTGACCACTCATGGCGAACACCCGTTCCTTCGCTCCCGCCCCCTCCGCTGCGACCGCCCCCCTGGCCTACCCGGCCTTCCCGCCCAGTCCGCGCCACCGCCTGCGGGCCGTGGAGCGCGACGAGGTGGCCCGTGTCGTGGACTTCCTCCCGCCCGGCGCCACCTGGCTGCCCGCTCCTGCGCACACCGTGCCCGCCCTGCCCGGCCGACCCCCGATGGTCGGCTATTTGGTGCTCGTACCGGCCGACCAGCAGCCGCCGGTCGCCTTCGCCCCGCAGTCCGTTCCCACCACCCCGGCCCCCGAGGCCGAGGCCGCCACCGGTGACGCCCTGGTCCGCATCGACCCGGCCCGGCGCACCGCCGAGGTGGACGGCCAGGTCCTGGACCTGACGTACCTGGAGTTCGAGCTGCTGGCCCACCTGGTCGCCCATCCCCACCGGGTGCACAGCCGGGACCAGCTGGTGACCACGGTCTGGGGCTACGGGCACGTGGGCGACGGCCGCACCGTCGACGTCCACGTCGCACGGCTGCGCCGCAAGCTGGGCGCCTCCCACCGCGGCGCCATCCAGACCGTGCGCCGGGTCGGGTACAAGTACGCCCCCTGAGCTCACTTATGACGGACCGGCACACGTGGTGACATGACGGTGGGCCCGTACTCACGAGGGGGAGTACGGGCCCACTGCCCTCCAGGAACCGGGCTCGGCCGGACCGGCGCGGCTCCTACACCACGCCAGAGCCCCCGGAGCGGCGCGACGCGGCGAAGCCCAGCACCAGGTCCGCCGCCAGGAACACCAGCAGGCTGATCCCGAGCAGCGGCAGGAACCAGCCGACGACGGCCGTCGTCGCGGCCAGCGGCAGGAGCACCGTCACCGGGAGCTTGCGCCACGCCCCGCGCGGCTGGGGCCGTCCCACGGACAGCCCCCGGTCCTTCGTCGGGCGGCGCAGCCACCACATGCGGTACCCCCAGACGACCATGAACATCACCAGGACCGCCAGCGCGGCCAGCGCCAGCTGGTTGGCGAGCCCGAAGGTCAGGCCCATGTGCAGGTCGATGCCGTAGCGGGTCAGCTGGGCGAGCAGCGGGTGGTCCGCGAAGCGGAGTTCGTCCATGACCCGGCCGTCGGCGGGGTCGACGGCGACCGCGTCCAGGTGTACGGGCACCTGCTTGTCCTGCTCCTTGACCACGTAGCCCTTGCCCTTGGCGGGCAGGGTGATCCGCAGCTGGTCGGTGACCCCGGCGGCTCGCGCCGCCGCCACGGCGCCGTCGATGCCGATCGCATCGGCCGGGGTGGGGGGCGCCGCCTGCGCGCCGTCGGCCGCGCCGTGGCCGGCGTGCTCACCGCCCGCGTCGGCGGCGGGGGCGCCGCCGACCTTGGCGGAGACGGCCGGGGTGGCCCCGCCGAGGCCGTCCTTGAGCTCCCCGATGTTCTCGCCGGCGTACCTGGACCAGGTCAGGCCGGTGGCGGAGAGGCCGACGAGGCCGATGGCGATCCAGACGCCGACGGAGCCGTGCCAGGACAGGGTTCCCCGCCGGCCGGACGCCTTGCGGTCGGGCAGGACGAGCGCTGCTCTGCGGGTGCGCCGGCGGCCGATCCACAGCGCGAGCCCGCCGAGTACGACCACCCACAGCCAGCTCGCGGCGAGCTCGCTGTAATGCCGCCCGAACTCCCCCAGCTGGAGGCTGGAGTGGAATTCGCTCAGCCAGGCCCTCAGCGGCAGCGCGTCGCCGACCGTGGTGAGCTTCCCGCGGACCTCGGCCGTATACGGATCGACGAACACCGTGAGGGTCTCGCCCTCGGCGAGTCCCGGGCTCTCCATGATCACCCGGGTGGTGTCGGCCGCCTCGGGCGCGGGCCACACGGACGACACCTCGCCCTGGGGCGCGGCGTTCTTGGCCGCGTCCACCTGGGCGCTGAGCGGCAGCGCGCTCGCGCCGACGCGGTCGACCGTCAGCTCGTCGGAGTAGAGGACCTTCTCGGCCTGCCAGGAGCCGGCGTAGAGCAGCCCGGTGGTGGCGGCGACGAACAGCAGCGGGGCTATCAGGACCCCGGCGTAGAAGTGCAGGCGCAGGAGCAGCGGCCGCACGGCGGCCCAGGCGCCGCCGGCGGCGGGGGCCTTCTCGGTTGCGGCTTCGGGTGCTCCGGGGTCCGCCGAGCGGATTTCCCGGACGTCGTCGAGAGACATGGGTGTCCTAGGGGTTGGCGAAGACATGGGTGACCGGCCCCAGGTCTCGCCCTCCGCCGAGGAGGTGCGCCGTTCGGTCAGGCGCGGGCGGGACGGCCGGGGGCCGTGATACGGATCCGTTCGCGCGCAGGCGGACCGCGCCGCTCGGCGGTGTGCGCGTGCACGGCCCCGCGCAGGGTGCGCGGCCGCTCATGCGCGGCGGGGGGTGTCACGGGCGCCGGCGCCGCGGGGGCCGCACGGGTCCACAGCAGGGCGAGGACGCGGGAGAGCGGCCGGCCGGCGAGCAGCGCCCCGGCCGCGAGAGCGGCGGCGAGCCGGAAGGCGGCGGCCTCGCCCCGGGCCAGCCAGAGCGCGCAGAACAGTCCGGCGAGGACGTGCGCGGCGATCATGCCGAGGCTGTCGTGGGCGTGGCCGGCGGCCATGCCGCCCATCCCGCCCGTGCCCGCCATGCCGCCCATGCCCGCCATCGCGCCCAGGGCGTCCGTGCCGGCCGTCGCGGCCATGTCCGCCATGTCGGCCATATCGGCCATGCCCACGGTACCCGCCGGGGACGGCGACGCGGGTCGGGCCCCGTGGGCGGCGTCCGCCCCCAGGTCCGTACCCGTCATGTGGTGGCTGTCGGCGGAGGCCGAGAAGACCAGGTGCAGGGCCGCCTGTACGCCGAGCACCGCCGTGGTGATGGAGAGCGGTCCGCGCCGCCTTCCGGCGCCGAGCCAGGCGAGCCCTCCGGTCAGCCCGAAAGCGGACAGAAGCCCCAGGAGGGGAATGTCCGTGCCTGACATGTACGAATGCCCCGCCGCACCCAGTGCGACGGCCACCGCCGCGAATACCGCGGCCCGCGTGGCGCGCATGGGCGCGGGGCTGTGTGACATGACCTGGGCATGCTGCCACGGGGCCCGGCCTCGCTCAACGCCGCCCCGTGGTCGATCATGTCCGGATGAAACCACTGCCGTTGACAGTGCCGTTGAGCGCGGTGTACACGGGCGGGGTGCAGCTGGGGGCCTACGCCCTGGAACGGCTGGACCCGGCGGCGCGGGACCGGCTGCTGCGCAGGTGTTCGACCAACGCCGACAACCTCGACGCCGGCCGCTGGGAGACCCTGCCGGTCAGCGCCTTCCTCGTCGAGGAGCCGATGCCGCTGCCGTACGCCCTGCTGCTGACGGCCGTCCTCGGGTACGCGGAGTACGCGTACGGGGCCTGGTGGACGGCCGCGTCCTTCCTGTTCGGGCACGCCGCGGCGACCCTGCTGGTGTACGGGGCCCTGCGCCGAACGGCCGACGCGCGGACCCGGCGGGCGGTGGACGTCGGCGCCAGCTACGGGTTCAACACGGTCCTCGGCGCCCTCACCTCCGTGCTCCCGCGCGGGCCGGTGCGCACTGCCGCCCGGGTGGGGCTCCTGGCCCTCGCCGTCCGGCCCGTGCTGCGGCGGGAGCGGACCTTCACGGACGCCGGGCACCTGGTCGCGATGGGCCTGGGGCTGGGGGTCTCACTGGCCGCCGATTACCTTTCCGGGGCGAAATCTCGGAAAATCATAGGGATGACACGCGTCACCTAGCCCCTGTCGACCCCTGCCCACTTGTCCTCCGGCCATTCGGTTCTTCGATCATTCGCTTTTCCGATGCCGCCGCCACACGCCACCGCCACACGCCACCGCCACCGTTGGAGCCGCCACGATGACCGCCACCTCCGCCACGACCGTCGCCAACCTCCGGGACCTCGGCGGCACCCCGCTCTCCGGCGGCCGCACCGTCCGCTCCGGCCTGGTCTTCCGCTCCGGTCAGCTCGACCGGCTCGACCTCGACGTCGACCGCGCGGTGGCCGCGCTCGGGTTCCGCACGGTGGTGGACTTCCGGACCGACGCCGAGCGCGGCCTGCACCCCGACCGGGTGCCGGCCGGCGCCCGGCTGCTCGTGGCCGACGTCCTGGCCGACAAGGTGAACGCGGACAGCGGCAGTGGCGAGGGGCCCGGGAAGATACCCGCGGCGCAGCTCAAGGACATGCTGTCCGACCCCGTGGTGGCCGAGGAGCACCTGGGCAACGGCAAGGCGCAGGCCCTGTTCGCCAGCGTCTACCGCTCGCTGGTGAGCTCCGGCTCCGCCCAGGCCTCGTACCGGCTGCTGCTGACCGAGCTCGCCGACCCCGGGGCGGGTCCGCTCCTCTTCCACTGCACGGCGGGCAAGGACCGTACGGGCTGGGGAGCCACCGTGATCCTGTCGCTGCTGGGCGCGAGCGACGAGACGCTGATGAGCGAGTACTTGTCGGTGAACCCCGCGGTGCGGATCGCCTTCGCGTCGATGATCGAGGGCTTCACGGCGGCCGGCGGCGACCCGGAACTCGCGCTGGCACTGATCGGCGTCTTCCCCTCGTACCTGGAGGCCGCGCTGGACGAGGTGAACACCCGCTACGGCTCGATGGAGAAGTACGTGCGCGAGGGCCTCGGCGTCCCCGACGGGACGGTCGAGGCGCTGCGGGCCCGGCTCGTCGCCTGATCCGGCGCACGCGCCACCGCCCCGGCGTCCGAACGCCCGAGCACCCGAACGGCGCTCGGAGGGACGACAGTTGACCCGAACGTGTGCACTGGGGGCGGGTGACCATCCGACCATTCGCTCGTTCTGCTGAACGTGACTGCGCCGGATACCGCCACCCGCCCCCTCCCGCCCGATGTCGAGCAGGCCGAGGCCGCCATCGTCGAGCACTATCCGCGGCTGGTGCGGCTGGCCTACCTGGTGCTGCCGCCCGCCCTCGGCCGCAACCGGCGGGTCCTCACCGCCCACTCGCTGGCCCAGCGCGCCCTGCCGCGCGGCCGGCGCGAGGCGGCGGCCGGGGCCCTGGGCGGGGTCCCGGGCCAGCGCGGCGGGGCGGGCCCCGAGTCCGGTTACGCGTACGTACGCCTGCGGGTCCTGCGCTCCGCCCTGGAGGCCGGGATCCCGCTGACCTTCCGCGCGCTGCCCCGGCGGGCCCAACTGCCGCCGCTGCTGCCCCAGGTGTGGGGGCTGCGACTGTTCCCGCGCTCCGGCGGCGCCGAGGAGCTGGCGCTCGACCAGTGGCTGGCCACCCTCGACGGTCCGGGCCGGGCCGCCTGCGTACTGCGGGCACTGGAGGGGCTGTCCGAGGCCGAGGTGCTGCGCGTGCTGACCGAGGCCGGAGTGGTCAATCCGGCCGCCGCCGTCGCGGAATCCGGGGACCCCTCGACGGACGAGCTCTTCGCCTCCCCCGAGTTCGACCCGTGCGTGCTCCAGGCGCGGCCCACCGACCTGCTGCGCCGGCGCCGGCTGACGCGGGCCGCGCTCGCCGGCGCGGCCGCCCTCGCCGTGTGCGGGGCGCTGCTCGCACTGCCCGGCGGCGGCTGGGGGGCCGACGGGGCGGCCGCCCCGCCGTACGCGAAGAACGCGGCGGCGGAGCAGGCCCTGGACCCCGGGCAGCTGGTCCGGGCCGCGCCCGCCCTCTGGCGTACGTCCTCGCGCAGCGACTACTCCGCCTGGCCCGCGCGCGGGGACCGGACCGACGACACCGCCCTGTTGCGGCGGGCGCTGGCCGTCTGGGCCCGGCCGGGCCGCTCGGTGGTCGTCTCGGCCACCCCCGGCACCCCGTCCGGGCCGCCGATGGGGCCGCCGCAGCTGCTGTTCGCGGGGGCCGTCGACCAGGCCGTCGTGGTCCTGCTCCACGACGGCCTGCGCGTGGTGCGGTACGCCGAACCGCGCTCCGGCACCGACGTCGCGGCGCTCGACTTCGCCCGGACCGACGGCGCGTCCGCGGACACGGCGACGGCCCTGGTGCTCAGCCGCGTCGACGGCAACGTCCGCTATCTGGCTGCTCCGTGGGTGACGGGCGCGGTCGTGCGGGACCTGCTGAAGCCCGGCGGGGCTCCGGCGCAGCTGAAGCTGACGCCGGACGGGATGACCCCGCCGGTGCCGAGCCCCGCCCCGGACGGCACCTGCGCGAGCTGGAACGCGCTGGCCCTGGCCGGTGACGGGACGACCCGGCTGATCACCGACCTGGGCGAGCTGACCCCGGCGCGGCTGACGTCGGGCGCGCCGGGCACCGAGCGGAACGTGACGGAGGGCGCGGAGCTCGCCGAGTGGTCGCGGATCGCCTGCCTGCTGCCGTCGGTGCGCTCGCACGGGGTGCGGACGGTCAACGCGTGGACGTACGCGAAGCAGCCGCTGCCCGAGGGCGACGGTACGGCGACCTGGCTGTGCACGCGCGCGGAGACCTGGCAGGGCACGGCGGACCGGGTGCAGGCGCAGTTCCTGGCCCCCGGGGCGCCGCTGGCAGCTCAGGCGGCGAAGGCGGAGGGCACGCCGGCGTGCGGGCCGCGGGAACCGCGGGTGCTGGCCGGGGTGCTGTGGAAGTCGAAGGCCGGTCAGTGGTACGTGCTGGCGGCGGGCAGCGCGCAGTTCACCTCGCTGACGGTGGGCGGCGGCCAGGTGAGCGGGGTGGCGGTCGGCAACCGGCTGGCGGTGAAGGCTCCGGCGGGAGCGCAGGTGGAACTGTCGGGCAAGCTCACGGACGGTTCGAAGGCGGGCGTACTGCGGTAGCCCCGGCCGGGCGCGGTGGTGACGGACGGCGCCAGGAAGTGGCGGCAGAGGGGTTTCCCTCCCCAGTACCCATCAGTACATTGACGCCATGTCTAATACGCCGCCCGCGCCCGCCCTCGTGGCGTCGGAACACACGGAACACATAGGCCTCACGGCGGGCCTCAAGGCCCGGAACGTGTCCTTCTCCTGGGAGGACACCCCGCTCCACTGGCTGCCCGGCGACCCCTTCGCCAACCACACGATCAACGTGCTGCACCTCCTGCTCCCGGCGGGCGAGCGCTGGTTCGTGCACGTCTACAAGCAGGTGCTCCCCTACATCACGGACGAGGCGCTGCGGGCGGACGTCGTCGGGTTCATCGGCCAGGAGGCCATGCACGCCACGGCGCACGACGACGTACTCCCCCACCTCAAGCGGCTGGGCCTGGATCCGACGCCCTACACCGCGCAGGTCGACTGGCTCTTCGAGAAGCTGCTCGGCGACCGGACGCTGCCGCCGGGCAGGGCGCGCAAGTGGTGGCTGATGGAACGGGTGGCGATGATCGCGGCGATCGAGCACTACACGGCGTTCCTCGGCAACTGGATCCTCAACGCGGACGAGCTGGACCGGCGGGGCGCCGATCCGATGATGCTGGACCTGCTGCGCTGGCACGGCGCGGAGGAGGTCGAGCACCGCTCGGTGGCCTTCGACCTCTTCATGCACCTGGACGGCAACTACCGCCGCCGGGCCAGGACGTGGGCGACCGCCTTCACGGCGCTGGTCTTCCTGTGGCAGCGCGGATCGCGCTACTTCATGGAGCACGATCCCGAGCGGCCCGGCTCCACGGCGTCGTTCGGCCAGTTCTACCAGGCGGGACGCAAGGGCACCCTGCCTTCGACGGGCGCGATGCTGAAGTCGATCCCCACGTACCTCTCGCGCACGTACCACCCCTCGCAGGAGGGCTCGACGGCGCAGGCCGTCGCCTACCTGGCCTCCTCCCCCGGCGCCAACGGAGGTGCCCGGGCATGAGGCGGACCACTGCGGTGACGGTGGCGGCGCTGGCGGGCACGGCGTGGCTGGCGAAGCGGGCGATCGGCAGGCGCATCGACGGCGGATCACCCCTGTGGCCCCTGCCCGCGCTGGAGACCCCGGTGTCGGGCTACTCCCCGCGCCGGTGGATCCCCACGCTGATCGCCTCCCGCACGGAGCCGGCGCACGGCGTGCTGTCCCTGGTGCTGGAGTCCCCGGAGCTCCCCGCGTGGACCCCGGGCGCGCACGTGGACGTGATGCTCCCCTCCGGCCTCGTCCGCCAGTACTCCCTGTGCGGCGATCCGGCCGAGGAGGGCCGCTACACGATCGCGGTCCGGCTCGTCGAGGACGGCCGCGGCGGCTCGCGCGAGGCGCACGCCCGGCTGGTGGAGGGCGCGGAGCTCGCCGTCCGCCCGCCGCGCAACCGCTTCCCCCTCCAGCCGTCCCCGTCCTACGCCTTCGTCGCGGGCGGCATCGGCATCACGCCGATCCTCCCGATGCTGCGGGCGGCCACGGCGGCGGGCTCGGACTGGACCCTGCTGTACGGCGGCCGCTCGCGCGCCTCGATGCCGTTCCTGGCGGACCTCGCGGCCTACGGGGACCGGGTCACGTTCCTCCCCGAGGACGAGACGGGCCTCCCCGACCTGGCCCCGCTCGCCGCGTGCCCCCCGGGCACGCTGATCTACTGCTGCGGCCCGGCGCCGCTGATGGCGGCGGTCCGGGCGGCGGCCCCGGAGGGCGTCCCGGTCCACCTGGAGCGGTTCTCCCCGGAGGCCGGGACGGGCGACGCGAAGCCCTTCACGGTGGAACTCCGGCGCTCGGGCCGGGTCGTCGAGGTCGCGGCGACGGAATCGACCCTGGCCGCGGTGCGCCGGGAGCTGCCCGACACCCCGTACTCGTGTGAGCAGGGCTTCTGCGGAACCTGCCGGCACCGGGTCGTCTCGGGGGAGATCGAGCACCGCGACACCCTGCTCACGGACGGAGAACGCGAGGACTCGATGCTCCTGTGCGTGTCGCGCGCGGCGTCGCAGCGGCTGGTCCTGGACCTGTAGGAGCCCGGACAGGGACATCTGAACGCGGGAAGGCCCCGGAGACCGAAGTCTCCGGGGCCTTCCGCTGTCGCCCTACGGGGTGGGGGCGGTGTCCTCCTTTTTCAAGACGGCGTGCCGTCCGTCGCCGATCCACGTGGACAGGACCTTCAGGCCGTCCTGGTCCTTGACGTCCATGCCGACCGTTCCGCCGCCGGTGAAGTAGAGGTCGACCCTGGATTCGGCCCCGATGTTGGTGAGCTCCCACTCGCCGCTGCCCGCGACGAGCCCCTTCTCGGGCGAGGTGACCCCGGCGCCCGGCTCGGCGTCCGCGCGCAGGCTCTCGGCCGCGAAGGTGCCGTCCTCCTTCAGCGTGACTCCGCCGGTGGACCCGTCCTTCCAGCCGCCGACCATTTCGACGCGCTGGACGTCGGCGGCGTCCTTCAGCGACGGCCCTCCGCCGGAGAGCCCGCATCCCGACACGGTCGTGATCAGCGCCAGGGTCAACAGGAGCGTGCGCACCGCGATGCGCCGGGGCCCGGCCGTTCCGGTGTCCTTCATCAGTACCTCAGCGTCTCTCGCCACTTCACGGTCAGGATCCTCTCCCGTGCCTGGCCTCCGATGAAGGGAACAACAGGGAGGCCGCCCTTGTCGAACTGCTCGACGAATTCTTCCCTACCGTTGTTGTATCCCGTGGCGATGTGCGCGAAGGACGAGAGGTTCGTATCCTCCTCGACGCTGAACTCCATCTGGATTCCCTCCCCCTTCTCCTTGGCCAGGACGCGTCCCGTGATCTTGAACGAGCCCAGCAGGACCTTCATGGAGTTCGGATCGTCCAGGCCGGTGCCCAAGCTCCACATGTCGTGGCCCACCTGACCTGCGAAGTCCATCCCCTCAAGGTCAGAGATCGAGTAGTGGGCCAGATTGTCGAACGTGCCCCTGACACTTCCGTTGGACACGGCCAGGGCCTTGGCGCGGGCCGACTGCGCCAGATCCGTCGAGGCCAGTTGCATGGCCAGGGTGGAGCCGTCGCCGAAGGTCAGTTCGGTGGGGCCGAGGCCCGCCACCCACAGGACCGCGACCTGCTTGACCGAGACTTCAGGGGCCAGCGTGCTCGCGACGGGTTGCGTGCACGCCAGCAGGATCGGGTCGGCCTGGCACATCTGAGAATGGAGCCGATGCGTCTCGGCCGCCGCCTCTGCCTCCTGCTGCTTGATCTTCTCGTAGAGCGGGGTGAAGACCGGGTCGTAGACCGGGGCGATCACGTTGCTGCCGGCGAGGCCCTTGGGCTTCAGCGGGTTGAACCCACCGCCGCCACCGCGACCGCCGCCGCCGCCTCCGCCGCCACCGCCGCCGCCACCGCCGCCACCACCGCCACCGCCACCACCGCTGGGGGGATTCGGCGGCTTGTGGAGGTACTCACCGTTGGTCCCGCCGCCGCCACCGCAGTAGCCGGCGTCGCCGCAGCTTTCGAGACCGGTCGGGTCGCTGAAGGTGACCGGGCTGTTGTTCGCGTAGCTGTAGCCGTTGAGGGAATGCGGCTGGTCGAGGCTCAACACGGGGTCGACGCTGAGGAACTGGCCGAGGGCCGCGTCGTACTCGCGTGCGCCGATGTGGGTCAGGCTCGTGTTCTTGTCCTCCGGCTTGTCCAGGAACCTCTTGTCGTCCGGCCAGCTCGCCGCCGCCGGTCCGCGTGCGGAGCCGAACGGGGTCGTGTAGCGCTTGGACACCGTCTGGGTGTCGTCGGCGGAGACCGCGAGGGAGGACGTGCCGTGGGCGTCGCCCGCCACGAACGCCAGCTTGGCGGTGCCGGATTCGTTGCTCAGGACCGCGACCTTGACGCCCGAGATGCTGTAGGAGCGAGTGGCCCACTTCGTGGCGCCCTTGAGGTGTACCTCGTTGGAGCCGGCGTAGAGGACCGTCTCACCCGCCGGGTCGCGGCGGATCAGGAGCTCGCCCTCCGCGTCGTAGACGTAGTCGGTGGCCGTGGCCCCTTCCGTGGTCTTGGTGAGCTTGCCCTCCGCGCCCCAGGCCAGGGTCTGCGACGTGGCGCTGCCGGGGGTTTCCGCGCGCTTGGTCGTGTTGCCCGTCGCGTCGTACGTGTACTGCGGGGTGACACCGGTGCAGGTGCCGCCGGTGGTGGTGGCCGCCAGCGCGTGGGGGCGGGCCGGGTCGTAGCAGTACGTACGGGTCTGCGGGGTGCCGGTGTTGGTCTTCTCCGTGGCCCGCTGCCCGGACGCGGTGTAGGTGTAGCTGTTCCAGTAGGGGGCCGCGCCGTCGAGGTTGGCGGCGGTGCGCCCGGTCGGGTTGCAGTCCGCGGTCTTCGGGGTCCAGGCCTCGGTCATGCGGCGCTGGGCGTCGTAGGCGAAGCACTGGTTGTCGGCCTTGGTGAAGCCGCTGAGCGGGGCCGAGTCGAAGATCGACAGGACGTTGCCGGCCTGGTCGTAGTTGTAGGTCAGCTCCTGGATCATGCCGTTGTGGGTCTGGTCGTTGACCGTGGACTTCAGCAGGCGGCGGGTGCCGTCCTCGTAGGTGTTGCCGATGAACGTCTTGCGGACACCGGCGGCCGCGGAACGGGCCAGGGTCAGCTGCTCGATCTCACCGAGCGGCGAGTACGCCATGTTCTGGACGTAGTCGGTGGCGCCGGTGAGCGCCTTCGGAAGACCGAAGTTGTCGTAGCCCACCTGGAGGGTCTCGGCGGGCAGACCGGCGGCCGCGGGTGATGCGACCGTGTTCGGGGTTCCGTCGAGCCGGTAGGTCATCGTCTGGTCGGTGGTGGCCGCGATGGCGCCCGAGGTGACGAGCGGGTCGTCGGAGGGCAGGGTCAGCCGGGTCGTCGTGGGACGGCCCAGGACGTCGTAGGCGGTGACGGACTTGGTGTACGCCTTGCCGGTCAGACCGCCCTCGTAGCGGGTGGAGGCCGCGGGAGCGCCCTTGCGGACGCTGTCGTAGGTCCACGTCGCGAGCAGGTTGGCGTCGGACTTCGGGGACTTCCACAGACCGGTCTTGCGGCCCAGCTCGTCGTACCCGTACTCCAGGACCGTGTTCCGCGCGTCCTTGGAGGTCGCGACCTGGTCCAGAACGGTGTACGTCGTGGTGCCCTTGCCCTTGTCGGGGTCAGTGGTGGTCACGCCCCGGCCGAAGAGGTCGTAGACGTACGACCACTTGGCGTTGTCGGGGCCGGTGATCGTCGTCTGCTTGCCGTCGACCGTGTAGGTCCGGCTCACGCTGGTGTACGGCGTACCCGGCGCGGTGCCCCCGTACTCGGGGTCGTTCGGCGTGGTCCCGCTGTAGGTGCGGACCTGCGTCGTCTGCCCGAGCGCGTTCGTGATCGTACGGCTGGCCGTGCCGCCCTGGAGGGCCGTCGTGGCCGTCGAGTCACCGGTGTGGCTGGTGGTGGTGGTCTGCTTCTGCACCCCGTACACCAGCAGGCTGCTGGTCGTGGCGCGGCCGAGGCCGTCGAAGACGGTCTGGGTCTGCTTGGGGGTGCTGCCGTACTCGGCGCGCGCGTACGTACCCTCGGGCGCCTTGTCCTTGTCCCAGATGTCGGCGTAGGACTCGTAGGCCAGGCCCCGGGAGTCGTAGCGGGTGTCGGTCAGGACGCGGCCGCCGTTCGGCGACGGAGTCTGCGTCTGGAGCGGGCGCAGCAGCGCGTCGGCGATCGTGTAGACCGTCTTGTAGCTCCCGTCGGGCACGAGGGCGCCCACCGAGGTCCACGGCTGCTTGCCGCGTTCCAGGAGGTAGCCGTACTTGACGTTCGGGGTCTGGGACTGGCCCCGGTTGGGCAGCCAGGTGGCGGTCACGCGGCCGAGGGCGTCGTAGGTGTTGAAGGTCGAGGCCATGTTGGCGTCGATGGAGCGCACGAGCGAGCCGCGCAGGTCCATGTAGGCGTACGTCTTGTGCTGCTGGCCGTTCGAGGCCAGCTTCGGTGCGGTCTTCACGGTGACTTCCAGCGGGCCGGCCGCGGCGGGCGCGTAGCTGGTCGTGGTCGTGTTCCCGGCCGCGTCGGTGACGCTCAGCGGACGCCCGAGCTTGGCCGCCGCCGTGTCGTAGGTCGTCTTGCCGGTGGTCTGCCAGCCGGTGATGCCGGCCGGGTTGCGGTCGGCGGTACCGGCCGCCGCCGGGTAGGCCTGGGCGCGGCCGGTCCAGGTGGGCAGGCCCAGGGTCGGGGTCTGGTTCGCCGTCCAGGCGGTCGCGGCGGTGTCGTCGTACACGGTGGCCGTGTCGGACAGGACGTCGCCGCGGGTGGCCGAGTTGGCGGGCAGGGTCAGTTTGTCGTCGGTGAGAGAGCACTCGGCCGCGACCGTGCGGCTGCGGGAGGGCAGGCCGGTGAGGCCCTTGGCGTCGTTGCGGGCGTACCAGGTGCGGGTGCACGTCTCGTCACCCGTCTTGGCCGTGTCACCGGACGAAGAGGACTGCGTCTGCAGGCCGTAGTCGTCGTAGGTGCTGTCGGTGCGCGTGGACCGCCAGGTGTTGGAGGCCGTGAGGAAGGTGTGGTCGTACGTGGTGCCCGTGCGGACGTAGTGCGCCTTGGTGTTGGCGTACGACTTCTGCTGGCTGGCGGTCTCCTTGCTCCACGGGTCGGTCACCGAGACGGCGAGAGCGGTGGCCCCGTCGTAGGTGACCTCCTGGCGCAGGAAGCCCGCGTACTGGTCGTCGTCGTTGATGTCGGCGATCGTCAGGCCCGGCACGGGGACGGCCGCGACCGTGGTGGTGCGGGTGGCGGTCGTGTCCTTGCGCTTGTCGCCGCGCATGCCCTGCATGAAGACCTTCACGGACTTCGAGCGGGTCTTGTCGGTGGCACCGCTGTACGCGGTCACCTTGCCGTAGCCCCGCCAGTTGGACCAGGTCCGCTGGTCCTCGGGGGTCAGCGGGTCGTCGTTGTAGTGCCAGGCCGGCTTCGCGTACTCGTACGCGTACTCCACCAGGTCGTTCTGGCCCGCCGGGTCGGCAATGGTGACCGCGGCGACGTTGTACTTGTGGAACCAGTCGAGCTTGGGGTCACCGCCGTTGATCGGCCAGTACACCGGGTAGCAGGACAGCGAGTTGTCGTCCTCGGCCACCGGCATCTTGGAGCCGCGTACGCACTCGGGGTTGGAGAGCGTGACCGTGGTGATCGCGCCCGTCTCCGAGGTGATCGTGTTGATGCGCGGGCGGTTGAGCGGGACGATGTTGTCGCCGTCCACGTCCACCCGGTTCGGCTTCATGTGGTAGGTGAAGTCCACCGGCGGGACCTCGGCCGTACCGCCGTTCTTGCCCGTGCGCTTGATGGACTTCAAGACCATGGCCTGGTCGCTGGTGTCACCGAGGTCGCCCGGGTCCAGGTACTCCTGGGCCAGGTCGAAGGTGTCCACGAGCGCGTAGTTGTCGGGCTCCAGGGCCGTGGACCACGCATAGGTGTTGATCGCCGTCATCCGCTTGCGCGTGAAGAAGGCGGGCCCTTCCGCCTTGCAGTCGGTTTCGCTCGCGGAGCAGATCTGGTCGAAGGGGACGTCGGGCCAGTTGTCCGAGGTGTCCTTCGTCAGGTTGGTGCAGTTCGCCGCGAAGCAGCGCTCCTTGTAGTCGAAGACGACCTTGTGGGAGGGCGTGCCGGTGAACAGCGTGTCCGCGCGCTGGCCGTAGCGGACCTCGGAGAGGGTGCCGCCGCGGGTATAGGGCAGCAGCTTGGTCTTGTCGCCGTTCTTCGCGTAGTTGTTGGTCTCCGCCGCGTACCAGTAGCTGGCGGCGTTGCCGTGGACGTCCTGGACCAGGTCCAGGTTCCAGCGCCAGGCCTGGGTCTCGTAGCGGCCGGAGAAGGTGGAAGCCTTGGTGTAACCCGGCTCGCCGGCGTCGTCGCCGAAGACCGGCGCGGACCAGGTGGAGTTGGTGCGCTCGGAGCCGGCGCCGGGCAGCTTGTTCAGGCCGAAGGTGTAGGTGGTGCCGTCACCGGTGACCACCTTCCAGTACTCGCCGTCGCTGTCGCCGTTGTCCGCGCCCGTCCCCCAGGTCACCTGGGAGGCGTCGTCGTCCTTCAGGCGCCACTTGCCGCTGGTGTCGTCCTTGACGAGCTCGCTGGACTTGCCGTTCAGGACCAGGGAGGCGTTCTCGTACTTCCAGCACAGGTCGTTCTTGTCGGTCTGGCCGTCGTCGTCACACGAGCCGTACTTGCGCTCGATGTACGAGGACGTCAGGTCGAAGCCCTCGCCGACCTGCGAACCCTGGTTGTTCGAGTTCGCCGTCCGGCCGTCGATGGCACCGGTGCTGTACGAGAACGACAGCGAAGGCGAGGGCCCGGCCGCGGCGGGCGGGACCGCCACCGGATACGACCAGGTGAACGCACCGCCGGAGGAGCCGGACTCCCAGCTGGAGGAAGCCGACAGCGGGGTCGCCGCGAAGTCTCCGCCGCCTTGGGGGGAAGCGGTTTCCGTGGCCATCACCGCGAAGACCGCCGGAGCCTGCGCCGGGCCCTTGGTCTTGGCCGCGTTCGAGGTTCCGGCGGGGAGGGAGGCGACGTCGGCCGTCACCGTGCGGTTCTTGATGCTGTTGGCCGAGGGCAGCGGAGTGGTCTTGCGGCACTCCGCCTTCTCGGGCGTCGTCAGCGCACAGGCGGGCAGGCTGACCAGCCCCAAGCGGGTGGACCAGCTGCCACCGACCGCCGAGGCGAAGGACCCGTAGTCGACGGTCAGCTGCGCCGGCCCGTTGGTGGGAGCGGTGGCCGAGAAGAGCACGCCGGTGATCCCGGCCTTCTCGGCCGCCTTCTGGTCGAGAACCTTGACGGTCGACTTCCCGCCGTCCGGAGCCTCCGCGGCGGGCGCCGCCGGCCCCTTGGGCACGGACGGATCGAGCAGCGGGCTCTTGACCCGCGCCGTGGACCGTACGTCGACCAGCGGGCGCGAGCCCGACCGCGCGGCCGAACCCTCCAGGGTCGCTGCCTTCGGCCAGTCGGCCTTCGCCTCGGCTCGGGCCCGGTCCGCCTGGACCTTGTTCTCCGCCTGGTTCTTCGCGACCAGCTCCCGGGCGGCCTTGGCGCCCTGGGCGTTGACCGCGCGGACCTTGGCGTCCTTGTGCTTCGCGATCTTCGGGGCACCCGGAAGATCCGCGGCCTCCGCTATCGAAGTGATGACCCCCGGCACCGCGAGTGCCAGGGCTAGTGCGGCTGCCAGCGGCAGCCGGTGGCGGATTGCTCCGCCTGGTGGTCGGATGGACACGAATGCTCCATGTGGATGGGGGTTTTGGGTACGGGTGAAGCCGTGGCCGCCGCTGTGCGGGCGGCCACGGCAAGTCGGTGGTGGAGTCGGAGGGTCAGCTACCGGAGCCGAAGACGGTGTCCGTGACCTGCTGGGCGTCCTTCATCGCGCCGGACCACAGGCGCATGCCCTTGATCTGGCCGGGCAGGAAGTTGCCCCAGGCGCTGTTGGTGAAGCCCTTGCCGACGGCGAGCTCGCCGCTGCCGACGGTGGCCGTGTAGGCCTTGGGCTGGGCCTGGCCGGCCGCGCCCACGTAGAGGGTGATGGTGCCGTCCTGGGCGTTGTGGACACCGGTCACCTGGACGCCCGCGTTGAGCGCGGCCAGGCTGTCGCTGACCACCGAGGTACCGGTGCCGTCGGCCGTCAGGCGGCCGAAGTGCCAGGTGCCCTCGACGAAGCTGACCATCTTGGTGGGGTCGAGCTCGTCCGGCTCGGTCCTGACACCGGTCTTCTCGAACCACAGGCTCCAGGAGGAACCGGTGGCGGTGCGCTGGCCGATGACCTGGGCCTTGTAGCCGTTCGGCTTGCCGAGCAGGGCTGCGTTGTCGAGCTTGGCCTCCGCCGTCACCGTGAACGAACCCGTGTCGTCGACGACCGGACCCGCGACGGTGGCCGCCTGGGTGGAGCCGTTCAGGACCAGGGCGCCGCCCGTGACGGGCGTACCGGCGGTCGCGGTCAGGGCGCGGCCGCTGCCGGACGTGTCGGCGTAGGCGGGGCCGGCCGTGGTGAGGTCCCAGGCTCCGGCCAGGTCGACGTGGGGCTTGCCGTTCGCCGGGTCGAAGAGCGAGGAGTCCTGCTTGACCTCGTCGGCGCTCTTCTCGTCCTGCCAGACCTTGACCTCGTCGATCCGGCCCGGGAGCTGCTCCGACCAGACAGCGGACTGCTTGGCGGCGCCGATTGCCATGAGTCCGGTGGCGGCGATGGGGTTGGTGACGGTCATCTGGCCCTGGAGCCGCCCGTTGACGTACAGCTTCGCGACGTCCGTGGACTCGTTGTACGTGGCGGCGACGTGGGTCCACACCCCGGCCTGCGCCGGGTTCAGGCCGTTGAGCCGGCTGATCGCGCCGGTGCCGCCCGCCGTGTCGTTCGTGGCCATCTGCATCGACCACGGCTGGCCGGCGGCGGCGGTGATGGCGACACCGCTGAAGTTCGTGCCGCCCTGGGCCAGCATCGAGAAGGTGCCGTCCGTGCGGTCCAGGCGGACCCAGCCGGCCACGGTGAAGGAGGAACGGGTGTCGAACACCGGCTTGGCGCTGTTCGCGTACTGGGCGTTCGTCAGCTGGAGCGCGCGGTCCTCGTGCGGGGTGGGCGTCTGCACCCAGCCCCTTCGGCCGGCCTGGGGGCGCTGGGCCCCGGCGGCGAGGTACATGTTGTTCCTGAGCGCCGGGTCGGCGGTCGACGTGTCGACGGCCTGGCCGGAGGCCTCGTCGAAGGTCCAGTAGCCGATCGGGTCGGGGCCCTCCTTGACCACGAAGTCGACGATCTTCGTCGCGCCCAAGCGGCCCACGGAGTCCTTGGCCTTCACGCTCAGCTTCATCGTCCCCGACACCGGCGGAGTGATCGAGACGGTCGGGTTCGAGCCGGCGATCTCGGTCCACACGGTGTCCGTGGACAGCTTGTACTGGTAGGCCGTGACGGTGTCGCCGCTCGCCGGTGCGAAGGTGAACTGACCCGCCTGGCCGGGCTTGCCGGCCGCCGCGCAGGCGGTGCTGGTGCACTGGCTGTACGGAGCTCCGAAGGTGACCGCCGGGGCCTTGGGGGCACTGGAGTCGACCTTGAAGTAGCAGTCGGCGCTGGGAGCGCTGGTCCGTTCCTGGCCGTCCGCGTACGACCGGGTCCAGGTCCGGAACCGGTACTGGGTGCCGTCCGTCAGCGTCGCGGGCGGGTCACTGGTGACCTTGACGTTGTCCCCCACGAATCCCGAGGAGGGCCGACTGACGTAGTCGGCGTCGCCCGCGTTGGCCTTGACCGGGGTCCAGGTGCCGTTGGTCTCCTTCTTCTCGGTCTGCATGAGGATGCGCAGCTGGGAGCCGGACTCGCCGCCCCATACGGTCTCGGTGATCGCGGTCATGGCCGGCGTCGGGTCGGAGACGATCGACGGCTTCGTCGAGTCGTTCGTGCAGATCTCCCCCGTGCCCGTGACCAGGCCGACGTAGATGGGGGTGTTGGGCTTGCCGATGTAGTCGACGGACAGGACGGCGTCGTTACGGAAACGCTTCCACGAGGCCGTGTCCGACTCGTCCTCGGCCCTCAGCTCCAGGGTCAGCCGGTTGTACCTGCCGTCTGCGAAGTCGCGGACGGTCGGGGTGAGGTTCTCGTCCGGCTCGTCGGGAAGGTTGTCCGAGAACTCGACGGGTGCGACGGGCGAGTTGGGGTCGCAGGCGGAGCCGCGGCCCGCGGACAGCCAGCGGTCACCCATGAGGTCGGCGTAGTTGGGCTTGTTGCCCCACGTCGTCCCCGAGGAGATCTCGCCGTCCATGCGGACCAGCCACACGTTGCGGAGGTCGCACTGGAAGGCCCACGGCTCGGTGACGCGGAAGCGGGCGGTCAGGACCTCCTTGCCGCGCAGGTTGTTCGGGGAGAACTCGAAGTACAGGCGCTGCACGTACCCCGGACCGCAGTAGTAGCCGTTCCAGGAACCGCACTTGCCCATGCCCTTGCCCTGGCCGTCACTGTCGTTGTCCCAGTCCCAGAACTTGACGCCGTCATTGCGCAGGGCCGTGTGCTCCGTGCCGTCGTCCAGGGCGACGGACGGGTCGATGTAGAGGGGGAACGCCGCCGGGTCGCTCTGCTGGAGCAGGGCCGCGTCCGGTACGACGGCCAGCGAGTCCTTGTCGACGTGCACGGGCATGTTCCTGGCCTGGGAGCCGGGCGGCGGCCCGTCCGCGGGCCGGGCAGCCGGCTCCCCGCCCACCGGAGGCTTCGGCAGGGTGCCGCCCTCGCTCTTCGCCGCGGCGACCTTCTCCTTCGCGGACAGTGCCGACGGAGCCGACACGCCCTTCGAGTCCCACATCAGCGCCGGAGGCGCCTTGAAGACCGGCACGCCGTTCGCGTCCGTGGCGGACAGGCCGCCGTCGTTCGCGGCGTTGAGCTGGACGTCCTTCGCCGTGAGGTCGAACTCGACGCGCTGCAGCTTCGGGTTCTTCGCCGCCTCCGGCGTCTTGACCACCAGGACCTCGCGGTAGCCCTTCAGCGTGGCCGTCATCCGCAGGTCCACACCCGGCAGCACCTCCGGATACACGGCGCTGTTCCCGTCGAGCACCGGCTTCGGCAGAGCGCCGCCCTGCCAGCCCAACGTCATGGAACGCCCGTCGCGCTCGATGGTCACCAGCTTCGACTGGTCGCCGCCACCGGAGAAGCTCACCCCCGCGACGGCCGCCTTCGGACCCACCGTGCCGTCCGCACGGACTTCCAGGGTGGCGTCCGGCGCGACCCATCCCGACCCGTCCTTCGCCTTCACCCGGACCGGTACGGCCGAGGTGTCCAGGCGGAAGGACTTGCCGTCCGGATTGGCGAACGTCGTCGACGAATCGGTGCGCTCGCCCATCACCTCGACGGGCTTTCCGGACTTCTTCGCGTCTTTGAGCGCCTGATCGCTCTCGGTGACGGGCGGCGCGGCCGCCTCGGCAACCGAAGTGAACGAAGGAACGGCACTCACCACGAGCACGCCACCGAGCACCGTGGCCACGGCACGCCAAAGGCGGCCTCTGTTTGAAGACATGTTTCAACTTCCCCAAGTGACACCGGATCCCCGATCCGGCGTGAAGCGAATCCGGCCGCACCCCTGCGGCAGACATCCGGAGTGCACTCGGCGGGGCTAAACGGGCGCTAGAACCGCTGGCCACAGGGGTTAACGCCGCGGGCGGGAGGGGCAGTAGCCCGATCGGGAGACAACTGCGGAGCTGCACGGTCCGGTCGGCGGGTAACAGGCGCGGGGGCGCGCAGTAGGGTGGGCCGCATGACAACCGGGGTGCGGCGCAGGATGGGTGTCGAGGAGCGGCGGCAGCAGCTGATCGGGGTGGCGCTGGAGCTGTTCAGCCACCGGTCGCCCGACGAGGTGTCCATCGACGAGATCGCGGCGGCGGCGGGGATATCGCGGCCGCTCGTCTACCACTACTTTCCGGGCAAGCTGAGCCTGTACGAGGCCGCGTTGCGCCGGGCCGCCGACGAGCTGGCGCTGCGGTTCGTGGAGCCGCAGGAGGGTCCGCTCGGGGCGCGGCTGCTGCGGGTGATGGGGCGGTTCTTCGCCTTCGTCGACGACCACGGGCCCGGGTTCTCGGCGCTGATGCGGGGCGGGCCGGCCGTGGGCAGCAGCCGGGCGAACGCGATGATCGACGAGGTGCGGCAGGCGGCGTACGAGCAGATCCTCTCGCACCTCGGCATCGACGAGCCGCCCGCGCGCCTCGCGCTCGTCGTGCGGTCCTGGGTGTCGCTCGCCGAGTCGACGGCGCTGATCTGGCTCGACGGCCGCAAGATCCCGCGCTCCGAGCTGGAGTTGCAGCTCGTGCACGACTTCGCGGCGCTGGCGGCCGTCAGCGCCGCGTACGACGCGGAGATGGCGGGCATCCTCGTACGGATCCTCGCGGACGAGCCCGCCGACGGGCCGTTCGGGGAGTTGGTGGGCCGGCTGGTGTCGCTCGTACCGGCCGGGGTGCCCGGCCCGCGTTGATCATCCGGGTGGTCATAATGCTCGCGTGATGATTGACGACGGGATCTTGTTCCGGCCGGCCGAGGAGAAGGACGCCGGCACCCTGGTGGCCCTGTACGACCAGGCTGCCCGGTGGATGCGGGCCGGTGGGATCGACCAGTGGAAGCCCGGCGACAAGGATGCCGACCACTTCCGCGCGCGGATGGGCGACGGCGAGGTGTGGCTCGCCGGGGACGGCGACGGGCGGGTCGTCGGGGCCTATGAGCTGTGGTGGTCCGACGAGGACGCCTGGGGCATCCAGCCGCCCGTCGCCGGCTACGTGCACCGGCTGATGGTCGAACGTGAAGCCGCGCCCGCCGGGGCCGGCCGGCGGCTGCTCGAACATGCCGAGCGGCGTATCGCCAGGACCGGCCGCGAACGGGCGCGGCTGGACTGCGTCTCCACCAATCCCCGGCTGCTCGCGTACTACTTGGGCGCGGGCTACCGGGTGACCGGGGAGCTCCCCGACAAGGTGGGGAAGGACGGAAGGGTCTACGGGGTGATCCTGCTGGAGAAGCGGCTCGATCAGCTCACGCTCGTCTGAGCCGCGTCCCCCTCACGGTCCACCCCCGGCTCAGCCCCGCTTGAAGACGGCGACCGTGCGGGCCGGGACCGTGAACTCTCCCTTCGCCGTGTCGTACGCCGCCCGCCGGGCCACCGCGTCGGAGCCCGCGGCCTGGACGGGGTGCAGGGCGTAGCCCGTGCCCGCGAGGGCGGGGACGTGCTGGGCCTGGGCGGCGGGGGTGGCGTTGAAGACGACCACCAGGTCGCCCAGGGTCATCGTGATCACGCCCGGGGTCTCCGCGGTTCCCGAGAGGGGGAAGGCCAGCTTCGACTGGACCGCCTCGGACGTCGTGAGGGCGAAGGCCGGTTCCGTCGTACGGATCTTCAGCAGGTCGCGGTAGGCGGCCGAGGCTCCGGTGATCTCCGCGCAGCCGGGGGCCGCTCCCGCCGCCAACAGCGGTTGTGCGTAGGGCCACTTCGAGCGGTTGTCGGCGGCCGGCGGCAGGCCGATCCCGAAGCCGTTGCCGTCGCGGCAGTCCCAGTGGACGGCGTTGAACCAGTCGCCGCTGTCGAAGGAGTTGCGGTCCAGGGACTTGGAGCGGAGCAGGTCGGTGCCCGCCTGGGAGAGCGACGGGCCCTGGGAGAGGGCGGCGACGGACATCGCCAGGACCTGCGCCCGGGCCTGGTCCGTGGCCGAAGTGCCCGCCGGGAGCTTGTACTTCAGGGCGTCGAAGAGGGTTTCGTTGTCGTGCGCGTCGACGTAGGCCAGCGCGTCGCCCGGTGCGGCCGCGTACCCGGCAGGGGAGCCGTTGTAGTCGACCTCGGAGCCCTTGGTCTGGCGTCCGGTGGAGTCCGTGAAGGCGTAGGAGGCGAGGTTGCCGGTCAGTCCGACCTTGATCAGGTCCTGGTCGTGCAGCAGCCTGGTGCGCTGCTGCTCGGAAGTGCCGTTCGCCGGGGAGGCGTTGGGCGCCGTGAACAGGCCGGACGCGAAGCCCTGTACGCGCGGGTCCTCGTCGAAGGGGCCGCCGCCGCGTACCGCGTCGCGGGCCCGGTCGGAGAAGGTGGCGATGCCGGTGCCGGCCATGTTCCGCTGCGTGGCCTGGACGAAGCGTGCGTCGTCCGCGACCTCGCCGAAGTTCCAGCCTTCCCCGTAGAGGACTATCTTCTTCCCGTCCACGCCGTCCTTGGCGACGGTCAGCGCGTCGAGGGCGGCGCGCACCGCCAGGATGTTGGCCTTCGGGTGGTGGCCCATGAGGTCGAAGCGGAAGCCGTCGACCTTGTACTGCTTGGCCCAGGCGACCACGGAGTCCACGACGAGCCGGCCCATCATGGCGTTCTCGGGGGCGGTGTTGGCGCAGCAGGTGGACGTCGCGACGGAGCCGTCGGCCATGAGCCGCTGGTAGTAGCCGGGGACGATGCGGTCGAGGACCGACTTGTCCGACTGGCCGGACGCCACCGTGTGGTTGTAGACCACGTCCATGACCGTGCGCAGGCCCGCGCCGTTCAGGGACTGCACCATCCGGCGGAACTCCACCGTGCGGGCCGTGCCGTTCGGGTCGCTCGCGTACGAGCCCTCGGGGACCGTGTAGTGCAGCGGGTCGTAGCCCCAGTTGTACGAGTCCTTCGCGGCCGCGGCCGCCACGCAGGCCTGCTGCTCCTGCGAGTCCGGGGCGTAGACCTTCAGGTCACAGGCGGGCTCGGTGCGGTCCGCGGCCTTCTCGGGGATGGTGCCGATGTCGAAGGCGGGCAGGAGGTGCACGTAGGAGGTTCCGGAGGCGGCGAGGTCGCGCAGGTGGCGCATGCCCGCCGAGCCGGTGTCCGTGAAGGCCAGGTACTGGCCGGGGTGGGCGGCGGTGCGGTCCGCGACCGAGAAGTCGCGGATGTGCAGCTCCTGGATCTGCGCGGAGGTGAAGGGGACGGGCGCGGGCTTCTTCAGGTCGCGCCAGCCGGGCGGGGCCAGCTTCGGGTCGGCCAGGTCCACGGCCAGGCTGTGCGTGGAGTCCGTGGTCAGGGCCGTGGAGTACGGGTCGGTGACCAGGTTCCGGACGACCTGCCCGGCGGCCGGGGCCCACACGGTGACGGCGAAGCGGTAGCGCTTGCCCGTCCAGTTCCGGTCGCCGCGCACCGACCAGACGCCGGTGGCGTCGTCGCGGCGCATGGCGACGGTGCGGCCGCCGTCACCGCCCCCGTCGAGTTCGAGGGCGACCTCCCGGGCGGTGGGGGCCCAGACGGAGAGGGTGGGGCGGCCGTCCTTGAAGACGGGTCCGAGGGGGGCGTCGTTCGCGTACAGGTCGTCGAGGACGCCCGCGAGCTGGACACCGGTGGCGGCCAGGACGGCGCCACCGGCCGTACGGGCGCTCGCCACGAGCTGGCCGCGCAGGGCGTCCCGGACCCGGTCGCGGTCGCGCGGGTCGACGGTGAAGGCGGCGTAGGAGGCCAGGTGCGGGAACTCCTGCTTCTGCGCGGCGGTGAGCTCGGTCTTGGCCAGCCGGAGCCAGGCCGCGTCCTCGGTGCCGGTCAGGGTGCCGTTCTCGGCCTTGACCTTGCCGTCGCGGGAGGCCAGGAGCTGGAGGGACGCGGCGGCGGGCGGGGCGTTCCAGGCGAGGGTGTCGCGGTCGATCCAGACGGCCTGGGCCTTGGTGAGGTCCAGGGCGGCGGCCGATCCGGCGGGCTGCGGCAGGAGGTACTCGTCCTTGCCGCCCAGCATCCACACCTCGTGGCCGGCTGCCTTCAGGTCGAGGGACTGGTCGCTGGGCAGGTCCTTCTCGTCGCCCTTGTGGAGGATGTAGCTGAGGCTGGTCGCCCCGGCCGCGAGCGGGACCTCGTACACCGCGCCGTAGGAGTCGGTGCGGGTGGGGAGCAGCGGCTTGGACCACTCGGTCGGGCTCGCCGCGCCGGTCCAGACGTGCAGGCCCCAGCCGTCGTAGGCGCCGTCGGGGCGCTGGTAGTGCAGGACGGCCTTCGTGGTGTCCTGCGGCGGGTAGGCGGGGCGGTCGGTGCGGGCGGGCTCCTTGCCCTGCTCCAGCCAGATCTCGCCGGTCTTCGTCACGTCCATGGCGCGGTCGGCGGCTACGTCCTTGGTGCCGTTCTTGTCGATGACGAGGTAGTTGACGCTGCTCGCACCGGGCTTCAGCCTCACGTACGCGAAGGCGCCGTAGGCGTCGCGGCCGGTGAAGGCGTGGCCTTCGGGCCAGGGGGTCGCCTCTCCGTCGGCGAGGTCACCCCAGGCGTAGAGGCGCCAGTCGGTGTAGTCGCCGTCGGGGCGGTTGTAGTGGACGACGGCGTAGTCGCGCTGGGTGGCGGTGGGGATCCCGGTGGGCGGTGCCTGTCCGGCGGTGGAGCCGGCGAGGGCGCTCGCGGTGCGGCCCTTGGCGTCGACGACGACGGCCTTGTAGCGCAGGGCGGTGCCGGCCGGGACGGCGGTGTCGATGTGCTGGGTGACCTTGTACGGGGCGTGGTCGGCGGAGCCGAGGACCTGCCACTTGCCGTTGCCGGTCTGCGCGGCGAAGACGACCCGGTTCAGGCCGCCGCCGGTGACGTCGGCGCTGAGCTCGACGGTGCCGGTGGCGCCGGGAGCCGGTGCCTTGAGGGTGAGGGCGGGCTTCACCGAGGGCGCGGCGAGCGGGGCGGCGGCCTGGAGGACCACCGAGCCGAGCGCGGGGACGGTGACGCTGAGCTTGCCGGCGGCGGAGGCGCGCAGGAGCCCGGCGGCGGAGGCCGCTCCTGCGTACAGGGTGCGGTACTGGGCGCCGGCCGGGGCGTCGAGTTCGATGGTGCGGGGCTCGGGGCCGTTGTTGGCGGCGACCAGGTACTCGGTGCGCGTGCGGGCGTCGGTGCGGGCGAAGGCGTAGGCCGAACCGTCGGAGAAGCGCTCGCTCTGAACGCCGTCCCGCAGGGCCGGGTGGTCCTTCGTCAGCTTGGAGAGAGCACTGATCTGCTGGTAGAGCGGGTGACCCGGTTCGTAAGCATCGCTCGCGTGGGTGCGCGCCGTGCCGAGCTGGTCGTCGTCCAGGTAGTCGGCGGCCTGCGAGGCGAAGAGCGGCTGGCGAGCGTCCTTGTCGCCGCCCGCGCCGGTGAAGCCCTGCTCGTCACCGGAGTAGATCACCGGATTGCCCCGCGAGAAGAACATCAGCTCGTTCGCCAGCCGGTAGCGGCCCAGCAGCTCCTGCTCCCCCGCCCCCGGCCGGTCCTGCTTCAGGAAGGTCCCGAAGCGGCCCATGTCGTGGTTGCCGAGGAAGGAGACCTGCTCGTACGCGTTCGCCTTGTCCGTCGTGTACCGGTAGTCGTCGGCGAAGACGGAGGCCAGCCGCTGGGCTCCCGCACCCTGGGAGGCGTAGGAGCGGATCGCCTCCTGCAGCGGGAAGTCGAGCGTGGCGTCGAGGCGGCCCCGCGTCACGTACGGGGAGGTGACGGCGGTGTCGGCCGAGTACACCTCGCCGAACATGAAGAAGTCCTCGCGGCCGCGCCGGGCCGCGTACTCGTCCAGGGCGGTCGCCCACTGGGACCAGAAACCGGTGTTGACGTGCTTGACCGTGTCGATCCGGAAGCCGTCGATGTCGAAGTCCTTGACCCACTTCTCGTAGATCTTCTCCATCCCCTCCACGACCTCGGGACGCTCGGTCCACAAGTCGTCGAGACCGAAGAAGTCGCCCTGGTCGGACGATTCGCCGGCGAAGGTGGAGTCGCCCCGGTTGTGGTACATCGCCGGGTCGTTGAGCCAGGCCGGCGACTTGAGGTTCTTCTTCGCGTCCGGGACGAAGGGGGTCCGCGGGAAGGAGTCGGTGTCCACGGCCGGGAACTTCTTCCCGCCGCCGGCGGCCGCTCCCGCGTCGAACGCGGCGGCGTCGAAGGGCACGCCGTCCTTGGTCAGGTAGGGGAAGGCGCCCTTGGAGAGGTACTCGTAGGACGCCTCCCGGTAGTCGACGACGTCGGCGGTGTGGTTGGTGATGACGTCGAAGAAGACCTTCATCCCCTTCCCGTGCGCCTTGTCGATCAGCCGCTCCAGGTCGGCATTGGTCCCGAAGTGCGGGTCCACCTGGGTGAAGTCGGTGATCCAGTAGCCGTGGTAGCCGGCCGACGCGTCCTTGCCCGTCCCCTGCACCGGCTGGTTCTTGAAGATCGGCGCCATCCAGATGGCCGTGGTGCCGAGCCCCTTGATGTAGTCGAGCCGGTCGGTCAGCCCCTTCAGGTCGCCGCCCTGGTAGAAGCCCTTGTCCGTCGGGTCCAGACCGGTCTCCAGCCGGGAACCGGTCAGGCCGCCCCGGTCGTTGCGCGGATCACCGTTCGCGAACCGGTCCGGGAGCACGAAGTAGAACTGCTCCCGGGTCAGATCGTGCCGCGCGGGCTCGGCGGCCAGCTTGGCGTCCGAGGGCGGCGCCGGCGGCGCCTTGGCGGCGACCGCCGCGGCGGCGGGGAGGGCTGGCAGGAGCGTCACGGCCAGGACGGCGGCGAGCACTCCCGCGGCGGTGCGTATCAAGGGGATTCTCCTCGGGTGCGGGACGGGCAGGACGGGCGGGTCAGTTGCGCCAGGTGTCGTTCAGCGTGACCTTGCCGCTCGCGGGGACGGTCGCGGAGCGGTTGGTCCCGCTCTCCCAGGTGACGTTCCCGGCGGCGTCCTTGCGGACGTACTTGTAGGCGAAGACCGTGCCGGGCGGGAGCGGGACGTCCAGCTTCCAGACGGGGTAGGCGGCCGGGTCGAGCTTGAGGGCGCCTGCGGCGTTCCAGCTGCCGAGCTCGGCGCGGTCACCGGTGACGTAGATGTTCTGGCCGGGGACGGTCGTGGCGTTGACGGCGAAGGAGGCCCCGGCGGCGGGAACGGGCACGGGCGTACCCGTACCGGCGCAGGTGCGGGCACCGACGTGCAGGGCGACGGCCGTACCCGCGCCGAGGGTGGCGGTGAACCGCCCGGCGGAATCCACGGTGACCGCGCGGCCGCTCTGCACGTCGCAGTAGTCACCGGCCGCGAGGGAGGTCTGGAACGTCCGGGTCAGCGCCGTGCCCTCGTGGTTGATCGCCACGTACGCCTTGGAACCGCGCCCGAAGGCGATCTGGTCACCCCCGTTGTCCCACCAGCCGGTGACGGCCTGCCCGCGCGCCGCGTTGCGGAAGCCCACCATCGAGGAGATCTCGCGCCAGGAGTGCTGGCACTTCCACCCCTCGGAGTAGCAGGCGTTCACGGTCCCGCCGTTGGGCGGCCCGGCGTCGCGGTCGGTCCACTCGTAGCCGGAGTGCACGTCCGGGGAACCGTAGGGCCAGGCGAGCATGAACACGCTGGCGAGGGTGTAGGCCGAACCGTCCTTGTAGCTGAGGGTGTCGCCGCCGCGCTCGGTGTCGTGGTTGTCGACGAAGACGCCGGCCTGGCCGGAGGGCATGTGTCCCCAGGCCTCCCCGAAGTTCTTCAGGTAGGCCAGGTTCTCGCTCTGGAAGACCCGCTTGAGGTCGCGGGCGTAGCGGAACTCCTGCACGTCGCCGGTGCCGAGGTACTCGGTCGGCGCGACGGCCTCCCCCGCGCCGTGGATCGCTTCCTGCTTCCAGTAGGCGTTCGGGTTCGCCAGCCGGGACTTGATGTTGGCGAGGTCGGCGGCGGGCATGTGCTTGGCGGCGTCGATCCGGAAGCCGTCGACGCCGAGGGACAGCAGGTCGTTGAGGTAGCCCGCGATCTTGCCCCGCACGTAGTCCTCGCCGGTGTCGAGGTCGGCGAGCTGGACCAGCTCGCAGTTCTGGACGTTGGCACGGTCGGTGTAGTTGGAGATCGTCGCCCGGCAGTCGTCCATGTCGGACCCGGAGTACAGCCCCGGGTAGTTGTACTTCGTGTACGAAGTGCCCCCGGTCCCGGTGCCGTCGGAGGCGGCCATGTGGTTGATGACGGAGTCTGCGACGACCTTCACGCCGGCGGCGTGGCAGGCGTCGACCATCGCCTTGAAGGCCGCACGGTCACCGAGCCGCCCGGCTATCCGGTAGCTGACGGGCTGGTACGAGGTCCACCACTGGGACCCTTGGATGTGCTCCTGCGGGGGCGAAACCTGGACGAATCCATACCCTGCGGGCCCGAGGCTGTCGCCACAGGCCTTGCCCACGGAGTCGAACCGCCACTCGAAGAGCACGGCGGTGACGTCCTTCCCCCCGGGCGCGGCGGCCGAGGCCCGCGGTGCGGGGCCTCCGATGACGGCGAGGGCGGACACGGCGGATACGGAAAGCAGCGCGGCGGCGGCTCTGGCAGCGCGTGCGGGGGTGAACATACGGCGTTCCTCCTGGCGGAGAGGCACGGGACCGAGGGGGGGTGGGGAGACCGGTCGCGGCCGAGTTGGGGATTGGAGCGACCGTAGGTGCCACGCGGGGGTGCTGCAAGAGTTTGCGCAAGAGATTGCAGAATTGTTTCGCGCGTGGGGCGGCGGGGGTGGGGGCCGGGGACGTCGAGGCGCACCGGATCGCTACACAGTCGCTCTCGGCTCAGCGTCCGACGACCGTCTTGGGCTGGACACAAGCCGCCCACGGCCCGGAGGGCGCCCGAGGTGGTCGAGCGCCGATCCCCCGCCCGTGCGAACGCCCCTCGGTTCGTGCGGACGGTCCACTCGGTTCGTCAGGACGGTCCACTCGGTTCGTCAGGACGGTCCCCTCCGTCCTCGAGACGTCCCGTCCGTCCGCGAGGACGGTCCCCTCCGTGAGGACACTCCGGGACGCCCCCAGGGACTGCCGAAGCCACCGCCCCACCCGCAGCACAGCCCACCCGCAGCCCCCTCGGCCGCCCGCTCAGTGCCCCGGGCCCTGCCCCGTCGAGCCCCTGACCACCAGCTCCGGCTGGAAGACGTACTCCGTGCGCTGGACCGGGGTCCCCGCCACCGCTTCGAGGAGGGCTCCGACGGCCGCCGTCGCCATCGCGCGGACCGGCTGGCGGATGGTGGTCAGCGGCGGGTCCGTGAAGGCGATCAGCGGAGAGTCGTCGAAGCCGACGACCGAGACGTCCTCCGGGACGCGCAGCCCCCGTTCGCGCGCCGCCCGTATGACGCCCAGGGCCATGGGGTCGCTGCCGCACACGATGCCCGTGCAGCCGCGGTCCAGCAGGGCTCCGCCCGCCGCGTGGCCGCCCTCCACCGTGAACAGGGTGCGCTGGATCAGCCCTTCGGCCGCGGCCGCGGGAAGCGCGGCCTTGAAGCCCGCCTCCTTGCGGGCCGACGGGACGTAGCGCGTCGGTCCGATGGCGAGGCCGATCCTGCGGTGGCCCAGGTCCTCCAGGTGGCGCACGGCCATGTCCGCCGCCGCGCGGTCGTCCGGGGAGATGAACGGTGCCTGGACCTGTTCGTTGAACCCGTTGATCATGACGAAGGGGACGCCCCGGGCCGCGAGCCGCTGGTAGCGGGACGGGTCGGCGGAGGAGTCCGCGTGCAGGCCCGACAGGAACACGATGCCCGTGACCCCGCGCTCCTCCAGCTGTTCCACCAGTTCGTCCTCGGTGGCCCCGCCGGGGGTCTGCGTACAGAGCACCGGCGTGTAGCCGTGCCCCGCCAGCGCCTGCTCTATGACCTGGGCGAACGCCGGGAAGATGGGGTTGGTGAGCTCCGGGATCAGCAGGCCGACGAGGCCGTTGCTGCGCCGGCGGAGCCTCACCGGGCGTTCGTAGCCCAGCAGGTCCATGGCGGCCAGCACCCTGTGCCGGGTGCCGGCCGCCACGCCCGACTTGCCGTTGACGACGCGGCTGACCGTCGCCTCGCTGACCTCGGCCTGCGCGGCGATGTCCGCCAGCCGGAGCGGCGAAGTCACCCCCGCCACCACACCGCCGTGTCGGGTCCCAGTACGTCCGGGTCGGCGAGGTCGCCGCTCGCCAGCAGGACGGTGCCCGGCGCGGGTATGCGTACCGGCTCGTCCGTCGTGTTGACCGTGCACGTGAAGTCGCCCCGGCGGAAGGCCAGAACGCCCTCGGGTGCCTCCAGCCACTCCACGGAGTCGCCTGCGCCCAGTTCGGGGTGCTCACGGCGGATCCGCAGTGCGGCGCGGTAGAGCTCCAGGGTGGAGTGCGGGTCGCCGGTCTGCGCGGCCACGCTCAGACCCGCCCACTCGGCCGGCTGCGGCAGCCAGCTGCCCCCCGCCCCGAAACCGTACGGAGCCTCACCACCCGACCACGGGATCGGAACCCGGCAGCCGTCACGCAACCCGTCCTGACCCTCACCCCGCGCGAACGCCGGATCCTGACGGACGGAGTCCGGAAGATCGACGACCTCCGGCAGACCCAGCTCCTCACCCTGATAGACGTACGCCGACCCCGGCAGCGCCAGCATCAGCAACGCCGCCGCCCTCGCCCGCGCCAGACCCCGCGCCCCACCCCCGTACCGCGTCACATGCCGCACCACATCGTGGTTCGACAACACCCACGTCGTCGGAGCACCGACCGGGCGCATCGCGTCCAGCGAGTCGTCGATGGTGGCGCGCAGCGCCTGTGCGTCCCATCCGGTGTTCAGGTAGTGGAAGTTGAAGGCCTGGTGCAGCTCGTCGTGGCGCAGGTACATGGCCGTGCGGTCCGCGCTCGGCGTCCACGCCTCGGCGACGCCGATGCGGTCGCCCGCGTACTCGTCGAGGACGGTGCGCCAGGAGCGGTAGATCTCGTGGACGCCGTCCTGGTCGAAGAAGGGCAGCACCTGGTTGCCGAGCAGTTTGAGCTGTCCGCCGCGGCCGAGGTCGGGCAGTCCGGGGGCCTTGACGAGGCCGTGGGCCACGTCGATGCGGAAGCCGTCGACGCCGAGGTCGAGCCAGAACCGCAGGATCGAGCGGAACTCGTCCTGGACGGCGGGGTGTTCCCAGTTGAAGTCGGGCTGCTCGGGGGCGAAGAGGTGCAGGTACCACTCTCCGTCGGCGACCCGGGTCCAGGCCGGCCCACCGAAGATCGACTCCCAGTCGTTGGGCGGCTCGGTGCCGTCCTCGCCGGATCCGGCCCGGAAGTGGAAGCGTTCGCGCAGCGGGGAGCCGGGGCCCTCGCGCAGCGCCTGCTTGAACCATTCGTGCTGGTCGGAGCAGTGGTTGGGGACGAGGTCCACGATGATCCGCAGGTCCAGCGCGTGGGCTTCGCGGATCACGGCGTCGGCGTCGTGCAGGGTGCCGAACATCGGGTCGATGGCCCGGTAGTCGGCGACGTCGTAGCCGGCGTCGGCCTGCGGGGAGGCGTAGAAGGGGCTGAGCCACACGGCGTCTACGCCGAGTTCCTTCAGGTAGGGCAGCCGGCTCCGGATGCCTTCGAGGTCCCCCATGCCGTCCCCATTGGAGTCGGCGAAGCTGCGCGGATAGACCTGGTAGATCACCGCTTCTCTCCACCAGCCGGGCAGGGTGCCGGTGGAGGTGGGGAGTGCGTCGGCGAGGTGCTGGGTCATGTCGTCCTTGAAGAGGTCGGGCCGGGCGGTACGAGGGGCGGGGCGCGGGGTGGTCAGCCCTTGGTCGCGCCTGCCGTCATCCCGGCGACGAGGTGACGCTGGGCGAAGAGGAAGAAGAACGCCGCGGGGATGGCGATGAGGACGGAAGCCGCGCTCATCGCACCCCAGTTGGAGGTGTACTGCGTGACGAAGGTCTGCAGGCCTCCGGCCAGGGTGAGGTGCTCGTCCCCGACCATGAAGGCGGAGGCGTAGGCGACTTCGCCCCAGGCGGTGATGAAGGCGTAGAAGCCGGTGACGGCGAGGCCGGGCTTGGCCAGCGGGAGGATGAGGCGCCAGAAGGTGCCGAAGGGGTTGAGCCCGTCGACGCGGCCGGATTCGTCGATCTCCACCGGGATGGTGTCGAAGAAGCCCTTCATCATCCACGCGCAGAACGGCACGGCGATGGTGAGGTAGGTGATGATCAGGCCGAGCGACTGGTTCAGCAGTCCCAGCTGTCCCATGAGGTTGTAGAGGGGGACGATCAGGATGGCCATGGGGAACATCTGCGTGATGAGCAGGGTCCACATCAGCGGCTTCATTCCGGGGAACTTGAAGCGGCTCACGGCGTATCCGGTGGTGGCGGCGATGAACACCCCGAGGACGGTGGTGATGCCGGCCACCAGGACGGAGTTGCCGAACCAGGTGAGGAAGGACGTCGACTCCACCAGGTAGCGGTAGTTGTCGAAGGTCGGTTCCTTCACGAAGTCCGTGGAGATGGCGTGCTTCGCGGGCTTGATCGAGGTCAGCAGGACCCACAGCACCGGGAAGACGGCGATGACGGACGCGCCGATCAGGGTGGCGTGCAGGCCGGCGGAGGCGAGCGGGGAGCGCTGTCCGCGGGGGCGGACGGCGGTCTTGGGCGAGGTCGTCACGGTCACCACACCTCTCCCTGCTTGCGCAGCGAGCGCCGGTAGACCAGCGCGAAGATCATGAGCAGCAGGAGGATCAGTACGCCCCAGGTCGCCGAGCCGGCGAAGTCGCGCGGGCTCGTCACGAACGCCTCGCGGAAGGCCTGGGTCACCAGGATCTCGGTGGAGTCGCCCGGTCCGCCCCGGGTGAGCAGGAAGATCACCGGGAACATGTTGAAGGTCCAGATGGTGGAGAGCAGGATCACCGTCATGCTGACCGCCCGCAGGCCGGGCAGGGTGATGTGGCGGAAGCGCTGCATGGGGCCGGCCCCGTCCATCTCGGCGGCCTCGTAGAGCTCGCCGGGGATGGACTGCATTCCGCCGAGCAGGGCGACCATCATGAAGGGGACGCCGAGCCAGACGTTGACGGCGATGACCGAGAGCTTGGCCCAGGTCGGGTCGTCGAGCCACGGGACGGCGGTGATGCCGCCGCCTTCGAGGAGCTTGTTGAGGATGCCGTTGTCGCGGTTGAAGAGGAACCGCCAGGCGAAGACGGAGACGAATCCGGGGACGGCCCAGGGCAGGATGAGTGCCATCCGGTAGGCGGCGCGTCCCTTGAACTCGCGGTTGAGCATGGTGGCGAGGGCGAGGCCGAGCGCGAAGGTGATCGACACGCAGGCGACGGTCCACAGCACCGTCCACACCAGCCGCTGCAGGAACACCGGGTCGGCGAGGACGGTGGCGTAGTTGTCGAGTCCGACGAACTGGTACGTCGCCTCGATGTGGTTGGCGCCGATGGTCCGGGCGACGTTGCGCTCGGTGGCGTCGGTCAGCGACAGGTAGACGCCGCGGACGAGCGGCCAGCCGATGATCACGCCGAGGACGAGCACCACCGGGGTGACCATGGCCCATGCGTACCAGTGGGTGGCCAGCGCGCGCCTCAGGCCGGGGCGGTTCCCGCGGTCAGTCCTGCGGCTCCGGCCGCGGGCGGCGGGGTCGGCGTCAGGACCGACCTCGCTGCCCGCGGCCTTCGCCACCGACTGGCTGGTGTGAGCAGCCATGTTTCGTTACTTCCAGCCCTTGAGGATCTTGCGGAATTCGACGCCGGCCGCCTTGGCCGCGTCTTCCGGGCTCGTCGCCCCGGTGATGGCCTTGGTGTATTCGACCTTGAGCGGCTCGAAGAGGGAGCCGTTCTCGGGGATCCAGGCGCGCTCGACGGCCTTGTCGACGGCCGGCTTGAAGAACTGGACCATCTCGCTGGCCTTGACCTCGGGCTGCTCGTAAGCGGCGGTCCGGGTCGGGAGCAGGCTCAGCTCCTTGGCGGACTGGACCTGCACCTCCTGCGAGGTCATGTAGTCGACGAAGGCCTGCGCGGCGGTGATGTTCTTGGAGCCCGCGTAGACGGCGAGGTCGTGGCCGCCCTGCGGGGCGCCCGCCTTGACGGAGCCGGCCGGGACGGCGGCGATGCCGAGGTTGGCCTTGTCCTTGAACTGGTCGCCCGCGTAGCTGTCGGCCACGGCCCAGGGACCGTTGATCATCATGGCGGCCTCGCCCGACTTGAAGGCCGTCTGCATGTTGGTCCAGCCGTCGGTGGCGTTGGTGATCGCCGCGCCCGAGGTGACCAGGTCGCGGGCGGCCTTGAAGGCCTTGACGCCCGCGGCGTTGTCGACGGTGACCGTCTTGGTCTTCGCGTCGACGAGGTCGCCGCCCTCTCCGTAGATGAGCGGGAGGAACCAGTACGAGTCGTCGCCGCGCAGGTAGAGGCCGGCCTTGCCGGTCTTGGCCTTGATGGCGGCGGCGGCGGTCTTCAGCTCTTCCAGCGTCTTGGGGGGCTGGACGCCGGCGTCGGCGAGCATCTTCTTGTTGTAGAAGAGGCCCATCGTGTCGATGACCTGCGGGACGCCGTAGGTCTTGCCCTCGTACTTGCCGCTGGCCGCGGCCTGGGGCAGGAACTCGGCGTCGACCTTCTTGGCCGTGTCGGCCGGGACCTCGGCGAGGTAGCCGAGGGAGGCGAAGTCGGCCACCCAGCCCACGTCGGCGCGGATGACGTCGGGGGCCTCGGAGCCACTGCTGAAGGCGTTCTTGACCTTGTTCTGCGCGTCGCCGTACGGAACGTTGACGTACTTGACGGTGACCTTGGGGTGCTTGGCGGTGAACGCCTCGGCGATCTTCTGGAAGGACGCCTTCTCGGCGTCGTTCGAGGTGTCCCACCAGGTGACCGTGCCGGAGAGCTCTCCGCCGGCCTTGGTGTCGCCGCTGTCGTTCTTGCCGTCACCGCCGCAAGCCGTCGCCGCGAGCGCCAGAGTCGCGACCAGCGCGGTGGCCGCTATGCCACGCCGCATATGAACTCCTTCGATGATCCCGGCCGCGCCTCGCGGTCCTGAGTTGCCGAGAACGTAACAAGCCTGAAAGCCGTCCGAAAGAGCTTGCGGCAAATTTCTGCAAGAGAAGCTGATCGTTACATCCGTGTGTCCGTACGGTTGCCGCAGCTTGCTGTTAGTTCGACTCTTCTTCGACCGCCGGGGCCCGCAACCATGGGGCGCGCACTCGCGTTGACCCGATATGACCCACGAGCTGACCGCCTCCCGGCTTGCAAGCGCTTCCAGCAATGCCACCGCAAGTGACGGCTGGTGGCGCGATGCAGTCATCTACCAGGTGTACGTGCGCTCCTTCGGCGACAGCGACGGCGACGGCGTCGGAGACCTGCGCGGGGTCCGCGAGCGCCTGCCCCACCTGGCCCGGCTCGGGGTCGACGCGGTGTGGCTCACCCCCTTCTACGTCTCCCCGCAGGCGGACGGCGGCTACGACGTCGCCGACTACCGGGCCGTCGATCCGCTCTTCGGGGACCTCTCCGACGCCGACGCCCTCGTCCGCGCCGCCCACGCGCTGGGCCTGCGCGTCATCGTGGACGTGGTGCCGAACCACACCTCCGAGCAGCACCCCTGGTTCCGTGAGGCCCTGGCCGGCAGCCCCGGGGCCCGGGACCTCTACCACTTCCGCCCGGGTCGCGGCCCCGGCGGAGCCCAGCCCCCCAATGACTGGGAGTCGGTCTTCGGGGGCCCGGCCTGGACCCGGGCACCCGACGGAGAGTGGTACCTGCACCTCTTCGCCCCCGAGCAGCCCGACCTGAACTGGGAGCACCCGGAGGTGGTGGAGGAGTTCACCTCCGTCCTGCGGTTCTGGCTCGACCTCGGCGTCGACGGCTTCCGTGTCGACGTGGCCCACGGCATGGTCAAGGCCCCCGGGCTGCCCGACATCGGGCACGGCGCGCAGGCCACCCTGATCGGCACCGAGCCGCTCCCCTTCTTCGACCAGGACGGGGTCCACGAGATCCTCCGAGCCTGGCGCCGGCTCCTCGACTCCTACGAGGGCCCGCGCATCGGGGTCGCGGAGGCCTGGGCGCCCACCTCGGAGCGGCTCGCCCTGTACGTCCGCCCCGACGAGCTGCACCAGGCCTTCAATTTCCGCTTCCTGAACTGCCCGTGGGACCCGGCGGCCATGCGGAAGGTCATCGACGAGTCCCTGGCCGCCACCTCCTCGGTCGGTGCTCCGACGACGTGGGTGTTGTCGAACCACGATGTGGTGCGGCATGTGACGCGGTACGGGGGTGGGGCGCGGGGTCTGGCGCGGGCGAGGGCGGCGGCGTTGCTGATGCTGGCGCTGCCGGGGTCGGCGTACGTCTATCAGGGTGAGGAGCTGGGTCTGCCGGAGGTCGTCGATCTTCCGGACTCCGTCCGTCAGGATCCGGCGTTCGCGCGGGGTGAGGGTCAGGACGGGCTGCGTGACGGCTGCCGGGTTCCGATCCCGTGGTCGGGCGGGGAGGCTCCGTACGGTTTCGGGGCGGGGGGCAGCTGGCTTCCGCAGCCGGCCGAGTGGGCGGGTCTGAGCGTGGCCGCGCAGACCGGCGACCCGCACTCCACCCTGGAGCTCTACCGCGCCGCACTGGAACTGCGCCGCGCGCTGCCCGGCCTCGGCTCCCCCGACGCCGGGCCGCTGACGTGGCTGTCCGCGCCCGAGGGCGCGCTCCTCTTCACCCGCCCCGGCTTCGCCTGCACCCTCAACACACGGCCCACCGTGCTCGAACTCCCCTCTCCGGGACGACCCGTTCTCTCCAGCTCCCCGGTGGAGACGGACGGCCGAACCGTCCGTCTTCCCCCGGATTCGTGCACCTGGTGGGCTTTGTAGCGTGCGACCGGTACAGTCCAATCCCGTGACCGCACGGCTAGCCGACATCGCAGCCCAGGCGGGGGTCAGCGAAGCCACAGTCAGCCGCGTGCTCAACGGCAAGCCCGGTGTGGCCGCAGGCACCCGTGAATCCGTGCTGGCCGCTCTCGACGTGCTCGGCTACGAGCGCCCCGTACGACTGCGCCAGCGCAGCGCGGGCCTCGTCGGCCTCATAACCCCCGAGCTGGACAACCCCATCTTCCCGGCGCTCGCCCAGGTCATCGGCCAGGCCCTGACCCGGCAGGGGTACACGCCGGTGCTGGCCACGCAGACGCCCGGCGGGTCCACCGAGGACGAACTGACCGAGATGCTCGTCGACCGGGGGGTCTCGGGCATCATCTTCGTCTCCGGGCTCCACGCGGACACCACGGCCGACATGGGCCGCTACGACCAACTGCGCGGGCAGGGCGTTCCGTACGTCCTCATCAACGGCTTCTCAGACAAGGTGCGGGCCCCCTTCGTCTCCCCCGACGACCGGGCCGCCATGCAGCTCGCGGTGACCCACCTGACCGCGCTCGGGCACACCCGGATCGGGCTGGCGGTCGGACCGAAGCGGTTCGTTCCGGTGCTCCGCAAGATCGAGGGCTTCCGGCTCGGCATGAAGGAGCGGCTCGGACTGGGCGAGGACGAGATCGAGGAGCTCATCCAGCACTCCCTCTACACGCTGGAGGGCGGCCAGGCCGCCGCGGCGGCGCTCATCTCGAGGGGCTGCACGGCGGTGGTGTGCGCGAGCGACATGATGGCGCTCGGTGCGATCCGGGCCGCGCGGCAGCAGGGTCTCAAGGTCCCCCAGGACGTCTCGGTCGTGGGCTTCGACGACTCCCCGCTCATAGCGTTCACGGATCCGCCGCTGACCACGATCCGCCAGCCGGTGCTGGCCATGGGCCAGGCCGCGGTGCGGACCCTTCTGGAGGAGATCGGCGGCACCCCGGCGCCGCACAGCGAGTTCGTCTTCCTGCCCGAGCTGGTGGTCCGCGGTTCGACCGCGTCCGGGCCGCAGCAGGGCAGGAGTCCCGCGCGTTCTTGAAGCCTTCCACGAGCCCCTGCGGTCCTCGTGTGCCCACGGTCCCGCAACCCTCGGGGGCGCAAGGGATCGAGTCGTCCGCGAGGCGGAGGGGCTGCGGCCAAGACCGTCCCAAGGGATGATCGAAGGCGAGTACGCATCTGGCAGACTCTCTCCCTATGGGTGAAGCGAGCGTGAAGACACTGGATACCCGGACGGACGTCTCGTCACCCACCGTGACCGAGAGCCTGGACCGCCCGGAGCAGTCCGAGCGTGCCCTGCTCTCCCGGCTACGTGCACCGCGGCGGCCCCGGATCTGGTTCGAGGTCCTGCTGATCGCCGTCAGCTACTGGACGTACTCGCTGATCCGCAACGCCGTGCCCGAACAGAAGGCGGCCGCCCTCGCGAACGCCGACTGGATCTGGCGGACGGAGAAGACCCTCGGCATCGCCGTGGAAGAGTCGATCAACCACGCCGTGAATTCGGTGACGTGGCTGATCGTGGGCATGAACTACTACTACGCCACGCTCCACTTCGTCATGACCATCGGCGTCCTGGTGTGGATCTACCGTTTTCATCCGGGGCGCTACGCGGCCACGCGGCTCGTCCTCTTCGCCACCACGGGCGTGGCCCTGGTCGGCTACTACTTCTACCCGCTCGCGCCCCCGCGGCTGATGAACGGGCAGAACTTCGTGGACACCGTGCTGGTGCACCACACCTGGGGCTCCATGGCCTCGGGCAACCTCAAGCACATGTCGAACCAGTACGCGGCCATGCCCTCCATGCACATAGGGTGGTCGCTCTGGTGCGGGCTGACGATCTTCGCGGTCGCCTCCGCCCCCTGGGCCCGGATCCTGGGCCTGCTCTACCCGACGGCGACCCTCATCGTGATCGTGGCCACCGCGAACCACTTCTGGCTCGACGCCGTGGGCGGCATGCTCTGCCTGGCCTTCGGTTTCGCCGTCTCCCGCTCCTGGTACGGGTCCCTCCCGCACAGGCTGCCGCGCCGGCCCGAGGAAACGGGCCGCCACCCCGTGACGGCGGCCGTGCTGGGCATTCCGGCACTGAACCGCTTCCGTCGCTGAACCGCTTCCGTCGCTGAGCCGCGCACGTCGCTGAGCCGCTTCCGTCGCTGAACCGCCCCCGGAGCTCCCGGCGGGGCGGGGCGGAACCAACCGGCCGACAATGGTGGTGAGGGAACGCGTCTGCCGTTGCGGAAAGGCGGGACGTCGTGGTGGCGTACATAGCCGTGACCGCCCTGAGTCATGTCGGGCTGGTCCGCGATCACAATGAGGACAGCCTCGTCGTCGGGCCGTGGACCCTGTGCGGGACCACGACCCTGAGCCCCCAGACGCTGCTGTTCCCCCTCGGCAGACCCCTCCTCGTCGCGGTCGCCGACGGGCTCGGCGGGCAGCCGGCCGGCGAGGTCGCCAGCGAGCTGGTCGTCCGCGAGCTCGCCCTGCTCGGCCCCTCCCTCGACGGGACGCAGGCCGTCGAGGACGCTCTGCACTTCTGCAATCGCGCGGTGTACTCGGCCGCTGACGGCCGTCCGGAGCTGGCCGCCATGGGGACCACCGTCGCCGGCGCCCTCGTACGGACCCGGTCGCTGCTCTCGTTCAACGTCGGCGACAGCAAGGTGTTCCACGTGACCGGGGACGGGCTGCGCCAGGTCAGCGTGGACGACAGCCCGCCGCCGGCGCCGGGCCGTCGCACCACCTCGGCCGTCACGCAGACGCTCGGCGGCAGCCGGGGGCACAGCCCGATCACTCCCCACGTGGCGGACCTCGCGCTGACCACGGGCGACCGTTACCTGGTGTGCAGCGACGGGCTGACCGACCCCGTGCCCGACGACGTCATCAGCGGTCTGCTGCGGGTGTACGACGACGGCAAGGCCGCCTTCGAACTGTGGAAGGCGGCCATCGAGGCCGGAGGCCCCGACAACATCACCCTCGCGCTGGTACGCATCGGCGTGTGACCGGGCGCGGCTCGCGCCGGGCCCCACCCGCCGGCCGGAGCCGCTGTCCTCCTGCACCGGTGCGAAAACCACCTGAGATTCCTTCCGCCGCCGGGCAACCGAATGCGGCCGAGCCGTGGTCAAGGAGGCGGAGGGGGTGCCGATGCAGGCCGAGGAAGAAGCTCAGTTCCAGTCGTTCGTGGCCGCGCGCTGGACTCATCTGGTGCGCACCGCGTACCTGTTGACCGGCGATCCGCACGACGCGGAGGACGTGACCCAGACCGCGCTCGCGAAGGCGTACCGGTCGTGGCGGCGCGTGGCGCGCATGGACAGTCCCGAGGCCTACGTCCGCCGCATGCTGGTCACGTGCAACAGCGACCGGTTCCGCAAACGCCGGGTCGCGGAGCGCCTGACGGCCAGCGTGCCGGACAGGTCGGCGGGCGACAACGCCGTGGCGTGGGCCGACGAGCGCAGCGTGCTGATGGAGGCGTTGGCCCAACTGCCGCCCCGTCAGCGGGCAGTGGTGGTGATGCGGTACTGGGAGGACCTCTCCGAGGCCGAGACCGCCGACGTCCTGGGGTGCTCCCCGGGCACCGTCAAGAGCCAGGCCTCCAAGGCGCTGGTGAAACTGCGCGCCTGGCCCGGACTGGGCCGGATCGCGACGAGCAACGAGGGGGCGGTCCTGTGAACGGGCAGGCCGACGGACAGGACGAGGTGCGGGGCGAAGACTTCGAGCTCGGCCTGCGGGAATGGATGGCCCGGGGCGCGGAGGCCGTGCATCCCGCCGTCGCGCCGTATCCGGCGATCGTCCGGCAGGGCCGCGCGGAGCGGCGGCGCAGGCTGGCGGTGGCGGGGGCCGCCCTGGTCGCGCTGGCCGTGGTGCCGGCCACGGCCCTCGCCTTCACCGGCAACGGGGACGGGCCCGCGGACCGGGTGTCCGCGGCGGGCGGCGGCCCGGCGCCGAGCGTGATGCCGCCGTCCCCCGTGCCGCCCGCCGGGCCGTCCGCTCCCGGGACTCCGGGGCAGCTCGCCGACGGGATCACCCTCCAGGACGCGGCCACCGGGCTCGAGCTGTGCCTCGCCTACGACCGGGAGCACGCCGGCTCGTCGGGGTTGCGGCGCACGGACCTGGGCAAGGCCGCCGACTACCGGATCCTGCTCGCGCACCGCAGTACCGGAAACGACAACTCCCCGGGTGACGGCCGCTTCATCGTCGCCGTCAAGGACGCTCCGTCGCCGACCCGGCTCATCTGCACGGTCAAGGACGGCCGGGCGGTCGGCGTCAACACCTCCGTCGGCGGGGACTCGAACCCCGAGCACGGGTCCGTCGCCCCCGACATCAACGGCGGCAAGCTCTACCTGCAGCGGCTGAGCTCCGAGGGCCCTTGGAAGCTGCCCTACCGCTGGGGCAGCATCGGCACCGTCGACCCGGGCGTGGCCAGGGTCACCGTCGGCTACGGCGCCGCGACCGTCGAAGCCGCCGTGGACCGCGGCTGGTTCGCCGCCACCGGCGTCCTGGAGCGGACCGTCACCAAGGCCCCGCGGATCAAGGGCTACGACGCCCAGGGCAAGCAGGTCTACGACTCCGACCAGGACACGTCCTACGACGAGCTCATCCCCTAGAGCCTCTCCGAGAGGGGCGCGTAGGACCCCGCCGCCGTACAGGGGTCGGCGGCGGGGTCGTACGCGCTACGACCTGCGCGCCTGCGCGCCTTCGCGCCTTCGCGCCTTCGCGCCTGGACGGCTTCGCGCCTACGCCCCGTAGAACAGCTCGTCCACGACCGCCCGGGCGCGGCGCGTGATGCGCCGGTAGTCGTCCAGCATCTCGCCGACCCGGCCCTCCGGATAGCCGAGGTAGCGGCCGACGGCCGCCAGTTCGCGGGCGTCGGAGGGGAAGGTGTCGCCGGCCCGTCCCCGGACCAGCATCACGGCGTTGCGGACACGGGTGGCCAGTACCCAGGCCTCGTCCAGGATCTGAGCCTCCTCGGTCGGGATCAGTCCGGCGGCCTGCGCGGCGGCCAGTGCCGGGCGGGTCCGGGTCGTGCGCAGGCCCGGCTCGGCCCAGGCGTGCCGCATCTGGATCAGCTGGACGGTCCACTCGACGTCGCTGAGGCCGCCGCGGCCCAGCTTGGTGTGCAGGGTCGGGTCGGCTCCCCGGGGCAGGCGTTCGGACTCCATCCGGGCCTTCAGCCGGCGGATCTCGCGGGCGGCGTCCTCGCCGAGGCCTTCCACGGGGTAGCGCAGCGGGTCGATGAGGTCGATGAAGCGGGCGCCGAGCTCGGCGTCGCCCGCGACCGGTTCGGCCCGCAGCAGGGCCTGGGACTCCCAGGTCAGGGACCAGCGGCGGTAGTAGGCGGCGTACGAGGGGAGGGTGCGGACCAGCGGGCCGGAGCGGCCTTCGGGGCGCAGGTCGGCGTCGATGAGCAGCGGCGGGTCGGCGGTGGGCAGCTGGAGCAGCCGGCGCATCTCGACGATGACGTTCTGGGCGGCCTTCGCGGCCTCCTGTTCGCCGACACCCTCACGGGGTTCGTGGACGAACAGGACATCGGCGTCGGAGCCGTAGCCGAGCTCGTGGCCGCCGAAGCGGCCGACTCCGATGATCGCGAACCGGGTGGGCAGGGTGTCGCCCCAGTGGGCGTGGACGGCGGCGCGCAGGGCTCCGGCGATCGTGGCGGCGGTGAGGTCGGAGACGGCGTCGCCGACCCGGTCGACCAGGGCTCCGTGATCCTCCTCGGCCGGGTTGTCCTCCGTGCCGTAGGAGCCGATGATGTCGGCGGCCGTGGTGCGGAAGAGCTCGCGGCGGCGCACTCCGCGGGCTGCGGCGACGGCCGCTTCCGGGTTTCCGGCGCGGCCGACGGCGGCGAGTACCTCCTGTTCCAGGGCCTCGTGGCTGCGGGGGGCGAGGCCTTCGGCGTCCCCGAGCAGGGCGACGGCCTCGGGAGCGCGCATGAGCAGGTCGGGGGCGAGGCGGCCGGCGGACAGGACACGGGCGAGGTTCTCGGCGGCGGCGCCCTCGTCGCGCAGGAGGCGCAGGTACCACGGGGTCTTGCCGAGGGCGTCGGAGACCTTGCGGAAGTTGAGCAGGCCGGCGTCCGGGTCGGCGGAGTCGGCGAACCAGCCGAGGAGCACGGGCAGCAGGGTGCGCTGGATGGCGGCCTTGCGGGTGACGCCGGAGGCCAGGGCCTCCAGGTGGCGCAGGGCCGCGGCCGGGTCGGCGTACCCGAGGGCTTCGAGGCGCTGGCCGGCGGCGCGGGGGGAGAGCCGGGTCTCGCCGGGGGCGAGTTGGGCGACGGCGTCGAGGAGCGGCCGGTAGAAGAGCTTCTCGTGCAGGCGGCGGACGACGGAGGCGTGCCGGCGCCAGGCCTTGTTGAGCTCGGCGACCGGTTCGGTGCGCAGGCCCATGGAGCGGCCCAAGCGCCGCAGGTCGTTCTCGTCCTCGGGGACGAGGTGGGTGCGGCGCAGCCGGTAGAGCTGGATGCGGTGTTCCATCGCGCGCAGGAAGCGGTAGGCGTCGTTCAGCTGGGCGGTGTCGGCGCGCCCGACGTAGCCGCCGGCGGCGAGGGCGTGGAGCGCGTCGAGGGTGCTGGAGGAGCGCAGGGTGGCGTCGGAGCGGCCGTGGACGAGCTGGAGGAGCTGGACGGCGAACTCGACGTCGCGCAGGCCGCCGGGGCCGAGCTTGAGTTCGCGGTCGACTTGGGCGGCGGGAATGTTGTCGACGACGCGGCGGCGCATCTTCTGGACGTCGGTGACGAAGTTCTCGCGCTCGGCGGCCTGCCAGACGAGGGGGGTTATGGCCTGGACGTACTCGGCGCCGAGCGTCTCGTCCCCGGCGACGGCGCGGGCCTTGAGCAGGGCCTGGAACTCCCAGGTCTTGGCCCAGCGCTGGTAGTAGGCCAGGTGGGAGGCGAGGGTGCGGACGAGTGGACCGTTTCTTCCCTCGGGGCGGAGGTTGGCGTCGACGGGCCAGATCGTGCCTTCGACGGTGGTTTCGGAGCAGATCCGCATGAGGTGGGAAGCCAGGCGGGTGGCGGCCTGGATCGCCTTGCCCTCGTCGGCTCCGGCGGGGGCGTCCCCGACGAAGATGACGTCGACGTCGGAGACGTAGTTCAGTTCGTGGCCGCCGCACTTTCCCATCGCGATGACGGCGAGCCGGCAGGCGGCCGCGTCGTCGGGGGCGGCGGCGCTCGCGATGCGCAGGGCCGCGCGGAGGGTCGCGGTGGCGAGGTCGGCGAGCTCGGCGGCCGCTTGGGCGACGTCGGTGGTGCCGCAGACGTCGCGGGCGGCGATGGAGAGCAGGCAGCGGCGGTAGGCGACGCGCAGGGCCACGGGGTCGTGGGCGCCGGCGAGGCCGAGTTCGAACTCGGGGAGCCCCGGATGCAGGTCGGCGGCCTCGTAGGTGACCAGGGCCCGCCAGTCCTGGGGGTGGCGGGCGAGGTGGTCACCGAGGGCCTCGGAGGCGCCGAGTACGCCGAGGAGGCGGTCGCGCAGGGGTTTGGCGCTGACGAGGGTGTCGAGCAGTACGGGCAGCTCGTCGGCCGACTGCGCCTCGGCGAGGCGGACCAGCCCGAGGAGTGCGAGGTCGGGGTCGGCGGTGGCTCCGAGCGCGTCGAGGAGCACCGGATCGGTGCGTACGGCGGCCAGCGCCTCGGTGTCGAGGAGCCGGGCCGCGGCGGAGGGGTCGGTGAAGCCGCTGCGCAGCAGCCGGCTGAAGGTACTGCTCCTGCGTCCCGGGACTGTCATCCCGCCGCCTCCCGCGTACGTCGCCTGCCGGTGCCCTGGCCGGGCGGTTCGCGAACTCCTGGTGGCCTGGTCGCCTGGTGGCCCGGCCGGCTGGCCACCTGGCCGTCTGGCCGGCCGTCCTGATCGTCTGGGTCGTCCTGGAGTCCGTGATCGCCCGGGAAGAGCCTAAGCGGTCCCGGGGAAGTGGGGCACGCCTCCGCGCCGTCCGGCCGGGAGGAGCCCCCGGCGGCGGCGACCCGTGGGGAGGGGCCCGGGGCCGGCGACCCGGCCGGGCGGGCGTCGGGGGGGGGGCGGCTGGGCCCGGACGCGGGCGGGGAGCAGAGCGCGGGCTCGGGCAGGACGCCGGCGGCGGGGCGGGACCTGCGAGCTGTCGCCGCCGGCCTCCGTCCGGGCGCGGTCGCCGACGGGATCGAGCCGTTGTCAACACCCTCCGCCGGGGCGGCTTTTGGGGTGCGGCCCGGAGGGACAAGCTCCACTTGTAGTCCGAATACCGATCACATCCGCATACGAGGATCGAACAAGGCACAATCCCAACCGGTCACTTGGGGAAATCCGAAGTCATCAACGAAGCCGATGAACCAACTTGCCCGGAATCGCCTCTCACTGACTGACCGACATCGATCGACCGGCTGCTCAGTGGTTCCTCCTGCCGCACGACACCCAAGGCGTAATCCCATGCCCGTTTCCCGCCGACGCTTCCTCCTCGCGACCGTGCTCCCGATGCTCACCCTCGGGGTCACCGGCGCGCTCGCCGTAGCCTCCGGCCAGCAGACGGCCGCCGAGGCCTCGGCGGGAACGGACCCGGCGGCCGCCCGTCCGGTGAGCACCACCGCCGGATCGGTCGTCCAGATCGCCGCCCACCCCGACGACGACCTGTTCTTCATGAACCCCGACCTCAGCCGCTCCCTGCTGACCGGCACCCCGCTCACCACCCTGTACCTCACCTCCGGCGAGGCCGACGGCCGCAACGAGGGCCACGGCGGCGACATCAATGACGCCGAGCAGCCCGCCGACCACGGCCACTACTCGGAGGCCCGGCAGAACGGCATACGCTCCGCCTACGCCCAGATGGCCACCGGCGACCGCACGAGCCCGTGGCAGCGCACGGTCATACCCACCGTCGGCGGCGGACAGGCCGAACTGGACGTCCTCGTGGCGAAACCGCACGTCAATCTGGTCTGGCTGCAGATGCGCGAGGCCCGCGCCCCCATAGCGGACACGGCGGACAGCCTGCGCGGCCTGTGGAACGGCCGGATACCGGCGCTCGCCCCCCAGCTCGCCGTGGGCACCCCGGTCAAGCAGTCGCACACGTACACCAAGGACCAGGTGATAGCGGCGATAGCCGGGATCCTGGAGCGGTACAAGCCGACGACGATACGGATGCAGGACCCGACGCCGGGCCGCTACGCCGACACCGGCCGGTACACCGACCACCAGGACCACATGTACGGGGCGCGGTTCGCGCAGGCCGGCGCGGCCGCCTACGCCGCGCGCGTCCCGGCCGGACAGCGGCCCCACTTCACCGTCCAGAGCTACCTCGGGTACCACAACGGCACCCTGCCGCACACGCTGGACCCGCAGACGGCCGAGACGAAGATCGGCTTCCTCAAGACCTACGCGTGGCACGACAAGCAGAACCACTGCGCCTCCCCCTCCGGCTGCGGCGACCGCAAGGTCGCGGGCAACCCCACCGGCCACAACTGGGCCCAGTCGCTGCGCTACGCACGCGCCGACAACTCCTCCTGGCTGGCGCAGGGCACGCCCGGCCGGCTGTACGCCTTCGCCGCCCTCGACGGCCAGATGGCCGTCTGGAGCCGCGGCCCCGGCACCGGGGCCGCCGCCGCCTGGCAGGGACCGGACCTGCTGCCGGGCACCGGCATAGACCCGGGCGCGACCACCGCCCGCTTCCCCGACGGGCGCGTGGCCGTACTCGCCACCCGGACCGTCTTCGGTGAGCGCCCGCAGGACTACCACCGCGAGATCGTCTACGCCGCCCAGGCCGTGCCCGGCGGCCCGTTCGGGCCGTGGATCTCGCTCGGAACCCCCGAATCCACCGACGAGGCCGGTACCTCCGCGATCAGCGCGCCCTCTGCGGCCGCCGACCAGGACGGCCGGCTGACCGTGTACGTCCGCGATTCCCGCCGCACCCTGCTCGCCCGCGTCCAGCAGCCGTCGGGCTCCTTCGCCGCCTGGCAGCAGCTGGGCGGCACCGACCTGCAGAGCGACCCGGTCACCGCCACCGACGCCGCCGGGCGGCGCCACATCTACGTCGCCACCACCGGGTCCGTGCTGGCCTGGATCCAGCCCACCGCGGGCGCCCCCCTGGCCGGGCCCTTCCCGACCGGCCTGCCCGCCACCACCGTGCCCCTCACCGCGGCCCCGGAGGCCGCGGGCGTGCGCCTGTACTTCCGGCGCCCCGACTCGGGCGTCGTGCGCACCGCCCTGGTCACAGCGGGCGCCGGAGCCGTCAAGCCCACCGTCTCCAGCATCGCGGAGGCCGGCGGCCGGGCCGGCTACGGCGCGGTCGGCGTCGCGGGCCGCCTCCTTTCGGGCCGCGCCGACTCGGGCACCATCAGCACGACGGGCCTCGGCGGCCCGCCCGCGTGGACGGAGTCCCAGATGCTCTACGCGGGCGCCCCGGCGGGCACCCAGGAGCAGGGCGGCGCCACGACCACGGCAGTCCTGGGCCTGGACGCCGAACTCCACGTCACGACGACCCTCCCCAACCCCACCCGCCTGATCTGGCACAAGGCGGTCCCCCGCCCGTAACCGCACTAGCTGCTGGTGGTGGTGCCCGTGAGGAGCTCCAGGACGTGTGCCGGAGTCCAGTTCCCGGCCGCGCCGGGGCGCGAGGACAGGTAGTCGGCGATGTCCGGCTCTTCCCAGGGTCCCGATTCCAGCAGGCCGCCGGCCAGGTAGCGCAGGTACGCGGCGGAGGGCATGAGCGGCTCGACGTCCTCGAGGGCCCACGGGGCGGTGAACGTCAGCAGGGGGATTCCCTCGATGGTCCCCGGGCAGATCAGCGTCTCGTACCGCCCCGGCCCCAACTCGTCGCGCCCCAGGCTCAAGACCGTGGTCAGGTCCAGGTCCGTCCCCGGCGCCTCGTACATCTCCTGCGCGGCGATGTCCGACACCTGGCCCACGGTCACGAGGTGGGCGCGCGCCCGCATGCGGCCGGGCGTCGTCGGATCGTAGAAGGCCCTGCCGCCCGTCCACACGGGGGACTCGGTGGCGAAGTAGAGGTCCCCGTCGAGCTCGACGGCGATCGACCGCTCCGGCGCCCGGTGGTCCGGCAACCGGGATACGTCCGCGTCGCCCCGGGCGGCTTCCCGCCGGCGATGTAGGCGGCCAGCCGGTCCATGTGCATGTTGGAGCCGTAGGACGCGTACCAGACGCGCCCGGGCGGGCCTAAAGCTCCGGCACGCAGAGGGTCCGTGGTGTGGACGACCATGCTCTGTTCCTCCCGGGACGCTCCGGGCCGACGGTCGTGGACCGCCGGCCCGGAGGGCGTGCCCGGAGTCGGTGTGACGGCACCGGCATCATCTTGCGGAGTTCGAAGGCGGTGGCCTCGCTCCGGTAGCACCGCCCTTACCGTACAAGCACGGGGAGGGCTTCCAGCGGAGGAGACAGCCGGCGCCATCCCGAGCGGGTCGACGAGCCCAGAGCTTCGGACCAGGGGGCCCCTCTGCGAGACACACGCGGCGACAACCGCTAGTACCGACAGCACCTCATACGCGACGACCGGCCGGAGGCTGCAGGTCATCCCGCATCAGCCTTTGCAGCGAGTCCAAAGCCGCGAAGAACGGCAGTATGACCTGCTGGTAGGCAGGGGTATCGAAGGTCACACCATCGCAGGCGAGCAGGTCGCGAGCTGTTCGAAGCTGGTAGTAGACCGGCTCTGCAGCCTAGGTGGTCCGGCCACCATGCGGCGACTGACCGCACGGGAAAGCGGCCGGGTCCTGCCGGTGTCCGGCCCTGTGCCATGGCTGGGCCGCCGCCATCGCCGACCCGATCGTGCTCACCTCCCGGCACGGGCCCGTGCCCGGCAGCAGGCCGGAGCCGTCGCCTTCCACCCCGGTGCGCGAACCTCACGGTCGTCGACCTCGACGACGCCGACGCCGTTCTCGGCACGTACCCCAGGGCGAGTGAGACGACTCCGGGCCGACGGTCGGTGACCGTCGGCCCGGAGTGTCAGAAAATTCTGACAGCGCTGCTGACCTGGTGTTACAGCACCGGCATCACCTTGCGGAGTTCGAAAGCCGTGACCTCGCTCCGGTACTCCTCCCACTCCTGCTTCTGGTTGCGCAGGAAGTTACATCGGCCCGGACCGACCTCGTGCGATCGAGATGACGCAGCTCTGACCTGTGATCGGACGGTCTTCATTGGTCGTTGTTGGTCGCTGTGGGCCACCCTTCAACGGCCCACAGACGGCCCCGCCGGGCGGGACTGGCAGATTTACAGATCGACGCAACGTCCCCATGACGTGACCTTCCGTGCCCTTCCTTGCGGCCTGCTCCCACGGCAAGCAGACCTCCGCTCTGTCGCGGGCATTCGTACATCACCGCGCGTTGAATAAACCAGTGTGGCCTTACACCTACCGGTTCGGTCCCGTTTACTCAGGGAAGGCTTCCCCGGGGAGTTCCTGGCCGTCGGAGGTAGGGGGAACGGTGGGGGTTACGGGGAGTCAGTACCGACCGTGGGTGCGGTTGGTAGCCGTAGTGGTCATCAGCGCGGTGATCGGACTGCTCGCTGCTCTCTGGGGGTCAGAGGCATCGGCAGGAGTGCTGGGGGCTGCGGTCGCGGCCGTAGCGAGTGTTGTTGCACTAGGCGCTCAATCGGAGTGGCAGCGGCAGGCTGAGGCGGCTCGTCGTCGGCCTGATGCCTTGCAGATTGCCTCACTTGAAGGGCGCTTTCCCCTGGTGCGGGATCTACGGGACCCCATCGCGGTGGGAGTGCACCCGGCCGAGACCACTGAGCGGGAGGGCAGGCTCGATCGGGTTCCGGCGTATGTCACTCGCGACATGGAGCCGCACCTGCACGCTGCCCTGCGCCGTGGGGGCTTCGTACTGCTGGTCGGCGAGTCCACTGCGGGTAAGACGCGAGCTGCTTTCGAGGCGATTCGGCTGCTGCATCCTGATCACCGTTTTGTAGCTCCCTCAACACGCGAAGCCATTGCCGTGCTGTTGGACGACTGGGAAGCCACAAACGGCAGTGTGGTGTGGCTGGATGACTTGGAACGCTTCCTGGGGCCAGGAGGGCTGACCACGTCCACGCTGCACCGCCTGCTGATCTCGGGCCGGCAGGTGCTGGTTCTGGCCACCATGCGCAGTCACGAGTACGACCGCTACCGTGATCGTGCGGAGATCGAGGCTTCCGGGCCGGCCCATGAAATTTGGCGTCAAGGCCGGGCCGTATTGAGACAAGCTCAAGTGGTCCACGTCGAGAGGCGATGGACAGACACCGAGCGCGAACGCGCTCGTGCACTGACGACCGACCCCCGACTCGTCCGCGCATTGGCCGGCGATCAACGCTTCGGGGTGGCCGAACTGTTAGCGGCTGGCCCGGAACTGGTCGAAGGCTGGCAGCATGCGTGGGTCCCAGGACACCACCCTCGCGGAGCGGCACTGGTTGCAGCGGCTGTCGATGCCCGCCGCGCTGGCTACCACGGCCCTCTGCCCGCGGAAGTTCTCCAGCAGCTTCACGAGGGCTACCTTGTTCGTCGCGGTGGGACGGAATTGCGTCCCGAGTCGTTCCCAGAGGCGCTGACCTGGGCTCTGACCCCTACAGTCCCAGCGGGTGCGAACAGTCTGTTACTCGGCAACATCGAACACGGACTCCTGGCTTTCGACTATTTGATCGACCTTCCTGCGCATGACGCCATACCAGAACCGGTCTGGGTTGCAGTAATGGACCTTGCATCGCCCCATGAGGCCTACACGATTGCCTGCAACGTCTATCTGTCTGGCAATTTCCCGCTCGCCCTCCCAGCACTGCGACGTGCGGCAGAAGCAGGTATCGGCCAAGCCGAGGTAATTTTATGGGAATTGGACGAGCCCATACGGTCCGCAGAGGAAGGTTTGGCCGTGGCCAAGCAGCGAATGCGGGCTCTTCGACAAGAGTTCGGCGCTGACCATGAGGAGACCCTGATGGCGGAAAGCATGGTCGCGTCTTTCACATTGCACTGTGGCCGCCATTCCGAAGCCCGCATTCTTTACGAACGACTTACAGGCAGGGCAGTCTCAATACTGGGGGACAATCATCGCGTCGTCCTGGGTCTGGAATTTGGACTCGCAAGCAGCACATTTGCGTCTGGAGCCCACGACGAGGGCCTAGCTCTCCTCGAAACCGCCGTACAAAAAAGCATCAGCACACTGGGACCAGGGGACCTCGCCGTGTTGGACCGACGCAGGTGGGTGGTTCAGTTTCTGATGGAGGCCGGGCGAGACGGCGACGCACTAGAGCGCCTCACCGCGCTCGAAACCGATTGCACCCACCTGTCGGCCATGCATCCGATCACCGTCAGCGTCGGACGCATGGCAAGTCAACTGCATCACCATCAGCCGTGAGGAAACGACCACAAGGTGTTGAGATGGCATGGCGGCCGCCTTCCGACGGCCCGGCGGGCGGGACTTGCGAGGCTATGAGCTTGGGAATCCCCGACTCGCCAAGCGCAACCCAAGGCTGACCTGCAGATTCACCGAGTCTTCCGCTGTGCTAGTCGCTCGCGGGTGACCGTGGTGTACTGCGGTCACCCGCGCCATGTGGTGCACGAGTGGTGCAGCGGTGGTTGCTTGAACGGCTGACTCCCGAGTGCTCGGCGTTCGCATCGCAAGCTTCGGTGGGAGTCGCCGTGGGCAGTCTCCTCGTACCGGCGCGTAATCTTCGCGAGCGTGTCCGCCGTGCTCGCCGCCGCTGTGGATGACGAGTTGCTGGCGAAGAACCCGTGCAAGGCCCGTACGGTCCGGGCGCCCGCTCCGGTCCCTCCGCGGGTCAGGCCGTGGACGCCCGAGCGGCTCTTCGCCATTCGTGCCGCGCTGCCGAAGCGGTACCGGGCGATGGCCGACGCCGGCGGCGCCTGGGGCTCCGGCAGGGTGAGATCTTCGGGCTGGCGGACGACCCGGACGACTTCCGCGGCGAATGGCCACGGGTGGCCAATCAGGTGAAGGTGGCGAACGGGTACCTCGTCTTCGGTCCGCCCAAGCGGGAGAAGGAACGGGATGTGCCGCTCCCCCGCCGTATCGGGCAGGTGCTGCGGGAGCACCGCGAGGAGTCCCTCCGGTGGACGTGACGCTCCCCTGGCTGAAGCCGGATGGGCCGCTCGTCACCAAGCGGCTGCTGTTCTCCCTCCCGGGCGGGGGTGCAGTGCGGCGCACCGACTTCAACACGCGGGTGTGGAAGTTCGCCCTCGTGCAGGCCGGCGTCATTCCGCAGCCGCGGCCGGGCGAGCGCCACCAGGCCGCGCGCGAGCACGGGATGCACGCGCTGCGGCACTTCTACGCGTCCGTCCTGCTGGACTCCGGGGAGAACATCAAGGCCCTGAGCACGTACCTCGGCCACAGCGACCCCGGCTTCACGCTCCGGGTCTACACGCACCTGATGCCGAGCAGCCACGAGCGCACCCTGCGGGCCGTCGATGACGTCTACCGGGCGACCGATCCGGCGACTGACGGCCCACAGGCGGCCCAGGAGGAGTGAAACGGGTCCGAGCCGGCGGCTGAGTGCCGCCGGCCCGGGATGCCGTGTGACCGGAGTATCGCCCGCTGACCTGCGACTACAGCACCGGCATCATCTTGCGGAGTTCGAAAGCGGTGACCTCCGAGCGGTACTCCTCCCACTCCTGCTTCTTGTTGCGCAGGAAGAAGTCGAAGACGTGCTCGCCGAGGGTTTCCGCGACCAGTTCGCTGCGCTCCATCAGGGAGATGGCCTCGCCGAGGTTCTGCGGGAGCGGCTCGATGCCCATCGCGCGGCGTTCGGCGTCGGAGAGGGCCCAGACGTCGTCGTCGGCGCCCGCCGGGAGTTCGTAGCCCTCCTCGATGCCCTTCAGGCCTGCGGCCAGGAGGACGGCGTACGTCAGGTACGGGTTGGCGCCGGAGTCGATCGAGCGGACCTCGACGCGCGAGGAGCCGGTCTTGCCGGGCTTGTACATCGGGACGCGGATCAGGGCCGAGCGGTTGTTGTGGCCCCAGCAGATGTACGAGGGGGCCTCGCCGCCCGCGCCGGCGCTGCGGGAGGAGCCGCCCCAGATGCGCTTGTAGGAGTTGACCCACTGGTTGGTGACCGCGGCCGTCTCCGCCGCGTGCTTGAGCAGGCCGGCGATGAAGGAGCGGCCGACCTTCGAGAGCTGGTACTCGGCGCCCGACTCGTAGAAGGCGTTGCGGTCGCCCTCGAAGAGGGAGAGGTGGGTGTGCATGCCCGAACCGGGGTACTCCGAGAAGGGCTTCGGCATGAAGGTGGCCTGGACGCCCTGTTCGAGGGCTACCTGCTTCATGACCAGGCGGAAGGTCATGATGTTGTCGGCCGTCGAGAGGGCGTCGGCGTAGCGGAGGTCGATCTCCTGCTGGCCCGGGGCACCCTCGTGGTGGCTGAACTCGACCGAGATGCCCATGGATTCGAGCATCGTGATGGCCTGGCGGCGGAAGTCCATGCCGACGTTCTGCGGGGTGTGGTCGAAGTAGCCCGAGTTGTCGGCCGGGGTGGGCCGGGTGCCGTCGAGCGGCTTGTCCTTCAGCAGGAAGAACTCGATCTCGGGGTGGGTGTAGAAGGTGAAGCCCAGGTCCGAGGTCTTGTTCAGGATGCGCTTGAGGACGTACCGGGGGTCCGCGTACGAGGGGGAGCCGTCGGGCATCAGGATGTCGCAGAACATCCGGGCGGTCCCGGGGGCCTCCGCGCGCCACGGCAGTATTTGGAAGGTGCTCGGGTCCGGCTTGGCGATCATGTCGGATTCGTAGACCCGCGCGAACCCCTCGATCGCCGAGCCGTCGAATCCGATGCCTTCGTCAAAGGCCTGTTCCAGCTCCGCCGGCGCGACCGCGACGGACTTGAGGAAGCCCAGTACGTCGGTGAACCACAGGCGCACGAAGCGGATGTCCCGCTCCTCGAGCGTCCGGAGGACGAATTCCTGCTGCTTGTCCATACCTTCATCCTCGCAGTTCAGGCGGCCTGTGCACCACTCTCCCGGGGACCGGGGGCACAGTCGGGCCGGCCCAGTATCGCCAGCGGTGGTTTCCGCCAGATTACGCACCCCGGAAAGCCGGCGGCACCCCCGCACTGACCTCGGACCCGTCATGAGCATTACCATCGGCGCCCATGGGGGGCCGGAAGCACGCGGAGCGGGGACGTCGAGGACGTCCGCTGCTCCGGCGCGCCGTCCTCCTGATGGCCTTCGGGGTGCTGGCCGGCGCGGTGTTCCTGTGCGCGCGGCCCGGTACGGACCACGCGGCCGGCCATCCGGCCGCCCATGCCCCGGGCGCGGAGCACGTCGTCTGCGTGTCGCCGCACGACCTGCCGGGCTGTTCCCCGCTCTCGCACCGGACCCCCGGCGTCCTGCCCGTGCCGCCGCCCGCCGCCCTGGTGGCCGCCTCCGGCGCGCCCTGGCCCGGCGGGCCCCCCGCCTGTGCGGGCCCGTCCCGGGCGCCCGGAGCGCTCGCGCGCGGCCCCGACCTGTACGCCCTCCAGGTGCTGCGGACCTGACCGATCCGGCTCCGGCACGCGTGTATCTCCTCCACCCCCCTCAGCAGAAGGATTCAGGGCACATGGCCAGCAGGAAGTCCGACAACAACTCCCGCCAGTCGCGCATAGCCGAGATGCGCCGCGCCGACCAGATCCGCGACCGGCGCAACAAGGCCATCGCGATCACCGCCTCCGCCGCCGTCGTCGCCGGGCTGGTCGGCTTCGGCGCGTGGGTGATGATCGACCAGCAGAACAAGAAGGACGCCAAGGTGGCGGCCGCGAAGGCGCCGGTCGACGGCGAGCAGACCTGGGACGCGGCGAAGCTGGGCCGCAAGCACGTCGACACCCCGGTGAAGTACGAGATGAACCCGCCCGTCGGCGGCGACCACAGCCCCCGCTGGATGAACTGCAACGGCGACGTCTACAAGAACCCGCTGCCCGAGGTCAACGCGGTGCACTCGCTGGAGCACGGCGCCGTGTGGGTGACGTACAACGAGAAGGCCGACAAGGCCGACGTCGACACGCTCGCCGGGACGGTCGCCAAGACCCCGTACACGCTGATGAGCCCGGACAAGGAGCAGACCGGCACGATCATGCTCAGCGCGTGGGGCAAGCAGCTGACCGTGGAGAAGGCCGACGACCCCCGGGTGGCGCAGTTCTTCACCAAGTACGTGCAGGGCCCGCAGACCCCCGAGCCGGGCGCGGCCTGCACGAACGGGCTGGCCGACAAGTGACCCGCCCGTCCCGGACGTACTGGGCCGCGGGCACGGCGGTCGGCCTGGCGCTGCTCTTCGCGGTGGGGGCCACGGTCGCCACCGCGGGAGGAGCCGATTCCGCCACGTCTCCCCGTGCTCCGGGCCTCTACTCCGCCGACGCGGGCTTCGCACGGGACATGTCCGTGCACCACCAGCAGGCGGTGGAGATGTCCTTCATCGTGCGCGACCGCACGAAGGACGAGGCGGTCCGCGGCCTCGCCTACGACATCGCCAACACCCAGGCCAACCAGCGCGGCATGATGCTGGGCTGGCTGGACCTGTGGGGGCTGCCGAAGGTGGTGGCCGACGAGCCGCCGATGTCCTGGATGGAGACCGGCGGACACGCCGGGGACGGCCACGGCACGAACGGCGGCGGCGGCACGGACGGTCACGAGGCGGACGGCCACGAGATGGGCGGCGTCGTCACCAAGCCCGGCGCCCTCATGCCCGGGATGGCCACCAAGGAGGAGCTGCTCCGGCTGGGCTCCGCCGAGGGCCGGGACGCCGAGGTGCTCTACCTCCGGCTGATGACCGAGCACCACCAGGGCGGTGTCGCCATGGCCCAGGGGTGCGCCACCCGGTGTGAGACCCCGGCCGAGCGGGCGCTGGCCCAGGGCATGGTGGCGGCGCAGCAGTCGGAGCTCACCTTGATGGCCGACATGCTGGCGCAGCGCGGGGCCGAGCCCGCGCGGTGACGACGGGCACGGCCGTACGGGGGCCCTGCGGGTGGGGGCGTACGCGTGGGCCGTACGGGTAGCCGCGCGGGCGCCCGTACGGCCTGCCGGGGGCTCCCGGCCGCCTGCCGGGGTCACCCGTACGGCCCCCTGTCGCCCCCGTGGAGTCGCGTGGTCCGAACGGGTGAATGACGATGGGGAAGCCGAGGCGGGCGCGTCCGCGCCCGGCCGCTACGGCGCTCAGGAGGTTGACGCGATGACCACCGCCGGAGAGATCATGCACCCCGGGGCCCAGTGGATCCCCGCCACCGAGACCCTGGACCGGGCGGCTCAGCTGATGAGCCGCCTCAACGTGGGCGCGCTGCCCATCAGTGATGACAACGAACGCCTCTGCGGCATCCTGACCGACCGCGACATCGTGATCGGCTGCGTGGCCAAGGGGCACGACCCGGCCAAGACGACCGCGGGCGAGATGGCCCAGGGCACCCCGCGCTGGATCGACGCGGGCGCGGACGTCTCCGAGGTGCTGGAGGAGATGCAGAGCCACCAGATCCGCCGGCTCCCCGTCATCCAGGACAAGCGGATGGTCGGCATGATCAGCGAGGCCGATCTGGCCAAGCACCTCTCCGAGCAGCAGATAGCGGGCTGGGCGGAGAAGGTCTACGCGAGGGGCTAGGACCCCGGTACCCCACCGGGCCGGGCGCCCGGTCCGCCGCGTGGGCGAGGCCGGGCGCCCGGTCCGCCGCGGGGCGGCCTAGGCGTCCGGCTCCGCCGCGTGCAGGACCGCCCGCGCCACCTGGTGCGGGCGGTCGTGCATGACCAGGTGCCCGGCCGGCTCCGCGACGACGAAGCGGGCGCCGAGCCGGTCGGCCAGCTCCGCCTGACGGGCCAGCCAGTGCAGGGACCGCCGGCCGGGATTGCCGTCGTGGCCGACCAGGACCGTGGCGGGCGCCGTCAGCGGGTGCTCCGCGCGCAGCGCCAGTACCTCGGCGGCCGCGTCCGGGTAGCGGGAGTTCTCCAGGAGGGCTCCGCGCCAGACCCGGCCGGTGCGGTAGCAGCGGCGTACGAGGTCCCGCGCGGCCGGGTCCGTACCGCCCGTGCGGGAAGCCCGTACGGTGGCCCGCCGGGCCCACGGTCCCAGCGCGGCGGGCAGTCCGGCGGCGGTAACGGCCCGGCCGAGCGCGCGGGCGGCGGCGGTGCGCACGTCGGCGGGCAGGAGCGTGCGGGGGTGTTCCTCCACGCTGCTGTCGACCAGCACGACGGCGGCGGTCCGCCCGGGGTGGAGCCGGGCGAAGGCCTCCGCGTGGAACCCGGCGATGGAGTGCCCGGCGACGGTGGCGCGCGCGCCGCCCAGGCCCAGCTCGTCCAGCAGTCCGGCGATGCGGTGGGCCTCCCCCGCGGCGCTCGGCGGCCGCGAGGCGGGGGCGCTGAGCCCGTGCCCCGGCCGGTCGAAGCGGATGACGGTGCGGCCGGCGGCGACGAGCAGCTCGGCGACGGAGTCCCAGTCGAACCAGGCCATGGCGAGCCCGGCGCTGAGCACGACCGGGGGCCCGGCGCCCTCGACGACCACGTGCAGCGGGACCCCGTCGACGGCCGGGACGCGCAGGAACCGGCCGGGAGCGGCCGGGGACGCGGTCACGTTCGGCGCTCCCGGTGGACGGAGTACGCGAGCAGCCCCAGCCACAGGGCCACGAACAGCACCTGCAGCCGCTGCCCGGCGCCGAGGGCCCACGTGCCGTGTCCTGCGGTGAACATCGCGATGGAGGACAGGGTCCAGGCGGTGGCGAGCAGTTCGCACGCGACGAGCGCGGGGCCGAAGCGGGCGAGCGGGGCGAGGCGTCCGTAGCGGCGGGCGGCGAGCGTGAGGGCCACGATCCCCACGAGGGCTCCGGTCATGGCCAGACTGCTGCTGACGGCGTGGGCCTGATGGGTGGCGGGGACCAGTCCGGCGGTCTCCCGGGCCGCGCATTCGGGGTCCACGGTCGGCGCGCAGCTCAGCGGCAGCCAGGCGTCGGCCGCGGTGGCCGCGCCGAAGAGGGTGACCCCGGCCCAGCCGGCGACGGACCAGAAGCGGCGGGATTCCCGATGCCGGACGAGGCGCGTCAGGGCGAGGAGTCCGCCGAGGAAGACGAGGAACCCGGCCGTGAAGTCCGTGGCCCGGAACAGGCCTCCGAGCGGCTGGTCCTGGGCGGCGAGCTCGCTGACGTAGGTCTCGATGGGGTTGAGACCCGTGGACAGGACGACTTCGAGGACCCACGCGGTGTACGCGGCGGCGCCGAGCCCGATGAGGACGGCGACGGGTCGCGCGCCGGCCGGAGGCGGGGCGGGCGAACCCGGCGGACCGTTCACGAGCTGACCTGACCGGCCCGGCCCGCCCTGCCGACCCGGCGGACCTGGCCGACCCGACCGGCTTGCTCGACCGTGGCTTGGTTGACCCGACCGGGCTGACTCACGTGATGGACCTTTTATGGACATAGTGTGACTAATCCTAAACACGGCGAGCACGGTTCTCCGTTCGGATACCCACCCCGGGTAGGGTTCCGCCCATGACGCGCCCCGCCCCGCGTACCGAGCGACGAGCTGTCCGGCGGCCCCGGCCGGTCCCGGCCGCCGCTGCCCGTCGCACTGTTGCCGGGCGTCGCCGCCCTGCGCACGCCGGGCCGTCCGGACCGGTCCCCCGCCTTGGAGGACGCGACCGCCGGCCACCGCGTTGCCCCGGCCGGGCTCGGCTCGTCCGAGGCGCCGCACTCGGCGCGCGCCCACCCAGCCGACCCTAGGAGCCGGACCCGCCGGCCCGCGCCGTGCCGCGCCGCTCGGGGGCGCGGCCCGCGCGCCGGGCCGGCCCGGGGACCGGGCCGGAGATCGGGCCGGAGATCGGGCCGGACGGCGCGCTCCGAGCCCGGGCAGCCCGGGTCCGAAATGCCCGGCGGGGAGGCCGCCGGGCATGACAGGCTGGTGATCGTCACGCGCCGATTGCGACCTGAAGGACTTCCCGCCGGTATGAGCACCCCGCCGAACCCGCCCATCACCCCGTCCGGTCCGCCGACGGAGCCCGAGGGCACCCCCGAACCCGAAGCTTCCATACCCGCGCCCTCGCGGCCCCTGTCGCTCGAGAAGCCCGCGACGGAGCCCGCGGCGGAGGCCGGGGCAGAGGCAGAAGTCGCGGCAGAGGTCCCGGCCGCCCGCTCGGCAGAAGTCCCCGCAGAAGTCCCGGCCGCCCGCTCGGCAGAAGTCCCCGCAGAAGTCCCGGCCGCCCGCTCGGCAGAAGTCCCCGCAGAGGTCCCGGCAGAGGTCGTCGCCGCCGCTCCCGCCGCCACGCCGGCCGCCCCGCCGGCAGAGGCCCCCGCAGAGGTCCCGGCCGAGAGCCCCGCGGAGGTCCCCGCCGCCGCCGCGCAGCACTCGGCGCCGCCCGTCGCCCCGGCCCCCGGCGCCTTCGCCCCGGTCGGTCCCGCGCCGGCCGCCGCCGCTCCCCCGGCGCCCCCGTACGGAGCCCCGTACGGAGCCCCGTACGGCCACGGCGCCCCCGGCGCCCCCCAGCCGGGCAATCCCTGGGGCGCGCCCGGCGGCGGTTTCCAGGCGCCGCACCCGGCCGGCTTCCCGCCTCCCCCGCCCGCGAGCAACGGCATGGCCGTCGCCGCGCTGCTCCTCGGCCTGTTCGGCATCTTCGTCAGCCTCATCCCCTTCTTCTTCTGGGCGGGCGCCCTCCTCGCCCTGACCGGCCTGGGTCTGGGGATCGCGGCCGTCGTCCGCTCCCGCAAGGGCGCCCCGCGCGCCGCGATGGCCACCGTCGGCACGGCCCTGAGCCTCCTCGGCGTCGGCGCCTCGGTCGGCGGCTGGTTCATCACCTCGACCGTCATCGACAAGATCGACAGGACGGTCGCCGAAGAGCGCCGCTACGGCGACTACTACGAGGACGACCTGGCCCTGCCCAGCACCCCTGCGCTGCCGACGCCGAAGGCCTCGCCGTCCCCGTCCCAGGTGCCCGGCATGACCAGCGCGCTGCCGTTCGGCGAAACGTTCAAGTACCCGAGCGGCGTCGAGGTGAAGGTGTCGGCGCCGAAGAAGTACGTGACCGACAGCGAGTACATCAAGGTGGGCAACGCGGTCGAGGTGACCCTCACCATCACCAACAACTCGACCGAGACGCTCAACATCATCTACTCGGTGCCCAACCTCCGTGACGAGCAGGGCCTGGCCGGCAAGCTCGTCTTCGACGGGGAGATGCCCAAGATGGTCAGGGGCGACATCCTGCCCGGCGCCACGGCGACGGGGGTCATCGCCTACGAGGTCCCCAAGGGCACGGCGAACCTCACCGCCGACATCACCCCCGGCGGCCGGCTCCCCTCGGTGAAGTACAGCGGTCCGATCGGCTGAATCGCGGGCTCCCAGGACATCGCGTCAGAAAGACGATTACACTGGGCCCGTGCCTCAACTTCGCCTCGCTCTGAATCAGATCGACTCGCACGTCGGCAACATCGCCGCGAACGCCGACTCGGTCGTCCACTGGACCCGGCACTCCGCCGAACAGGGCGCCCACCTGGTGGCGTTCCCCGAGATGGTGCTGACCGGGTACCCCGTCGAGGACCTCGCCCTGCGCGGTTCCTTCGTCGAGGCCTCCCGTGCCGCGCTGCGCGACCTCGCGCAGCGGCTGGCGGCCGAGGGCTTCGGCGACCTGCCGGTCGTCGTCGGCTACCTCGACCGTACGGAGAAGGCCGCGCCCCGGCTCGGCCGCCCGGCGGGGTCCCCGGAGAACGCGGCCGCCGTGCTGCACGGCGGGAAGGTCGTCCTGCGCTTCGCCAAGCACCACCTGCCCAACTACGGCGTCTTCGACGAGTTCCGGTACTTCGTGCCGGGCGACACGCAGCCCGTCATCCGGGTGCGCGGCGTGGACGTGGCCCTGGCCATCTGCGAGGACCTCTGGCAGGAAGGCGGCCGCGTCCCCGCCACCCGCTCCGCCGGGGCCGGACTGCTGATCTCGATCAACGCGTCCCCGTACGAGCGCAACAAGGACGACCTGCGCCTCGAACTGGTGCAGAAGCGCGCCCAGGAGGCCGGCTGCACCCTCGCCTACCTGGCCATGATCGGCGGCCAGGACGAGCTGGTCTTCGACGGCGACTCGATCGTCGTCGGGGCCGACGGGGAGGTCATCGCGCGCGCCCCGCAGTTCTCCGAGGGCTGCGTACTGGTCGACCTCGACCTGCCGGCCGCCTCGGCCACGCCCGTCGAGGGAGTCGTCGACGACGGTCTGCGCATCGACCGGGTGATCCTCTCCGAGGAGCCGGTCGAGCCGTACGAGGCGGTCGTCACCGGCGGCTACGCGGAGCGCCTGGAGGACGACGAGGAGATCTACGACGCGCTGGTCGTGGGCCTGCGCGCTTACGTCCGGAAGAACGGTTTCCGCTCGGTCCTGATCGGGCTCTCCGGCGGCATCGACTCCGCGCTCGTCGCGGCCATCGCCTGCGACGCGATCGGCGCGCAGAACGTGTACGGCATCTCGATGCCGTCCAAGTACTCCTCGGACCACTCCAAGGGCGACGCGTCCGACCTGGCCGAGCGGACCGGTCTGAACTTCCGGACCGTGCCGATCGAGCCGATGTTCGACGCGTACATGGGCTCGCTGGGCCTGACCGGGCTCGCCGAGGAGAACCTCCAGTCGCGGCTGCGCGGCACGATGCTGATGGCCGTCTCCAACGAGGAGGGCCACATCGTGCTGGCCCCGGGCAACAAGTCGGAGCTGGCCGTCGGCTACTCCACCCTGTACGGGGACTCGGTGGGCGCGTACGGCCCGATCAAGGACGTCTACAAGAGCGACATCTTCCGGCTCGCCGAGTACCGCAACCGGGCGGCGGCCGAGCGCGGCGAGACCCCGCCGATCCCGGAGAACTCCATCGTGAAGCCGCCGAGCGCCGAACTGCGCCCGGGGCAGGTGGACACGGACTCGCTGCCGGACTATCCGGTGCTGGACGGGATCCTGGCGCTGTACGTGGACCGCGACCAGGGCTTGGAGTCGATCGTCGCGGCCGGCTACGACCGCGAGCTCGTCGCGAAGACGCTGCGGATGGTGGACACGGCGGAGTACAAGCGCCGGCAGTACCCGCCGGGCACGAAGATCTCGGCGAAGGGCTTCGGCAAGGACCGCCGACTGCCCATCACGAACGGCTGGCGCGAGCACGCGTAGCTCGACCGGTTCGTACGCCGGTGCCCCGGCCGCTCCTGGAAGCGGCCGGGGCACCGGCGTTCGTACGGGCGGGCGGCGGGCGGTCCTACTCGACCGTGACCCGGGCCGCGATGGGGAGGTGGTCGCTGCCCGTGCGGGGCAGGGTCCAGGAGGCCTCGGGGGTGACGCCGCGGACCAGGATCTGGTCGATGCGGGCCATGGGGAACTGCGCGGGCCAGCTGAAGCCGAAGCCGTCGCCGGACGCTCCCTGGGTGGAGCGCAGCTGCGAGGTGACCTCGGACAGGGCCCGGTCGTTGACGGTGCCGTTGAGGTCGCCGAGGAGGACGACCTTGCCCAGCGGCTCGGCGGCGAGCGCGGCGCCGAGGGCGTCGGCGCTGTTGTCGCGCTGGTTGGCGGTGAAGCCGGCGTTGAGTTTGACGCGGACCGACGGAAGGTGGGCGACGAAGGCGGCGACGTCGCCGTGGGGGGTCTTGACGGTGGCGCGCATGGCCCGGGTCCAGCCCATCTTGATGTCGACGGGCGCGCTGGAGGTGAGCGGGTACTTGCTCCAGACGCCGACGGTCCCTTCGACCGAGTGGTACTTGTACGTGCCCTTGAGGGCCTTCTCGTAGACGGGTACGGCGCTGCCCTTGAGCTCGGTCAGGGCCAGGACGTCGGCCCCGGACGTGGCGACGGACGCGGCGGTGCCCGCCGGGTCGGTGTTGTCGGCGTCGACGTTGTGGGTGGCGACGGTGAGGTTGCCGCCGCCGTGGGACTTGTCCGTGACCAGGCCGCCGAAGAGGTTCACCCAGACCGCGGCGGTCAGCAGTATCGCGATCAGGGCGGTCGCCGACCTGCGCAGCAGGGCCGCGGCGAACAGGACCGGGACGGCCAGGCCCAGCCAGGGCAGGAAGGTCTCGATGAGGCTGCCGAGGTTGCCGATGTCGTTGGGCAGGGAGGCGTGGAAGATCATGACGAGCGAGATCAGCACCGCGAGCGCGGCGAGCACGATCCCGCGGCGCCAGACGCCGCGGTCTGCCTTCAGATCGGCCAGCCGGCGTCGGAGACCGGACCGGGAGGGCTCGGGCTCCGAGCCGCCGTTTCCCGTCTCCGTCATGTACGCCTGTGCCATGCCACTGCCCTCGCTGCCGTGCTCGCGCTCCGTCCCCGCCTCTTGACCCTAGGCGATATGCGGAGCGTTCCGTGCCGATTGTGTCGGCCGTACGTCCGGGAGGACGAACGGCCGAGCGGTCCGGGTTCCGCTTGTCACGAAACGCGCACATTGGGCCGGGCGGGTCGACGCTGGGCCGGAAGTGTGATGAACGGCGGGGGGAACCGGTCCTCGAGCCACTTCCCGCCCGGGCCGGAGGAGTGCCACCATGGTGGTGAGTCCGGGGACGCCGTGAGGGCGCCTCGAGATGAACATCAAGGAGCAGTTGCAATGACGCATGCCGTTTCGCCTGCCCGTGAAGCCGCCTCCCCCACGCTGTACGGAGGCAAGGGCACCCGGCGCATCACCGTCCGCGACCTCACCCTCGCCAAGGAACGCGGCGAGAAGTGGCCCATGCTCACCGCTTACGACGCGATGACCGCGTCCGTCTTCGACGAGGCCGGCATCCCGGTCATGCTCGTCGGCGACTCGATGGGCAACTGTCACCTCGGCTACGAGACCACCGTCCCGGTGACCATGGACGAGATGACCCTGCTGTCGGCGGCCGTCGTACGGGGCACCAGCCGCGCCCTGATCGTCGGCGACCTGCCCTTCGGCTCCTACCAGGAAGGCGCCGTGCAGGCGCTGCGCAGTGCGACCCGGCTGGTCAAGGAGGCCGGGGTGGGCGCGGTGAAGCTGGAGGGCGGCGAGCGCTCGCTGGCCCAGACCGAGCTGATCGTGCAGTCCGGCATCCCGGTCATGTCCCACCTGGGTCTGACCCCGCAGTCCGTGAACGCCATGGGCTACCGGGTGCAGGGGCGCAGTGACGAGGCCGCGCACCAGCTGCTGCGCGACGCGAAGGCGGCGCAGGACGCGGGCGCCTTCGCGGTGGTGCTGGAGCTCGTCCCGGCCGAGCTGGCCGCCGAGGTCACCCGGTCCCTGCACATTCCGACGGTCGGCATCGGCGCGGGCTCGGAGTGCGACGCGCAGGTGCTGGTGTGGACGGACATGATGGGGCTGACGAGCGGGAAGCTGCCGCGCTTCGTCAAGCAGTACGCGGACATGCGCCGGACGATGGGCGACGCGGCGAAGGCCTTCGCCGAGGACGTGGTCGGCGGAACGTTCCCGCAGGCCGAGCACTCCTTCCACTGACCGCAGCGACGGGCGGACGGCCCGCCTGGGCCCTGCCCGGAGCACCCGCCGACGGCCCGCCGACACGACCGTCGGCGGGCCGTCGGCCGGCGGTCGGTCGGATGTCGGTGCTTTGTCAGTGGCGGGTGGTCCCATGAGGGCATGACGCGAAACGACGACAATCCGCCGAACGGCTCGCACGCCGTGACGGTGCGGGGGCTGGTCAAGCACTACGGCGACACCAAGGCCCTCGACGGTGTGGACCTCGATGTCCGCGAGGGCACCGTCCTCGGGGTCCTCGGCCCCAACGGAGCCGGCAAGACCACCCTGGTGCGCTGCCTGTCCACCCTGGAGATCCCGGACGCGGGCACCGCCACCGTCGCCGGGTACGACGTGGTCCGCCAGCCCCGGCAGCTGCGCCGCACCATAGGCCTCACCGGCCAGTACGCGTCGGTCGACGAGAAGCTCTCCGGCTGGGAGAACCTCTACATGATCGGCCGCCTGCTGGACCTGTCCCGCAAGGACGCCCGGTCCCGCGCCGACGAGCTGCTGGAGCGGTTCTCCCTCACGGAGGCCGCGAAGAAGGCCGCCATGCACTACTCCGGCGGCATGCGGCGCAGGCTCGACCTGGCCGCCTCCATGATCGGCCGCCCGGCCGTCCTCTACTTGGACGAGCCGACGACCGGCCTGGACCCCCGCACCCGCAACGAGGTGTGGGACGAGGTGCAGCGGATGGTCGCCGAGGGCGCCACGGTCCTGCTCACCACCCAGTACATGGAAGAGGCCGAGCAGCTCGCCAGCGAGCTGACGATCATCGACCGGGGCAAGGTCATCGCCAAGGGCAAGGTCGACGACCTGAAGGCCCGGGTCGGTGGCCGCACGCTGAGGATCCGCCCCGCCTCCCCCTCCGACCTGCCGGGCATGGCCCGCTCGATCGCGGAGGCCGGGCTGGACGGGGTGGCCGGTTCGCAGGCCGTTCCGGACGAGGGCGTGCTGCTGGTCCCGATCCTGAGCGACGAGCAGCTGACCGCCGTGGTCGGCCTGCTGGCCGCCCGCGGGTACCCGATCGCCGACCTCGGCACCTACCTGCCCAGCCTCGACGAGGTGTTCCTGTCCATCACCGGCCAGAAGCCCTCCTCGTCCGAGGCCGAACCGTCCGATGCCATCCCCACCGAGCAGACCGAGGAGGTCGCGGCATGAGCACCGTAACCACGACGAAGCCCCCTGCCCCCGCGGCCGCCCCTCAGGGCGCCCGGGGCCCGGTCGGCGAGGGCCGGATCGGCCTGCGGGCCAATCTGCGGCACATCGGCGCCCTGGTGCGCCGCAACACCCTGCAGATCAAGCAGGACCCCGAATCGATGTTCGACGTGCTGTTCATGCCGGTCATCTTCACGCTGCTGTTCGTGTTCGTCTTCGGCGGCGCGATCTCCGGCAAGGGCAACCAGGCGGAGTACGTCAACTACGTCGTGCCCGGCCTGATGGCCATGATGGGCATGAACATCGCCATGGCGGTGGGCACCGGGGTCAACGACGACTTCAAGAAGGGCGTGATGGACCGCTTCCGGTCCATGCCCATCGCCCGGTCGTCCGTGCTCCTCGCGAAGATCGTGGTCGAGATCGGCCGCATGCTGGTCGCGATCGCGATCCTGCTGACCGTGGGCTTCATCCTCGGCCTGTCGATCAAGACTTCGGTGCTGGACCTGTTCCTCGCCATCGGGCTGTCGGCGGTCTTCGGCGCCTCGCTGATGTGGATCTTCATCCTGCTCGGTCTGACGATGAAGACCGCGCAGGCCGTCCAGGGCATGGCGATGCTCGTCCTGATGCCGCTGCAGTTCGGCAGCTCGATCTTCGCCCCGCCCTCCACGATGCCGGGCTGGCTCCAGAGCTTCACCGACTACAACCCGCTGTCCAACCTGGCCGACGCGGCCCGCGGACTGATCAACGGCGGTCCGGTCGCCCACTCCGTGTGGATGACCCTCGGCTGGTCGGTGGCGATCACGGCGATCACGATGCCGCTCGCCGTCCGCAAGTTCCGCCAGAAGACCTGACCCGGGCGGTCCGTTCGGATCGCGTCCCGGACGGGCCGTGAACAGGGACCGGATCAGACGAGGGCGGTGGCCTCCTCCAGGGTGAGGCCGCCGCCTTCGGCGTACGCCGCCTCGTAGGCGCTGTCGCCGAGCGCGGCGCGGGCCAGGCGCTCGGCCCGCCCGGCGTCCGCGCGCTCGGTGGTGACCGGGAAGTGGGCGGGCGGCAGCTGGGCGCGGTAGGCGCCGATCAGCCGTGCGGCGTCGTACTCCCGGCGCGGTCCGCCGAGTTCGACGTGGGAGACGGCCGCGGTCAGCAGGTACACGGCCGGGAGCTGCGGCGCGACCATCGCGGCGAGCGGGTCCCGGGCGCTCTCCATGGCCCGGCGGACCAGGGCGAGGGCGTCCTCGTACTTGCCCTCCTGGTTGTCGAGCCAGGCCATCGTGCCGAGCAGGAACCCGTCGAAGATGGCGTACGCGCCGAACGCGAACTCGTTTCGCAGCGACTGGAGTTCGGCGCGGGCCTCCGGGATGCGGCCGGTGCGGCCGTAGATGCCCGCGAGGAACATGCGGGCGGCGGGCATGGCCTCGTTGCCGAACTGCTGGATGCCGGGGAGCAGGCCGGTGAGGATCTCCTCGGCCCGCTCGATGTGCCCGTCCTCGGTGAGCGTCCCCGCCATCCGCACCTGCAACACCGTGACCTGGGCCTCGGCGCCGAGCCTCCGGGCGTGTTCGATGGCGGCGCGGAAGTCCTGGGTGGCCAGGGCGTACTCGCCGCGCTTCTCCAGGGACTCGGCGCGGGCGGAGAGCGCTTCGGCGCAGCCCCAGTCGTCCCCGAGCGAGCGGAAGACGGCCAGGCTCTCCTCGGCGTCGCGCGAGGCGTCGCCGGCCCAGTCGGCGCGGTTGGCCAGGATGTTGGCGCGCAGCTGGAGGGCGGAGGCGAGCTCCCAGCGGTAGCCGAGCGCGCGGGCGGTGGCCACGGTCCCCTCGACGACGCGCCGGAGCAGGGCGGGGTCACCGGCGATCATGACGGCGTAGATCCACAGGAAGCCGGGGGCCCGGCAGGTCTGCGGCAGCCCCGGGCGGTAGACGGCGACCATGGCGTCGACCTTGGCGCGGACCTCGGGGCTCGACCAGTTCTCGCTGGTCTGGTCACTGGAGGCCAGGCACATCATCTGCACGCCGCGCCAGGCCTCGGCGAGCAGCTCGCCCTCGTAGGGCGGGGGCGTGTCGACGATCCGCTCGTAGACCGGCGCCGCGGGGGCGAGGGGCGGGACGAAGGGGTCGGGGCCGAGATCCGCGGCGGCTCCGGACCAGTGGCGGAACTCGGTGCGCAGGTCGTGCATCTGCCAGTACCAGCACAGCGAGTGGACGAGACAGAGCACCTCGCCGACGTCCTGGGCGGCGACCGCGCGGCGCAGGGCGGTACGGAGGTTCTCGTACTCGGTGGCGATCCGGTCGGCGGCGGCGCGCTGGCCGTGGCCCCGTAGCAGCGGCTCGATGGTGCGGACGAACTCCCGGTAGTGGGTGAGGTGGCGGCGCTCGGTGGCGGCACGGTCGCCGCCGGCCTGCGTGAGCCGCTCGGCGGCGTACTCGGCGACGGTCTCCAGGAGCCGGTAGCGCATGCCGTTGCCGTCCGCGCCGGGGGCGGCGACGACGAGGGACTTGTCGACGAGGGAGCCGAGGACGTCGGCGACGTCGGCGGTGGCCTCGCCCTCCGCGCAGACGGCCTCGGCGGCGTCGAGGTCGCAGCCGCCGGCGAAGACGGACAGGCGGCGCAGGACGGCCCGTTCGGGCTCGTCGAGCAGGTCCCAGGACCAGTCGACGACGGCGCGCAGGGTCTGCTGGCGGGGCAGGACGGTACGGCTCCCGCTGGTCAGCAGCCGGAACCGGTCGTCGAGGCGGTCGGCGATCTGGCGCGGGGTCAGCAGCCGCAGCCGGGCGGCGGCCAGTTCGATGGCGAGCGGCATCCCGTCCAGGCGTCGGCAGATCTCGGCGGCGGCGGCCGGATCGTCCTCGACGGTGAACCCGGCGCGGGCCGCGGAGCCGCGGTCGTCGAGCAGCCGCAGCGCGACGGGGTCGGGCAGGGGTTCCACCGGGCGCAGCGTCTCGCCGGGCACGCCGAGTGGCTCGCGGCTGGTGGCCAGGACGCGCACGCCGGGGCAGTGCGTGAGGAGGCGGTCGGCGAGGTCGGCGGCCGCCCCGATGACGTGCTCGCAGTTGTCGAGGATCAGCAGCATGCGGCGCCGTGCGCAGTGCTCCGCGAGCCGGTCGAGGGGGTTGTCGCCGCCCCGGTCGGTGAGCGCGCGCATCTCCTCGGCGGAGGCTCCGCGCAGCTTGGTCTCCCGGGCTCCGAGAGCCGCGAGGGCCGCCTCGGGGACGTCCTCGGGGTCGTCCACGGGTGCCAGCTCGACGAGCCACACGCCGTCGGGCCAGCCGTCCCCGGCATGCGCCTCGGCGGCCTCCTGCGACAGCCGCGTCTTGCCGGCGCCGCCGGGCCCGAGCAGCGTGACGAGGCGGGCCCGCGCGAGGTCGGCTCCGATGACGCGGATGTCGTCCTCCCGCCCGACGAAGGTCGTCAGCCGCGCTCGCAGGTTGCCCTGCGGGTGCGGTACGGGCGCCGGCGCGGCCACGACACCGGCGCTCCGCGCTTCCCGGCCGGGGCGGGCGCCGTCGCCGTTGTCGTCGCCGTTGTCGTCGCCGTTGTCGTCGCCGTGGGAGCGGACGGCCGGGGCGGGCCGGGAGGTCCGGGAGGGCGGGGACTGGGGCTGCGCGGCCTGGTCGACCGGGGTCAGGAGGGCGGCGTGGAGGGCGCGCAGGGCAGGGCCCGGGGTGGTGCCCAGGCGGTCGGCCAGGTCGCGGCGGACCTCGTCGTAAGCGGCCAGCGCCTGCGCCGGCCGGCCCGCGTCGCGCAGGGCGCGGATCCGCAGGGCCTGCAACGGCTCGTCCAGCGGCAGCCCGGCGCACAGCGCGGACAGCTCCGGCAGGACCCGTTCCGCCTCGCCCAACGCGAGGGCCGCCTCCAGGCGGCCCCGGCGCGCGTCCCTCCGTTGCGCTTCGCAGCGGGCGGCCTGAGGCTCCGCGCCGGGCAGGGAGCTCAGCGGGTCGCCCTGCCACAGGGCGAGGGCCTCGTCGTAGAGGGCGGCGGCCTCGGCCGGGGCTGCGGCCGCCGCGGCCGCCCGCGTGAGCCGCTCGAAGCGGTACAGGTCGATGTCGTCCCGGGCGGCGGCGAGCACGTAGCCGCCCTCGCCCGACTCCACCGCCGCGTGCCCCAGCGCCCGCCGCAGCCGTCCCACCAGCGCCTGGAGAGCGGCGGGGGCATCGGCCGGCGGATCCCCGTCCCAGACCTCGTCGATGAGCGACGCCGCCGGCACCGCCCGCCCGGGGCGCAGGGCGAGCGCGGTCAGGAGCGCGCGCAGGCGCGGCCCGCCGACGGGGACGTTGCTCCCGTCGTCACGGATGGCCTGGGTGGTGCCGAGAATCGCGTAGCGCACCGGTCCATTGTCCCCGGCCCCGGCCCCGGCCCGGCGCCTGCCCCGGGATAGGTTCACCGTATGGGTCACCAGGGCAGTCGAAGCCACCCCCGCGGCGAGCGGCAGATCAGTCCCGTCTTCATCGGCGTCTTCGCCGTCATGGCGGTGACGGGGTGGGCCGTGTGGACGGGCTACTCGGCCAGCGCCGGGCTGGCCGTCTTCCTCTTCGTCACGGCGGCGTGGATCGTCTCCCTGTGCCTGCACGAGTACGCGCACGCGCGTACCGCCCTGCACAGCGGCGACCTCAGCGTCGGCGCCAAGGGTTACCTGACGCTCAATCCGCTCAAGTACTCGCACGCGCTGCTCAGCATCGTCCTGCCGGTGCTCTTCGTGATCATGGGCGGTCTGGGTCTCCCGGGCGGCGCGGTGTACATCGACCGCGCCCGCATCGAAGGACGTTGGCGCCACAGCCTGATCTCGGCGGCCGGCCCGCTGACGAACGTCGCCTTCGCGGTCATCTGCACGGCCCCGTTCTGGCTGGACGCCCTGGAGGGGGTCCCGCTGCCGTTCCGCTTCGCGCTCGCCTTCCTCGCCCTGCTCCAGGTCTCGGCGGCGATCTTGAACTTCCTGCCGGTCCCTGGCCTCGACGGCTACGGCGTCATAGAGCCCTGGCTCTCCCACCGGGTCCGCCGCGAGGTGGCACCGCTGGCGCCGTTCGGCCTGCTGGCCGTCTTCGCGCTGCTGTGGATCCCCGAGGTCAACGCGTACTTCTTCGGCGTGGTGGACGGCCTGCTGTCCGCGCTCGGTGTGAGCGACCTGGAAACCTTCTGCGGCCGCGACCTCTACCGCTTCTGGCAGGACACGAGCGGCTTCTGCACGGTCCCCACCGGGAACTGAGGCACAAGGCCGTCTCTAGGCCGCGTCGCGCGCCTTGTCGGCCTTGGCCTTGCGGACGTAGAACCAGGCCATGTTCGACGTGATGCCCGCCATCAGCACCCACACGATCCCGAGCAGGCTGCCCTCCACGAAGGCGACGACGGCCGCGGCGGCGGCGAGGACGCAGAGGACGATGGCGAACACGGCAAGGCGGGGCATGTCTGGAGCTCCTCGGAGGCACTGAAGCGGTACAAGCCCTCCCAGTGTCCCCCATCCCCCACCCGATCGCGGCCGGGCAGATTTCCGGCTTCTCATGATCCTTCCCCCCTTCCGCGGTTACGGTTCGCCGGGGCGCACCGCTCATCCGGTGCGAAAACCCCACGGAACGACAGTCCGGCCACCTCGGTCCGCCACGGACGACGCCGGGCGACTGGGGGGAAGACATGCAGGAAATTCCAAAGGGCGCGAACGTCAGCCTGACCGCCCTCAGCGAGGACGCCGGCGCGGTCGTCCTGAGCTTGAGCTGGGCCAGCGCCTCCGGGGCCGGCGACGCCGACGTCTCCGTGGTGCTGCTCGACGGGAACGACAAGATCCGCGACGAGAACGACTTCTGCTTCTACAACAACCCGGCCGCGGCCGACGGCAGCGTGCAGCTGCTGGGCAAAACCCCCACCGAGAACGGCGACGAGGACCGCATCAGCGTCGACCTGACCGCGGTCCCCGAGGAGATCGCGAGGATCGTGGTGGCGGCCAGCCGCTACGGCGGTGCCCGCTTCGGAGACCTCGACGACCTTCGGATGACGATCGCGGACCGCTCGGGCGAGCCGCTGATCGGCTACTCCATCGACGACGCGAGCGTGGAGACGGCCTTCATCTTCGGTGAGCTGTACCGCCGGGGCGAGGAGTGGAAGTTCCGCGCGGTCGGCCAGGGCTACGAAACCGGCCTGGCGGGCCTGGCGACCGACTTCGGCATTCCGGTGCTGGAGGAGACGGAGGGCGTGGAGGAGACCGGGGCGGCGGAGGCCGCGGGCGCGGCGGACACCCCGGCCGGTCCCTCCGCGGCCGTGCCCGGCCCCGCGCCCGCCCCGGCCGCCCCCGCGGCGGAGCCGGTGGCCGCCGTACCGGCCCAGCGCCGGGGCAGTGGTCCTCGCACCACCAGGAAGAAGGTCACCCTGCCCAAGGTGGCCAAGAAGTCGCTCGCCGAGAACGAGTCCTGGAGCCAGGCCCGCCTGTTCCCCGTCCCCTCGCTCAAGAGCGACAAGGAGCGGGAGGTGCGCGCCACTTCGGTGCTGCTGTCGGTCATGGCGCAAGTACCGGAGTTCGGCCGCCGCCTCACCGCCGGATTCGGTGCGCCCGCGGGCCGGATGCAGACCTTCACGGAGGTTTCGCTCCCCCACGGGGACGCCCCGCGGCGCCCGGACGGCGTGATCAGGGTGGAGCGCGCCGGCAAGTTGTGGACGGCGCTCGTGGAGACGAAGACGAACGGCAGCCCCCTCAGGGCCGAACAGATCCAGCAGTACATGGACATCGCCGCGCGCCGCGGCTACGAGGCCGTGATCACCCTTTCCAACGACGTGGCCCTCGAAGGCCGCCCCATGGTGGACGTCAAGGTCGACGGCCGGCGCAAGCACAAGGTCAGCCTCTGGCACCTGTCCTGGGCCGAAGTCGCCCACCAGGCGCAGATGCTGATCCGGCACGAGGGAGTGGGCAACGCCGCGCACGCCTGGCTCTTGCAGGAACTCCTGGAGTACCTGCAGCACGAGCAGTCGGGCTGCCACGGGTTCCAGAACATGGGCGCCGCCTGGGTCGCCGTGCGCAAGGGAGTCGAGGACGAGACCCTCGGCCACGGCGACGTCCGGATCGTGGAGGTCGTGGAGAGCTGGGAGCGGCTCATTCGCCAGGTCTGCCTGCGCCTGGGCGGGGAACTCGGCCAGAAGGCGCTGCCCGTACAGCGGGCCCGGCGGGGCAGCGATCCCCACGCCCGCCGGATCGCGGCGGCGCAGGAGCTGTGCGCGGGCGGAAAGCTGGCCGCGGAGCTGCGCGTCGACGGGACCAGCAGTGTCATCGCGGTGAGCGCCGACCTGAGGACCTCCAAGATCCGCACGTCCGTCGACGTTCCGGCGCCCGAGGCCGCGTACCCGCTCGCGGCGGTGAAGCGGCTGCTGAAGGCGCTCGCGGAGGCTCCGGCCGATCTGCACGTGGAGAGCCTCGTCGAGGCGGGGAACGGACCGCGCGGCACGCTGGAGCGGCTGCGGCCCGAGCCGGGCGACCTGCTGCCGGCCGACGGCGCCGCGGTCCTCGGCTTCCGACTGTCCCTGCTCAAGGGCATGGGCAGCACGCGCGGCAACACCGAGTCGGGCTTCATCCGCAGCGTGGACGAAGCCGTGGACCGCTTCTACCGGGGGGTGGTGGCCCACCTGGCTCCGGTCGAGGGGCGTACGGGCCGCCGCGGCTGAGCGGGACCGCCCGGCCGTCCCCGGAGGGCGCGGCCGGGCGGTGCGGGCGGTCAGACGTCCGTGAGGCGCAGGCCCGCGTGGGCCTTGTAGCGGCGGTTCGTGGAGATCAGGTTGGCCACCAGGGATTCGACCTGGTGGGCGTTGCGCAGGCGGCCTGCGAACACTCCGCGCATGCCCGGGATGCGGGCGGCCAGGGCCTGGACGACGTCCGTGTCCGCCCGGACTTCGCCGAGGACCATCACGTCGGTGTCGATCTCGTCGATCGACTCGTCCTGGAGCAGGACCGCCGAGAGGTGGTGGAAGGCTGCGGTGACGCGGGAGTCCGGGAGGAGGGCGGCGGCCTGCTGGGCGGCGCTGCCCTCTTCGACCTGGAGGGCGTAGGCGCCCTGCTTGTCGAAGCCGAGCGGGTTGACGCAGTCCACCACGAGCTTGCCCGCGAGGTCCTCGCGCAGTGATTCCAGGGTCTTGGCGTGGCCCTCCCACGGCACCGCGATGATCACGATGTCGCTGCGGCGCGCGCACTCGGCGTTGTCCGCGCCCTCCACTCCGAGGCCCAGCTCGGCGGCGGCGCTCTGCGCGCGGTCGGCGGCGCGGGAGCCGATGATCACCTTCTGGCCGGCCCGGGCGAGCCGGTAGGCGAGGCCGCGGCCCTGGTCGCCGGTGCCGCCGAGGACGCCCACGACGAGGCCGGAGACGTCGGGGAGGTCCCACGGGTCCTTGGCGGGAGCCTTCGCGGGGGGCTGCTGCGTGCTGTCTGTGGAGGTCATGGGGGCGAGGGTAACGCCGGGACCGGCAGAGTCGAATGCGCGCACGGGGTGAGACGGGCCGGAGAGTGGTGGGGATGGGCGGAACGGCTCCCGTATGTCCCTTCCATGCGGCAGGATGCCGGTATGGACGCCGTGAGGGTCGCGCTGCTGCGCGAGGTGCTCGCCGGTACGCAGTGGCCCGGTGCCGCACGCCGGTTCGCCGGGACGCTGCGGCGCTCGGTGGTACCGGCCGGCGGGAACCTGCTGCTGATCGGGACCGAGGGGTACGAGCCCTGGCACCTGGCCGCCCACCTGGTCGACGAGGCCGCCTGGTCGGGGCTGCCGGAGCTGGCGCCCACGCTCGTACGCCACCACGTGCTGCCGGGCGACGCCCCGCACCTCTCGGTCGGCCTGAGCCGGCTGGAGGCGGCCCGGCGCGGGCACACCCTGCTGGTGGTGGCTCCGGAGCAACCCGGCGAAGGGCTGTTGGAGCGCGTCCACGGCGCCCGGCGCGCGGGGGCGACCGTACTGTCCCTGGACGGCGGGGATCCGGACCTCGGGACGCTCGCGCACGAGGTGCTGTCCGTGCCGGAGGGCGCCGCCGAACTGGATCTGGACACGGTCCAGCACCTGGTCAGCGCGGCGGCCGGGGAGAACAGCCTGCCGGTGCAGCGCGGGCCGCGGCGCTTCCGGGACCGGCTGGCGAGGCTGGCCGACCAACTGACCGCGCCGCCGCCGAGCCGCTGGTAGACCGGGCCGCTCCTGAAGGCCGGGCGGGCGCGGCCTAGGGGGTGGCTTCGCCTTCCTCTTCCTCGCGCGTCTTGTCGTTCCACTTCGGGTCGTTCTGCCATTCGAGGTTGCGCTCCTGCGCGGTCTCCATGGCGTGGTTCGCCTCCTCCGGCGTCGCGTAAGGGCCGAAGCGGTCCTTCGCCGGGCACTCGGGGCCTTCCTCGACCTTCTTGTGGACCAGGCAGTAGTACCACTCGCCCGGTTTGCCCACCTGGCGCTTCTTGAACAGGGCCATCGTCAGGCTCCTCTCTCTGTCGCCATGCTGCCCCATACCCGGTCGATACACTCGCTCGTATGTCTGGCCAGTCGCTGCTCGTACCAGGCGAGCTCACTCCCGTCCGTTCCGTTCCCGGAAACATCCGCCGGCCCGAGTACGTGGGCAAGCCCGCGCCCACTCCGTACACCGGACCGGAGGTGCAGACGCCCGAGACGATCGAGGCCATGCGCATCGCCGGCCGGATCGCCGCCCAGGCGATGGAAGAGGCCGCCAAGCTGATCAAACCGGGGGTGACCACCGACGAGCTGGACCGGGTCGCCCACGAATACATGTGCGATCACGGCGCCTACCCGTCCACGCTGGGCTACCGCGGCTTCCCGAAGTCCCTGTGCTCCTCGCTCAACGAGGTCATCTGCCACGGGATCCCCGACTCGACCGTGCTGCGGGACGGCGACATCGTGAACCTCGACGTGACCGCCTACATCGGCGGGGTGCACGGGGACAACAACGCCACGTACCTGTGCGGCGACGTGGACGAGGAGTCCCGGCTGCTCGTCGAGCGCACCCGCGAGGCCCTGAACCGGGCCATCAAGGCCGTCAGGCCGGGCCGCCAGATCAACATCATCGGGCGCGTCATCGAGTCGTACGCGAAGCGCTTCGGCTACGGCGTGGTCCGGGACTTCACCGGGCACGGGATCAACTCCTCCTTCCACTCCGGCCTGATCGTCCCGCACTACGACAGCCCGCACGCCACCACCGTCATCGAGCCCGGGATGACCTTCACCATCGAGCCGATGCTGACCCTGGGCACCCACGAGTACGACATGTGGGAGGACGGCTGGACGGTCGTCACCAAGGACCGCAAGCGCACCGCGCAGTTCGAGCACACACTGGTGGTCACGGACACCGGGGCGGAGATCCTGACACTGCCCTGATCCGGGTGGAACACCCTTCCGAGGTTTTTACCGACAAGGCGTCGGGAACACATTGACTTAGGTATGCCTAAGTAGGAGGATCGGGTGTGGCGGCACGGCCGCCACCCCTGCTTTCCCCTTTTCTTCCGATTCCTCGGAGGTCCGCCTTGAACGCCTTCTCCACCGTCATCCGTGTCGCCTCGCACGAGCAGCACACCGAGGCGGAGACCTCGACCTTCATGAGCGACCTGCTCGGCGGCCGGCTCGGAGTGGACGCGTACACGCGCTACACCGAGCAGCTGTGGTTCGTGTACCGGGCCCTGGAGGACGCGGCCGAGGCGCTCGGGGACGACGCGGTGGCCGGGCCGTTCATCCAGCCCGAGCTCATGCGCCTGACCGAGATCGAGCGGGACCTCGCCCACCTGCGGGGAGCCGCCTGGCGCGAGACACTGGTCGCACTGCCGGCCACCGAGGCCTACGCGGCGCGCGTGGCCGAGTGCGCCGCGAACTGGCCCGGCGGGTACGTCGCCCACCACTACACCCGCTACCTGGGCGACCTCTCCGGCGGCCAGATCATCCGCGACAAGGCGGAGCGGACCTGGGGCTTCGAGCGCAAGGGCGACGGCGTCCGCTTCTACGTCTTCGCGGACATCTCCAACCCGGCGGCCTTCAAACGGACCTACCGCGAGCTGCTGGACGCGATCGCCGCGGACGACCTGGAGAAGCAGCGCATCATCGACGAGTGCAAGCGCGCCTTCGCCTTCAACGGGGCGGTGTTCCGGGAGCTGGGCGAGCAGTTCCCCCTGAGCGCGTAGCGCCTGCGGCGGGCCGGCCGCGGGCGGGGCGTCAGTCGGTGTCCGGGGCGAAGCGGACCCGGCCGCCGACCTCCACCGTGCCGTCCGGGCCGGGGGCCGTGAGGATCTGGGAGCCCGCGCCCTGGGTGATGTTCAGGGCGCGGTTCAGCTCGGCCGTCAGCAGGACGGCCGCGGACCCGGTGGCCTCGTCCTCAGCGATCGCCCCGTCGGGGCGGCGCGGGAAGCCTCGGGCCCTGATCCGGCCCGCGGCCTCGTCCTCCCACGCCCACGCGTACAGCCAGCCCTCGCCCGGAGGCGGGGAGGGCAGCGCCTCGACCTCGGCGGCGTCGGCGTACTGCTCGGTGCGCTTGCCCTCGACCCATTCGGGGCGGGCGGTGATCCAGGTGAACTCCCCGTCGTCGCGCGCCCATACGGCGCCGGCCGGGGGCTGGAGCTCCTCGATGTCGAGCAGCCAGGCGACTCCGACCAGCGGGTGCCCGGCGAAGGACATGCGGGTGCCGGGGGTTCGGATGTCGACGACCCCCCGCTCGGGGTCGTCGACGAACACCGTCTCGCTGTAGCCGAGCTCCGCGGCCAGCGCCTGCCGGGACGCGTCGTCGGGGCAGGTCCGGCCGTCGCGGACGACGCCGAGCAGGTTGCCGTGGCTGCCGTCACCCGCGCAGAAGACCCTGAGGACGTCGAGATCGTTCACGCGGGAAATTGAAGCACGGCTCGGCGCCGCCGACCGGCCCCCGACGCGGTGGGAACCCGGGCGGCGCACCCGCAGGTGACCGTTCCACCGCACGGGGCAGCCCCGAGGGGGCTTGACCTCCGCTTGACCCGGCCATGGGCTGGGCCTGGGGCGTCCGTGACGGCACCGTGTCCGGTAGCCGCAGGTGTGGGCTGAATCACTGGACACGCGGGTATAGGTCAGGTAAGCCTCGGTTAAGTTAGGTCCGCCTCACCGGCCGTACCCACTGATCGGGGCGGTCGTCTGTCGAACGCCAGACTGCCAGGAGCCCCCTATGCGTCCCGCCCGCCTCACCGTCGTCACCGCGGCTGCCGTCGTGGCCGCCCTCACCGCGGTCACCGGCTGCTCCGAGAAGAGCGACGCGTCGGGCGACGGCACGATCCGCGTGAAGGCCTCCGACAGCGCCTGCGAGGTCTCCACGAAGGAGTTCCCCGCGGGCAAGGTGCAGATCGAGGTCGAGAACAAGGGCTCCAAGGTCACCGAGCTCTACGTCCTCTTCCCCGACGACCGCATCGTCACCGAGCGCGAGAACATCGGCCCCGGCACCAAGGCCACCATCACCGCCGAGCTCAAGGCGGGCGACTACGAGATCGCCTGCAAGCCCGGCATGAAGGGCGACGGCATCCGCCAGCAGGTCAAGGCCACCGGCACGGGCACCGCCGAGAAGCGCAGCCCCGAGGCCGACGCCGCGGTCGCCGCGTACCGCAAGTACGTCCAGGAGCAGGCCGACGAGACCCTCCCGAAGGCCCAGGCCTTCGCGGACGCGGTCAAGGCCGGCGACGTCGAGGCCGCGAAGAAGGCCTACGCCCCCTCGCGCATCGGCTGGGAGCGCACCGAGCCGGTCGCCGAGTCCTTCGGTGACATCGACCCGAAGGTCGACGTCCGCGAGGACGGCCTTGAGGCCGGCCAGGAGTGGACCGGCTGGCACAAGCTGGAGAAGTCCCTCTTCGCCGACAACAAGATCGACGACGCGGACAAGAAGCTCGCCGAGACCCTGATCACCGACCTCACCGACTGGCAGAAGAAGGTCGGCCAGGCGGAGATCACCCCCACGTCGATGGCGAACGGCGCCAAGGAGCTCCTCGACGAGGTCGCCACCGGCAAGGTGACGGGCGAGGAGGAGCGCTACAGCCACACCGACCTGGTCGACTTCAAGGCCAACGTCGAGGGCGCCGAGAAGGCCTACGAGCTGCTCAAGCCGGTCGCCGTGAAGAACGACCCCGCGCTCTCCGCGGAGCTGGACAAGCAGTTCGCGGCGCTGAACAACCTGCTGGAGAAGTACCGCCCGAACAAGGCCGCGTACGAGTACACCGCGTACGACAAGGTCGGCGAGGCCGAGCGCAAGGAGCTCTCCGACGGCGTCAACGCGCTGGCCGAGCCGCTCTCGAAGCTGGCCGCCGCGGTCGCGAAGTAGTTCCGGAAACGGCAGAGCAGGCGGGAGAACCTGAGATGAGCGAGCCGGTGTCCGCACAGGAACCCGCGCAGGGTCGGGAGCCGGGGCCGGCTCCCGACTCCGCGCAGGAGCAGGAGCAGGTCAAGGGCGCGCCCTCGCGCCGTGCCGTCCTCGGCTGGGGCGGCGCGGGCCTCGCGCTCGGCGCCGCCGCGGCCGGCGGCACCGCCATGGCCCTCACCTCGGCGACGGACATGGTCTCGGCGGCCTCCGCCGGGGCCGCCGTGCCGTTCCACGGCGAGCACCAGGCCGGGATCGCCAGCGCCGTACAGGACCGCCTGCACTTCGCGGCCTTCGACGTGAAGACGAAGGACCGCGCCGAGCTCATCGCGCTCCTCAAGGAGTGGACCGAGGCGGCCCGGCTGATGACGGCCGGCCTGCCGGTCGGCGACGGCGGCTTCGGCGGCCTTCCCGAGGCCCCGCCGGACGACACGGGCGAGGCGCTGGGCCTGAAGGCCTCCCGCCTCACCCTGACCATCGGTTTCGGTCCCGGCCTGTTCGCCAAGGGCCGCTTCGGGCTGGAGGGCAAGCGCCCCGACGCCCTGGTGGACCTGGAGCTCTTCCCCGGCGACAACCTCGACCCGGCCCGCTCGGGCGGCGACCTGTGCGTCCAGGCGTGCGCCGACGACCCGCAGGTCGCGGTGCACGCCATCCGTCAGCTCGCCCGCATCGGCTTCGGCAAGACGGCGGTGCGCTGGTCGCAGCTGGGCTTCGGCAAGACCTCCTCGACCACGCCCGACGCGCAGACCCCGCGCAACATGATGGGCTTCAAGGACGGCACCCGGAACATCTCGGGCACCGACACCGCGGCCCTGGAGAAGCACGTGTGGGTCGGCGCGGGCGACGGCAGCGACTGGCTGACCGGTGGCTCGTACCTGGTGGCCCGCCGGATCCGGATGAACATCGAGACCTGGGACCGCACCCCTCTGGGGGAGCAGGAGGACATCTTCGGCCGCGACAAGGGCGAGGGTGCTCCCGTCGGCAAGTCCAAGGAGCGCGACGAGCCGTTCCTGAAGGCGATGAAGCCGGAGGCGCACGTCCGCCTCGCCCATCCGGACAGCAACGACGGCGCGACGATCCTGCGCCGCGGCTACTCCTTCACCGACGGCACGGACGGACTGGGCCGGCTCGACGCGGGCCTGTTCTTCCTCGCCTACCAGCGCGACGTGCGCAAGGGCTTCGTGCCGATCCAGCGCAAGCTGGCGAAGTCCGACGTCCTCAACGAATACATCCAGCACGTGGGTTCGGCCGTCTTCGCCGTCCCGCCGGGCGTCCGCGACAAGGACGACTGGTGGGGCCGGACGCTGTTCGCGTAAGGGACGGGGAGAACCTCAGTGTTCAGCAACTATCTGATCGGCCTGCGCGAGGGGCTGGAAGCCAGCCTCGTCGTCTGCATCCTCATCGCCTACCTGGTGAAGACGGGCAACAAGGACAAGCTGGGGCCGCTGTGGCTGGGCGTCGGCCTGGCCGCCGCCCTGTCGCTGGCCTTCGGCGCGGGTCTCGAATTCGGCACGCAGGAACTGACCTTCAAGGCGCAGGAGGCCATCGGCGGCTCCCTGTCGATCGTCGCGGTCGGCCTGGTCACCTGGATGGTCTTCTGGATGAAGCGCACCGCGCGGCACCTGAAGGCGGAACTCCAGGGCAAGCTCGACGCCGCGCTCGCGATGGGCACCGGCGCCCTGGTGGCGACGGCGTTCCTGGCGGTCGGCCGGGAGGGCCTGGAGACCTCGCTGTTCGTGTGGCGCTCGGTGCACGCGGCCGGTGACGGCGCGGGGCCGCTGATCGGCGTACTGCTCGGCATCGGGTCGTCGGTGCTGCTGGGCTGGCTGTTCTACCGCGGCGCGCTGAAGATCAACCTGTCGAAGTTCTTCACGTGGACCGGCGCCATGCTCGTCGTGGTCGCCGCGGGCGTGCTCGCCTACGGCGTGCACGACCTGCAGGAGGCGGACTTCGTGCCGGGTCTGGGCACCAAGGCCTTCGACATCAGCGAAACGATCCCTCCGGACAGCTGGTACGGGACCCTGCTGAAGGGCACCTTCAACTTCCAGCCGGACCCGACCGTGCTCCAGGTCGTGGTGTGGGCGCTGTACCTGGTCCCGGTGCTCGCGCTGTTCCTGGCCCCGTCGCCGGTCAAGCGGACCCCGGCGGAGCCGAAGCGGGAGCCGAGCAGCTCCTGACGGACCGGTTCCCCGAGTGACGGCCGCGCGGCCCCGTCCGCGCGGCCTTCGTCGTACCGGCTTCGTCGTACGCCGGGCCGCCGCTACGGGATCCGCGTGCCCGCGCCGCCCACCCGGACCCGGCGGTCGCCCGGGCGCAGTTCCACCGTCAGCAGGCCGGGGCGGCCCATGTCCTCGCCCTGGTGGAGGGTGAGGACGGCGTCGGCCGGGACCAGGCCGGCCTCGCGCGCGTACGCCCCGAAGGCGGCCGCGGCGGCGCCGGTCGCCGGGTCCTCGAAGACGCCGCCGACGGGGAAGGGGTCCCGTACGTGGAACTGCGCCGGGCCCGCCCGGTACACGAGCTGCACGGTGGTGAGGTCGAGGCGCCGCATCAGTGCCTCCAGCCGCTCGAAGTCGTACGCGAGGTCCGCGAGCCGCGCCCGGGTGGCCGCGCCGAGCACCAGGTGGCGGGCGCCGGCGTAGGCGATCCGCACCGGGAACCGCGGGTCCAGGTCGGCGGCCCGCCAGTCCAGCGCGGCCAGGGCCTCGGCGAGGTCGGCCGGATCCACGTCCTCGGTGCGCGGCTCGACGCTGGTCAGGACGGCCCGCAGGCCGCCCGTCCCGTCTGCGGTCACCGACACCGGGACCGTGCCCGCCCGGGTCGCGAAGAGCAGCTCGCCCGGGCCGATCCGCTCGCCCAGCGCCACGGCGGTGGCCACGGTGGCGTGCCCGCAGAAGGGGACCTCCGCCTTCGGGCTGAAGTAGCGCACGGTGAAGGCCCGGCCCCGTTCGCCGCCCAGGTCCTCGGGCGGGGCGGTGAGGAAGGCCGTCTCGCTGTAGCCCAGTCCGGCGGCGATCTCCAGCATGGCGGCCTCGTCGAGGCCGGCCGCGTCGAGCACGACGCCGGCGGGGTTGCCGCCGGCCGGGTCGTCGGAGAAGGCGGTGTAGCGCAGCACGTCAGTCATGATCACCTCAACCTCCGCTGCTGGTCCGGCATTCCCGGGCGGCGGGGCCGGGGCGGGATCAGCCGCGGCCGATGTACGGCATCGCGGTGGCCATCACCGTCGCGAACTGGACGTTCGCCCCCAGGGGCAGCTCCGCCATGTGCAGCACGGTGCGCGCCACGTCCGCGGCGTCCATCACGGGCTCCACCGCCAGCTGCCCGTTGGCCTGCAGGATCCCGGTCTGCATCCGCTCGGTCATCTCGGTGGCCGCGTTGCCGATGTCGATCTGGCCGCAGGCGATGCGGTAGGGACGGCCGTCCAGCGACAGGGACTTCGTCAGGCCGGTCATGGCGTGCTTGGTCGCGGTGTAGGCGATGGAGTTCGGGCGCGGCACGTGCGCCGAGATGGATCCGTTGTTGATGATGCGGCCGCCTTGCGGGTCCTGGGCCTTCATCACCCGGAAGGCGGCCTGCGCGCAGAGGAACGCCCCGGTGAGGTTGACGTCGACCACCGAGCGCCAGGCCTCGTAGGTGATGTCCTCCAGGGCGACGCCGGCCGGGCCGAAGGTGCCCGCGTTGTTGAAGAGCAGGTCGAGCCGCCCGAAGTGCTCCTGGACGGTACGGAACAGGGCGGCCACGTCCTCCGGATCGCTCACGTCCGCGCGCACGCACAGCACGTCGGCGTCGTTCCCCGCGGCGCGGGCCGCCCGCGCGGTGTCCTCCAGCGGTTCGACGCGGCGTCCGGCCACGGCCACCGACCATCCGGCGGCGGCGAGGGCGAGTGCCACGGAGCGGCCGATCCCGGAACCGGCCCCCGTCACTACGGCGGTCTTCTGCACACGTGCGTTCATGGAGCCGCAGGCTACGTCACATGTGCTATCAGCCCCGGGACGTTCCGATTGCTGAGAACATGGGCCGGCAGGGGTGCGAAGAGAAGACGAACAGACTGGAGTTCCGTATGCCGGAGAGCGGCCCCGCGACAGCGCCCTCGAAGGACTCGTCGCCCACGAACCCCTCCCCCACCAGCACCGCTCCCCTGACGGCCGCCCGCAGGACCGGGCTGCTCGTCACCTTCGTCCTCGGCGGACTCACCGCGCTCCCCCCGCTGTCCATGGACATGTACCTGCCGGCCCTGCCGGCGGTGACCACCGCCCTGAACAGTTCGGCCGCCACCGTCCAACTCACCCTCACCGCCTGCCTCGCCGGCATGGCGCTCGGCCAGCTGGTCATCGGCCCGATGAGCGACAAGTGGGGCCGGCGCACACCGCTCCTCATCGGCATGGTCGTCTACGTCCTCGCCACCGCCACCTGCGCCTTCGCCCCGACCGCCGAGCTACTGATCGGCTTCCGGCTGCTCCAGGGCCTGGCCGGCGCGGCCGCGATCGTCATCGCGCGAGCCGTCGTACGGGACCTGTACGACGGGGTCGAGATGGCCCGGTTCTTCTCCACCCTGATGCTCATATCCGGTGTGGCCCCGGTGATCGCCCCGCTCATCGGCGGCCAAGTGCTGCGCTTCGCCGACTGGCGCGGAGTCTTCGTCGTCCTGACCGTCATCGGCGCCGTCCTGACCTTCACGGTCTGGCGCAAGCTCGACGAGACGCTGCCGCCCGAACGCCGCCAGACCGGCGGGGTCGGCGCCGCGCTGGCGACCATGCGCGGGCTCTTCGCCGACCGGGTCTTCACGGGCTACACCCTGGCCGGCGGCTTCTCCTTCGCGGTGCTCTTCTCCTACATATCCGCCTCGCCCTTCGTCGTGCAGGAGATCTACGGTGCTTCGCCGCAGACCTTCAGCCTGCTGTTCGGCGTCAACTCCGTCGGCCTGATCGCGGTGGGCCAGGTCAACGGCAAGCTGCTGATCGGCCGGGTCAGCATGGACAAGGTCCTGGCGGCCGGGCTCGCGGTCATCACGGCCGCCTCGGTGGCCCTGCTGCTCATGTCGGCCGGGGCGTTCGGCGAGGTCGGGCTCCTGCCGGTCTGCGCGGGGCTCTTCGTCCTGATGTCAGCGATGGGCCTGGTGCTGCCGAACACCAACGCGCTGGCCCTGATGCGCGCCCCGCACGCGGCCGGCTCCGCCTCCGCGCTGCTGGGTACCTCGTCCTTCCTGGTCGGGGCGGTCGCCTCGCCGCTGGTCGGGATCGCCGGCGAGGACACGGCGGTGCCGATGGCACTGGTGCAGCTGACGTGCTCGCTGCTGGCGGTCGGCTGCTTCGTGGCGCTGTGCCGGCCCTGGCGCAAGCCGGAGGCGCAGGCGGCGTGAGCGGGCCGTCGTCAGCGCAAGGCGCGGGCGGGCCGTCCGCACCGTTCGGACCGTAGCGGCGGGCGGGCGCGCGGGGCGCCGTAAACTTCGTGGGTGAACGCCTCCTCCGTCCCCGCCTCCGTCCCCACCACCGCCGCGACCCTGCGCGCCGCCCTCGGCGGGCTGCTCGACGGGCTCCCGCAGAAGCAGGCCGCGGCCGCGGTGGAACGGCTGATCTCCAACTACCGCGGGCAGACCCCGACCGACGTTCCCGTGCTGCGGGACCGCTCGGACGTGGCGGCGTACGCGGCCTACCGGATGCCCGCCACCTTCGAGGCCGTACGGGTCGCCCTGGAAGGCCTCGCCGAGGCGGCGCCGCAGTGGTCCCCGGGCACGCACGTGGACGTCGGCGGCGGGACCGGGGCCGCGACGTGGGCGGTGGACGCCACCTGGGACGGGCCGCGCGGGACCACGGTGCTGGACTGGGCGGACCCGGCCCTGGTCCTCGGCAAGGAGTTGGCGGCGGCTTCCGCCTCGCCCGCGCTGCGGGCCGCCGAGTGGCGCCGGGCGGTCATCGGCACCGGGATGACGATCCCCGACGCCGACCTCGTGACGGTGTCGTACGTGCTGGGCGAACTGACCCCGGAGGCCCGCCGGGCGGTCGTCGCCGAGGCGGCGCGGGCCGGCCGGGCCGTGGTCCTGATCGAGCCGGGCACACCGGAGGGCTACCTGCGCGTCCGCGAGGCCCGCGAGCAGCTGATCGAGGCCGGCCTGCGGGTCGCGGCGCCGTGCCCGCACGACGGGACCTGCCCGATCGAGGTCGGGCAGGACTGGTGCCACTTCTCGGCGCGGGTCAGCCGCTCCTCCCTGCACCGGCAGGTCAAGGGCGGCTCCCTCGCGTACGAGGACGAGAAGTTCAGCTATGTGGCCGCGACCCGCTTCCCGGTGGAACCGGCCGCCTCCCGGATCACGCGGAGGCCGCAGATCCGGAAGGGGCTCGTCCTGCTGGAGCTGTGCGGCCCGGAGAGCGAGGGCCTGACCCGGGTCAACGTGACCAAGCGCCACGGTGACCTGTACAAGGCGGCGCGGGACACCGACTGGGGCCGGGAGTGGCCGCCGCCGCGGGAGGCCTGAGCCGGGGTCCCGGGTCCCGGCGGGGCCCGGCGGGGCCTAGGCCCGCAGCTCCTGCGTGCAGCACTTCACGCTGCCGCCGCCCTTGAGCAGCTCCCCCAGATCCATCGGGACCGGCTCGAACCCCCGCGCCCGCAGGGGTTCGAGGAGTCCGGTGGCGGCCTGCGGGAGCAGGACGTGGCGGCCGTCGGACACGGCGTTGAGCCCGAGCGCCTCCGCGTCCCGCGGCCCCGCGATCAGCGCGTCCGGGAAGAGCCGGCGCAGCACCGCCCGGCTGCCCTCGGAGAAGGCGGGCGGGTAGTACATGATCTCGTCGCCGTCGAGCACGCACAGCGCGGTGTCCAGGTGGTAGAAGAGCGGGTCCACCAGGTCCAGGCCGATGACCGGCCGGCCGAAGAACTCCTGGGCCTCGTCGTGCGAGAGCGGGCTGGAGCGGAAGCCCCGGCCGGCCAGGATGTAGGTGGCGGTGACGGCGAAGTCGCCTTCGCCCTCGTTGACGTGGGACGGGTCGTGGACGTCCTGGAAGCCGTTGTTCCGGAACCAGTCCCGATGGATCTCGGCCTCCGCGGCCCGTTCCGGATGGGCGAACCGCGCGCCCATCACCCGGCCGTCCACGACGAGGGCGCCGTTCGCCGCGAAGACCATGTCGGGCAGCGCGCTGTCGGGGACGAGGGTCTCGACGGTGTGGCCGAGGGCCACGTAGCGGTCCCGCAGGTCCTCCCACTGGGCCTGGGCCAGCGGCAGGTCCACGGGTTTCGCGGGATCCATCCACGGGTTGATGGAGTACGTGACCTTGAAGTGCGTGGGCGGGCACATCAGGTAGCGCCGGGGTGTGGCGTCTCTACGCAACGCGGGCTCCTCACGGTGATGAGGAGAGAATCGTCCCTCCTCGGAGGAAACGGCGCAGTGGACTGATCGGGTGGTTTTCGGAACGGCTGAAAGACGCGGGGTGCCGGGTTGATAAATTGCCGAAATGAGCGCCAGTCCGAAGCCCAGCACCTCCCCCCGGCCTCCCGATGCGGCGCGCCGCAGCGACCGCTCCCGGCGGGCCATCCTCGACGCCGCGCTCGCTCTGGTCGGGGAGGTCGGCTACAACAAGCTGACCATCGAGGCCATCGCGGCCCGCGCCGGGGTCGGAAAGCAGACGATCTACCGCTGGTGGCCCTCCAAAGCGGCGGTGCTGCTGGACGCCTCGCTCGCGCTGGCCGGTGACGCCGGCTCCGATTCCGACTCGGACGGGACCCGCTTCCCCGAAACCGGGGACCTGGCCGCCGACCTGAAGTCCGTACTGCGGGCGACGGTGGACGAGTTCACGGACGAGAGGTACGCGGCGCCCGCGCGCGCCCTGACGGCGGCCGGCGCCACCGACCCGGAGCTGGGCGCCCGTTTCACCGAACAGCTGCTGGAGCCCCAGATCGCGCTGTACGAGGAGCGGTTGCGGGCGGCCCGTGAGGCCGGGCAGCTCGCACCGGACGCGGACCTGCGGCTGATCGTGGAGATGCTGGTCGGACCGCTGACGTACCGGTGGCTGCTGCGCACGGCGCCGCTCACGCACGCGTATGCGGACGCGCTGGTGGACTCGGTGCTGGGCGGGGTCGGCGCGGGGACGTGAGCACGGCCCGCGGCGGCCCGGACGGGCGAGGGAGGGGGCCGGCGGCCGGGGCGGGAGAGGCCATGGCCGCTTTATGGCCGAGAACACATGGCCGAATTCTGCGGTTTTGAGGGCCCCCGGTTCGGGGGTGCGGTCACCCGGCGCCCAGGATGGTGGGACCATGTGAGGGTCTGCCGGGGCAACGGTGAGGATAGGGGATAGATGGGGTCTGAGTCTGGCCGCGTCAAACGCGGCGAGCAGAGCAGGATTTCGCAGTGGCTGCGCCGCAAGCCGAAACCCGACGCCGAGGACCCCGGACGAGAACGCGAGGCCCTGCTGCTGGCCGCGGCCGCGGCCGGTCTGCCCTTGTCCCCCGCCGCACATCCCGCGGGCTACCGGTGTTCGTGCGACCGGGTCGGCTGTCCGACGCCCGCACGACACCCCCTCTCCTTCGCCTGGCAGACCCAGTCGACCACCGACCGCGCGCAGATCGAGCGCTGGGCACGCAACCAGCCCGCGGCCAACTTCATCACCGCGACGGGCATGGTCCACGACGTACTGGACGTCCCGCTCGAGGCCGGCCGCAGCGCGCTGGAACGCCTGCTGGCCGCCGGGATCGAGGTCGGGCCGGTCGCGGAGTCGGGCGGGACGGGGGACCAGGCCCGGATGCTCTTCTTCACGGCGACCCGCGGGACGCCCGAGGACGAGGACGAGTGGTGGCCCTGCGAACTGGACTGCCACCCCGAGACGATGGACGAACACCCGGGCCTGCGGTGGCACTGCCGCGGCAGCTACGTCCTCGTCCCCCCGGCGGCCCTGCCGGGGGATCTGGCGGTGACCTGGCTGCGGGGGCTGGAGCACGGCCTCCCCGACCCGCTCACGCTGCTGGAGACCCTGACGGACGCGTGCGCGACGTACGCGGGCGCCTCGGAGCACGTCCCCGCCTCGGTGGCCTGGCCGCTGGGCCGCTGAGCCGTCCCTTTGGATCTCGTCGGCCGAGTACGCTCCCCGAACGCCGGCCGGGGCTGGGTCTTCCAGCCCCCGCCGGACGGACGGCGTCAGTGGATCCGGGTCACGACCACGTCGAGGGACCACGGCTTGCCCGGCTTCGCGGGGGCCTCGGCCTCCACCGTGAAGCCCAGCTCCCGCAAGGTCGTGACCAGGTCCGACGGAGAGGCGGGGACCGCGCCCGCCACCAGCAGGTCGCGGACCAGGCGGCCCTTGGTCGCCTTGTTGAAGTGGCTCACCACCGACCGCTTCTCCACCCCGTCCACCCTCTGCGAATGCAGCACCCGCACCGTGGCCGTACGTCCCGCGACCTCGCCCTTCGGCTTCCACGCGGAGCCGTACGCCGAGGAGCGCAGGTCCAGGACCAGGCCCTCCCCCGCCGCCTCCGGCATGACCCGCGCCATCGGCTCGCGCCAGAACGCGCCCAGCGCACCCAGCCCCGGCAGCTTCACGCCCATCGAGCACCGGTAGGAGGGGATGCGGTCGGTGATCCGGACCGCTCCCCACAACCCGGAGAAGACCAGCAGGGATTCGGAGGCGAGGGACACCGCCGCCGGGGGCAGGGTCGACAGGCCGAGCGCGTCGTAGAGGACACCCGTGTAGATCTCCCCGGCCGGGCGGGCGACCGCCGACAGCAGCTCCGCGTTCTTGGCGACCTCGCCCCGCAGGCCCTCGCTCAGGCCCAGGACGTCCCGCGCCTTCAGCTCGTCGCCCCCGCACAGCTCGACGAGCTCCTCCAGCACCGCCGCCCGCGCCGCACCCAGCCCCGGCAGCGACAGCGACTCCGGCTTCAGCGGTGCGCCGGAGCCGCCGGCGGCCTTTCCTTCGGACGGCGGCAGCAGCACGAGCACGGTGGTTCTCCTTCGGACGGGCATGGCACAGCGGCGGGGGTGCGGCCCCCGCCCAGGGTAGACGGCTCGCCGTGCCGCCCGGGCCCGTCGGCCATAGGCTCGGCTCATGCCACGCCGTCACATGCTCATGACCGGCGCAGACGGGGCTGCTCTGCGGGCCGCTCTGCGTGAACTGCGGACGAAGCTTGGGGTGGCCCGGGAGTTCCCGGCGCCCGTGCTCGCCGAAGCGCAGCGGGCGGTCACGCATCCGCTCCTGCCGGACTTCGACGCCACCGGCATTCCCCTGTTCACCATCGATCCGCCGGCCTCGCGCGACCTGGACCAGGCCATGCATCTGGCGAGGCGTGCCTCCGGCGGATACCGGGTGCACTACGCCATCGCCGACGTCGCCGCCTTCGTCACCCCCGGCGGCGCGTTGGACGCCGAGGCCCACCGGCGGGTCACCACCCTCTACTTCCCCGACGAGAAGGTCCCGCTGCACCCGGCCGTGCTCTCGGAGGGCGCGGCCAGCCTGCTGCCGGACCAGACCTGCCCGGCCCTGCTGTGGCGCCTCGACCTGGACGCGGAGGGGCGGGTGGAGCACACCGAGGTCCGCCGGGCGCTCGTGCGCAGCCGGGCCAAACTCGACTACGGCGGCGCCCAGAAGGCCATCGACACCGGCACCGCCGAGGAGCCGCTGGCCCTGCTCGAGGTCATCGGCCGGCTGCGCGAGGCGCTGGAGGTGGAGCGCGGCGGGATCTCGCTGAACGTGCCCGAGCAGGAGATCATCGAGCACGGGGGCTCGTACAGCCTGGCCTACCGGGCCCCGCGCCCGGCCGACGGCTGGAACGCGCAGATCTCCCTCATGACGGGCATGGCCGCGGCCGAACTGATGCTCTCCGCCGGAACCGGCATCCTGCGCACCCTGCCCAGCGCCCCCGACGGGGCGGTCGGGCGGCTGCGCCGGGCTGCGAAGGCCCTGCGCATCGAGTGGCCGCACCACGTCCCGTACGCGGAGCTCGTGCGCTCCCTCGATCCGCACATCCCCGCGCACGCGGCGTTCCTCCAGGACTGCACGTCCCTGCTGCGGGGCGCCGGCTACACGGTCTTCACCGGCGGCGCGGCCCCCGATCCGCTCCTGCACGCGGCGGTCGCGGCCCCTTACGCACACTGCACCGCCCCGCTGCGCCGGCTCGTCGACCGGTACACGGGCGAGTTGTGCGTGGCGGCGGCCGCGGGGGCCGAACCCCCGCAGTGGACGCTGGACGCGCTGGACGCTCTGGCGACGGAGATGGCGGACGGCACCCGGCTGGCCAACTCGGCCGAGCGGGAGGCCGTGGACCTGGTGGAGGCCGCGCTGCTCGAGGACCACGTCGGGGAAACCTTCGAGGCGACGGTCATCGACGTCAAGGAGCGGGAGCCGCTGGTCGGCACGGTCCACCTGGCGGACCCGGCGGTGGTCGGCCGCGTCGAGGCCGCGCCCGGGGGGAGCCTGCCGCTCGGCGACCGGATCACGGTCCGGCTGATGGAGGCGGCCCCGGGGACGGCGAAGGTGCTCTTCGCTCCGGCCTGATCCGGCGGTGGGGGCGCAAGAGGGGTGTCACCCGTTGGGCCGCGACCGGCCGCGCGGCTCGGCCGCGTGGAAGCGGTGCACGCCTCGGCGCAGGCACCGGGCGGGCGGCGGTAGCATGGTCACCGCAGAACGACGCAAGCGGACGGCCGCGTCGGGATCCCCGGATCCCGCCGAGGAACGTCCGGGCTCCACAGAGCAGGGTGGTGGCTAACGGCCACCCGGGGTGACCCGCGGGACAGTGCCACAGAAAACAGACCGCCTGGGGCTTCGGCCCCCGGTAAGGGTGAAACGGTGGTGTAAGAGACCACCAGCGCCTGAGGTGACTCAGGCGGCTAGGTAAACCCCACCCGGAGCAAGGTCAAGAGGGGTCGTCTCCGGACGGCCCTGCGCGAACGTCCGAGGGCTGCTCGCCCGAGTTCGCGGGTAGACCGCACGAGGCCGGTGGCAACGCCGGTCCTAGATGGATGGCCGTCTCCCCGGCGACCGCGAGGTCGTCGGGCGACAGAACCCGGCGTACAGCTCGCGTCGGTCTGCGCCACGACCGCCCGGCCCCGGGGCTTCCCCGGGGCCGGGCGGTTCTTTCATGTCCGTGCCCGCAGGGCGGCCGACCGTAGCCTCCTGGCTAGCGCAGGTGGGACGTGTCGTTCAGGAGGCGGACCGAGGCGTTGCCGTCCGCGTAGTAGGCCACCGCCGACAGGGAGGCCGCCGAGAGCTCCATGCGGAACAGCGCCTCCGGCGGTGCGCCCAGCGCGAGCCGGACCAGGATCTTGACCGGCGTCACGTGCGAGACCAGGAGCACCGTGCGGCCCGCGTGCGCGGCCAGCAGCCGGTCTCGGGTCGCGGCGACGCGGCGGGTGGCCGATGCGAAGCTCTCGCCGCCGCCCGTGGGGGCGGCCTTCGGGGAGTCCAGCCACGCCTGCAGGTCGTCGGGGTAGCGCTCGCGCACCTCGCCGAAGGTCATCCCCTCCCACGCGCCGAAGTCGACCTCGCGCAGCCCCTCCTCGACGGTGACGGTGAGCCCGAGCCGGTCGGCGACGGCTTGCGCGGTCTCCCGGCAGCGCAGCAGCGGGGAGCTGATCACCGTCTGGACGGTGCCGCGCGCGGCCAGCGACTCCGCGACGGCGGCGGCCTGGCGGCGGCCGGCCGGGGACAGTTCCGGGTCGCTGCCGCCGCTGCCGGAGAAGCGCTTCTGCGGCGTGAGCGCGGTCTCTCCGTGGCGCAGCAGCACGAAGGTCGCCGGGGTGCCCATGTCGGGGCCCCAGCCGACGGTGGGTGCGGCCGGGGCCGGGACGGCCGCGGGGCCGGCCGGTGCAAGGGCGGCGGGCACGGCCGTACCAGCCGTGTCCGGCCCAGCCGGGTCCGCCGGGTCCGCCGGGTCCGCGAAGAGGGTGTCGGCCCCGGCCGGTGCGGCGGGGGCGGCGGCGGCCACGGCCGCGCGGGCCCGCGTACCACTGCCGGAGGCGAGGGCGGCGCGTACCGCCGCAGCCCCCTTCACCGCGTCCCCCGGAGGGCCCGGCGGGGTCGCCGTGGTGCGCGCCGCCGAGGCGTCCAGGGCGGCCGAGGAGTGCGAGGGCTCCCACTGGGCGCCTCGCTTGCCCGCGTCCATCGCCTCGTTCGCGAGCCGGTCCGCGTGCTTGTTCCGCTCGCGCGGGATCCACTCGTACGTCACCTGCGCGCGCGGCAGGATGGTCGCCGCCAGCGCCGCGAGCGGCTTCATGTCCGGGTGCTTGATCTTCCAGCGGCCCGACATCTGCTCGACGACGAGCTTGGAGTCCATGCGTACGAGGACCACCGCGTCCGGGTCCAGTTCGCGGGCGGCCCGCAGGCCGGCGATGAGGCCCTTGTACTCGGCCACGTTGTTCGTCGCGACACCGATGTACTCGGCGCGCTCGGCCAGTGTCTCGCCCGTCACCGGGTCGAGGACGACGGAGCCGTAGCCGGCGGGCCCCGGGTTGCCCCGGGAGCCGCCGTCGGCTTCCACGACGAACCGCGGCATCAGATGCCCGAGTCGGCCGTACGGACCAGGATGCGGCCGCAGCTCTCGTGACGGACGATCTGGTCGCGGGCGGCGGCCTTGATCTCGTTGACCTCGGCGAGGTCGAGCTCCAGGCGGCAGCCCTCGCAGCGGCGCTGGGACAGGCGGGCGGCGCCGACGCCGCCCTGCTTCACGCGGATCTTCTCGTACAGGGCGATCAGCGCGGCCGGCATGGCGGTGACGATGACCTCGCGGTCCTTCTCGATGCCGGCGACCTCGGCGTCGATCTCGCCGGTGGCGGCGTCACGGCGCGCGGTGGCGTCGATCAGCTTGGCCTCCAGGGCGGCGACCCGGTCGGTCAGCTCGGTGACGCGCTCCTGCGCGCCCTCCAGGCGCTCCATGACCTCGAGGACGACGTCCTCCAGGTCGCCCTGCCGCTTGGCGAGGGAGACGACCTCGCTCTGCAGGTTGGCCAGGTCGCGTGCGGAGATGCCGACGCCCGAGTCCAGGCGCGCCTGGTCGCGGGCCGCGCGCTGGCGCACCTGGTCCACGTCCTGCTCGGCCTTGGTCTGCTCGCGGGCGGCGTCGCTCGCCTGCGTCTGGGCGGCGACGAGGAAGTCGCGCTGCTGGGTGAGGTCCTTGGTCAGGGAGTCGACCTCGGCGTGCTCGGGCAGCGACTTGCGCTTGTGGGCGAGCTGAGACAGCCGCACGTCCAGGGCCTGGACGTCGAGAAGTCGGATCTGGTCGGCGGGCTCGGCGTTCAGTTGGGGGCTCCAGAGGTACTAGAAGGGGGTGTGACGGACGGCGCGTGCGCCGTCCACGGGTCGGTGACCGTGCGCGAGACGTGGGTGCGCAGACCCCAGCCGTGGCGCTCGGAGACGGCGTCGAGCTGGGCCGCGGCCTGCTCGCACCAGGGCCACTCGGTGGCCCAGTGGGCGGCGTCGACGAGGGCGAGCGGGCTCTGCTCGCGGGCCTCGGAGACCGGGTGGTGGCGCAGGTCGGCGGTGAGGTAGGCGTCGACGCCGGCGGCGCGGACCTGCGCGAAGAGGCTGTCGCCGGAGCCGCCGCTGACGGCGACGGTGCGGATCCTCGCATCGGGGTCGCCGGCCACGCGGATGCCCTGCGCGGTCCGCGGCAGGCGCGCGGCGGCCCGGGCGGCGAACTCGCGCAGCGTCTCGGGGTGGTCGAGCTCGCAGATCCGGCCGAGGCCGCGGCGGCCCGTGGGATCGGTCGGGTCGGGCACGAGCGGGCCCGTGACGCGCAGGTCGAGCGCGCCGGCGAGGGCGTCGGAGACGCCCGGGTCGGCGGTGTCGGCGTTGGTGTGGGCGACGTGCAGCGCGATGTCGTTCTTGATCAGCGTGTGCACGACGCGGCCCTTGAAGGTGCCCGCCTCGACGGTGGTGGTGCCGCGCAGGTAGAGGGGGTGGTGGGTGACGACCAGGTCGGCACCCAGCTTCACCGCCTCGTCGACGATCTCCTGGACGGGGTCGACGGCGAAGAGGACCCGGGAGACCTCGGCGTCGGGGTCTCCGCAGACGGTGCCGACGGCATCCCACTGCTCGGCCCGCGAGGGGGGCCAGAGAGCGTCCAGCGCGGCGATGACTTCAGAGAGACGGGGCACGGGTCAAGGCTACCGTCCGTATCGACCGGCCCAACGCTTCGAGCCCGGCGGATCCGGGGCGGGAGCGCGCGCCCGGCCGCGACGTCCCGGTCGGCCACCTCGGGGGCGGGCCGCGCAGGCCGTCGGGGACCCGGAGCTGAAACGGTTCGTCGGTAACGGGCGCGGGGTGCCCCTGATTTACACCTCACCCCAAACACCCTGATATCGCACAGCACAAGCCCCGCCTGTCCCACAGACGAATGACGGCCCCGCCACCCGTATGTGTGAAGGGGAGGTGGTCGCGGTGTCCGGCGGGAAGCTCGATCACTACGTTCCTCCCGGAGGTGACCACAGGTGACCATCTGTGCGATCGAGACGACGACGGCCCCGTTCACCATCGCCGCGGACGGGTCCTATGCCGCCCGGCTGGCCGGGGACGGCGAAGCCCGGTATCCGGAGCGCTGGACGCTGACCGGGCCCGAGCCGTACGCGGTGCCGCTACCGCTCTCCCAGCCCGAGGAGGCCGACAGCGAGGTGCTGCCGCTGGCCGACGGGCGGGTGCTGATCCACCGGCGGGTCGCGGAGCGGCACGCCTTCGCGCTGCTGTACCCGACGGGCGGCGGCGTCCCGGGCTCCGGGCCGCGGACCGGGGAACTGGAGCTCGGCGCGATCTCGCCGCAGGACGAGCCCGGGTCGGGGGAGGGCGTACGGATCACCCTGCTGCCGCCGAGCCCCGACGGGCACGGGGCCTACGCCCTGGCCGTGGGTGCCACCGCGACCACGGTGTGGCAGGTGGCCGGGACCCCCTTCGGGCCGGAGCGGGTCGCCCGGATCCCGGGACGCTGCTCGGGCGGGGTCTGGCTGGACCGGACGGGCCGGCTGCTGGCGTTGGACCGCGAGCTGGACGGCCCGCGGGGGCCGGTGACCAAGGCCGTGGCCGTGGATCTGCAACGGGACGGCGAGGTCTCCCCGCTGCTCCAGATCGCCGAGGCCAGCGACGACCGGCTGCTGCTGGCCGATCCCGACAGCGGCCTGCTGCTGATCCGCTCCGACGCGCCGGGTGAACCGCGGCTCGGCTGGGGGGTCCTGGGCAGCTCCCGCCCGGTGCGCTTCCCGGAGTGCCTGCGGGCGGTCGGGGCCGCGGCGACGCCGTTCGCGGTGCAGCCGGGGCAGGCGCTGATGCCGGAGACCTGCGGGGTCGCCCTGCGGGTGGAGGAGGCCGGCGACGGCTACGGCGGGAGCGTGGCCGGGCTCGCCCTGTGGCGTCCCGCCGACCGGCACGTATTCCGCGTCGGCGCCCCGGCCGGCTGGCTCGGCGGGACGGGGCTGTGGAGCTCGCAGGGCCGCCTGCGCCTGCCGTACGCGACCCCCGACGTGCCGTGCGGGATCCTCGGCATGACCCTGCCGGTCTCCCCGCCGCCGCCGGTCCGCCTGGACCCGTGCCCGCCCCGGGCGGCCCGTCCGGTCCCCCTGCAGCAGGCCCCGCTGGGGTGAGTCCCCCTTGAACGGCGCCGGGCCCGGGGTGAGGAACCCCCGGGCCCGGCGCGCGTGACGGTCCGGGCGCGGCGGCGGTCAGCCGTCGTGCTTGAGGCCGAGGACTTCCGTGGCGGCGAAGGTCTCGTTCGCCGGGCGGGAGTCGTAGTGCGGGGTGAGGAGTCCGTCGAGCTCCTCGTAGGAGAACGATTCCTTGGTGGTGTCGAACTTCGCCGCCACCTTCGGGCGTTCCATCACCACCACGATGCCGCCGTGGACGACGAACAGCTGCCCGTTGGCCTTCGCCGAGGCCGGGGAGGCCAGGTAGCCGACCAGCGGGGAGACGTGCTCGGGGGCGAGGGCGTCGAGCTTGCCCTCCTCCGGGACCTGGAAGCCCGCGAAGACGTCCTCCGTCATGCGGGTACGGGCGCGCGGGCAGATGGCGTTGGCCGTGACCCCGTACTTGGCGAGCGCCAGGGCGGTCGAGGTGGTCAGGCCGACGATGCCGCCCTTGGCCGCCGCGTAGTTGGGCTGGCCGGCCGAGCCGCCGAGGAAGGCCTCGGAGGAGGTGTTGACGATGCGGCCGTACACGGGGCCGCCCGCCGCCTTGGAGCGCTCGCGCCAATGCACGGAGGCGAAGTGGGTGGTGTTGAAGTGGCCCTTGAGGTGGACCCGGATGACCGAGTCCCACTCCGCCTCCGACATCGAGAAGACCATCCGGTCGCGCAGGATGCCCGCGTTGTTGACCAGGATGTCGAGCTTGCCGAAGCTGTTCACCGCCAGCTCGACCAGCTCGCGCGCCTGCTCGAAGTCGGCCACGTCGCCGAGGTGCGCCACCGCCTGTCCGCCCGCCGCGCGGATCTCCGCGGCGACCTCTTCCGCCGGGGCGGCCGAGGCTTCCCCGGAGCCGTCGCGGCCCGGTTGGCCGAAGTCGTTGACGACCACGCTCGCGCCGAGCCGGGCGAGTTCGAGCGCCTCGGACCGGCCGAGGCCGCGGCCGGCCCCGGTGACGATGGCGGAGAGTCCCTCAAGTGGCAGTGACATCCGTGCGGTTCCCCTCAGAACGGATCGGAGCAGGTCAGAGCTGTCGGAGCGGCCGGCGCGGCCGGCCCGCGCGGTTCAGAGCTCGATGCAGGTGCGCAGGGCGACACCCGTGCGCATCTGGTCGAGGGCGTCGTTGATCTCGGCGAGCTGCACGCGGTGCGTGATCAGGCTCGCCAGGTCCACGCGGCCGGCCCTCCACAGCGCGATGGTGCGCTCGTAGGAGCGGAGCACGTCCCCGCCGCCGTACATGGACGGCAGGATCTTCTTCTCGTCGAAGAAGAGGGAGAACATGTTGATCGAGTAGTTGTCGTCGAGCGCGCCCGCGCCGACCACGACGACGGAGCCGCCGCGGCGGGTCATCTCGTACGCGGTCTGCGTGGTCGAGGACTTGCCGACGACCTCGAAGACGTAGTCGAAGCCCTCGCCCGCGGTGATCCGGCTCCTGGCATCGCCGAAGGCCTCCGGGGAGACGGCCTCGGTGGCGCCGAAGCGCAGGGCGGCCTCGCGCCGGGAGGCGACCGGGTCGACGGCGATGATCTGGGCCGCACCCTGCACCTTGGCGCCCTGGATGACGGAGATGCCGACGCCGCCGCAGCCGATGACGGCGACCGAGGATCCGGCCTCCACCTTGGCGGTGTTGATGGCCGCGCCGAGGCCGGTGGTCACGCCGCAGCCGATCAGGGCGGCGATGTCGAAGGGCACGTCGTCGGGGATCGGTACGGCGCAGCCCGCCGGGACCACCATCTCCTCGGCGAAGGTGCCGGTGCCGGCGAAGCCGAAGATGCTGTGGTCGCCCCGCTGGAAGTTGGGGGTGGCGACGTTGCCGAAGGCCTCCAGGCACAGGTGGCCCTGGCCCCGCCGGCAGGAGGGGCAGTGGCCGCACGGCGGCAGCCAGCAGACCAGCACCCGGTCGCCGATCTTGTGGCTGGTGACGCCGTCGCCCACGTCCGTGATCACGCCGGAGCCCTCGTGGCCCGGGATGAAGGGGGCGGGCTGCGGCAGGACGCCGCTCATGGCGGAGAGGTCGGAGTGGCACAGGCCGGTGGCCTTGACGCGGATCTTGACCTTGCCGGGGCCGAAACCGACGGCCTCCATGTCGTCGACGACCTCGAGCTTGTCCTGGCCTATCTCGCTCTGGAGTGCTGCGCGCACGGTGCGGCTCCTTGTGTGGGTCTGTCGGGTTACGCGCGTTCGGCGGCTAGTGCTGTCGGGCGGCCTAGCCGTGTTCGACGACGGTGTCGGCGAGGACCGGGGCGTCGTCCCGGTCGACGGCGCTCACCGAGACGAGGACGCGGCCGGGCTCCTGCCACATCCGGATGCGCAGGGTCTCGCCGGGGAAGACGATCCCGGCGAAGCGCGTGCGGTAGGCGCGGACGCGGGACACGTCCCCGTCGAGGACGGTGTCGACCACCGCCTTCAGGGTCATCCCGTAGGAGCACAGGCCGTGCAGGATCGGCTGGTCGAAGCCGGCCAGCTTGGCGAACTCGGGGTCCGCGTGCAGCGGGTTCCAGTCCCCGGAGAGGCGGTACAGCAGTGCCTGCTCCTCGCGGATCTTGCGCTCCTCGATGCGGTCGGGCGCCCGCTCGGGCTGCTCCGTCCTGACGGAGGGCCCGCGGTCGCCGCCGAAGCCGCCCTCTCCGCGGACGAAGATCTGCGCGTCGGAGGTCCACAGCGGCCCCTCCGCGTCCGCGACCTCCGTGCGCAGGACGATCACCGCCGCCTTGCCCTTGTCGTAGACGGCGGCGACCTTGGCCGAGGAAGTGGCCCGGCCCTTGACGGGGATGGGCCGGTGCAGCTCGATGGACTGGCCGCCGTGCAGGACGGCGGCGAGGTTGACGTCGATGCCGGGGGCGGCGAGGCCGCCCATCATCGCCATGCCGGCGCCGGCGACGGTCGCGAAGCTGGGGAGCACGTGGAGCTTGGACTCCAGGGTGTAGCGCAGCTCGTCGGGGTCGGTGGCGGCCCCGGCGTTGGTCGGGGACGTCCCGGCGCCGAGTCCGAGGTGGTAGAGCTGGATGTCCTTGTGGTCCCAGGCGATGTCCCCCGTGCGGGGTTCGGCGGCGAGGGCCTTGGCGGCATCGATCGGCATGAGGATGCTGCTCCTATGTCTTTGGAAGACCTCGGCGCGACCGTCCGCACCGTCGGCCGCACCGAGGTCGTATGCGGGACCGGCGCTCTAGAACGCGTTCTAGGTTGCCGGTGAAGGAATGTATAACGCACGTCCCAGCAGTTGGGAAGACTCCTGACTGGACGTCAGATGAGGTTTCACCGGTGCGTGTTGCGCGTATGCGACAGGCCTCGGCCCTACCCTTTCACGGGTGGACGAGATGCCCGTTTCCCAGCGTTATGCCAGGTCCCTGCGGGTGCTCCTGACTCCGCCCAACCCGGCGTTGGCCGTACTCCTCGGCCTCCAGCCGGACATCGAGGTGGTGGCTTCGGCGATCGCCCGCCCGGCGGTGGCCCTGACGGAGTCGGTCGACTCCGTCGCCGCCCTCCTCGGGGAGGATCCGGAGTGCCGGGTCCTGGTGCTGACGGGTTCGGCGCACCCGGGCCTCGCGGATGCGGTGCTCGCCGCCGGCGGGGCGGGCCTGGTCCTGCGGGACGGCCCGGTCGAAGACCTGGCGGACTCCATCCGCCGGGCCTCCCGGGGAGAGACGGTGGTCGACCCGGCGCTGTCGTAGCCTCCGGCCCCGCCGGCGTTCGAGAGCGGGGGCGCAGCACTAGGCCGTCTCTTTCGACCTTGCCGGGCCGACAAGATCCGAAAGAGACGACCTAGCGGCGGAGCAGGGTGACGACCGCCGCGCCGCCCAGGCCGATGTTGTGGGCCAGCGCGACCCTGGCTCCCGCGACCTGCCGCGCACCGGCCTGCCCGCGGAGTTGCCAGACCAGTTCCGCCGCTTGGGCCAAGCCGGTCGCGCCGAGGGGGTGGCCCTTCGAGATCAGCCCACCGGACGGGTTCACGACCCACCGCCCGCCGTACGTCGTCGCGCCCGACGACACCAGCTCCCCGGACGCCCCGTCCTCGCACATGCCCAGCGCCTCGTACGTCAGCAGCTCGTTGATCGAGAAGCAGTCGTGCAGCTCGATCACGTCGACGTCCTCGATCCCGAGGCCGGAGGCTTCGAAGACCTGGCGCCCGGCCGCGGCCGTCATCGGCTTGCCGACCACGTCGATGCAGGAGCCGGACGAGAAGGAGGCCTCGGTGTCCGTCGTCATCGACTGCGCGACGATCTCCACCGCCCGGTCCCCGAGCCCGTGCCGCTCCACGAACCGTTCCGACACGACGACCGCCGCGGCGGCCCCGTCCGACGTCGGCGAGCACTGGAGCTTGGTCAGCGGTTCGTGGATCGTCTTCGCGGCCAGGATCTCCTCGACCGTGTACACGTCCTGGAACTGCGCGTTCGGGTTGTTCGCGGAGTGCCGGTGGTTCTTCGCCCCTACCGCCGCCAGCTGCGCGGCCGTCGTCCCGTAGAGCTTCATGTGCTCCCGCGCCGCGTTCCCGAAGATCTGCGCGGTCGGCGGCGACATCTCGAAGCCGTGCCCGGCCGCCATGACCCCGTAGTGCCGGGCGACCGGGGAGGTCTTGAAGTCTCCCCCGTCGGCGCCGCCGCCCAGCGCGCCCTTCTTCATCTTCTCGAAGCCGAGCGCGAGCACGCAGTCGTTGATCCCGCCCTCGACGAACTGGCGCGCCATCATCAGCGCCGTCGATCCGGTGGCGCAGTTGTTGTTGACGTTGTAGACGGGGACCCCGCTCAGGCCGATCTCGTACGCCGCCCGCTGGCCTGCCGTGGAGGCCTGGAAGCAGTAGCCCACCGGCACCTGCTCGACCAGGTCGTAAGCCACGCCCGCGTCCGCCAGCGCCGCCGTTCCGGCTTCCTTCGCCATGTCCCAGTACTGCCAGTCCCGGGATTCCGGCTTCTCGAACTTCGTCATGCCGACGCCCACGATGTACGACTTCATCAGGAGTAAGCCCCTTCAGTGCTTCGACTCGACGCTCCGACCGAGTGCTTCGGTCTGCGCCGGTCCGCTCCGGTCTGCTTCGATCTGCTTCGGTCTGCTTCGGTCAGTCCCTGGGAAGGCCGAGGATGCGCTCGGCCACGACGTTGAGCTGGACCTGCGTGGTGCCTCCGGCGATGGTCAGGCAGCGGGACATGAGCATCCCGTGCACGGCCCGCTTGCCCGCTCCCTCGCTCACCGCGCCCGCCGGGCCGAGCAGTTCGAGCGCGAGCTCGGCGGTCCGCTGCTGGTGCGGGGTCTGTACGAGCTTGCGTACGGACGCTCCCGCGCCCGGCTCCAGCCCGGAGACCTGCTGGAGCGTGGTGCGCAGCCCGATGCAGGCCAGCGCGTGGGCTTCGGCGGCCAGGGCCCCGATCCGGACGCGGTATCCGCCTTCGAGTTCGGCGCAGTTCGCGAGCAGTGCCTCCAGCCCCGTGTCGAAGGACATCTGGTCGGCCATGTGGACGCGTTCGTTGCCGAGCGTGTTGCGGGCGACCTTCCATCCGCCGTCGGCCGCCCCGACGAGGGCGTCCGGCGGAAGCGGGACGTCGTCGAAGTAGACCTCGTTGAAGAGGGCCTCGCCGGTGATCTCCTTCAGCGGCCGGATGTCGATCCCGGGGGTCTTCATGTCCACGATGAAGTAGCCGAGGCCCTTGTGCTTGGGGGCGTCCGGATCGGTCCGCGCGAGGAGGATGCCGTAGTCGGCGCTGTGCGCGGAACTCGTCCACACCTTCTGCCCGTTGACGATCCAGGTCCCGTCCCCGGACGCGGCCCGCTCCGCCTTGGTCCGCAGCGAGGCGAGGTCGGAGCCCGCGCCCGGCTCGGAGAAGAGCTGGCACCAGGTGACGTCCCCGCGCAGCGTCGGCAGCAGGAAGCGCTCCTGCTGCTCGGGCGTCCCGTAGGCCAGCAGCGAGGGCACCACCCAGGTGGCGATGCCGAGGTCGGCGACCTTGACGCCGGCGGCCCTCAGCTCCTGCTGCACGACGAGCTGTTCGACGGGCCCGGCGCCGAGCCCGTAGGGGGCGGGCAGGTACGGGGCCGCGTACCCGGTGGGTGCCAGTACCCGGCGGGCGGTGGCGGGGTCGAGGCCGCGCGCGTCCTCGATGGCTGTACGGGCCTTCGCGCGGTGGGCCTCGGCCTGCGCGGGCAGTTCGAGGCGCAGTTCGCGCCGGGCTCCCGCTGCGGCGAGCCGCACCGCCCGGACCCGGTGTCCGTCGCCGGGTCCGAGGAGCTGGCGCGCGACGAGCGCCCTGCGCAGGTAGATGTGCGCGTCGTGCTCCCAGGTGAAGCCGATGCCGCCGAGCACCTGGATGCAGTCCTTGGCGCAGGAGTACGCGGCGTCCAGCGCGGTGCCGGCGGCCAGCGCGGCCACCAGCGAGCGCACGTCGGCCGGCTCCTGCGTGGCCTGGGCGGCGTCCCAGGCCAGGGCCCGGGCCTGTTCCAGGCGCACCAGCATGTCGGCGCACAGGTGCTTGATCCCCTGGAACCGGCCGATGGGCCGGCCGAACTGCTCGCGCACCTTGGCGTACTCGGCTGCGGTGTGCAGCGCCCAGGCGGCGGTGCCGCAGGCGTCGGCGGCGAACAGCACGCACGCGAGGTCCCGTACGAGCGCGGCGTCGAGCTCCAGCAGCCGGTCGGGCCCGGCGGTGACGCCGCGGGCCTGGACCTCGGCGGTGGGGCGGGTCGGGTCGGCGCTGTCGTGGGTGCGGACGTCCAGTGCGACGGCGTCGACGGCGAACCAGCGGGTGCCGTGCGCGGTCTCGGCGGCGAGCAGCACGAGGTCGGCCTCGCCCGCGCCGAGCACCGGCGGCGCGTTCCCGTCGAGCAGGTAGCCGCCCTCCACGGCCACGGCGGTCAGGTCCCCGGGCCCGAGCGCGACGGCCCCGACCCGCCCGCCGAGCGGCTCGGCGCCGGCCCGGTCCAGGAGTACGGAGGCCAGCGCGCTCGGCAGGTACGCCCCGGGCAGCGCGGCCCGGGCGGCCTCCTCCACGGCGACGGCGAGGTCGAGCAGGGTCCCGCCGTCCAGGTGCGGCTCCAGCAGTCCGGAGGCCGCGAGAGCGTCCCAGTAGGCCGGGCGCGAGCCGGTCTGCGGCGGGGTGTCGAGGAGTTTGCGCACTTCCTCGGGCGGCACGGCCCGAGCGACCCAGCCCCGCACGGCCTCGGCCAACTCCCGCTGTTCCTGTGTGATTCCGATGCCCATGCGCGGCAGAGTAGAACACGTTCCATTCTGACGGAAGGTCAGAACTGAAACGCGTTCTCACTTCGGGAGAACCTGCGGCACGCGTACGGGGTCAGCGGTCGCAGAGGCGCTGGTCGTCGATCTGGGCGGCCGTCCTGGGCCCGTCCCTGGTCCAGTACGCCCCGTCGGGCAGCTCGGCCGCGGCGACCTCGTCGGGCCTGAAAGGCACCCCGCCACCGTCGCGGGTATCGGTGGTGACCCAGACCTCCAGCAGCCGCGGCAGCACGGCCGGCCGCTCCCCTGCGCCCGCCTCCCGGAAGTCCTCCGGGCGCCGGAGGGTGACCTCCCCGCGCAGCGCCTCGGGAGTGAGCGGACCGCTCGCCCTCCACAGCGTCTTGCCGCGGGGTGGTCCTTCACCCGAACGGACTCGACCGCCTCCCGCCTGCACACGGGCACCTTGACGGTGATCCCCCGCCGTCGGTGATCCGTACACCGACCGCCGACACGTACGGATCATCGGGAGACCGGTACCCGAGCGCCACGAGCCCGTAGGTCAGGGCACAGAACGCGAACACGGCGACGACGGCCGTCCAGGCCTTCCGCCACCCGGTCACGGGGCCGCGGACCGTTCGGACCGCCCGGCACCGCTCGCGCCCGCGCTCGCACTCGCCCCCACGGCTTCCCCCATCACGCGGCGACAGGACGGACGGCACGTCGTCAGAGGCTGCGGACGAACTCCGCGAAGGCGGCGGGGGCAACGGTGAAGGCGGGGCCGTCGGGCACCTTGGAGTCCCGGACGGCGATCCGGCAGGGCTGGGCGGCGACCTCTACGCAGTCGCCGCCGGTGTCACCGCTGTACGAAGCCTTGCGCCAGGCGACCGTGCCGAGCGGGGCGCACTCGACGCACTCGCCGCCGGTGTCGCCGCTGTACGAGGACTTACGCCACCGCGCGCCCGACAGGGTTTGGATGCTGTCCATAGCGTTCCTCCATTACGCGGGCGATCAGTCCCGCCGATTTCTCCACAGAGAGCGCAGCGGCCTGCAAGTGATCGTAACGGAGCGAACCCTCCCTGAGGGCCTGCGGATTGGCCGTCATGTGCCCCTGGACGAAGTCCTCGGTGTAGACGAGGTCGGGGTCGCCGTCGAAGCGCAAGAGGGTGAACGAACCCATCAGCCCGGCGTGCGCCCCCGCCTCGAAGGGCAGGATCTGCACCCGCACCCACTCGCGGCCCCGCAGCTCCAACAGGTGCGCGAGTTGGTCTCGCATGACCTCGCGACCGCCGACCTCCTGGTGCAGGACGGCCTCGCTCAGCACCACCCACATCAGCGGAGGGTGTTCGCGCTCAAGGATCCGCTGCCGCTCCATACGGGCGGCCACCCTCGCATCGAGGCGCTCCGCGTTCCGCACCCCCAGCACCGCCCGCGCGTAGGCCTCCGTCTGAAGGAGGCCGTACACCAGCTGGCACTGGTACGTGGAGATGTACTCCGCCCGGGCCTCCATCTCCGCGTACGCCTGGAACCACGTCGGCAGTTGGCTCCGCAGCACCAAGCCCACCAGCCGCGAGAACACCCCGCCGGTGCCGAGCGCCGCGTCGACCCGTTCCGAGAAGTCCCGCGTCGGGACCTTCCTCGCCGTCTCGATCTGGCCGATCAGTGAGGCCGCACAGAAGACGATGCTGCCCAGCTGCCCCTGTTTCAGCTGCGCCTCCTCCCTCAGGCGGCGCAGCTCCGAGCCGTAGTAGTCCAGCGGGGACGCGCTGGGATCGAGATCGCGGATGTTGACCATGGAGCGGTCACCCCCAAGTGCACACCGTGCGGCGTTCGTTTCGGTCCATAGCCGAGCGTAACCACGCCGCTCCAGTCTGGTGACATGAATCTCGCAACTGAGCCCGTGACCGGCGGCGTTGACGGCAGCTACCGCATGGGCTTCACCGTCGGTGACCACTCCGCGCGTCACATGCGCCGCATCCTGCGGATGTTCCTGGTGCGCTGGGACCTGGCCGTGCTGGCCGACGGCGCCGAGCTGGCGCTCACCGAGCTCGTCGTCAACGTCGTGCGGCACGTCCCGGGACGGGACTGCGTCGTGCTCATCCTGCGGCAGCCGCAGGGGCTGCGCGTCGAGGTGTCGGACCCCTGCCCCGCGCTCTCGCGGGTCGCCCGCGGGAGCGGCGGGGACCGAGGGGAGCCCGCCGAGGGCGGGCGCGGCATGCTCCTGGTGGAGGCGCTGGCCGACCGCTGGGGCGCGGACCCGAACTCCACCGGCAAAACCGTGTGGTTCGAGTGCGACGCCCCCGGTCCCGGCGGCACCTGAGGCGGGAGGCCGGCGCGGGGCGGAGCCCCGGATCCTCCCGTCCGTCCGGCCGCCCCACGTACGACCATTCGACGGCGCCCCGCCGAGGTCGGCCTGACCCCGACGGGAGGGCTCGCCTTCGGCGCCCACTTCGACCACTGACGCCCGAGGGGTGCCCGCCCGACGGGCGCGGGCACCCCCGGTGATCACCGGGGCCCCCGGCATGGACCGCTACCCGGCGGTAGGGCACCATGGGCCGCCGCAGACCAGCTCACCGCCGGAGGAACCATGGCCGCCACCCCCAAGCCGGAGACCCTCGCCGCCTTCGAGGCCGCCAAGGGGTTCATGCCCGTCGGGGAGGGCCTCGCCCTGTACGCGGCGGCCGCCGACGCGGGACGGCTCGGACTGCCGCTGCTGGAGGTCGGCACCTATTGCGGCCGCTCCACCATCCTGCTCGCCGACGCCGCCCGCGAGGCCGGGGTCGGCGCGCTGACCGTCGACCACCACCGCGGCAGCGAGGAGCAGCAGCCCGGCTGGGAGTACCACGACCCGACGGTCGTGGACCCGGAGATCGGCTTGATGGACACCCTGCCCACCTTCCGCCGCACCCTGCACCGGGCCGGTTTGGAGGACCACGTCATCGCGATCGTCGGCCGCTCCCCGCAGGTAGCCGCCGCCTGGGGCGGGAAGCTCGGCCTCGTCTTCATCGACGGCGGGCACACCGACGAGCACGCCACGGGCGACTACGAGGGCTGGGCCCCGCACGTCGCCGTCGGCGGCACGCTCGTGATCCACGACGTGTTCCCCGACCCGGCCGACGGCGGCCAGGCCCCGTACCGCATCTACCTGCGCGCCCTGGCCTCCGGCGCCTTCGAGGAGGTCTCGGTGACGGACTCCTTGCGCGTCCTGCGCCGGGTCGCCGAGGGCGTCTGACCCGGACGCCCGGTGCGGGGCGTCCGGTCCGGCCGGAGCCGGCCGCGACGCGGTGCGTCGGGTCGAGCTCGGCATATAAGCGCACCGCGCCCCCGGATGGCCCAGGGTCCGTACGTCCGCCCGACACCCGGTCTAGCATCGCCGAGTGCGCTACGACGACAGCTCCCCGCCCCCAGAGTCCGCCTCCTCGGTCAGCCCGGACCGGCCCTGGTACGTCCGCCGGTCCACCCTGGTCGTCGCGGCCGCCGCGCTCGCACCGGCCTGTCTCGCGGGGTGGGTGCTCACCGAAGTGCTCGGCGCCGGCGCGACGGACGACTCGCGCCCGCCCCGGATCGTGATGCCGCTCGTCTCGCAGACGCCGGGCGCGGTCGCGGGCCCCGGCGCTTCCGCGAGCGGCTCCGCCGGCGCGTCCCCGGGCGCGAACCCGTCCGCGAGCCCGTCAGCGAGCACCGGCACGGACACGGCCGCGGGCAAGTCCCTCGCCGGCCGCGTCGTGGTCATCGACCCCGGCCACAACACCGGCAACTTCAAGCACACGACCGAGATCAACCGCCAGGTGGACATCGGCACCAACCGCAAGGAGTGCGACACCACCGGCACCACCACCAACGCCGGCTACATGGAAGCCGAGTTCACCATGGACGTCTCCCGGCGCCTGCGCACCGTCCTGGAGGCCAAGGGCCTCAAGGTGCTCCTCACCCACGAGGCCGGCGCCGAGCGGCCCTTCGGCCCCTGCATCGACGAGCGCGCCCGCATCGGCAACGAGGCCCGCGCCGAGGCCGTCGTCTCCGTCCACGCCGACGGCGTCTCGGCCGGCAACCGCGGCTTCCACGTCATCCTCCCGGCCAAGGTCAAGGCCAAGGCGGCGGACACCTCGCAGATCGTCGAGCCCTCCCGGATGCTCGGCGAGCGGATCGCCGGAAACTTCGCGCGCACCACCGGTTCGGCGCCCGCCAACTACCTCGGCAGCGGAACCGGATTGGTGGTGCGCGACGACCTCGGCGGACTGAACCTCTCGACCCGTCCCAAGGTGTTCGTCGAATGCGGCAACATGCGTGATGCCAAGGACGCGGCGCAGCTGTCGAGTCCGGAGTGGCGGCAGAAGGCGGCCCAGGGCATCGCGGACGGTATCGTCGGCTTCCTCGGCGGGTAGTCCCTCGGGGGCCGTCTTCCGGGGCGGCCCGCAGCCCCGACCCTCTCGGTCGCGGTGGACCTCCGTACCATGGTGCCGCCCGCCCACTCCGTCATGGCGTGCGACCACGGCACCACGAGACGACGAGACCGAGAAGGACACCTAAGACGTGAACATCCGCTCCCTCACTCGAGGCGACGGCGTGGTGATCGGAGCAGCGGTGCTGCTGTTCATCGCCTCGTTCCTCGATTTCTACTCCGCCACCGGCGTCTCCACCCCGAGCGTGTGGGACACCGACTCGTACCACCTGGCGCTGCCCAGCATCTTCCTGCTCGCCTTCATCGCGGTCGGCCTGCTGGTCGCCGCCCGGCTCCAGCCCGCGGGCCGCCTGCTCCTGGGCCTGCCGTTCCAGGCCTGGGGCACCGTGCTCTCCGTCTCGGCCGCCTGGTCCGCGCTGTGGGCCCTGATCACCTGCCCGCGCGGCATCGACCTGGGCGCGGGCGCGGTCATCGCCTTCCTCGCGACCCTGGCGCTGGCCGGCGTGACCCTCTTCGGCGACAAGATCCCGGCGCTCGCCGGCCGGCTGGTGCCGGACCCGAAGCCCGCGGCCGCGGCCGTCCCGCCGTACGGCGGCACCCCCCAGCCGGGCGCCGGCTACGGGTACCCGGGCGGCCAGGAGCCCCAGCCGTACGGGGCCTCCGCGCAGCCGGTCCCGCCCTACGGCGGCTCCCCGGAGGCTTCCGCGACCCCCGGCCCGCAGGACTCCGCGCCGGTCTCGGCCGCGGACTTCACCCCCTTCTGGTTCGCGGTGCCGGTGGCCCGCCCCCTCTTCGCGGAGGACGGCAGCCCCAACCCGATCGCGGAGCTCGCGCCGGGCACCTGGTACCTGGCCGTGGAGCAGCGCGGTGCGGCCACGCTTGTCGCCCAGACCCAGGACGGCCGTCGCGGCGTCCTGAACGACACCTCGGGCATCCAGCGCGGCTGACCCGCGCGCGCGACCGGCGCAACGCCACAGCGGCCCCCCGCCCTTCCGGGCGGGGGGCCGTTGCCCTACAGTCACCTGACGCATCGTCAGATATGGCTGACCCGGGATCGCGCCCGGCATCGCGGAGGGGACCGTACATGCGCCTCGGACTCGCACTCGGCTACTGGGGCCGCGGCCCCAACCCGGACCACCTCGACCTCGCCGCCGAGGCCGAGAACCTCGGCTACGACTCGGTGTGGACGGCCGAGGCCTGGGGCTCCGACGCCTTCACCCCGCTCACCTGGATCGCCGCGCACACCTCCCGCATCCGCCTGGGCACCGCCATCGCACAGATGGCCGCCCGCACCCCCACCGCCACCGCCATGCAGGCCCTGACCCTGGACCACCTCTCCGGCGGCCGGATGATGCTCGGCCTCGGCCTGTCCGGCCCCCAGGTCGTCGAGGGCTGGTACGGGCGCCCCTTCCCCTCCAGCCCCCTCACCGCGACCCGCGAGTACGTGGACGTCATCCGCCAAGTGCTGCGCCGTGAAGCCCCCGTCGCCCTGGACGGCCGCTTCCACAGCCACCCGTACCGGGGCTCCGACGCCACCGGCATCGGCAAGCCCCTCAAGCCCATCACCCACCCGCTGCGCGCGGACCTGCCGATCCTGCTCGGCGCGGAAGGCCCCAAGAACATCGCCCAGACCACCCGCATCGCGGACGGCTGGCTCCCCCTGTACTGGTCGCCGACCCGCACCGACGTCTACCGGGCCTCGCTGGCCGACCTCCCCGAGGGGTTCATGATCGCCCCGATGGCGCGGGCCAAGGTCTGCGACGACGTCACCGAAGGACTGCTCCCGGTCAAGGCGATGCTCGGCTTCTACATCGGCGGCATGGGGCACGCGGCCCGCAACTTCCACGCCGACCTCATGGGCCGGATGGGCTACGAGGAGGAAGCGCACCGGATCCAGGAGCTGTTCCTCGCCGGGCGCAAGGAGGAGGCGGTCATGGCCGTCCCGGACGCCTTCGCCGACGAGATCTCGCTGGTCGGCCCCCGGGAGCGGATCGCGGAGCGCCTCGAACTGTGGCGCAAGGGCCCGGTCACCGACCTGCTCGTGACCGCCCCGGACCCGCACACCCTGCGGGTACTGGCGGAACTGAACTCCTAAGCCCCGTCCGCGGGTGACCCGGGGCCCGGCTCCTCCTGCGGCAGGGCGGCGAGCAGTTCGCGGACGTCCAGCGGCATCACGGCGATCTCGATGCTGCCGCCCCCGTAAGCACACGTCACGATCCGCGAGCCCGGGTTGATGGAGATGCCCTCCTTCACCGACGGCACCCGCACGCCGGTGGCCCGTCCGCCGGTCAGGACCACGGGCTCGCCCCGGCCGGGCACCCAGCGGGCGGCGCCCTGCTCCGCGTACACCCGGCCGCTGCGCCATCGCCCGGCTCCGGCGGGCTCGCGCGCCATGCAGGGGATCCCGGGCACGGGCCCGCCGGCCAGCCGCTGCCGGTGCCTGCGGCGCATCAGCCAGCCCGTTCCGGCGGCGACACCGGCGAGAAACACGTACTCGATCACCCGCCCATTGAAACAGGCCGGACCGGAGCGATCCGGTCCGGCCCGTTTCCGTGGGCGGGCGCCGCGCCCGCAGGGCCGGTCAGCCCGCTGCGCGGAGCGCTCAGCCGGTCAGCTCGCCCGCGCTCGGAACCTTGTCGGTGACCGGGGCGCCCGCGCTCTGTCCGGCGTCCTTGACGCCCTTGATGACGTCCTCGAAGGAACTGATGTCGGCGTCGCCGGCGTCGCCCTTGCGCAGCTTGGAGCCGAGGCCCTTGAGCGATTCGATGCCCGCCGTCAGCGGGACCATGGCCTTCGACAGCAGCGGGTCGCCCTTGGCGTTCTCCGAGGCGGCCTTGAGCCGGTTGTAGGCGAAGGCCCCCGCGAGGCCCGCCTTGATGAGCGCGAACGTGCGGCCCTTGGCGCCCTTCTTGAACTTGCCCGCACGGTACGGCTTGATGATCCACTGGTACGTGGCGCCGGCCGCGAGCCCGGCGTTGGCGACGAAGCGCGTCTTGGCGAACTTCTGCTTCTCCGCCGTGCTGCTGGCCGACGGCGTGGCGGCGGCCGCCTCCGCGTCCTCGGCCGAAGCCGCCGCGTCGGCCTCGGCGAACGCGGCCATCGCCACCGTGACCTCGTCGCTCTGGCTGATCGCGGTGTCGTTGCCGCCCGAGCCGCAGGCGGTGGCACCGGCCAGCAGCGCGCAGGACAGCAGGACCGCCGTGAGGGAGCGACGGAATCGAACGGTTCGGGTGGGTAGGGACACGGGTTGCCTCCGGGGACTCAGGGGTCCCCCGCAGCCTGACCCGGGTCGCCCGGCCGCGCCACCGGTGGGGCCCGTTCGGGTTTACCCGGCCCTGGGGCGGCAAGACGCGCACCATGCCCACACACACGCGAGTACACACCCGGGGAAGTAGTCAGGCAGGCCGCGCCGTTGCGGTCGTGGCGGACGTCATGGCCTTCGTGATCGCCCTGTGGATCCTGCTGTACCTGCTGGATGCCAACCAGGGCAACGCCCTGGTGGACTTCATCCACGACGCGGCGAGCTGGCTGGCCGGCTGGTCCTACGACCTGTTCACCTTCACCCGCGCATGGGTCCAGGTGGTCGTCGGCTACGGCATCGCGGCCGTCGCCTACCTCGTCATCGGCCACGCCGTGGCGGGCCGCCTGTACCGCCGCTAGGTCGTCTCTTTCGGATCTTGTCGGCCGAGCCCGCGGCGCCTGGTGCCGTGCACGGCAAGGCGGAGGGGCGTGCCGCGTACTGGACGTACTGGGGCGCCCCGACAACGCGGCCAGGTGCGGTACCAGGCGTCGCGGGCCCGGCAAGATCCGAAAGAGACGGCCTAGTTCTGCCTGCGGCCGCGACTCGTCCCCCGGCGCGCCGGGGGACGAGCGGCGTTCAGGAACAGCAGTCCGGCTCCAGGCCCGCCGGCAGGGTGAGTCCGCCGAAGACGACGCCCGTGGCCTCGTCCCCGCCCAGCGCGGCCACCGCGAGGAGCAGCGAGCCCGCCGTCCAGGTGGTCTGCTCGACGGGCCACACGGCCCGGTCCTTGAAGACGTACCCGGTCCAGTACATGCCGTTGTCCGCCCGCAGGTGCCCGATCGAGCGCAGGATCTCCAGCGCCCGGTCCGACTCCCCCGTCGCCCAGAGCGCCAGCGCCAGTTCGCAGGACTCCCCGCCCGTCACCCACGGGTTCGGCAGCACGCACCGCACGCCGAGGTCCGGGACGACGAACTCCTCCCAGCGCTCCTCGAGCCGCGCCTTCGCCTCCGCGCCGGTCAGCGCCCCGCCCAGGACGGGGTAGTACCAGTCCATGGAGTAGTGCGACTTGTCGAGGAACCGCTCCGGGTGGCGCCGTATCGCGTGGCCCAGCGCGCCCGCGGCCAGCTCCCAGTCCGGCTGCGGCTCGCCCCGGTGGTCGGCGATGGCCAGGGCGCAGCGCAGGGCCTGGTGGATGGAGGAGGACCCGGTCAGCAGCGCGTCGCGCACCGGCTCGCCGGTCGCTTCCCGCTTCCAGCCGATCTCACCGCCGGGCTGCTGGAGCCCGAGGACGAACTCCACGGCCGCGTACACGGCCGGCCACATGCGGTCGAGGAAGGCGTCGTCCCCGGTGGACAGGTGGTGGTGCCAGGCGCCGACGGCGAGGTACGCGACGAAGTTGGTCTCCCGGCTCGCGTCCTGCGGCCGACGGGTGTCGACCCCGTCCTCGCGGTCCGCGTAGGCGGCGAACCAGGAGCCGTCCTCGTTCTGGTGGCGCACCAGCCAGTCGTACGCCCGCTCCGCGGCCTCGTGTTCGCCCGCCGCGTCGAGCGCCATGGCGGCCTCGGTGTGGTCCCACGGGTCGAGGTGGTGGCCGCGGAACCACGGGATCGCCCCGTCGGCGCGCTGCGCGGCGAGGATCCCCGCGACGGTGGCGGCTGCCTGATCGGCGGTCAGTACGCCGTCCAGGACCAGGTGCTCGGGTGCGGTGCGCCCGGGCGAGCTCACTTCTCGGCGCCCGCGGCCGCGCCCACGGGCAGGTGCGGCTTGGTCGCGTAGGCGACGAAGCTCTTGCCTATGACCGGGTTCAGGGCCTGCTCCGCGAGGCGGGTGAGCGCGGGCTTCTTCATGATGTCCCAGACCAGGAGCTTGTGGTACGCCTTGACGGGCAGCGCCTTGTCGTTGTCGACGCCGAAGGCGCACTTGAGCCACCAGTACGGCGAGTGCAGGCCGTGCGCGTGGTGCGTGCCGTACGGCTTGAGGCCGGCGGCCTCCATCTTGCCGAGCAGCTCTTCACCCTTGTAGATGCGGATGTGGCCGCCCTCGACCTCGTGGTAGGCATCGGAGAGCGCCCAGCAGATCTTCTCGGGACCGTAGCGCGGCACGGTGATGGCGATGCGCCCGCCGGGCTTCAGGACGCGGACCATCTCGGCGAGGACGCCCTTGTCGTCGGGGATGTGCTCCATCACCTCGGAGATGATGACGACGTCGAAGGACTCGTCGGGGAAGGGCAGCGCGAGGGCGTCGCCCTCCATCGCGGTGGCGGTGGCGCCGACCGGGGCCTCACCGGCCTCCTTCATCGCGGCGAACCACTTGGCGACTTCGCGGATCTCCTCGCCGTTGCGGTCGAGGGCGACCACCTGGGCGCCTCGCCGGTAGCACTCGAAGGCGTGCCGGCCTGCGCCGCAGCCCAGATCGAGTACGCGGTCGCCTGCGGCGAGCGGGAACCGGGAGAAATCGACGGTCAGCACGGGGTCCTGCCTTCGCGGTCGCGGGGGTGAGAGGGGGACTGCATCGGACGGAAGGTGAAGGTCACCGGGTACCGCGGCTACGGGAGGCGGGCGCGGCCTTCGAACCCGCCGCGTTCCTGGCGGCCTGCTCGATGGCGGCGCGGTAGTGCACGACGGTGCCCTCGGCGGCCTTGGCCCAGGTGAAGCGGGCCAGGACCCGTTCGCGGCCGGCGGCGCCCAGCCTGGCGCGCAGCTCGGCGTCGCCCAGCAGCCGGGCGAGGGCCGAGGCCAGCGCGCCCGCGTCGCCGGGCGGCACCGCGAGGCAGGTTTCGCCGTCGGGGCCGGCGACCTCGGGGATGGCTCCGCCGGTGGTGGCCACGAGCGGGGTGCCGGTGGCCATGGACTCGGCGGCGGGGAGCGAGAAGCCCTCGTAGAGGGAGGGAACGCAGGCGACCTGCGCACTGCGCACCAGGTCGACGAGTTCGGCGTCGGTGATTCCCTTGACGAAGCGGACGGCGTCGTGGAGCCCGTACGTCTCGATCGCGCGGGCGACGGGTCCCTTCTCGGCGCGCTTGCCGACGACGACGAGGTGGGCGTCGGGCTGCTCGGTACGGAGCTTCGCGAGCGCCTCGACGAGATGGACGAGCCCCTTGAGCGGGACGTCGGCGCTCGACGTCGTCACGATCCGCCCGGGTACCTCGGCGACGGAGGCGTCGGGCGACCACAGGTCGGTGTCGGCGCCGATGTGGACGACGTGGATGCGCTCGCCCTGGACGCCGAGGTGGTCGGCGATCTCCTGCTTGGAGGAGCCGGAGACGGTGAGTACGGAGGGCAGGCGGCGGGCGACCCGGCCCTGCATGCGCGTGAAGGCGTACCAGCGCCGGACGGACGCGCGCTTCTTGCGGTCCTTGGCGGCGGCCAGGTCCAGCTCGCGGTCGACGGTGATGGGGTGGTGGATGGTGGTGACCAGCGGAGCGCCCACGTCGCCCAACAGTCCGTAGCCGAGGGTCTGGTTGTCGTGGACCACGTCGAACTCGCCGGCGCGGGCGGCCAGGTGGCGCCGGGCGCGCAGCGAGAAGGTCAGCGGCTCGGGAAAGCCGCCGGTCCACATGGTGGCGACCTCGACGGCGTCGATCCAGTCCCGGTACTCGTGGAGCTTGGGGGTGCGGAACGGGTCGGGGCTGCGGTAGAGGTCCAGGCTCGGGAGCTCGGTGAGGCTGGCGCCCGTGTCGAGGACGGGGTAGGGCTGCGCGCCGATCACCTCGACGGAGTGGCCCAGCTTCACGAGCTCGCGCGAGAGGTGCCGGACGTAGACGCCCTGGCCGCCACAGAACGGGTTCCCCTTATAGGTGAGGAGCGCGATCCGCAACGGGCGGCTGCCGTCGGCGGGGGAACCCGTGAAAGGGCTCGTCACCATGGCCTCAGCAGTCACTCTCGGCCCCCTTCTCCCTGCACTTTCGCCGGAGCGTAACCGCTCGGATAATGTAGAACAAGTTTCAGACTTGATCCGTTGAAGACCATTGAATCTACCGGCCGGAAACCACACCGTAAGAGGGGTGGCAGGTGATTCACGCCACGGCTCGGGCGCCTGCCATGCTGGGCGCGAACCAGCCCCCGCACCACCCCACCCGCAACAGCATGGAACGCCTTGGAACGGGACAGATGACAGCGGAAGCGAAGGCCGTGACCCCAGCCGTCACCACACCGGCGTCCCCGCCCCTGACGGAGCGCCAGGAGGCGCGCCGCAGGCGGATCCTGCACGCCAGCGCCCAGCTGGCCAGCAGGGGCGGTTTCGACGCGGTCCAGATGCGGGAGGTCGCGGAGTCCTCCAGCGTCGCGCTGGGGACCCTCTACCGCTACTTCCCCTCCAAGGTGCACCTGCTCGTCGCCACCATGCAGGACCAGCTCCAGCACATGCACACGACGCTGCGCAAGCGCCCGCCCGCCGGGGACGAGCCGGCGGCCCGGGTCGCCGAGACCCTGATGCGCGCCTTCCGCGCCCTGCAGCGGGAGCCGCACCTGGCGGACGCGATGGTGCGCGCGCTGACCTTCGCGGACCGCAGCGTGAGCCCCGAGGTGGACACCGTGTCGCGGCTGACGACGGCGATCATCCTGGACGCGATGGGTCTGGACGCCCCGCCGACCGCTGAGCAGCTCTCGGCGGTCCGGGTCATCGAGCACACCTGGCACTCGGCGCTGATCACCTGGCTGTCGGGCCGGGCGTCGATCGCCCAGGTGAAGATCGACATCGAGATGGTCTGCCGCCTGATCGACCTCACGGCGCCGGACGCGGCGGCCCCGGCCCCGCCGAAAAAGGCCTGATCCCGCCGTCGCCCACGCCGCCGCCGCGCGGCCCGGCACCGTCTCCGCTGCCGAGCCTTCTCGATCCCGCCCGGCGTTCACGGGCGTTCACGGGTTCTCGCTAACCCTGCGGATCCTCGTCCCGGAAGGCCTCTTCCATCTCCGCGTCCGTGAAGCGGCCCTCGCACGCCTGGTCCGTGGCCATGAAGGACAGCATGTCGGGCATGCCCATCGGGGAGCCCTTCCCGGCGGAGAAGTCGTAGCGGCGGGCGAGCACGGTCCAGCCCTGCTTGGTCAGGGACGTATGGGTGAGCATGTCCTGCTGGTGGCGGTCGCCGCGCTTCCAGCCGCGCTGTTCCAGCGTCGTGATCGTGGCCTCGTACGCCTTCACCGGGTCGGGCAGTGGCTCCATCGTCTGCCAGGGGACCGCGCAGGCCAGCATCGCCGCCCGGAGGTCGCCCTTCGCCGTGCCCGGGTCCGTCGGGGACGGGGCCGCGGTGACCGCCGTACCGGGGCGGCCCATCCCGGCCGCGGCCGTGGCGGCGGCGACGTCCGCGGCGACCTGCTCCCTGCCGAAGGCACCGGCGGGCGCGGCGGAACCGGTCGCCGAACCCGCCCCCGCCGATGCCGAAGCCGAAGCGGCCGGGGAGCCCGCGGGGGCCTCCTTCTCGCACCCCGTCACCAGCAGCGCCCCGAGCACCGCCCCGACCCTCGTCCAGCGGACCCCGCGCATGCCGTTCCCCACCCTCGTGATGCTGCCCGGCCACGTGCGCCGGGCAGTCGTCGCAGGAGTCTCACACGGAGCGCCGCGCCCGCGACGGCCGGGCCCGGGAGCCGACCCGGGCCCGTGCCCCGGCCCGCCCCGGGCCACCGCTCACTCCTCCGGCGGGAACACCGCCTCGCCGCTGCCCAGCATGGTGATCATGATGGCTTCGACGGGGCAGCCCTCCGCCGCCGTGAGCACCGGCTCGTTCGCGTCCGTCTCCACCGCGCGCGGGTGGGACTGGCGCGCCGAGTCGAGGGCGAAACCCTCCGGAGCGTGGTTCACGCACATGCCCGAGCCGATGCAGACCCCCCGGTCCACTTCGACGTGCCACCGGTCACCCATCACGCACCGGCCGCAGGCGGTACGTACCCGGCCGGGAGGTGGATCATCTTGTGCTCCAGGTACTCGCTCAGCCCCTCCGGGCCGAACTCCCGCCCGACACCGCTGTTCTTGTAGCCGCCGAACGGGCCGAGCATGTCCAGGCTGAAGGTGTTCACGTTGAAGGTGCCGGTGCGCACCTGCCGCGCGAAGTCGACGCCGCGCTCGACGTCCCCGGTCCAGACGCTGCCGCTCAGCCCGAACTCCGAGTCGTTGGCGATCCGCACCGCCTCCGCCTCGTCCCCGTACGGGATCAGGCAGACGACCGGGCCGAAGATCTCCTCGCGGGCGATCCGCATCGAGTTGTCGACGTCTCCGAAGAGGGTCGGCTCCACGTACCAGCCCTGGTCCATGCCGGCCGGACGGCCGCCGCCGGCGAGGACCTTGGCGCCCTCCTCCTGGCCGATCCGGATGAAGTCGAGGGAGCGCTGCTGCTGCCGCCTGGCGACCAGCGGGCCGAGCTGCGTCGCGGGGTCCATCGGGTCGCCGACGACCAGCGCCCCGGCCGCCGCTGCGAGCGCCTCGGCGATCTCCGCGTAGCGGCTGCGCGGCGCGAGGACGCGGGTCTGGGCGATGCACGCCTGGCCGTTGTTCATCCAGGCCGCCGGAACGATGCCCGCGATGGCGGTGTCGAGGTCCGCGTCCGGGAGGACGACGGCGGCCGACTTGCCACCGAGTTCGAGGGTGACGCGGGTGAGGTTGCGCGAGGCGACCTCCATGACGCGCCGCCCGGCCCCGACGGAGCCGGTGAAGGCGACCTTGTCGACGCCCGGGTGGCCGACCAGGTACTCGCTGACCTCGCGGTCGGCGGGCAGGATCGACAGCACGCCTTCGGGCAGTCCGGCCTCGCGGGCGATGTCGGCGAGGATGTAGGAGTCGAGCACCGCCTCCGGGGAGGGCTTGAGGATGACGGTGCACCCGGTCAGCAGCGCGGGCGCCAGCTTGGCGGCGGCGACGAACTGCGGGACGTTCCAGGGGATGACGGCGGCGACGACGCCGACCGCCTCGCGCCGGACGAGGATGCTGCCGAGGGCGCCCTGGCGGTACTCCTCGTAGGGGTAGGAGCGTGCGACGGTGATCGCGGCGTCGTAGACCATCATCGGGCCGAGCGCCTGGGCGAGGATGCTCCAGGAGTACGGGGACCCGTTCTGGGAGCTGATCGAGGCGGCGATCTCCTCGTGGCGGACGGCTATGGCGTCCTTGATGCGGGTGACGACGGCGATCCGCTCCTCCAGCGAGGTGCGCGGCCACGGGCCTTCGTCGAAGGCCTTGCGGGCCACCGCCACGGCCCGGTCGACGTCCGCCTTCGAGGCGTGCGGGACGCTGCCGATGACCTGCTCGGTGTGCGGCGAGACGACTTCGATCGTCTCGGAGCCCAGCGGATCGGTCCACTCCCCGCCGATGAGCAGTTGTCCGTGTTCCACGAGCTCGGTCATGGCTGATGCCTCCTGCGGCTTGGCGTTCCAGAACTGATACCAGTTCTAGTTCTAGGAGTCCACGGCCCTGACCGAACCGCCTCGTCGGACACTGCGAAGATCCAACGACTAGTCAGAAAGCCTCGGAGATGGTCGACTTGGGCGACTACTGCAACACGTTCTCGTGAGAGTGGAGCCCTTCATGGCAGAGGACACGGCACAGGGCACGTCACAGGGCGGCACGGCACAGGGCGCGCCCGACGTCACCGACCACGGCGGAGGCGTGTGGGCCGTCAAGGTGCCCATCCCCGACAACCCGCTCGGCCACACCCTCGTCCACGTCCTCGACACCGACCGCGGCCCGGTCCTCATCGACACCGGCTGGGACGACCCCGCGTCCTGGGACACCCTCGTCGCCGGCCTCGGAGCCCTCTCCGTCGCCGTCGCCGATGTCCACGGGGTGGTCATCACCCACCACCACCCCGACCACCACGGCCTGTCCGGCCAGGTCCGCGACGCCTCCGGCGCCTGGATCGCCATGCACGCCGCCGACACCGAGGTCGTCGTCCGGACCCGCTCCTCCGAACCCGGCGTCTGGTTCGACTACATGAGCGAGAAGCTGGCCACCGCCGGAGCCCCGGAGGACCACATCGCCCCGCTGCGCGCCGCCCGCGCGAGCGGCCGCATGCGCACCCTGCCCGGCCTGAACGCCGCCGTCCCCGACCGGGAGATCGTCCCCGGCGAGCTGCTGCCGCTGGCCGGCCGCAAGCTCCGGGCCATCTGGACCCCCGGCCACACCCCGGGCCACGTCTGCCTGCACCTGGAGGAGAAGCACCCGGCGGACCTTCCCGGCAACGGCCGCCTCTTCTCCGGGGACCACCTGCTGCCCGGGATCTCCCCGCACATCGGCCTCTACGAGGACCCGTCCTCAGAGCTCGTCACCGACCCCCTCGGCGACTACCTCGACTCCCTCGAACGCATCGGCCGCCTCCGGCCCGCCGAGGTGCTCCCCGCCCACCAGCACGCCTTCACCGACGCCCCGGGCCGCGTACGGGAGCTCCTGGACCACCACGAGGAGCGGCTGACCGGGCTGTGGGAGCTGCTCGCCGAACCGCTGACCCCGTGGGGGCTGGCCGAGCGGATGGAGTGGAACAGGCCCTGGGAGCAGATCCCGTACGGCTCCCGCAACATCGCCGTCTCCGAAGCGGAAGCCCACCTGCGGCGACTCGTGAAGCAGGGCCGCGCGGAGGCCGTAGCGGGCAGCGACCCCGTCTCGTACCGCGCCCTGTAAGGGGCTCGGGTGGGCAGCGCCACCCCGCACGCCGGTTACGGGCCGGTAGAGTACGGGCGTCGTCCACACTTCCGTACGGGGGGAAGCCGGTGCGAATCCGGCGCTGACCCGCAACCGTGACCCTCCTCGGCACCGCCGGGGCGGGGAGCCGGGATGCCCCGTACGAAGGTGCGCGGCTCGTGCCGCCGGGCCCTCCGGCGGCCGGCACCGTCGAGGTAAACGGAGCCGGAGCCCGGTGCCAGCCCGCGCTGTGCTGCCTGCCTCCGGGTCCCCAGCACGAGAGGCACCCGCCCGCCATGAACGTCCGCCGCAGCGCCGCCGCGCTCGCCGCCTCCGCCGTGCTCTGCGTGGGTGCCGCTCCCGCAGCCTTCGCCGACGTCGCCTCGCCGTCGCCGGCGCCCGCCGCCCCCTCCGGCCTCTTCGGTAAGAACGACCCCACCTACGACGGGGTGTGGCGACAGTCGTTCGCCCTCCTCGCCCAGCACACCGCCGGTCTCGAGCCCGCCGGCCAGGCCGTCGACTGGCTCGTCGGCCAGCAGTGCGCCGACGGCTCCTTCGCCTCCTTCCGAGCGGACGCGGACGCCGCGTGCGACGCGAAGACGATGCTCGACACGAACGCCACCGCCGTGGCCGTGCAGGCCCTGAAGACCCTCGGCGGCCACGACGCGGCGGTCAAGAAGGGCACGGACTGGCTGAAGTCCGTCCAGAACGAGGACGGCGGCTGGGCCTACGTCCCGGGCTCCCCCAGCGAGGCCAGCTCCACCGCCGTGGTGATCAGCGCCCTCGCGGTGGCCGGCGAGAAGCCTGCCGAGGTCAAGTCGAAGGCGGGCAAATCCGCGTACGAGGGCCTGCTGGCCTTCCAGCTGGGCTGCTCCGCCGAGCCGGCCGCCGACCGGGGCGCCTTCGCCTACCAGCCCACGGCCGACGGCAAGCTGCCCGCGAACGCCGACGCGACGGCCGCGGCCGTCCTGGCCGGCCTGGCCACGGGCCCGCTCGTGCCCGCCGCCTCCACGGACACCCCCGCGGCCGCACTGGTCTGCCCGGCGACCGCCGGCGACCCGGCGGCAGCGGCCCAGGGCGCGGCCGGATACCTGGCGCAGGCCCTGCGCGAGGGCGGCCACCTGACCGCCCTCACCCCGGGCGCCGACCAGCCGACCCCCGACATCGGCAACACCGCCGACGCGGTGATCGCCCTGGCCGCGGCCGGACACAAGCAGTCGGCGGCGGGCGCGCTGGAGTGGCTGAAGTCCCACTCGGCCGACTGGGCCAAGGACAGCCCGGCCGGCCTCGGCACCCTGATCCTGGCCGCGCACGCGACCGGCACCGACCCGAAGTCCTTCGGCGGCACGGACCTGGTGGCGGCGCTGAACGCGACGGGCCCCGCGCCGCGGGAGACCGGGTCCTCCCAGAAGGAGAAGGACTCCGACGACGCGGCCGACAAGAACGTCTGGTGGATGATCGGCGCGGGCGTGGCGGCCGGCGCGGGCATCGGCATCGTGCTGAGCGGCCGCCGGAAGAAGAACCAGATCTGATGCGCGGCCGCCGCCGTCTGACGCCGCTGGTCCTCGGCCTCGGCCTCGCCCTGGCCTCCACCCTGTCGGCCGCTTCCCCCGCGTTCGCCTCGACGTACCGCTACTGGTCGTTCTGGGACGCCTCGGGCGGCCAGTGGAAGTACGCCACCCAGGGTCCCTCCTCGCTGCGCCCGGCGGACGGCTCCGTGCAGGGCTTCCACTTCGTGGTGAGCAAGGACGCGGCCGACCAGGCCGCCCCGCCGCGCACCGCCCCCGACTTCACCGCGGTCTGCTCCGCCACCTCGCCGGTGGAGGGCAGGAAGCGGATCGCCGTGGTCGTCGACTTCGGCACCCCCGCGGACGCCCCGGCGGGCGACGCCCCGCCGCAGGACGCTCCGCGCACGGCGTGCGCCCAGGTCGGCCCGGACGCCACGGCGGCCGAGGCGCTCGCCGAGGTCGCGAAGCCGCTGCGCTACAACAGCGCCGCACTGCTGTGCGCCGTCTCGGGATACCCGAAGCAGGGCTGCGGCGAGCCGCTCGCGGACGCCGCCCCGGACACGTCCGGCGAGCCCCACGCGTCCGACGGCACCCCGTCGGCGGGCCTCCTCGCGGGCATCGCCGCGGTGGCCGCCCTGGCCGCGGCCGCCCTCTGGCAATCCCGCCGCCGCCGCTCCCGATGACCCCGGGCGAGGGCACGGCGGGGGCCGAGGACGGCAGGCCTGTGCCCGGGGGCACGTCTCCGGTCGACGGCCCGGCGTGCGCCGGAAACGGCGGGTCGGACGGCGACGGCGGGTGGGGCCCCACCGGGGCCACCCGCGCCCGACCGTCCACTCGCACGGGTGGTGCGGGTGGGAACCCGGCCCGGCCGCGGGCCGGGCGCACCCCGCACGGCGCCGCACCCGACGACTCGGCCCCGGCCGGCCCCGGCCCCGACCGGGCAACCGGCCGCCCGCGCGGGGCGACGTACAAGAGGAGGGCCATGCCCTGGCAGCCTCCCGAGTCCACGCGCGCCAACGCCCTGCACGCCGGTGCCTGGTGGATATGGGCCCTCGGCCTCGCCACCGCCGCCTCCCGCACCACCAATCCGCTCCTCCTCGGACTGATCGTCGGCGTCGCCGGATACGTCGTCGCGGCGCGCCGCACCGACGCCCCCTGGGCCCGGTCCTACGGCGCCTTCGTCAAGCTCGGCCTCTTCGTCATCGGCCTGCGCCTCCTCTTCTCCATGCTGCTGGGCTCCCCCATCCCCGGCTCGCACACCCTCTTCACCCTCCCCGAGCTCCCGCTGCCCGCCTGGGCACAGGGCATCCGGCTCGGCGGCCGGGTCACCGCCGAGCAGCTGGTCTTCGCCTTCTACGACGGCGCGAAGCTGGCCACGCTCCTGATCTGCGTCGGCGCCGCCAACGCCCTCGCCAACCCGGCGCGGCTGCTGAAGTCCCTGCCCGCCGCCCTCTACGAGGTCGGGGTCGCCGTGGTCGTCGCGATGACGTTCGCGCCGAACATGGTCGCGGACGTCGTCCGCCTGCGGACGGCCCGCCGGCTGCGCGGACGCCCCACGGGCGGGGTCAAGGCGATCCTGCAGATCGGCCTGCCGGTCCTGGAGGGCGCGCTGGAACGCTCCGTCGCGGTCGCCGCCTCCATGGACGCGCGCGGCTACGGCCGCACCGCGCTGGTCGCACCCGCCGTCCGCCACACCACCAACGTCCTCACGCTCGGCGGGCTCCTCGGCATGTGCGCGGGCACGTACGGGCTGCTCGCGGCCGAAGGCGCCGTGTACGGCCTGCCGGTCCTCCTCGTCGGACTCGTCCTCGCCCTCGCGGGGCTCCGCCTCGGCGGACGCCGGTCGGTGCGCACCAGGTACCGGCCCGACCGGTGGGGAGTACGGGCCTGGCTCGTCGCCGGTTCGGGCGCGGCGGTCGCGGTGCTGCTGATCCGGGCCGCGTCCCTGGACCCGGAGGGGATGCGGCCGGGCGTGGTCCCCCTCGTCTCCCCCGGTCTGCCCCTGTGGCCCGCCGCGGCGATCCTGATCGGCCTGCTCCCGGCCTTCGTGGCACCCGTCCCACCCCAGCCGAAGGAGGCGTCGCAGTGATCCGTTTCGAAGAGGTGTCGGTGACGTACGAGGGTGCGTCCGCGCCGTCCCTCGCGCACGCGGACTTCACCCTCGCGGAGGGCGAGCTGACGCTCCTGGTCGGCCCGTCGGGCGTGGGCAAGTCGACCCTCCTCGGCGCGGTGTCGGGCCTCGTCCCGCACTTCACGGGAGGGCGGCTGCGGGGCCGGGTCACGGTCGCCGGCCGCGACACCCGTACGCACCGGCCGCGCGAACTCGCGGACGTCGTCGGCACGGTCGGCCAGGATCCGCGCGCCCACTTCGTGACAGACGTCGTCGAGGACGAGCTCGCCTACGGCATGGAGTCCCTCGGCCTGCCCCCGGCCGTCATGCGGCGACGCGTCGAGGAGACCTTGGACCTCCTCGGCCTGAACGAACTGCGCGACCGCCCGCTCTCCACGCTGTCTGGCGGCCAGCAGCAGCGAGTGGCGATCGGCTCGGTGCTGACCCCCCACCCCCGGGTCCTCGTCCTGGACGAGCCGACGTCCGCGCTGGATCCGGCCGCGGCGGAGGAGGTCCTGGCCGTCCTGCAACGCCTGGTCCACGACCTCGGCACCACGGTCCTGATGGCCGAGCACCGCCTGGAGCGGGTGGTCCAGTACGCCGACCAGGTCCTCCTCATCCCCTCCCCGGGCGAGCCCCCCGTCCTCGGCTCCCCCTCCTCGATCATGGCCGTCTCCCCCGTCCACCCCCCGGTCGTAGCCCTGGGCCGCCTGGCCGGCTGGACCCCCCTCCCCCTGTCCGTCCGCGAAGCCCGCCGCCACGCACCCCCCCTCCGCACCCACCTCCCCAAACACCCCCCCACCGGGCCCGGGCCGCAGCCCCGAGGCGGGCCCGGGGCGCAGCCCCGAGGCGGGTCCGGGGCCCCCGCCGCGTCCGGGGCGCAGCACCCGACGCCCGGGGCGCAGCCCTCAGTCCCCGCCGGGTCCGGGGCGCAGCCCCACGCCGGGCCCGGGGCGCAGCCCCACGGGTCAGCAGCCCCCGCCGGGCCCGGGGCGCAGCCCCGAGGCGGGTCCGGGGCCCCCGCCGCGTCCGGGGCGCGGCACCCGACGCCCGGGGCGCAGCCCTCAGTCCCCGCCGGGTCCGGGGCGCAGCCCCACGCCGGGCCCGGGCCGCAGCCCCGAGGCGGGTCCGGGGCGCAGCCCTGGGGAACGGGGGAAGGGCGGGTAGGGGACAGCCGCCCGCAGGGCCCGCGCACCGGCACCGGCCCCCTCGCCCGCCTGCTCCGACGCCGCACCCCGGACACGGGAGCCACGGCGGCGGCCAAGGCGAGGCCGCCCGAGGCGGCCACGGCCCCCGTGGCGCAGATCACCGGCCTCTCCCTCCGCCGCGCCCGCGCAGAAGTCCTCCGCGACATCACCCTCACGGTCTCGCCCGGCGAGACCATCGCCCTCATGGGCCGCAACGGCGCAGGCAAGTCCACCCTCCTCGCCACCCTCATCGGCACCCTCGAACCCACCACCGGCCAGGTGACGGTCAGCGGCCGCACCCCCCACCGCACACCGCCCCGCGAGATGGTGACCCGCGTCGGCCTCGTGCCCCAGGAACCCCGCGATCTCCTCTACGCCGACACCGTCGCCGCCGAGTGCGCAGCCGCCGACCACGACGCCCAGGCGGCCCCCGGCACCTGCCGCGCCCTCGTCAGCGAGCTCCTGCCCGACGTCCCGGACGACACCCACCCGCGCGACCTGTCCGAGGGCCAGCGCCTGGCCCTCGCCCTCGCGCTGGTGCTGACCGGCCGTCCGGCCCTGCTCCTCCTCGACGAGCCGACCCGCGGTCTGGACTACGCCGCCAAGGCCCGCCTCGTGGAGATCCTGCGCGCACTCGCCGCGGACGGCCACGCCATCGTCCTGGCCACCCACGACGTGGAGCTCGCCGCCGAGCTCGCCCACCGCGTGGTGATCCTGGCCGGCGGCGAGGTCGTCGCGGACGGCCCGACCGCCGAGGTCGTCGTCTCCTCCCCCGCCTTCGCACCCCAGGTCGCCAAGGTCCTGGCCCCGGGCCACTGGCTCACGGTCTCGCAGGTCGCCGCGGCCCTGACAGCGCGGGCGACCGCATGAGCACCCCGGCCCGCCACCCCGAGACCCGCCACCCCGAGGTCCCTCACCCCGAAACCACCACCCCCGAGGCCACCACCCCCGAGACCCCCACCCACAAGGCCACCCGCCGCAAGGCGACCCGCCCCATCCGCATCGGCCCCCGCGCCGCCGCGGCCCTCCTCCTCGTCACCCTCATCGGCATCGCCGCCTTCGGCTGGCCCCTCCTCGCCGACCGGCAGTCCGGCTTCGCCCACTCCCAGGACGCCCCCTGGCTCTTCGCCGCCCTGCTGCCCCTGCTCGTCGCCGTGGTCGTCGCGACCATCGCCGACGACGGCATGGACGCCAAGGCCGTCGCCATGCTCGGCGTACTGGCCGCGGTCGGTGCCGCGCTGCGCCCGCTCGGCGCGGGTACGGCCGGCCTGGAGCCCATGTTCTTCCTGATGGTGCTGAGCGGCCGGGTGCTCGGCCCCGGCTTCGGTTTCGTCCTCGGCGCGGTCACGATGTTCGCGTCGGCCCTGCTCACGGGCGGGGTCGGGCCGTGGATGCCCTTCCAGATGCTGGCGATGGGCTGGTTCTCGCTGGGCGCGGGGCTGCTGCCGGGGCCGGTGCGGATCCGGGGGCGGGCCGAGCTGGCGATGCTCGCGCTGTACGGGTTCCTCGGCTCGTTCGCGTACGGCACGGTCATGAACCTGCAGGGCTGGGTGATCCTGCAGGGCATGGGCCAGGGCATCTCGTTCCACCCGGGGGACCCGGTGGCCGCGAATCTGGCCCGCTTCCTCGCGTACTGCCTGGCGACGTCGCTGGGCTGGGACCTGGGCCGGGCCGCACTGACCGTCGTACTGACACTCACGCTCGGCACGACCCTGCTGAAGGCGCTGCGGCGGGCGACACGGAAAGCTGCCTTCGACGCGCCCGTTTCCTTCGATCCGGGGGCCGGATCGGACCGTAAACCTTCCCCCGAAAGGTATGCGAGCACACACGGAGGGTGAGATCCGGGCCCTGAGCCGGTGACCCGCCCCACAGGACCCAGGTCACATACGAATCAGGATAGTAGCCCTGAACCGCCCCTTATCGACCTCCTCGGAGCTCCTCCCACCTGCGCGGACGCCGATCCGGCCGACGGGGGGCCGTTGCACCCCGGCTTCGAGGGCCACTAGTAGCAGGGGCCTTTGCCAGGGGCTCCGAACCCCCGTAGAACTGGATGAGTCGCAGGGCGGACGGAGATCCCCCGGGTTCACCCCCGGTCTCCCGCTTCCGCCGACGAACCCCTCTCCACCGCGTGAGTGGCTCACGCATGTCTTCGGCATGCCGCGACCGCCCCTGCCCCCTTCGGAAGGTCAATCCGTGTCCAACGCAGTCATCCGCCGCATCGCCGCTTCCAAGAAGACCCTCGCGGGCACCGTCGTCGCCCTGGGTGTCGCCGGTTCCATGCTGGCCGCGGTTCCCGCGCAGGCCGCCCCGACGAGCGCCAAGGCGATCGCCCAGCAGATGATCAAGGACCCGGCGCAGTTCGCGGCGTTCAACAACATCGTGTCGCACGAGAGCGGCTGGGACTACACCGCCACGAACGCCTCCTCCGGCGCGTACGGCCTGGTCCAGGCCCTGCCGGCCTCGAAGATGTCCTCGGCCGGCTCGGACTGGAAGACCAACCCGGCCACCCAGATCAAGTGGGGCCTGGACTACATGAACGAGCGTTACGGCAGCCCCGTGGGCGCCTGGAACTTCTGGCAGAACAACCACTGGTACTAAGCCACCAGCGGGCAGCAGACCAGCGAGTACCCCCGTTAGGGCCCGGTACGTGCGCATGCGAAGGCCCCGGCGGCCGACCTCCCCAGGTCCGGCCACCGGGGCCTTCGGCTATCCCATCCCACAGGGACCGAGGGCGGCGCAGCAGTGCTACAGCCGCTGGATGATGGTGCCCGTCGCCAGCGCGCCCCCGGCGCACATGGTGATCAGGGCGAACTCCTTGTCGCGCCGCTCCAGTTCGTGCAGGGCGGTGGTGATCAGCCGGGCTCCGGTCGCACCGACGGGGTGGCCGAGCGCGATGCCGCCGCCGTTGACGTTGACCTTCTCCAGGTCCTGGTCGAAGACCTGGGCCCAGCTGAGGACGACGGAGGCGAAGGCCTCGTTGATCTCCACGAGGTCGATGTCCTTCAACGACATGCCGGCCTTCCCCAGCACCGCACGGGTCGCGTCGATCGGTCCGTCCAGGTGGAAGTGCGGGTCGGAGCCGACCAGCGTCTGGGCGACGATCCGGGCGCGCGGCCGCAGCTTGAGGGCTCGGGCCATCTTGCGCGAGGCCCACATCACGGCGGCGGCGCCGTCGGATATCTGCGAGGAGTTCCCGGCGGTGTGCACGGCGGTCGGCATGACCGGCTTGAGCCGGGCGAGTGCCTCCATGGAGGTGTCGCGCAGGCCCTCGTCCCGGTCGACGAGGCGCCACATGCCCTGGCCTGCGGCCTGTTCCGCCTCGGTGGTGGGCACCTGCACGGCGAAGGTCTCGCGCTTGAACCGCTCCTCGGCCCACGCCGCGGCGGCCCGCTGCTGGGACAGCACGCCCAGGCGGTCCACGTCCTCGCGGGTCAGCCCCCGGTGGCGGGCGATGCGCTCGGCGGCCTCGAACTGGTTCGGGAGGTCGACGTTCCACTCGTCCGGGAAGGGCTTGCCCGGGCCGTGCTTGGAGCCGGAGCCGAGCGGGACCCGGCTCATGGCCTCGACGCCGCAGGCGATGCCGATGTCCATGACACCGCCGGAGATCATGTTGGCGACCATGTGGTTGGCCTGCTGGGAGCTGCCGCACTGACAGTCCACGGTGGTCGCGGCGGTCTCGTACGGGAGGCCCATGGCCAGCCAGGCGTTGCGGGCGGGGTTCATCGACTGCTCGCCGGCGTGGGTGACGGTGCCTCCGACGATCTGCTCGACGCAGTCGGGCTGGATGCCCGTACGGGCGAGGAGCTCGCGGTAGGTCTCGCCGAGAAGGTAGGCGGGGTGAAGATTGGCGAGCGCGCCCCCGCGCTTGCCGATGGGGGTGCGTACGGCTTCGACGATGACGGGTTCCGCGGCCATGAGCTCGTCCTCTCCTGCTCCTGCGTAGCGCACAGCGCGCCTCAGCTGGCGGGCGGGCCGTCCCGGCGCCCCACCCGAACTAGTACGCGTTCTAGTTCTCCCAGCAGTCTTATGACCAGAACACCCGGTACGCAAGGGTCTTGCACGTGGCTTACACGGATTCCACACGCAACAGTTGACGCGGAGCCCCTTGTCACTTCTAGAACTCGTTACTACCTTCAAGCCAACTTCTGATGGGCCGTCAGACTTTGGAGTCGCCCGATGACCTGCCCCGTGCTGCCCGAAGGCTTCGACGCCACCGACCCGGATCTGCTCCAAGACCGGGTCCCCTACCCCGAGTTCGCGCAGTTGCGGCAGACCGCGCCCGTGTGGTGGTGCCCGCAGCAGCGGGGTGTCACCGGCTTCGACGACGAGGGCTACTGGGCCGTCACCCGGCACGCGGACGTCAAGTACGTCTCCACGCACCCGGAGTTGTTCTCCTCCACGACGAACACGGCGATCATCCGGTTCAACGAGCACATCCAGCGTGATGCGATAGATGCCCAGCGACTGATCATGCTGAACATGGACCCGCCGGAACACACCCGCGTACGCCAGATCGTGCAGCGGGGCTTCACCCCGCGTGCCATCCGCGGGCTGGAGGACGCCCTGCGCGACCGCGCCGGGAAGATCGTCGCGGAAGCCGTCGCGGCGGCCGGCGACGGCAGCTTCGACTTCGTCACGCAAGTGGCGTGCGAGCTCCCGCTGCAGGCCATCGCCGAGCTGATCGGCGTACCGCAGGAGGACCGGTCCCGGATCTTCGACTGGTCGAACAAGATGATCGCGTACGACGACCCGGAGTACGCGATCACCGCCGAGGTGGGCGGCAACGCGGCGATGGAACTCATCGGCTACGCGATGAACCTGTCCACGGCACGCAAGGAGTGCCCGGCCAAGGACATCGTCACGCAGCTGGTGGCGGCCGAGGGCCAGGGCAACCTGGGCTCCGACGAGTTCGGCTTCTTCGTCCTGCTGCTGGCGGTCGCCGGCAACGAGACCACCCGCAACGCCATCAGCCACGGCATGCACGCCTTCCTCACCCACCCCGAGCAGTGGGAGCTGTACAAGGCGACCCGGCCCTCGACCGCGGCCGAGGAGATCGTGCGCTGGGCCACGCCCGTGGTGTCCTTCCAGCGCACCGCCACCCAGGACACCGAACTGGGCGGCCAGAAGATCAAGGCGGGCGACCGGGTGGGGCTGTTCTACTCCTCCGCCAACCACGACCCCGAGGTCTTCGAGAACCCGGACGCCTTCGACATCACCCGCGACCCGAACCCGCACCTGGGCTTCGGCGGCGGCGGCCCGCACTTCTGCCTCGGCAAGTCCCTGGCCATCATGGAGATCGACCTGATCTTCAACGCCCTGGCCGACGCCCTGCCCGACCTGCGCCTGGCGGGCGACGCCCCGCGCCGGCTGCGCGCCGCCTGGCTGAACGGCATCAAGGAACTGCGGGTCAGCCACGGCTGACCCGTGATCCAGGACGGCAGGGGCCCCCACCTCCCACGCCCGGCCCCTGCCGTCCCTCGGCCGCTCTGCCCCGCCCCCGGCCCCGCCCCCGGCCCCGCCGCCAGTCGTTACCGTGTCGCCACCTTCGAGATCATTGCCTTGGCGGCCGCCCGGACCCCAGACTGCCCGGATGAACCTTGAGGACCCCAGCGCCAGACGCTGGCAGCGGCTGCCGACGACGTGGCGGCGGATGGTCGAGCAGAGCGGGTCCGAGCCCATGAGCCAGGGCGTCCTGGCGCTCATCGAGGCCGCCGGCACGGAACCCCGGCTGCGCCGGCTGTACCCGTACACCAGCCACTTCACGCTGTGGTTCAGCGCCTCCGCCGGGCATCCCTTCGCCGTGACCGCGCCGGCCGTCGAGCCGCTGCCCGACGGCCGCTTCCGCGTGCGCGGCCCCCGCCAGACCACCGTGCTCGGCGAGACCGACACGGCGTCGGCGGCGATAGCCCTCGTCGTGGCCAACCTCCCGGACGAATAACCCCGAGCCGGGCCGCAGCCGCGGCATTGCCCGACGGGGGTCCGGGGCGGGTTGCAACACCGCCCCGTCACCCCTTCGTCGCATTCGGGACCGTCAGGCCCGCGTCCGCTCCGCGGACCCCGCGCCGACCCGCTCGGGCTGCCGGGGCCTGGGCAGTACCCCGGCCGGCAGGGCGGCGCCCCGGGGACCCGAGAGCACGTAGACGAGTCCGAAGCCGGCGCTGACGACGACCGCGCCGCCGACCGCGTCGAGCACCCAGTGGTTGGCGGTCGCGACGATCGCGCACACCGTGATCGTCGGGTGCAGGGCCCCCAGCAGCTTCTGCCAGCCCTTCGGCGCCAGCATGACGATCACGATCCCGCACCACAGGGACCAGCCGAAGTGCAGCGAGGGCATCGCCGCGTACTGGTTGGAGATCGCGGTCATGGCCCCGTAGCTCGGATTGGCCAGGTCCTGCACCCCGTGGACGGTGTCGACGTACCCCATCCCGGGCATCAGGCGCGGCGGCGCGAGCGGGTACAGCCAGAAACCTATGAGCGCGAGGACCGTGGCCAGGCCCAGGGAGGCGCGGGCCCAGCGGTAGTCCTTGGGGCGGCGCCAGTACAGGACCGCCAGGATCGTCAGCGGGACCACGAAGTGGAAGGAGGTGTAGTAGAAGTTGAAGAACGCCTCCAGCCAGGGCGCCTTCACGACCGCGTGGTTCACGGCGTGCTCGATGTCGATGCCGAGCGCCTTCTCCAAGCCGTGGATCTGGCTGCCGTTGCCCTCGGCGAGGGTGCGGCTGGTGGGCGCGGCGGCCCGGATGTGCGAGTAGAGCGAGTAGCCGACCCGTATCAGCAGCAGTTCCAGCAGCAGATTGGGACGCGACAGGACCCGCCGCCAGAACGGCAGCAGCGGCACCCGGGCCCAGCGCGCGGGCGCGGGCCGCCCGTAGGCCGTCGGAACCGGCTCGCGCCAGTGCGGGGAGGAGCGCGGCAGGAACGGTACCGCGCAGCCCGCCGCGAGGGCCGCGAGCAGCAGTACGTTGTCCCGTACGGGGGCCAGCGCGGCCAGATTGGGCAGCAGGACGGAGCTCGGCAGGGTCATGGCCAGGACCACGGCCACCGGCCACACCGGCCGGTCCGCGGCCCGCTTGCCGACCTTGCCGGCGACCGCGAGCAGCACCCACAGCAGCTGGTGGCGCCAGCCGGCCGGGGACACGGCGACGGCCACGCAGCCGGTGATGGCGACGGCGAGCAGCAGCTGTCCGTCGCGGGCGTAGCGCGCGGCGCGGCGCAGGCCGATCCAGGCGATCCCCGCCGCGAGGGCCAGGTAGAGCACGATCTCGCCGGGGCCGGAGAGGCCCAGGCGCAGCAGCGCACCGTGCACGGACTGGTTGGCGAGTCCGTCGGGGGCGCCGCCGAGGCCGGTGCCGGCCAGGTGCTCGATCCAGAAGGTCCACGAATCGCGCGGCAGGGACGCCCACGAGAGGGCGGTGGCACCGGCGAAGGTCACGGCGGCGGCACGCGCCGCGGGCTTGCGCCCGGTCAGCCACAACAGCGGGGCGAAGAGCAGCAGGGCCGGCTGGAGCGCGGCGGCGACGCCGAGCAGGAACCCGGAAGGCCGCTCCGCGGGGACCCGGAACACGGCCAGCAGCACCAGCAGCACCGGCAGCACGGCGGTCTGGCCGGGCGAGGCGGCCTCGCGGACGGGCAGCGAGACCATCATCAGCGCCACCAGCACGGGCGCGGCGAGCAGCGCGGTGCGCCGCGGCACGGGGTCGGGCAGGCCGCGCGCGGCGACGAGCCCGACGGCGGCCACGAACAGCAGGGTCACGCAGATCCAGGCCACCTCCAGCGACGGCGCGGCGAGGCCGAGCAGCGGCTTGAGGACCAGCCCCGCGAAGGGGGTCCCGGTGAACTGCCCGTTGTCGTAGAGCGAGCCCGGCAGGCTGCCGGGGAGATGGAAATCACTGAGCCACTCGCCCGGTGGCACGCGCAGCACGACCGCGGCCTGCCTCACGGCGAGCAACCCTGCCAGCGCCCACAGCATGAGGCGTGCCGCCCCGAGCCTGCCGCCGCTATCGCCTATGACCCCGGCATGTCCGTTCGCACCACTGTGCTCCGCCGCGTTAGCCACGCCTCGCCGGCCTCCCGCCCTGTTGACCGCAACCCTGACTTCGCCTGGCTGCCGCGTTTCATACCGCGTTTCATACCGCGCGCTTCATTTACCCGGACGACGATATCCCCCGCGCGATACCTAGGATGTCGGGCATGAGCATCGTGAAGATCAACGCACTCACCGTACCGGCCGAACAGCGCGAGGTTCTGGAGCAGCGGTTCGCCTCCCGGGCGGGCTCCGTGGAGGGCTCGGACGGGTTCGAGTGGTTCGAGCTGCTGCGGCCCGTCGAGGGCACCGACCAGTACCTGGTGTACACGCGGTGGCGTTCCGAGGCGGACTTCCAGGCCTGGATGGAAGGGCCCATGAAGGCGGCCCACCAGGGTGGCGGGGCGGCGGGCGGCGCGGGCGGTCCGGCGGGCGGCGGGGAGCGGCCGAAGCCCGCGGCCACGGGCTCGTCGGTGTGGTCGTTCGAGGTCGTGCAGCAGGCCGCGCCGAAGCAGGCGTAGGACGGCGGGAGGTCCGGGGCCGTGTGCCCCGGACCTCTGGTCCTGTCCCGTTCTCGCCTTTCCGGTCGGCTGCCGGCTGTCGGCAGCCGACTGGGCTGCAGTCGGCTGGAGTGCTGCCGACTGGGCTGCTGCCGCTCGGCTCAACCGGGCTCGGTTCGACCGGCCCCGCCCCAGAACGCGTTTTCCTCGTCGATGTCGGCGGTGCATTCGTCGATGTCGCTGATCTTGCCGCCGACGAGGGTGAAGAAGAGGCCCTGGCGGACCTCGATGCCGCGATCGCCCCGGTCGCCGCGGGCCAGGTGGACGCTGATGACGTGACCCCGGCCGTCGACCAGCACGCTTTCCAGGTCGACCTGGAAGGTGCCCTTCGTCTCCTCACCGAGCTTTCGGTAGTGGTCGAGGACGGCTTCCCGGCCCTTGTGGTGCCCGGAGAGCGGGTGGTTGCCCGGCACGTGGTGGATGACGTCGGCCGTCATCAGCGCGCCCACGGCCTCCAAGTCGCCCTTGCCGAAGGCCGCGTAGCCGCGGCGGACCAGGGCACAGTCAGGATGCTCCGACATGACGGTTCGCCCTTCATGTGTACGGTTTGTCCTTTTCATATCATCGGCCCGTACCTGTGGATATTCCAGCGCGGGGCGGCTGCCTCCCGCTCGACAATGACGCCATGACGAGCGACGAGACGTACACCACCACAGCCACAGCCGCAGCTCCGATCACACCCACGCCTACACCCACCGCCACGGCCACGGCCACCGCCACGGCCACCGCCACCGCCACCTGGAAGATCACCGCCGAGGCGTTCACCACCCCGGACGCCACGCTCCTGCGCCGCGCGTACTACGCGGAGGTCGCCGGCCGGTACTGGGAGCGGTCCGTCTCCGAAGCCGAGATCGACCAGGGCCTGCTGGACTTCCCGGACGACGAGCTCGTCTGGCCGACGGGCCGTTTCGTCGTCGGCAGGCTCGACGGCGCGCCCTTGGCGTGCGGGGGCATACGCCTCCTGGACCCCGCCACCGCCGAGCTCACCAGGGTCTATGTGGACCCGCGCGCCCGCGGCACGGGCGGCGGGGCGGCCCTGCTGCGGGTCCTGGAGGAGACCGGCCGCGAGCTGGGCGCGGAGCGCGTCCGCCTGGACACCCGGTCGGACCTGGTGGAGGCCCGCGCCTTGTACGCGCGTCACGGCTACGCCGAGATACCCGCCTACAGTGCCGGCCCGTACGCCGAGCACTGGTTCGAGAAGCGGCTGGTCTGAGGCCGGTCTGAGGCTGGTCTGAGGCTGGTCTGAGGCTGGCTCGAGAGGTCACACGGCGGCGTGGTCCCGGCGCGACAGGGAATCGTAGGGCTCCTCGGAGTCGGATCCGCAGAGCTCCGCGTTGATCTCCGCGACCAGCTCGGACAGCTCCGTCGGCCGGTCGGGGCTCCACCAGTCGCCGAGGAGTTCGGCGAGCGACTGCGCCCGCGCGTCGGTCAGTTTCCTCGCGCAGGCGCGGCCCTTGTCCGTCAGGACGAGCGCCAGCCCGTCGCGGACGGCCAGCCCGCGCCCTTCGATCTGGCGGGCCGCCTCCGTGATGACCTTCAGCGGCACGATGGTCCGATCGGCGAGCACGGCCGGCTCGGCGGAGCCGTATTTGTTGATCCGCAGCAGCATCCAGCTGGAGGCGGGGAGCAGGTCGTAGCCGGCCTTCGCGGTGATCTTCTCGTAGACGTGCTTGCGGCCCTGGAGGGTGCCGAGTGCCGTCAGGGCGCGGGCGACCTCCTCGTGGGAGGAGCGGTGGACGGGATTGGAGGCGAGGGTCTCGCTGACGTCCGGCGTGGTCACGGAGCCGCGCAGCTTGTCCTCCTTCAGGAACCAGGACACGACGAAGGCCACCAGCACCACGGGTACGGCGTAGAGGAAGACGTCCGTGATGGACGTCGCGTAGGCGTCCAGCACGGTCGGCCGCAGGTCGGCGGGAAGGGCCCCGATGGCGCGCGGGTCCGCCTCCAGACGGGCGGCGTCCACCCCGGGCGGCAGCGGTACTCCGACCAGCGCGGCGGACAGCTCGCCGTCGAGCCTGTTGGTGAAGACCGTGCCGAAGATGGCGACGCCGAAGGAGGCGCCGATGGAGCGGAAGAAGGTGGCACCGGAGGTGGCGACTCCGAGGTCGGCGTAACTGACCGCGTTCTGCACCACCAGCACGAGCACCTGCATGACCAGTCCGAGGCCGGCACCGAAGACGAAGAAGTAGACGCTCATCTCCCAGGTGGAGCTGGTGCGCTCCATCTGGTGCAGGAGCAGCAGCCCGACCGCCGTCACGGCCGTGCCCGCGATCGGGAACACCTTCCAGCGGCCGGTGCGGCTGACGATCTGGCCGGAGCCGGTGGAGGTGATCAGCATGCCGAGCACCATCGGCAGCATGTGGACGCCCGACATGGTCGGCGAGACCCCTTGGACCACTTGGAGGAAGGTCGGCAGGTAGACCATGGCGCCGAACATCGCGAAGCCCACGACGAAGCTGATCAGTGAGCAGAGGGTGAAGGTGCGGATCCGGAACAGGCTGAGCGGGAGCACGGGCTCCACGGCCCGCCGCTCGATGACGATGAAGGCGATCAGCAGCACAGCGCCCAGCACGGCCAGCCCGATGATCGCGAAGGAGTTCCAGCCCCAGGTCCCGCCGAGGGAGGCCACGAGCACCAGGCACGTCGCGACGGAGGCGATGAGGAAGGTGCCGAGGTAGTCGATGGTGTGCCTGTCGGAGCGCACCGGGATGTGCAGGTTCGCGGCGATGACGATGAGCGCGACGAGCCCGATGGGGAGGTTGATGTAGAAGACCCAGCGCCACGACAGCTGGTCCACGAACAGTCCGCCGAGCAGCGGACCCAGCACGCTGGTCGCTCCGAAGACCGCGCCGAAGAGGCCCTGGTACTTGCCGCGTTCGCGCGGCGGGACGATGTCTCCGACGATCGCCATCGACAGCACGATCAGGCCGCCGCCGCCGAGGCCCTGCAGCGCGCGGAAGCCGATGAGCTGCGGCATGTCCTGCGCGAGCCCGCACAGTGCGGACCCGATCAGGAAGAGCACGATGGCGTACTGGAAGAGCTTCTTGCGCCCGTACTGGTCCCCGAGCTTGCCCCACAGCGGCGTGGCGGCCGTCGAAGCGAGCATGTAGGCGGTGACGACCCACGACAGGTGCGCCATCCCCCCGAGATCGCTGACGATCGTCGGCAGCGCCGTCGACACGATCGTCTGGTCGAGCGCGGCGATGAGCAGACCCAGCAGCAGAGCCCCGATGGAGACGAGCACCTCGCGAGAGGTGTGTTCCGCACCCGTACCGGATTTCCGCGGGTCGGTCTCCGTGGCCACGTCCTCAACCATCGGCTCCTCCTCGGGCCTGATCGACACCTCCATCCTGAGCGGTGTGTCCCGTTATGGCCTCTCGGGCGGTTGGGGGCGCTTGCGCGGGTCTGCATAATCGCAGGCAGTGTCCAGGGATGGGGTTACAAGTGAGCGCTGAGCGCTGTACAGAATGCGGCGCCGTGGGTGACGCCTGCGGCTGTGCGTCGGGGTTCGAGCCCCTGCGCGTCCGCCCGTACGTGACCCTGCCCGACCCCGGCCAGGCCGCCACCCCACCGAGCCCCGCCCCCGGCCGACCTTCCGCCCCACCGCCGCCCCACCCCGGCCGGGCTCCCGCCCCACCGAGCCCCGTCCACGGCCCCGGCCCCGGCCCCGACTGGAGCTCAGCCTCCAGCTCCGGCCCCAGCTCCGAATCCGGCCCGGCCTCCGAATCCGGCCCGGCCTCCGGCTGGAGCTCCGGCCCCAGCTCCGAATCCGACTCCGCTTCCGCCCCGCCACCGCCGTCCGGGGCGCACACGCCGGCGTACGGCACGCCCGTGGCTTCCTGGGCTGACGAAACGATGCAGCTGCGTCCCGTACCGGCCTACGAGGCACCCGCACAGGCACCCGCAGCCCTGCGCCGTCGCATACGCCCCCTGCTGGTAGCCGCCTCCTCGGTGGTCGCCTTCGGCGCGGCAGCCCTGGCCGTGACGGCCTTCGCCGGGTCCGGCGAGCCCGAGACGGTCCTCCTCGACGTGAAAAGCTCGTCCCCGGTCATCAGCCTGACCCAGGCGGCCCCCTCGCAGTCCTCCGCGGCCCCCAAGCCGAGCCCCTCGGCCTCCCGCTCCCCGAGCCCCTCCCGATCCGCGTCCCCTTCCCCGTCCGCGTCGGCTTCCCCCAGCCCGAGCCGCTCGTCGGCCCCGGCGCCCTCCCCCCCCCCCAGCCCCCCGTCGAGCCCTGCCCCCACCCCCCAGGCGCCGGGGTCGACCCTCCGGTACGGGAACTCGGGCCCCGAGGTGGAGAAGCTCCAGCGCCTGCTGGCCGCGCGGGGCCTGTACTCGGGCAAGTTCGACGGCAAGTACGGCTCCCGCACGGAGAACTCGGTGTCGACGTTCCAGTGGCAGAACGACATCGAGGGCGACGACTGGGGCGTCTACGGTCCGGCGACCCGTCGCGCATTGGAGGGATAGAACACATCCCCGATGGTGGCGCGGAGCCCACACGGCTTTGTATCCTTCAGGAACAAAGTGGTTCCGTCCTCTCTCCCTGACCGGTGGACGGAACCACTTGTTCTCTTTTCCCGCCCCGTTTGGAGCCCGCCGATGCCGGCCAGCACCACCGCCCCCGCCGTCCTGACCGCCAAGGCCCTGCTCCTGGACATGGACGGCACCATCGTCAACTCCGACGCGGTGGTCGAACGCTGCTGGCGCGACTGGGCCGTCTCCCACGGCCTGGACCCGCAGGAGGCCCTCAAGGTGGTGCACGGCCGCCAGGGCTACGCCACGATGGCGATCCTCCTCCCGGACCGCCCGATGGAGGAGAACTACGCCGAGAACACGGTGATGCTCGCCCGTGAGACCGCCGACACCGACGGCGTGGTCCCGGTCGGCGGCGCCCCGGAGTTCATGGCCTCGATCAGCGACCTCCCGCACGCCCTGGTCACGTCCGCGGACACGGGCCTGGCCACGGCCCGGATGACCGCCGCGGCCCTGCCCATGCCCGAGGTGCGGGTGACCGCCGAGTCCGTCCAGGACAGCAAGCCCCACCCCGAGGGCTTCCTACTGGGCGCCGCGGCGCTCGGAGTGGACCCGGCCGACTGCGTCGTCTTCGAGGATTCGGCGGCCGGTATCGCCGCGGGCCGGGCCGCGGGCATGCGCGTCATCGGCGTCGGCCCCCGCGCCGCCGCCCACGCACCCACGGCCCACGTCCCGGACCTGACGGCCGTCGGCGTGACCGCCTCCCCCGACGGCTCCATCATCCTCACGCTCCGGAACGCCTGACTCATACGACGCAGAACTCGTTGCCCTCGGGATCCTGCAGCACGACGGCGTAGAAGCCCTCCGGCTCGTCCATGACGCGCACCACGGTCGCGCCCGCTCCGGTGAGCTGCCCGACCTTCTCGTCGACCCGCCCGGTCCGCACGTCGACCGCGACATCGCGCCCGCCGCCGACCTTCAGGTCGAAGTGCAACCGATTCTTGCCGGTCTTGGGCTCCGGAACCTGCTGGAACCACACCCTGGGCCCCCGACCCGCCGGATCCACGATCGACTCCGGGCTCTCTCCCGCCCCCTCGGGCAGCTCCTCCGCGGGCACCCCCATGTCAGCCCAGTACTCCCGCCAGCTGGCATGCCCGCCGGGCGCGGGTTCCGGCACGTACCCCAGCGCCCGAGCCCAGAACGACACCATCACCCGCGGATCCGCACAGTCGATGGTCACTTGCAGCGTCAGCTCCATCCCCGAAGCCTCCCAGACGCCTCTGACATCGCCCCCGTTCACGCGCCCGCCCGCCTTCGGCAGGCGACCGCGCAAAGGGGCGGGGCGCCGGCGAAGGGCGGGCGGGGAGCCGGGGACGGTGGACGCGCGAACGGCCGGCCGCCCGCACGGACGGACTCACCCCTGACCGCCCCGCGGAGCGAGAACACGCCCGGCGCCGCCAAGACCGCCGCCGCGGTCTCGATGATCAGCCACCCACGACCCCAACGCCTTGCAGAAGGACCGGCCGACAGACGACTTGCCCTTTCCCCCGGCCCCCACCTCGGAGCAGCGTCGCCGCGCCCGCCAGGATCAGCACGCCACCGACGGTTCGCACCAGCCGGTTGGGAAGCAGCGTGAGCCTCCCGGCATCCCGCGCCGGCGAGTGCCACGCGCACGGCGAAGGCGGCGGCGACACCGACGAAGACTCACGAGGCGAGGTACCGGGCGCCGAGCACCGGGCCTGTCTGGGCCGTCTCGTCGGACTCTCACATCCGAAGGCGACGCCGAAGGCCTCCCCGGCCGATTCCGTGGCGACGCCGACGAAGACTCACGACGCCCCGTAGCGGGGCGCCGAGCATCAGGCCGGCCAGGGCCGTCTCGTCGGGAGCTCGGCTCCGAGGACGACGCCGATGGCCTCGCCCGCCGATCCTGCACGCACGCTGCGCGTGGCCTGCCTCCGGGCGCCGATTGGCCTGACCCGGCAGGAGGCGCAGGGTCCGGCCAGGAGCTACTCCCCTCCCCCTCCCCGCTCCCCACGCGCCCGCGACGCGTCCGTCCGGCCGGCCGAAAGGGGACTTTGGGCCCGACTCCGGTCAGATCCCATCCGGAATCCCAACTACCGCCCCACCCGGGACGGTTACAGGCCTCGCCATGGCATGCTCATGTCGCCACACTGTCACCTGGGCCCCATCCCCTCGTAACCCGGCGCGGCCACCATGGCGACGCCCCAGCACTCCACCCCCACCGAGGAGTCTTTCCATGTCCTCCATCTACGCGCGTCGAATTGGCATGCTCGCCTCAGCACTGGCAGCTGCCGCCCTCACCACCCTCCTGACCGCCCCCACCGCCGCGGCCGCCCCTCCCGCCCCGATCAGCGCCGCGGCCGCCCGCTCCTACCTGGCTACGGTCACCCCGAAGACCGAGGGCTCGACCAGCGGATACAGCCGCGACCTCTTCCCCCACTGGAGCACCGTCTCCGGCACCTGCAACACGCGAGAGACCGTCCTCAAGCGCGACGGCTCGGGCGTCGTCCAGGATTCCGCCTGCGCGGCCGTCAGCGGCAGCTGGTACTCGGAGTACGACGGCGCCACCTGGACCGCCGCCTCCGACCTCGACATCGACCACGTCGTCCCGCTCGCCGAGGCCTGGCGCTCCGGCGCCAACTCCTGGACCACCAGCAAGCGCCAGCAGTTCGCCAACGACCTGACCCGCCCCCAGCTCATCGCGGTCACCGACAACGTCAACCAGGCCAAGGGCGACCTCGACCCCGGCAAGTGGCTGCCGCCGCGCACGGCCTACCGCTGCACGTACGCGCGCATGTGGGTCGGAGTGAAGCAGTACTGGAGCCTGAGCATGGACTCCACGGAGAAGACGGCCCTGCTCAACATCCTCAACGCCTGCTGACCGTCGCCCCCTTCTCCCCCTCCTCTTCCCACCCACCCCTGGCCAAGGATCTTTCCCCCGCCAGGGGGAGGTGGAGCCCGCCCTCCCCGTCGTAACGTGATCACAGGGGCAAGACAGGACGAAGGAGGGGGAGTTGCATGACCGCAATGCGTCTGGGACCACTGCTGCGTTACGTCGACTGGGACACGGGCGACTCCGCCACGATATGGATCGAGGCGGACCGCCCGTGCACCGCCGAGGTGCGCTGCGCCGACGGCGCCGGGGGCAGCGTCCGCACCTTCCAGGTCGCCGGCCACCACTACGCCCTGGTCCCCGTCACCGGCCTGACCCCGAACTCCAGCACGGCGTATGAGGTACTGCTCGACGGTGTGCGTGTCTGGCCGTTGCCCGACAGCCCTTTTCCCCCGAGCGCCATCACCACGCCCACCGCGAAGGCACACCACCCCACCCTCCGCCTCACCTTCGGCTCCTGCCGCCAGGCCGCCCCGCCGGCCGACCGGCGCGGACCGCACGGCCCCGACGCCCTCGACACCCTCGCCGCGCAACTGGCCGTCGACCCGGACGCGGTGCGCCCCGATGTCCTGCTCCTCCTCGGCGACCAGGTGTACGCGGACCACCTGTCCCGGGCCACCCGCGCCTGGCTGGCGGCCCGACGGGACCTGAGCGAGGCCCCGGGCGCCCAGGTAGCGGACTTCGAGGAGTACACCCGGCTCTACTACGAGTCCTGGCTCGACCCGGAGATCCGCTGGCTCCTGTCCACCGTCCCGAGCCTGCACATATTCGACGACCACGACGTCATCGACGACTGGAACACCAGCGAGGCGTGGCTGGCCGAGATGCGCGCCACCCCGTGGTGGAGGGAACGGGTGCTCAGCGGGCTGATGTCGTACTGGGTGTACCAGCACCTCGGCAACCTCTCCCCGGCCGAGCTCGCGGCCGACGCGCTGTATGCGGCGGTCCGCGAAAGCCCCGACGGCACCGACGCCCTACGGGCCTTCGCGGCCTCGGCGGACGCCGACCCGGCCACGGTCCGCTGGAGCTACCGCCGTGACTTCGGCCGGACCCGGCTACTGATGGTGGACACCCGGGCCGCCCGGGTCCTCCAGGAGGACGGGCGGGCCATGCTCGACCCGGCGGAGCAGCAGTGGCTCCGCGACAACGCCCTCGCGGGGCACGGCGGTTACGACCACCTGCTCATAGGGTCCTCGCTGCCCTGGCTGATGCCGCCGCTCGTCCACGACGCGGAGGTGTGGAACAGCGCGCTGTGCCGCGGAGAGCGGGGCCCCCGGTGGGCCAGGATCGGGGAGAACCTGCGGCGGCGCAGCGATCTGGAGCACTGGGCGGCCTTCCCGGCCTCGTTCGCGGCGCTCAGCGACCTGATCGAAGAGGTGGGGACGGGACCCCGAGCGCCGGCGACGGTGTGCGTGCTGTCGGGGGACGTGCACCACGCCTATGTGGCGGAGCCCCGAATACCCAGCACGGCACGGGTGTTCCAGCTGACGTGCTCGCCGGTGCACAACTCCATCCACACCGCGGTGAAGTGGGGTTTCCGGCTCGGCTGGTCGCGGTGGGGCCGGTGGCTGGGCCGGGGCTTCTCCCGGCACGGCCGGACGGGCCGGCCCCCACTGAGCTGGCGGCGCACGGGCGGCCCGTGGTTCGGCAACCAGCTGATGACCCTCGCGCTGTCGGGCCGTTCCGCGCGGCTCCGCCTGGACCAGGCCCGCAAGGGCCCCCGGCTGGTGACGGTCCTGGACCGAGACCTGACACCCCCGGGACAGGGCGCCGGGGAACCCACGGACTGAAGGAGGACGGCACCGCCACACGCCCCGGACACGCCATTGCGCCCGACCGCCCCCCGGGCGTCCGGTCCATGAACACCCGGCGTACGCTGTTCCGCTGTCAGCCGCCCCTGCCGCTCCCCCGCGACGTTGCGGCGCTTCACGCCGAAGCACGTCGACCGGACCGGGGAGTCCCGCTTTGCTTGAGAGTCTGGGCTCTCTGACTTCGAGCCCATGGATCTACGCCTTGGTGGCGCTGTCCATCCTGCTCGACGTCTTCCTGCCGGTACTGCCGAGCGGGGTCCTGGTGGTCACCGCAGCGGCGGCCGCGGCGGCAGCCGCCGGAGCGACGGGACCGGTGACCGTACCCGCGGAGGTGCCGGACATCCTGGCGCTGCTGGTGACCGCCGTCACCGCCTCCGTGCTCGGCGACATGGCCGCGTACCGGCTGGCCCGGCGCGGCGGGGCCCGCCTCGACCGGGCGATCGCCCGCTCCCGCCGGCTCACCCGTGCGCACGAACGCCTCGGCACCGCGCTCGTTCGTGGCGGCGGCGCGCTGGTCGTGGTCGCCCGCTTCGCCCCGGCGGGCCGTTCGGTGGTCTCCCTGGGCGCAGGAAAGACCCACCGCAAGATCAAGGAGTTCCTGCCCTGGTCGGTCGTGGCCGCCATGGCATGGGCCGGGTACAGCGTTGCCCTCGGCTACTTCGGCACCCAGTGGCTCGGCGCCACCTGGCTCGGCACCGCCGTCTCCGTGGTCGCCCTCTTCGCAGCCGGCTCACTGGCCGCCTTCGTCGTCCGCCGCCCCACCCCGACCCCCACCCCGGCGACCTAACCCACCCCACCCCGCCGCCCCTCCCGGCTCCTCCCACCTGGCCTCACCCTCCCGGCCCCTCCACCTGGCCTCACCCTCCCGGCTCCTCCCGCCTCGCCTCCCCCTGCCGACATGCCCTCCCGACTCCTCCCCGCCTGGCCTCCCCCTCCCGGCTCCTCCCCGCCACGCCTCCCCCTGCCGACATACCCTCCCGACTCCTTCGCCTGGCCTCCCCCTGCCGGGATGCCCTCCCGGCTCCTCCCGCCTGGCCTTCCCCAGGTCCTCCTGCCTGGCCTCCCCCAGGCGGCCCCCTACCGGCCCCTCCTCGTCGGTCTCCTCCCGCGGGCTCCGCCCTCCGAGCCTCCCCCTGCCCGGCCTCGCCTCCCCCTGCCGGCATGCCCTCCCGACTCCTTTCGCCTGGCCTCCCCCTGCCGGGACGCCCTCCCGGCTCCTCTTGCCCGACCTCCCCCAGGCGGCCCCCTACCGGCCCCTCCTCGTCGGTCTCCTCCCGCGGGCTCCGCCCTCCGAGCCTCCCCCTGCCCAGCTCCCCCTGCCCGGCCTCGCCTCCTCGCTCCTCCTCCCGGCTCCTCCTCCCCGGACTCGCCCTGCCCCGGACTCGCCCTGCCCCGGACTCGCTCTTCCTCGGCCTCCCACTCACCGGCCTCCCACTCACCGGCTTGCCCTCTTGGCCTCCCCCGGGCGGAGCAGTGGCTCACCCGTTCACCCGGCAGCGATCGCCGCGTCAGCGCCGGGCTCCTAGCGTCCAGAGCACGGTGCGCACCCGAATCCGCGCCGCGCAGTCCCGGAGCCCGAGGAGTCCTCTCCATGCCCGCCACCTCCCACCGCCCCCGCCCTCGCATCCCCCGCCTGCTGGCCGTCGCCGCCACGGCCGTGGCCATCGCCGCCGCGATTCCACCGACCCTCGCCCAGGCCCAGCCCTCCGGCAGCGTCTCCCCGACCAACGTCGCCCCGGGCGGCCGGGTGAGCCTCAACGTCTCCGGCTGCGGCACCCGGACCGGCAAGGCCACCTCGCGCGCCTTCGGCGACGTATGGCTGACGCCGGGCAACGCGCAGGCCACCAACCTCTTCGGCGCGGCCACCGTCTCGAACAACATCAGCGCCGGATCGCACCCGGTCACCTTCGAGTGCGGCGGCCCCGGCGGAGAGCGCGTCACCGTCGCCCTGAACATCACCCCGGGCGCCGCACGCGGCGGCCTGGGCGGCAGCATCGATTCCATGAGCCCCGGCCAGATCGCCATCGGCGGCGGCCTCGTCGCGAGCGCGCTCGGTGCCGGCGCCTGGTTCCTCCGCCGCCGCACGGGGCGTGCCTCGTAAGGCCCGCCCCCAGAGGGCCACGGGAGTGGCCGAGGGCCCCGTACAAGGCTTCCCACTCCCGCCCGGCACCCGCCCCCGCACACGGCTGCCCCGAACCAGCCCGCACGGACAGCCCTGAGAACGTGAACACGTGACCCGGTCGCCGCGCCGCGTACTACCGGGTCACGCGCGCGGCGGTGCGGGTGGCGCTGTCGTCGGGGGGCCGCGGACGGCCCCCGCCAACACACCGACCGGCTGCCGCCGGGACCGGCTGCCGCCTAACCAGCGGACTGGCCGGCCACGGCCGCACCCCTGACCTGGAGCCCGTCCAGCAGGTCGCGCGTCGCCTCTGCGATCGCGTCGACGGCGGCGGAGAAGACCTCCTGATTGTGCGCGGCGGGCGCCCTGAAGCCGGACACCTTCCGCACGTACTGCAAGGCGGCGGCCCGGATCTCCTCCTCGGTCGCCTTCTCCGGAATGGCGGGCGGACGCAGCGTCTTAATGGATCGGCACATACCTCCACTATCCCGCTCGACCGACCCTCGGGACCCCTCGTCCGCGCCCTTGACAGGTCTACGACCACCAGCCGATCAGCGAACCCCCGAGTCCCGCGGCCGGAAGCAGAACGAGCACCGGCGCCACGTCCCCCGCAGCAGCCCCCGCCCCCGCTGTCGCTGTCGCTGTCGGCCACGGCTGTCGCCCACCCGACGTGAGCGCTCCTTGCACGGTGCCGGAGCCGCCAAGGAGCAGGAAGGGCGTACAGGAACGCGCTGGGAGCTCATGGGGCACTCGGTCGGCCACCACGGAGCGAGTCGAGCATGAGGGGCGGTGTGCATCAGTCGTCATGTGCGCAGGTCGAGCAGCATGACGTCGTAGAGGTCGGGGCCCTGCCACGGGCGCGCCTCGCTGATCTTGCGGTAGCCCCACGCCTGGTAGGCGGCCAACGCTGCCTTGCTGTCCGGGTGGACGTTCAGCAGCACCCGTTCGGCCTCGATGACATCGAGCAGGGTCTCGTGCAGACGCCGCGCGAGCCCCTGCCCACGCCAGGGTCCGCGTACGGCAAGTTCCATGAGGCCGAACGTGCGGTGCCCGTCCTCGCGCCGCATGTCGTCGGAAACGGGCTCGGTCAGTTCGTCCCACCACCCTGTGTCAGGCTCGACTGCGAACCCGTATGCCATGCCGACCGGCTGCCCGTCCTCGGTACGGGCTAGGGCGGCACGGAAGGTGCGCTTACGGGTCTGGGAGCGAAAGCGCCGGAAAGCGGCTGCGACGTCGTCCGCGGTCTCGTTGTACGGCGGTTCCGCGAACACGTCGGCATAGATCAGCCTGAACGCGTCCTCAGCCTGTGCTGCGGCTGAACCGTCCATGTGCTCTACGGTGATGGATCCCTGCGGCGTCATGTGTTGCCCCCTCTGACTGATCTCGCGGATGCAGCTTCTCAGCCCACTGCACGTAGCGCGCCGCCGGGCGCGGGCCCTGTACGCGCATTGCGGCCCCCTGCCGCGCCTTGCCTAAGTGGTCGGCACCCTCGTTTCGGCTGGTCAGCAGCGGCGGAGGACACGAGATGCGAACTCGTGAGGGTAGTCCCCACGCTTTCCAAGCCTGTCGGGGACTCGTGGCAGGCGTCCTGAGCCGTTGCCGTCAGCGGATGCCGTCAGGCACCACCTATTTGCCCGTGATCGGCCATGCAGCACACAACCCCGGAGGGTGGTCGACGGCTCATTGGCGCAGGCTGGGCGCTCGGTCCACAAGTAGGCCGCACCTGCAGTGCGACCCGCACCCGTTCGGTCGCTGCTGGCGAGCATCCGAGTTGGGCCTGAGCCACCCTGGACCAGAGCTTCAATGCCCAGGGAGGCAGCAATGGAGAATGAGGACGCTAATACCTCGCAGTCCAATTCAGAGGAAAGGCGTGAGCGCGGCTCCAAGCTGTCAATCGCCGCACAGATGACGGCTTCCGCTGTCGCTGTAGGGGCACTGATCCTATCCATCACGACATGGCAAGAACAGAGTGCTCTCACTAAGACCCAGAATGATTTTGCGAAGGAGCAGAACAGGATCGCCGAGAAACAGAACGCAATCTCCCAGAGGCAGGAGGAAATTGCCGCCAGGGAATCTACGCCCGCCGGCGTCGACTGGTCGAAATCCGGCAATTGGACGGACACCGAGGGGAAAACGTGGGTCACACTGAGGGTGTTGAATCGCGAAAAGGAATCGGTAGATGACGTCACACTGAGCATCCACGAAACCGTGTCGGAAAGCTCAAAAATCAAGAAGAATTATCGGTTCCATCTTCTCGACTCTTGCACCAAAGAGAGCATTAACGTACCCGTGGAGATCATCTTCGACGATGATGGCTCCAATTTCACTCTAACCTTCAAGGATTTTACCAACCAGTATTGGTCTCGAGGCCTTGGCGCGATCAAGAAGGCGGAGCTGTTGGCCCCAGATCCTGGGCTGGATGACGAGATCGAAACACCGGATCGGGAAAACAACATCTGCTAGGAATGACGATCATACGACTGCCTGAGGGATCTAGAGGCCCGCGACGGTGCTGTTCTGCCACAGCCGTCCACGTATGGGCCGCAGGTCGCAGAGGCGACTACTCAAGCAGTACAACCCGCTCAGCAGGGGATGTGCGGTGTTGCGGATCCAGAGCGATTTGGCCCACCACTGCCACGGAGCCCGCAGTGAGTTCACCCCCGCCCACCACACACCAGGCCCTGACGGTTCCCGAGGTCATGGCCGCCCCGCGGCAAAGCCGCTCCACCGTCTACAACCTGATCCGCTCCCGTGCCCTCCCGAGCTTCACCGAGGGCCGCTCGCGCAGGATCCCCGCAGACAGCATTCGCGCCTGTCTGGAAGCCAAGTTGGAGGAAGCAGCCTGATGGCGCGCATGAGGAACCCGAACGGCGCGGGCAGCATCTGGCAGCGCAGCGACGGTCGATACGAGGCGCGCACCTACGTCCCCCAAACCGACGGCACCCGCCGCCGGAAGACCGTGTACGGCAAGACGTGGGAAAAGTGCGACACCAAGCGTCAGGAGCTGGTCCTCCGCGACCGGCAGGGCATCCCGACGCCCACACGCTCGGCCATGCTCTCCGAGTGGCTGCCGTTCTGGTTGGAGACGTTCGTCAAGCACGACCGGAGGAAGGCGACGTAAGCCAAGTACGAGACCACGAGACGCACGTCCGGCTGTACCTCCTACCGCATCTGGGCTCCAAGCGTCTGGAGACCCTCGGCTTACCGGACGTGCGGCGGATGGTGGCTGCCGTGACCGCGCAGGCCTCCGCCGCGACGGCGAAGGAGTCGCACCGCGTGCTGCGCAGCGCGCTCACGGCGGCGAGCCGGAAGGAGCTGATCAGCCGCAACGTGGTGATGCCCGTGCCGGCGACGCGCATCGTCCAGCGTGAGTTGAAGCCGTGAAACCTCGACGAGACGCTCACGTTCCTGGAGGCCAGTCGGCGCGACCTGCTGTACGCGGCCTTCGTCCTGGCGGTCGCCCTGGGGCTGCGCCGGGGCGAGATCCTCGGGCTGCGCTGGTCCGACATCGACCTCGACCGCCGGACCTGACCGTACGGAACCCGATCCAGCGGGTGCAGAAGAAGCTGTACGCGGACTCCACCGAGAACCGGCGGAGCAGGGTCATCCCCCTCCCCCAGATGTGCGTCGCGCCCCTGCGCTGGCAGCGAATGCGGCAGGCTGCGTCGCAGGCCGCGGCCAAAAAATGGGAGGAGAGCGACTACGTGTTCACCACGCGCACCGGCCGGCCGATCGAGCCGCGCAACATCAGCCGGTCCTTCGAGCGCATCAGCCAGGACGTCGGCCTGCCACGGATCCGGCTGCACGACGCTCGGCACGGGTGCGCCACCCTGCTGTTCGCGGCCGGGGTGACACCTCGAGTGGTGATGGAGATCCTGGGTCACTCGCAGATCGCCGTCACGAAGAACGTCTACACCCACGTGGCGGACAGCGGCAGGCGGGATGCGGGAGGCCATGGGCCACATGGACCGGCTGCTGCGCCGGCGGCGGCCGACCGAGTAGGCCACTGCCGTCACTTAGAGCCGTCAAAGGCCCCAACCATGATCGGTTGGGGGCCTTTTCGCTGGTGGGCGCGGACGGTTTCAAACCGCCGTCATCTACTTTGTAAGCTCGCTCAGCCCCCACCCGACGCCCACCAACCCAAGGCCGCGAACTATCTGCGCGACCGCCCGAAGCTGTCAGCGTTCAGCAGCGTTGATGTCAGCCACGGATGTCAGCGGCGCGTACGCGACTCAGCATTCGCTGCCCCATCCGAGGCGGCCCGCCCTCGATCGTGCCTACTTGTCTCCCCAGGCCCTGCCCTGCTGCTCCCGCTTCGCCTGCTCATCCGCGCGGGCCTTCTTCTCAGCCATCTCCTCTGCATGCCTGTCCGCAGCTTCCTGAGCCCGTGCGGCCTCTTCCTGCGCGTGCTTCTGAGTGTTAAAAATCTCCTGTGGGTCCGACATCACTGGCTCCCCTCACTCGCACGCCCAGGCTTCACCTCCAGGCATAGATAGTCAATTGACTCCAGAAATAGTTGAATGAGCATTCACTCCTGAGTTGGCGTCAGACTCTCGGAGTGATTTGATGGAAGTTGAGGGTCACACCTCATGGGCTCCCCTGCCTGAGGGGCGATTGCGTGCCGCAGGAAGGATGTGAGGAGGATGCCCGATGCGCTAGATGGCTTGGCCGACAATTGCATCTTCGCATTCGTTGGACTCATCGCGTCATGCGCCTGGTGGGTTGCCATACTCGCCTTTTGGCTAGCGGTATACACATTGACAGGAATATCTGCACTACTCTGGGGTTTGGGCAACATTGCGGGCCACAAGCCGTTCTCCGAAGGGATTCACTTCCCTTACTTGAAATTCGCCCCATGGAATCACTGAAATCCGTCACGACCTTACAGGCATCCTTGAAAGCCGTCGTGGCGCGAATCCCGTGGGTTCAAATCTCACACCCACCGCAGATGAACGGCCCCTGACTAGCAAGAACGGTCAGGGGCCGTTCGTATGAGCACTGTCCGCTGGCGACCGCTGTTCCCCGCTGTCCCCCCACTGAACGGGCACGGGGAGGGCACGGCCACGCTCTGATCCGTAGCTCTAGCCAGACCGGCCAGCGACGGGCATACCGGCTACTTCGAGGCCGCTGAGGGTGTCTACCGGGCGGGGTCGGTTGCTGTGCTTGCGGTGCCCCGCTGCTGTACCTCGTACGCGAGGAGAGCTGTCGCGAGAGTCAGCGCCTCAGCAAGCGAGTGGGCCACCTCCCCACGCCCCCACGTGATCAGAACAATGACGATGACAGTGATCACCCAGGGCTTTGTTGCCCAGTTTGACAGGTCCCATGGAGCGAGGGTCACACTCATCGCTGAACCTCCTAGAGGTATCACGCCCACCCTGCCGCTCTCGCCGGGAAGCCTGCGCGGCTGGGTGGGCCTTTTGCGTGTCGGACGGCACGAGTCTGAGTGACGGCCGATGGCTACGTCTCAACGTTTGGCTACAAAACGGATATCTCACCCGCGATCCGCCATGAACTGCCATCCGTTGCGGCGGCCTTGCGCCGTGGCCGTTGACGAATTCGCGCGCTGAACTCTGACGGAGGTCGGTGGGGCCGACAGCACCAGCCATAGCTCGCCCCGGCTGTCATCCCGTCTGCCGTCGTCCCACACGTAGTGGTAGCGGGGCAGTCGTCAGGGGCCCAGGTGGAGCGCCCTGCTGGACGAACGACCTGGGCCCCCGGCGGCTGGTCTGCTACGGCTTGCCCTGGGGCGACGGCAGACGGGATGACAGCCCCCACCACGAACCACGATGGAGCCGCGGGCGCACGACTGGCCCCCGCATCCCAGAGTCAGAGCGCCACCGCCGGAGGCATCGTCTTGACGGGTGGCTCACCGATCAGGCCGGGCTCATCCAGCCCATCAAGTCCTGAGCCATTGGCGTGCGGACGGCGTCCCGGGCTGGAGCGGGGCGCAGACAGGAGCGCAGGCCCGGGGCGACGGGCGCGTGACGCCGCCTTGGCGGCGGAAGCGCCCTTGATGAAGTAGGGAAACTCTCACCGCACTTGATGGTCGGGCTGTTCGTCGGGGCGAGTGGCAGGTCATCTTGTCGTGTCGCGGTTCGGCTGGTCCCATGGGATTCGGGGCGCGAGGTCTCAGGGGGCGGCATGGGCGAGCTGAGGGTTACCCGGTGGCGTAAGCCCGGTCATGACCGGTGGTACGTGAATCTTGTGGACGGGACTGCCGTCGCGTGGGCGGATGTCCGCACCGGCAAGGTGACCATCCTCGTGGAGGAGCACCGAGGTCGGGCGGTGGCCGCGCTTCGGCTTCACTTCGCTGCGCAGACTGCGGAACCCAAGCCTCCTGTGAAGCCACCGACGAAGCAATCGCCGCCACGGAAGGTCCGGGCTCGGCCGCGTGTTGTGGCGGAGCTACCTGCGTTGACCAAGGAGAACGATCTCGCGCGAACTCGGCCTGGGGCGGAGGTGCGGGACCTGTTGGCCGCACAGGGACCGACGCCCGTACAACGGGTGATCAATCGCTTGCTGCGAAGGAAGACCCGGTGGGACTCGTGGTCCAGGGGGCTGGCCGGCGAGCGGAAGACCGGCGCCGAGCTCGGACGTCTCACCCGGCACGGATGGAAGGTGCTGCACTCGATCCGGCTGTCCCGCGGAGGGGACATAGACCACTTACTCATCGGTCCGGGCGGGGTGTTCACGGTCAATACCAAGAACCTGCGGGGGAAGTCCGTATGGATCGGTGACGACGTGGTCAAGGTGGACCACGGTCCGGCCCGCCCGTACCCGGCCAAGAGTCGAGCCGAAGCGAAGTATGTGCGTGGGGTGCTTGAGCGCTACTGCGCCTTCCCCGTTCCGGTCGAGCCCGTCCTCGTCTTCGTCGGCGCACAAGACTTGCCTCGGGTCCCGACTCAGCTCGGCGTTCGGATCTACCGGGAGCGGGAGGTCTCTGTCCTGGGTCCGCTCACCGGCAAGCTCACGCCAGAGCAGGTCGAGGCTGTGTATGCCGTGGCCCGGCATCGCGGAGCCTGGCTCGGTTCGTAGCTCAACAGGCTCCGCGAGGGGTCATCCCAGTGCGTCGGTCCGCTCGGCAAGGCCACGAAGTTCGTCGGTTGCGGCGCGGCCGGCTACGAGGATCAGGTCGCGGACGACTGCCCCGGCGGCCACGTGGGTTTGGATCATCTCGGGGGCCGAGTTCCTCGGCGCGGAGAAGGCTGTCCAATGCGTCGCAGATCCTCGGACACTCACAGATCGCCGTCACCATGAACGTCTACGCACACGTCGTGCAGGACACCCAGCGCGAGGCCATCGGGTACATGGACCGGCTGCTCACGGGGCGGGCGGCGCTCCCAATCCGCTCCCGTTGATGTCAGATCTGGATGCAAAAGACCCCCCGCCATGATCGGCGGGGGGTCTCTTCGCTGGTGGGCGCGGACGGTTTCGAACCGCCGACATCTGCTTTGTAAGAGCAGCGCTCTACCCCTGAGCTACGCACCCCTGGACCTTGGTCCCGGCTCCTCCCCGTCGGCTCGCGCCGTGGGGCTTCGCCCGCGGTCTGACCGAGGGCACGGGCAAGCCCTGCCCGCCGCCCGAAGGCAGGACGACAGCCTACATGGAGGGCGTACCCCCCACGCAAACCCGTTCCCGTGAGGGAGAATGGGCCGGGGCAGGGGCATTGCGGACGGGGTACGGGAGAAGCGACTGTGACGACGGCACCCCGGCGGTGGTTCGGCGGCGGGCGGGACGAGAGTCGGCGAGCCGACGCGCAGGCGGCCAAGGACGCCGCCGCCGCCGCGTTCTACGAGCTGGACACCGCGCAGCGGGATCTGCGGATCTCGATCGAGACGATCGCGGCCGCGGACGGCTCGCCGGAGGCGCGCCGGGCGGGCGAGGGGTTCGTGGCGCTCGGTCAGCGGATCGACCAGGTCAGCCATGTGTACATCGAGGCCGTCGACGCGCACGACCTCGACCGCGCGGAGCTGGAGGCGTCCGCCGCGACGCGGGCCCGGGAGGAACTGACGCGGGCCAAGGACGAGCTGGTCCGGGTCAAGGGGGAGCTCGACCGGTTCGCGCAGGGGCTGCAGCCGCTGCTGGACAGGGCCGAGACGCAGTTGGCCCGGGTGGCGCCGGCCCGGGAGCGGGCCAGGGCCGCGCTGCTCGCGGCGAGCACCGCGCTGGACGAGGTACGCGGCAAGGGGATGCGGGCCGACGACCTGGCGGCACGGCTCGCGGCGCTGGGGCCGGAGCTGACCAAGCTGAACCAGGGCGCCGCGCAGCACGGTGTGCAGGAGACCGTGCAGCGCGCCGACCGGATCCTGCGCGACGCCGAGGCCGTACGGGCCGAGGTGGCGAGGCTCCCGGAGCGGGCCGCGGAGATCGACCGGCGGCTGGTGAGCCTGCGGACCCGGGCGCAGGCGCTGCGCAACCGGGCGGAGCGGGTGGATCCGGTCCTCAGCGAGCTGCGCCGGCGCTTCAGCGCGGCCTGCTGGCAGGACCTCCAGCAGGTGCCCGCGCAGGCGGTACGGGATGTCGCGCAGGCGGAGGACCGGCTCGCGGAGGCCGGCCGGGCACGCGACGAGCAGCGCTGGGCCGACGTGACGGCGCTGGTGGAGGCGGTACGGGCCGCCCTGGACTCGACCGACGAGGCGGTGTCGGCCGCCCAGGACCGGCTGACGCGGCTGGAGGCGGTGGCGCGGGATCCGAAGGCGGAGGTGCAGCGGACCCGGTTCGCCATCCGGGACGCGCAGCGCCTGGCCATGGAGGGCCGTACGGTGCCCGAGGCGCGGCACGCCCGCCCGCTGGACGAGGCGGTGGCCCGGGTGGACCGGGCGCTCGCCGCGCTGGAGGACCGCCACCCCGACTACTGGGCCTTCCTCCAGGAGATGGAGGCCGTACGGTCGGCCGCGCAACGGGTGGTGTCGGACATCCGGACCGAGCGCGGCCACGGCTAGGCCGTCTCTTTCGGATCTTGCCGGGCCCGCGGTGCCCGACGAGATCCGAAAGGGACCGCATAGACCGGGCGGCTGTCCAGGCCCGGGCCGACCGACCACCGGAAGCGTCCGGCCTGCGGCGCGCCCGCGCGATCGTGAAGGACGGCCCGGGCCGGAGTTGTCGTGGGAGGGGCATCGGCGGATGCTGGAGGTGCCCGGAACGGAGCAGAGGAGGGCGGTATGGCTGCCCACACTTTCCACAGGTCTCGCGCGCCCCGCGTACGCCAGGCACCCCCGGTGCCGCAGGAGACCTACGCGCCGCACGCCCTCTACGGGTGCCATGAACCCCACGAGAACTACGCGCCCTACGTAGCCCACGAGCCCTATCCGACCCACGAACCGCAGGGCTCCTCCGGGATAGTGCGACGCCTCCTGAATCCCGTCAACGCCCGGCTCGACGAGCACCTGCCCACCGATCAGAAGCTCAGCAAGGTCTACAGGGTCGGCGCCGGCCTGACCGGGCTGCTGCTGGTCGCCTTCGGGATCCTGGGACTCATCGACCGGATCGGGTTCTTCGACACCGGCGGCGACACGGTGCTCGCCCTGAACACCAACGGCGCGCTGAGCGTCCTGTCGATCTGTATCGGCGGGTTGCTGTTCGCCGGGATGGTGATCGGGGGCACGTTCGCCTCGACGCTCAACATCGTGCTGGGTCTGCTGTTCATCGCGAGCGGGTTCGTGAACCTCGCGCTGCTCGACACGCAGATGAACTTCCTGGCCTTCCACATCCCCAACGTGCTGTTCAGCTTCGTGGTGGGCGTGATGCTCATGTGGTTCGGGATGTACGGACGCGTGGGCAGTGCCCTCCCGCACGACAACCCGTACTGGCGTGCCCGTCACCCCGAGCAGGCGGCTCGGGAGCAGCGGACACCGGCCGGAGGCCGCGGCTGACGGGCCGGACGTGCGGCTGGAGCAGCGCCGGCCTCCGGCCATGGCGGCGGTCGGCTTCAGCCGGGGACCGCGTCGGCCGGTACGGGGACTCCCGACGGCGGCGGCCACTGCGTAGCCTGTACCGCATGCCCCGTTACGAATACCGCTGCCGTACCTGCGACGACACCTTCGAGGTCAGCAGGCCGATGGCCGAGTCCTCCGCGCCCGCCGACTGCCCCGCCGGCCACGCCGACACCGTCAAGCTGCTCTCGGCGGTCGCCGTCGGCGGGACCAGCGCGGCCCCCGCGGCCCCGATGGGCGGCGGAGGCTGCTGCGGAGGCGGCGGCTGCGGCTGAGCCCTCGGCACCCGGCCGGGCCCAACGCCGGGCCGGGCCCGGCCGCCCGGCCGTCAGCACTCGGCGTCCAGCGCCGCCGTCCAGCGCTCAGCGCTTGCGCGACAGGGTCAGGCCGTCCGAGATCGCCAGCATCACGGACTCCATGCGGGTGTCCGCCGCGACGTGCTCGTTGTAGGCGCGGACGCCCGCCGCCGCGCCCGTCGCCGCCTCGTCCAGCACCGTGCCGTGGTACAGCGTGTTGTCGGTGACGATCAGCCCGCCCGGACGGAGCCTCGGCACGAGCTCCTCCCAGTAGGCGATCTGGCTCTCCTTGTCCGCGTCCACGTACGCCATGTCGATGTGCGGCTCGGCGGGCATCGCGCGCAGCGTCTGGAGCGCGGGTGCGATCCGCAGCTCGATGCGGTCCGCGACGCCGGCCTTCGCCCAGGCCTCGCGGGCGTACGCCGTCCACTCCTCGGAGACGTCGCAGGCGATGAGCCGCCCGTCCGCCGGCATGGCCTGCGCCATCGACAGCGAGGAGAAGCCGGTGAAGGTGCCGACCTCCACGATGTGCCGGGCGCCGGTCAGCCGGACCAGGAAGGCCAGTAGCGGCCCCTGTTCCGCCGCCGACTGCATGCCGGCGGAGTTCGGGAACACCTCGTAGGTCGTCGCCACCAGCCCCCGCTGGACCTCGTCCAGCGGGGGGTTGTGCGCGAGCATGTACCGGTAGAGCTCGTCCGTGATCTTGGTGCTGTTGCCCTTGGTCATGCGTCCAGTGTGCCGAGTCCCGACGTCTCGCGGGTGAACGCGCGCACGATCTCCTCGCCGGCCAGCACGCCCGTCTCCGCCAGTGCCGTGACGTGCGGCGCGGTCCAGCCGGCGTCGGCCAGCTCCCCGTGGCCGGGCTGCCATCCCCGGTCCGCCGCGAGCAGCAGGTCGGCGTCCAGCAGCGAGTCCCCGGCGGCCAGCGTGGTCGTGGCTCCCGTGCGCCGGGCCACCTCGCGCATCGCCGCGCTCTTGGTCAGCGGGCGCGGGACGGCGTAGATCTTGCGGCCCTGGAGGGAGACCGTCCAGCCGCGCGCCTCTGCCCACTCCGACAGCGATTTGATCCACTCCGTGGGGACCAGCGCGCGCTCCACGACCAGGTAGGCGAACAGGTCCTCCGCCACCCGCGCCTTGCGCAGCCACGCCGGGTCCGCCGTCGCCACCAGGTGCCCGTGCACCTCCTCCAACGGAGCGCACTCCCGCTCCAGGCGCGCCGCGACCTGGCGCCGCCAGTCACGGTCCGGGACCCCGTCGACCAGCAGCTGGCCGCCGTTGGCGCAGATCGCGTACGCCGCCGGCCGCCCGGGGAAGCGGATGCGCTGGTACTGCTTGCGCGTACGGGTGGTGCTCGGGACGAAGACGACGCCCGGGTCCGCGGACAGTGCCGCCAGCAGCCCCGCCGCCGTCTCCGTCATGTACGACAGCGGCTTGCTCTCGTGCACCTCGACGCACAGCAGCCGCGGGGCCACCGGGTCGGGCATGGTCAGGCCGAGCGCGGCAGCGGAGTAGATGAGCGTGCGGTCGAGGTCACTGGCTACGAGGACGGTCACTTGGCGGACACAGCCTTTCCGTCGGCGCCCGTGGCGCCGCGCGTGAAGCGGGGGTGGATGAGGCCCACGCACGTGTACGGGAGTCCGTCGACCTCCTCCACCGGCACCCCGCGCTGCTGCGCGAGGAGTCGTACGTGGTCCAGGTCGGCTCCGGCGCCGCGCTGCGCGAGGATCTTCCACGGCACCCGGCGCAGCAGCACGCGCGTGGTCTCGCCGACGCCGGGCTTGACCAGGTTCACGTCGTGGATGCCGTACTCCTCGCTGATCCGCTCCACCGCCGCCCAGCCCTCCCAGGTCGGCGTGCGGTCGGCGGCGAGGAGCTCCTTGACCTCGGCGTCCACGGCCTCGGCCACCTCCTCGAAGTGCGCGGCGACGGTGTCGACGAAGGCGACGGAGACGTCGGCTCCGGCGAGCTCCCGGTAGAACTTCGCGCCGTGGAAGTCGGCGGGCCCGACCAGGTCGGACCTCAGAACCGTACGCGAGACGAGTCCGGAGACGGTGGAATTGAGACAGGCCGACGGGATCAGGAAGTCCTCGCGCGTTCCGTAGGTCTCCACGCACGAGCCGGGGTCCGCGAGCACCACGATCTCCGGGTTGAAGCCCTCGAAGGCGCCCAGGGCCTCGCGCAGCTCGCGCGTGATCGCGCCCTTGCCGGTCCATCCGTCGACGAAGACTATGTCGGCCGGATCGTGGTGGGCGGCCAGCCAGCGCAGCGCGTTGGCGTCGATGCCGCGGCCGCGCACGATGGAGACGGCGTAGTGCGGCAGGTCCAGGCCGTGCCGGGCCCGGGCCCAGCGCCGCATCAGGACGCCCACCGGGGTGCCGGCGCGGGCCAGGGAGACGAGCACGGGCGACGGCGAACGCTCGGCGAGGACCGTCTCGGTGACCACGGCGACCGCGCGGGCCATCCGGGCGGCGGAGGCGGTGAGCGCGCTCTGGTAGAGCTCCTGGTACTCCGGGGAGGGCTGGTACTCCACCGGCAGGGACTCCGCGTAGTGCGCGCCGCCCGCCTGGATGGCCTCCTCGCGTTCTTCGGTCGGGGCCTCCAGCTCGACGTCGGAAAAGTCCTGGAGCAGCCAGCCGACGTCCTCGGCGGCGTACGAGGAGAAGGCGGGCCCGCGCAGCGGCTCGCGCCGGGGCTCGGTCATGGAGGGCTCCTGCGGGTCGGGGACGTACGACGGGATGACGGCCAGCAGGACACGGCCGGTGTGCGGGGCGAGGGCCGCGAGGAGGCCGGTGCGGAGCTCGGGGGTGTCGCCGGCGGAGTCCACGACGGCGACGACGGCGTCGTAGCCGTCTCCCGCCGTGCCGTAGACGTTGTAGGCGTACCTGTCTCCGGGGCCGTCCGCGGGGACGTCGTGGGCCGGGAAGACGAGGCGGGTGCGGATCGCGTAGCCGGGGTCGTCGACGGCGAGCACCGGCGAGCGGGTGGTGGTGGAGAAGCGGACTTCGGCCGCCGCCCCGGACTCCTCCAGGGCCTTCGCGAGGCGCAGCGGGGCGTACATCAGCTCCTCGTTGCCGAGTACGAGGACCCGCGCGGGGGCCGCGCCGAGCGCGGCCGCGAGACGGTCCGCCATGGCGGGCAGCGCCGCCTCGAGCGCCGCGCGGTGCGCGGGGGTGAAGCCGTGGCGTCCGCCGTCGGGTATCCCTGCGGGCCAGTCCAGGTCCACCGTGGTGACCTGCGGACCGTCTCCCGGGACTCCGCCCCGGACCCCGCTGCTCAAAAGCCGCGGGGGGTGGTTTTCCCCACCCGGGACCTCGTCCGCGGAGGCGGGGGCGACGACGGGAGCGACCCGCGCCTCGTACTGCTCGACCAGGGCCTGGCCCCTGGCCAGGACGTCCTCCGGGAGGGAGACCGTGCCCGAGGCGAGGGCGATCAGGTCTATTCGGGCTCCCAGCTCGGCGGCGAAGGCGGTGAGCCGGTCGCGGTCGGCGGGCGAGCGCATGTCGACGAGGGCGACGACCACGTAGTGGCCGCGCGGGTGGCGGGCGTGCAGGTCGCGGATCGTGTTCAGGACGGTGTTGCCGGTGGAGAACTCGTCGTCGACCAGGACCAGGGGGCCGGAGCCCGCCAGCAGCTTCGGGTCCTCGGGGAGAAGCAGGTGCGAGGTGGCGTGCGAGTGGGCTTCCTCGAAGCCGCCCGCCGGCTCCAGGCCGGGCACGGGGCGGCGCGTGGAGTGCAGGTAGGGGGCGCTGCCGAGGCCGTCGGCGACGCAGTGGCCGAGTCCGGTCGCGGTCTCGGCGTATCCGAGGACCACCGCCGAGGCCGCGTCCCGCTCGCCCAGCAGCCCGAGGACGCGTACGCCGAGCCCGTACCCGGCGGCGTGGACGACGGCCGGGGACTGCGGGACGTGTTTGCCCAGCACCTGCGAGACGAGCAGGTGCGCCCGCTTGGGGTTGCGCCGCAGCGCGAGCCCGAGCAGCTCTTCGAGCCTCGGCCCGTCGGCCCCGGTACCCGCTCCCTCCTCCAGGCTGACGCCCAGCCGGTCCGCGACCCAGGTTCCCGACCACACCGCTTCGATCTTCTTGTCCTTCCTCGCAGTCAACGGCCCGCTCACACCTGGAGCCCGGCCGTGAGGAGATCGACGAAGCCGACCTCCTCCTTCGCCACACCGAAGACCTCGGCGCGCAGCATGGTGCGCTCGGCCCAGGCCCGGTGGGGCTTCACCTCGTTCATTTTGTTCGTGTAGGCGGAACGCATCACTCCGCCGCCTCCGCGCTCGGGGCGCAGGATGTCTTGAGCATCGCTGAACTCTTCGTGCGAGACCACCGAGAGCGCGTGGACGGGGGTCACGTGGGCGGGGTGGATGCAGGTCTTGCCCAGCAGCCCGTTGGCCCGGTCGAGCTCGATCTCGCGCAGCAGTCCGTCCAGGTCGTGCTCGATCAGTGCGGTACGCAGCTCCTCGACGCCCTCTTCCAGGAAGGGGCTGCGGCGCAGCTGCGGCTTGAAGAGGCGCTGCTGGCTGCGGAAGTACTCCCACACCGGGCCGGTGACCGTGAAGCCGGTGCCGTCGGCGCGGCTGAGCACGTTGACCACGTCGGCGATCACGCCGGCGACGATCTGGACGTCGTAGGCGGTCATGTCCGGGGTGCGGCGCAGTCCGTACGCGGAGCAGAAATCGGTCACGCCGAGCCGCAGCGCGAGCACCCGTTCGCGGTACTTGTTGACCGTGCGGGAGATCCCGGCGAGGGCCTCGACGCGGGTCTCCAGGTGGAGCAGCTCGGGGGTCTCCAGGACGGGCATGGCGTACAGCCGGGGCCGGCCGCTCGCCGCCTCCGCCTCCGCGACGGCCTCCAGGAAGGCGATACCGCGATTCTCGGTGAACTTCGGGAGTACGAATCCGGCCAACCGTGACGCCGTGCCGCCGAGCCGGTCCACGAGATCGGGAATCTGTTCGGGCGTGCGGACGCGGATGAAGAGCAGCGGGGCCTCGGCGGGGTCCTCGTCGAGGGCGGCGAACTGCCGGACGAGGTTCTCCTCGCCCCCCACGACATCGGCGTCACTGATGGAATCCTCCAGGCAGAGGACCATGGAGACCACCCCGCGGCCGGCCTGCTTGCGGATGTCGCGGGCGAGCTGGGTCCGGGTGGCCGGGCTGTAGAGCGTGGCCCCCAGAGCGGCCGCGAGCGTGCGTGCGGGGGAGGCGGCGGTGAATTCGGCCGGCTCCTGGTGGAAGAGGTCCTTGCGGACGGTGGGCGAGATGTGCCCGAAGTGACGCATGTGCTTCCCCCGTACTGCCTCGGCGGCCCAACTGGCGTGGCCGGTAATAGTACGTACGAATGAGATTCGCGAGTCCCCCAAGCACATGAAATCGAGGTAACCCTCTTGCACCATGCCCAGGACTCGCTGTGGGGACAAGGTCTGCGGGGGGCCGCATTGTCCCGGTCGTGCCCGGGAGTGCAGGATGACCGTCATGACGCACGCGATGCAGAAGGGCTCGAACATCCCGGTGACCGCCGTGGCGGTCCGGGCGGTGCTCCGCTGGACCGGTGGGACCGATGTGCCGGACGTGGACGCCTCCGCGCTGCTCGTGGGCCCGGACGGGCGGGTGCGCTCGGACGAGGACTTCGTCTTCTACAACCAGCCCCGGCACCCCTCGGGGGCCGTCTGGCGGCTCGGCAAGAAGCAGCTGGGCGACGGGGTCACCGACGCCGTCCAGGCCGACCTGCGGGCCGTCACCCCGGTCGTGGAGCGGATCCTCGTCGTCGCCTCGGCCGAGGACGTGCCCTTCCAGCGGGTCCGCGACCTGCGGATCCTGCTCTACGACGCCACCGCGACGGGCGGCTCCGAACCGCTCGCCTACTTCGACGTGCGGCCCGAGACGGGCGCCGAGACGGCGCTGATCTGCGGCGAGCTGTACCGGCGGGGCGAGGGGTGGAAGTTCCGCGCACTGGGCGAGGGCTACTCCAACGGGCTGGTCGGGCTGGCCACGGATCACGGGATCTCCGTGGACGAGAGCGCCCCCGACGCCGCAGCCGCGGCGGCCGCTCCGGCGGCCCCCGCACCCCCCACGCAGGCTCCGCCGGCCGCCGAGCCCGCATACGGGTACCCGCAGCCGGTGTCACCCGTCCCGGTACCGGCTCCGGGCGGGGATCCGGCCTTCCGGATGCCCGCGCAAGGGCCGCAGTTCATCCGCCGCTGAGTGCCCGCGCCACGAGCGCTCACGCGGTGAGCACTCGCCCGGTGCGTGCCGGGCCGGCGCGTGCCCGGCCCGCGCGCGCTCACGCCTTCGTCTTGTAGCCCCTGCCCCACTGGAGGCCCCACCCGTACAGGCGGTCCAGCTCCGCCTGGAACCCGTAGACGAATTTGACCTCGCGGCGCACGATCAGCTCGCCCTTGACGTTCTCCAGGGAGACGACCGCGCAGGAGCGGGCCTGCGGGTGGCGCTCCTCCAGCGGGATCTCGATGCGCGGCCCGGTGATCGGGTAGAGGGTCACCAGGGCGTGCGTCCGGTCGAAGGCCGGGGTCTGGTCGTAGATGTAGACGAAGACCAGGAGCCGCTTGATGTCCTCGGCGTGGTCGAGGTTCACGAAGATCGTCTCGCCGGAGGGCGCCCCGAACCGGTCGTCACCGCTCAGCTTCACGTAGGGCGGGCTGTTGATGTCTCCGTGCAGGTTGCCCAGCGGCTGGACGACGCCCCGGGTGCCGTCGGTCAGCTCGTAGAGGCAGCCGATGTCGAGGTCGACATTGACCATGCCGTGGGTGTGCGCCTGCACCATGTCGGGCTTGAACAGCTTGAACGGATGCCGGAAGAGCTGCCCGCTCTGCCCGGCGGCCCGGCCGCCTATGTCCGAGGTGCGCATCCGCCAGGAGAGGTTGACGCGCAGATTGCCGTGCACCGCCCCCTGTTTGGTGAGCGACACCGTCGGCTGGCGTTTCGTCAGCTCGATGGCGTTCGACGAGGCGCTGCCCGACTGGAACTGCACCGCTCGGCTGCCCCTGATCCCGTCGAAGAATCCCATCCCTCAACCCCCCTGCTCCCCTGGTCCCGATTCCTGCCGGCGTACGCGAGCGGGGCGGCCCGGTAGGTCCGTGGACCCCCCGGACCGCCCCGCACTTGAGCGTTCCGCATTACCGCCGCGATCATGCCTCGGCGGTGGAACCCTCCAGTTCCAGGCGCTTGTTGCGGCGCACCGACGACCAGAACGACCAGGCGATCAGCAGGACGCCGACGAGGCCGGTGATGACCTCGTTGATCTCGTACTGGATGGTGACGAGCAGGAGGACGGCGAGCGCGCCGATGGCGTAGTGCGCGCCGTGCTCCAGGTAGACGTAGTCGTCGAGGGTGCCCTGGCGGACCAGGTAGACGGTGAGCGACCGGACGTACATGGCACCGATGCCGAGGCCGAGGGCCATGAGCACGATGTCGTTGGTGATCGCGAACGCGCCGATGACCCCGTCGAAGGAGAAGGAGGCGTCGAGGACCTCGAGGTAGAGGAACATGAAGAAGGCGGCCTTGCCGGCCATGGCGACCGCCGAGACGGGCTTGCCGCTCTTCTTGGCCGCTTCCTCCGCCTCGTGCTCGGCCTCTTCCTCCTCTTCGAGCTTGTTCTCGAAGTAGCCGGAGAGACCGCCGACGATCATGTAGGTGATCAGGCCGAGGACACCGGAGACCAGGACGGTCTGTGCCTTGTCCACGTGAACGCCGCCGTGCTGGTGGGCGTTGGCGGCGAAGGTCATCGAGGTGACGACCAGGACGATCAGCGCGACGCACGCGGACAGCATGTCGATCTTGCCGAGCTTGGCGAGCGGACGCTCGAGCCAGGCGAGCCACTTGATGTCACGGTCCTCGAAGATGAAGTCGAGGAAGATCATGAGGAGGAACATGCCGCCGAAGGCGGCGATGGACGGGTGAGCGTCCGTGACGAGCTGCTCGTACATGTCCTTGTCGGTCATGGCCAGGTCGACGGCCTCGATGGGCCCGATCTTGGCGCTGATCGCGACGATCAAGACGGGGAAGACCAGTCGCATGCCGAAGACCGCGATGAGCACGCCGACCGTGAGGAAGATCTTCTGCCAGAAGGCGTTCATCTTCTTCAGGATCCCGGCATTGACCACCGCGTTGTCGAAGGACAGCGAGATCTCAAGGACCGACAGGATCGCGACGATCCCGAAAGCCTGCCACCCCCCGTAGAACACCGCTGCGACCAGACCGAGCGCAGTGACTGCGAACGACCAGCCGAAGGTTTTGAGAACCACTGGCACCCCATCGTGTTGTACGGCTTTACGAAACGTTGACCCCGAAGTCTAGAGCGATGCCCCGCAGCCCCGACGCGTACCCCTGCCCCACGGCCCGGAACTTCCATTCGCCCCCGTACCGGTAGACCTCGCCGAAGATCATCGCGGTCTCGCTGGAAGCGTCTTCGGAGAGGTCGTAGCGCGCCAGTTCCTGGCCGTCCGCCTGGTTCACCACGCGGATGAACGCGTTGCTCACCTGGCCGAAGCTCTGCCGGCGGGCGTCCGCCTCGTGGATGGAGACCGGGAAGACGATCTTGTCCACCGACTCCGGGACCTTGGTGAGGTCGATGATGATCGACTCGTCGTCGCCCTCACCCTCACCGGTGAGGTTGTCCCCCGTGTGTTCGACGGAGCCCTCGGGGCTCTTCAGGTTGTTGTAGAAGACGAAGTAAGCGTCTCCGAGCACCCGGCCGCTGTTGCACAGCAGCGCGCTGGCGTCGAGGTCGAAGTCGGCCCCGGTGGTCGAGCGCGCGTCCCATCCGAGGCCGATCAGGACCCGGGTGAGGTTCGGTGCGGCCTTGGAGAGGGAGACATTGCCCCCCTTGGCGAGTGTGACGCCCATGGTGTGGTCCTCCCCGGACAACGGTGTGACGGCGTGACGTGCGGCGGTGCGGCGGTGCGGTCGTAGAGCCGGGGGCCGGCCGTGAAGCCGGACCGGCGGTAAAGCCGGACCGGCGCCGTACACACGGTGCACGGCGCCGGACAGGTGATGGGGCTGCTTGCTGTGGACGATCAGGCCGACCCGGAGGCTCAGACGTTGACGCCGAAGTCCTGCGCGATGCCGCGCAGGCCCGAGGCGTAGCCCTGGCCGATGGCACGGAACTTCCACTCCGCGCCGTTGCGGTACAGCTCGCCGAAGACCATCGCGGTCTCGGTCGAGGCGTCCTCGGAGAGGTCGTAGCGGGCGAGCTCGGTGTTGTCGGCCTGGTTCACGACGCGGATGTACGCGTTGCGGACCTGGCCGAAGCTCTGCTGGCGGCCCTCGGCCTCGTAGATCGAGACCGGGAAGACGATCTTGGCCACATCGGCGGGGACGCCGGCGAGGTTGACCTTGATCGCCTCGTCGTCGCCTTCGCCCTCACCGGTGGTGTTGTCGCCGGTGTGCTCGACCGAACCGTCGGGGCTCTTCAGGTTGTTGAAGAACACGAAGTTCGCGTCGCTGGCGACCTTGCCCTGGTCGTTGGTCAGGATCGCGCTGGCGTCGAGGTCGAAGTCGACACCGGTGGTGGTACGAGCGTCCCAGCCCAGACCGACGATGACGGCCGTCAGGTTCGGCGCGGCCTTGGTCAGCGAGACGTTGCCGCCCTTGCTGAGGCTGACTCCCACGGGTCCTCCATAAGGTTTGGTGTGGGGCGGGGCCCCCGTCGTACGTTTTCTCACAGGATCAACGATTCGATCCTAGTGACGGGTTCCCGCGTGTACGGGCTTATTCGAGAGGAAGGGCCCGCGAGCCTGCCGGACGGGCCCGGAGGCCCTCAGAGGCTGTCGAGGGCCTTGATGTACTCGTTCAGGTCACGCGCGTCGGGCAGTCCGTTGACGACGCTCCAGCGCACGATCCCGTCCTTGTCGATGACGAAGGTGCCGCGGACGGCGCAGCCCTTGTCCTCGTCGAAGACCTCGTAGGCGCGGGAGGTCTCGCCGTGCGGCCAGAAGTCCGACAGGAGCGGGTAGTCCAGCCCCTCCTGCTCGCCGAAGACGCGCAGGGTGGGCACGGAGTCGTTGGAGACCGCGAGGAGCTGCACGTCGGCGTTCTGGAAGCGCGGGAGCTGGTCGCGCAGCTCGCACAGCTCGCCGGTGCAGACGCCGGTGAAGGCGAACGGGTAGAAGAGCAGCACCACGGCCTTCTCCCCGCGGAAGTCGGACAGCCGCACGGTCGCGCCGTGGTTGTCCTTGAGCTCGAAGTCCGGGGCCTTGCTGCCGACCTCGATCGCCATCTGTCGCATCCCTTCGGTCCCGCAGCCCCGCGTTGGGCTGTTCGGGTGATTGCAGCTTATTGGTCCGCCGATCGTGCGGCCCCAGCCGGGCGGCGGCGCGCCGCTGCCGGCGCGGTCGATGCCGCGTTCGGCGGTGGCGGCGGCCGCCGCCGAACGCACGCACCCCGCCGGCCGGGAGGATTCCGGCAGGCGGGGTGCGTGCGTCCGCTTGGCTGCGGGGCGCGGTTCAGCGCTTGGACTTGGCCGTCTTCGGAGTCGCCAGCTTGGTGGCGGTCCACTCCTTGCCGACGGGGAGCCCCTTGGCCAGGGAGAGGCCGGCGGTCTCGGCGGCCTCGCTGATGTCGCTGGCCTCGACGAAGCCGTCCTTGCCGGTCTTGGGAGTCACCAGCAGGATCAGTGCGCCGTCCTCGACCAGCTCGGTCGCGTCGACCAGGGCATCCGTCAGGTCGCCGTCGTCCTCCCGGAACCAGAGCAGAACCGCGTCTGCGACATCGTCGTAGTCCTCATCGACGAGTTCGGTGACGTGACCCTCTACGGCATCACGGAATTCCTGATCGACGTCGTCGTCGTAGCCGATCTCCTGGACCACCTGTTCGGACTGGAAACCCAGCCGGGCGGCCAGGTTCTCCGCGTGGTCCGCGGTCGCGCTCACGGGGTGCCTCCTGCTCATGTTCGGTGAATGTTCTTCGGCGGCGCGCGTACGCGCAGCATTGGGCGTAGTCCACACGGGCGCGGCGGATCGCGCAAGTACCCGGCCGCCGAGACCGTCGAAACGGTGACGATTGCGGCCGTCTCGCCGCAACTTTCAGCCCCTCCGTATGTACCTCTGGTGATTCATCCCACACCATTCCACCCCATTCGGCACCGCCTCGGGACTTTCCTACCTGTTTGAGGGACGAACGGGCTTGCGAATCGTAGATCGACACGGGCGTAAGGTTGCGGTTTGGTCGGTGTCGTCGCCACAGCCACCACAATCCCGCCGACTCAAGGGATTACCGAGCGGTAGAGATGACGATTTCCGCCGAGCGTAAGACCATGGGAGGCGGCGAACCCCAAGGCACGACTCCCCCGACAGCGAAGGAACAGCGTGGCTTCCGCATCCGATCGCAATCCGATCATCATTGGTGGCCTGCCGAGTCAGGTCCCGGACTTCGATCCGGAAGAGACGCAGGAGTGGCTCGACTCGCTGGACGCCGCCGTCGACGAGCGGGGCCGCGAGCGCGCCCGCTACCTGATGCTGCGGCTGATCGAGCGGGCCCGCGAGAAGCGCGTGGCCGTGCCCGAGATGCGCTCCACGGACTACGTCAACACCATCGCCACCAAGGACGAGCCCTTCTTCCCCGGCAACGAGGAGATCGAGCGCAAGGTCCTCAACGCCACCCGGTGGAACGCGGCCGTCATGGTCTCGCGCGCCCAGCGCCCCGGTATCGGCGTCGGCGGCCACATCGCCACCTTCGCCTCCTCCGCCTCCCTCTACGACGTGGGCTTCAACCACTTCTTCCGGGGCAAGGACGAGGGCGACGGCGGCGACCAGATCTTCTTCCAGGGCCACGCCTCGCCCGGCATCTACGCCCGCGCCTACCTCCTGGACCGGCTCTCCGAGCAGCAGCTCGACGCGTTCCGGCAGGAGAAGTCGAAGGCTCCGTACGGCCTGTCCAGCTACCCGCACCCGCGGCTGATGCCGGACTTCTGGGAGTTCCCGACCGTCTCGATGGGCCTCGGTCCGCTCGGCGCGATCTACCAGGCCCGGATGAACCGGTACATGGAGGCGCGCGGGATCGCGGACACCTCCAAGTCCCACGTTTGGGCGTACCTCGGCGACGGCGAGATGGACGAGCCGGAGTCGCTCGGCCAGCTGTCCATCGCGGCCCGCGAGGGCCTGGACAACCTGACCTTCGTCGTCAACTGCAACCTGCAGCGCCTCGACGGCCCGGTCCGCGGCAACGGAAAGATCATGCAGGAGCTGGAGTCGCAGTTCCGCGGTGCCGGCTGGAACGTCATCAAGCTGATCTGGGACCGCTCCTGGGACCCGCTGCTGGCCCAGGACCGCGACGGCATCCTGGTCAACAAGCTGAACTCGACCCCCGACGGGCAGTTCCAGACGTACGCCACGGAATCCGGCGCGTACATCCGCGACCACTTCTTCGGCGGCGACCAGCGGCTGCGCGCGATGGTCGAGAACATGACCGACCAGCAGATCCAGCACCTGGGCCGCGGCGGTCACGACCACAAGAAGGTCTACGCGGCCTACGCGGCGGCCAAGGCCCACAAGGGCCAGCCGACCGTGATCCTGGCGCAGACGGTCAAGGGCTGGACCCTGGGCCCGAACTTCGAGGGCCGCAACGCGACCCACCAGATGAAGAAGCTGACGGCCGACGACCTCAAGCGCTTCCGCGACCGCCTGCACATCCCGATCACGGACGCCCAGCTGGAGGGCGGCGCGCCGCCGTACTACCACCCGGGCCGCAACTCCCCCGAGATCCAGTACATGCACGACCGCCGCAGCGCGCTCGGCGGCTACGTGCCGACCCGCGTGGTGCGCGCCAAGCCGCTGCAGCTGCCGGACGACAAGACGTACGCGGCCGCCAAGAAGGGCTCGGGCCAGCAGTCGATCGCCACCACCATGGCCTTCGTCCGCATCCTGAAGGACCTCATGCGGGACAAGGAGATCGGCAGGCGCTTCGTGCTGATCGCGCCCGACGAGTACCGCACCTTCGGCATGGACGCGTTCTTCCCGAGCGCCAAGATCTACAACCCGCTGGGCCAGCAGTACGAGGCGGTCGACCGCGACCTGCTGCTCGCGTACAAGGAGTCGCCGACCGGCCAGATGCTGCACGACGGCATCTCGGAGGCGGGCTGCACGGCCTCGCTGATCGCGGCCGGTTCGGCGTACGCGACGCACGGCGAGCCGCTGATCCCCGTCTACGTCTTCTACTCGATGTTCGGTTTCCAGCGCACGGGTGACCAGTTCTGGCAGATGGCCGACCAGCTGGCCCGCGGCTTCGTCCTCGGCGCGACCGCCGGCCGGACCACCCTGACGGGTGAGGGCCTGCAGCACGCCGACGGCCACTCGCAGCTGCTTGCGTCCACCAACCCGGGCTGTGTGGCGTACGACCCGGCGTACGGCTACGAGATCGCGCACATCGTCAAGGACGGCCTGCGGCGGATGTACGGGCCGGACGCCGAGGACGTCTTCTACTACCTGACCGTCTACAACGAGCCGATCCAGCACCCGGCCGAGCCGGCGGACGTCGACGTGGACGGCATCCTCAAGGGCATCCACCGGATCTCCACCGGGACCGCCGGCAGCGTCGGGGCGCAGATCATGGCCTCGGGCGTGGCGGTGCCGTGGGCGCTGGAGGCCCAGCGGATCCTGGCCGCCGACTGGAACGTCAAGGCGGACGTCTGGTCGGCGACCTCCTGGAACGAGCTGCGCCGCGACGCCATCGCGGTGGAGGAGCACAACCTGCTCCACCCGGAGGAGGAGCAGCGCGTCCCGTACGTGACGCGCAAGCTGTCCGGCGCGGAGGGTCCGTTCGTGGCGGTCTCCGACTGGATGCGGGCGGTCCCGGACCAGATCTCGCGCTGGGTGCCCGGCGCGTACACCTCGCTGGGCGCGGACGGCTTCGGCTTCGCGGACACGCGCGGTGCGGCCCGGCGGTTCTTCCACATCGACGCGCAGTCCGTGGTCCTCTCGGTGCTGACCGAGCTGGCCAGGGAAGGCAAGATCGACCGCTCGGCGCTGAAGCAGGCCATCGACCGGTACCAGCTGCTGGACGTCAGGGCGGCCGACCCGGGCGCTGCGGGCGGCGACGCCTGACGCTCCGGCGAACGAACGGGTGACGAGGGTGGGCCGGGCCGCTGGAGCGGCCCGGCCCACCCTCGTCGGTGCGGCGGGTCGAGGCCCCACCGGGGTCCGTCCCGCCTTATCCGTTCCTTACGATGCTCCGCATGAAGCAAACCTCCCGCCAGTCGCGGTGGGAGCGCCGGACGCAGACGCCTCTGCTGGTGCTCGCCCTCGGATTCGCCGTCGCCTACGCCGTCCCCATCGCCCTGCCCGACGCGAGTCCGGCCGTCCAGCGCGCCTGCAAGTACGCCGAGTGGGTCGTGTGGGGGGCTTTCGCAGCCGACTACCTGGTGCGGCTCGGCCTGTCGCCCGCGAGGAAGGCCTTCGTACGGACCCACTGGATGGACCTGGCGGCGGTGCTGCTGCCGATGATCCAGCCGCTGCGGCTGCTGCGCGTGGTCTCCACGCTGCTGCTGGTGGGCCGGAGGGCGCGGATGGCCCCGCAGATCCGGCTGACCACCTACGTGGCGGGCGCGGTGGTCGGACTGCTGATGTTCGGCTCGCTCGCCGTGCTGAGCGTGGAGCGGGACGCTCCCGGCGGCAACATCAAGAACCTGGGGGACGCCCTGTGGTGGTCGGTGACCACCATGACGACGGTGGGGTACGGGGACCACTCCCCCACCACCGGGCTCGGCCGGCTGCTGGCGGTGGGGCTGATGCTGTCGGGTATCGCGCTGCTGGGTGTGGTGACCGCCAACATCGCGGCCTGGTTCATCTCCCGTTTCGAGCGGGACGACATGGTGGAACGGGCCCAGACGGCGGCGATCGCCGAACTGACGGCGGAGGTACGGGCGCTGCGCGCGGAGGTCGCCCGCCTCGGCGCGGGCGAGGCCGGAGTCGGAGCCGCGGCCGCGGCAGGGGCCGGCTCCGGGACCCGAGGTGCCCGGGGCGCCGGGGCCGCCCCGGGCACGGAGGCGGACGTACCGGTCCAGGCGCCCGGGGCGGCTCCGGCGGCGGACGCCGTCAGCGCTCCCACACCTTGAATGCCCTGACCTGGTAGGGGGACTGGGGCAGCCACACCCCGTCGCCCGGGTACGTCTGGAACTCTCCGGTCTCGGCGCACTCGGCCGACTGGTAGGTGGTCACCGGGCGGCCGGTGCGGTTGACCAGGGACTGGGCGGTGGTGCCGGGCGGCAGCGCGGTGCAGCTGTTGATGTCGAGGGTGCTGAGCTCGTGGGTCTTGCGCGCCCCCTTGAACTCCGGCTTCGCCCACAGGCACAGCTGCCCGGTGGCGCAGGCCCCGGGCGTCGGCGGCCCGGAGACGAGGCCGGGGGCGTGGGCGGGGGTGTGGGCCGGGGTGTGGGCCGGGGCGAGACCCGGGGCCTGGGCCGGGGCGAGACCCGGGGCCTGGGCCGGGGCGAGGCCGGGGGCGTGGCCCGCCGCGTGGGCCGATCCCGCGGTGCCCGGGATCAGCAGGGTGGCGGCGAGGACGGCTGCCGTGGCGACGGCGCGCCCGGAAGAAGTGGTGCTCCACGTACGCATGACGGGTCAACTCCTGGTGGACTCACGGGCCCCGGACTAGTTCCGGAGCTCCGCCGACACCACGCTGACCTGCGGGGACGGGTCCGCGGAAGGGGCACGGGACGGGTCCACCCGGATAGGCGACAGGCCCGCCGGATCCCCCGGCGGGGCTGCGCCGGCCCCGGAGTTGACGCCTCCGCGGCCCGGTCCCGATCGGCCGCGGAGAGGCCGGACGGCGCCGGGGACGGCATGGACGCGGGCCGCGCCCGCTCCACCGCCGGTGGAGGCGGCGGCCGTCGCTGACACGAACGTGTCGTCGGGCGCCGGCCGTGACGGCCCGGCGGGGAGGACGGATACCCTGACCGCCCACTCCGCGTCAGAAAGGACCCCGTCGCCGTGATGACCGACCCGCGGCCCGCGCCGTCCGCGCCGACGGCCGGACTGCGCGAACGCAAGAAGCGGCGCACCCGCGACGCCCTGCTGCGCGCCGCGCTCCTCCTCTTCACCGCCCAGGGGTACGAGGAGACCACCGTCGACGAGATCACCGACGCGGTGGACGTCTCCCAGCGCACCTTCTTCCGGTACTTCGCGAACAAGGAGGAGGCCGCCTTCGCCGTCCAGGACCTGGTCGAATCGCACTTCGTCGCGGCGCTGCGCTCCCGGCCCCCGGGCGAGGGTCCCCTGGAGGCGATGCGCGCGGCCGTGCTGGCCGCCTGGGACACGGTCGAGGAGGCCATCTCGGACCTGGTCCCGGTCGACCTGTACATGCGCAGCTACCGGCTCATCGAGTCCACTCCGGCCCTGCTCGCCGTGCACCTGCGCCGCTCCACCGAGCTGGAGGAGCGGATCGCCCGGCTGGTCGCCGAGCGGGAGGGCCTGGACGTGGACGCCGATCCGCGGCCCCGGGTGGCCGTCGCCGCGTTCACGGGAGTGATGCGGGTCACCGGCCGGCTCTGGGGGCAGGGCGAGGACATCAGCGTCGACACGATCCGGCGGATGACCGTCGGCTACCTGGACCAGATCGGACCGGCGCTGGCCGCGGACTGGCGCCGTCCCGGCTGACCGGAGGCGGGTACGCCCTTCCCGGCTGACCGGCGGCGGCCCGGGTCGCGCGCCGGCCTCCTCACAGCCCGTACGCGACCCGTACGCGGCCCGTGCGCGATCCGCGCCCGCGACCGCGCCCGGCTCCTCCACGGCCGGCGGTGACTCCGGTCACCCTGCGCGCCACTGCCGGGGGCGGTCTCCTACGCTGAGCGCAGTGAACCTGCCCGGCCCCGTCCTTACCCCCGCGTCCGACGCTCTCGCGCGCCCGGCCGCCCTGCGCACCCTGCTCGCGCTGGCGGTGGTCTTCCTCATGCTCGCGACCACCGGCTGGACGTCGGTGTACCGGCCCGAGGGCGGGGTGTCCGCGCGCGGGGCGGCGCTCGTCTCCTGGGCCCAGGCGCGCTTCGGCGGCCGGGCGCTGCCCGCGGCCGACGCCCCCGCGGGGACGGTCGCGCACTTCTTCGCGAGCCTGGACGGCGCGCAGCGCGCCCGGCTCGCCGAGGCCCACCCGCTCGTGGTCGGCAGCCTCGACGGCGCTCCCGTCACCACCCGCTACCGGGCCAACCGGATCGCCCTGCAGCAGGCCGCGCGCGTCGAGGAGGCCCGTCGCAGCGACGTCTCGCTGGCCCCCGCCGACCGTGCCACGGCCGCGCGGCGCGCCCACCGCTTCGAGTCCCTCTCCGAGGCGGGCCGGCAGATCCTGACCTTCGACCCCACCGGCGGGGGTCTCGTCGCCGAGGTCTTCGGCGATCTCGACGCGGCCCGGCGGGTCTCGGTGATCGTCCCCGGCGTCGACACGGACGTGCTCACCTTCGAGCGCACCGAGCGGCGGCTGACCGCCCCCGTCGGCATGGCGGAGGCCTTGTACGGGGCCGAGCGCGCGGCCTCGCCGGCGAGCCGGACGGCCGTCATCGCCTGGGCCGGCTACACCGCCCCGACGGGAGTCGGCATGGACGCGGCGACGGGGCGGCTGGCCGTGGACGGCGCGGCCAGGCTGCGCACGCTGACCGCCGCGCTGCCCGGGAGTTCCAGCGTGGCGCTGTTCTGCCACAGCTACGGCTCCGTGGTGTGCGGGGTCGCCGCGGACGAGCTGCCCGCCCGGGTCACGGACATCGTGGTGGCGGGCAGCCCGGGGATGCGGGCCGACAGTGCCCGGGAGCTGGGCACTTCGGCGCGGGTGTGGTCGATGCGGGACTCCGGCGACTGGATCGCCGACGTGCCGCACCTGGAGTTCGGCGGCCTGGGCCACGGCGCGGACCCGGTCGCTCCGGGGTTCGGCGCGCGCGTGCTGTCGGCGGCCGGGGCCAAGAGCCACACCGGCTATTTCGAGCCAGGGACCGCCTCGTTGGACAACTTCGCCGACATCGGAACCGGTGCGTTCGGTTCCACTGTGTGCGCTACCGGGGACGACACGTGCCGACGCGGAATATCCCGCCCGGACGGTTCCTGACCTACCCGGACGACCCGAAATCGGACCTCACAGCGGGGGGACGCACGGGGGTGAGTCCCTTTACGATGTGCCGCATGGGTGACGTACTGGCCGGAAACCATGCCGTCTGGGAGTTCGACCGCACCACGGACTCGATGCTCATCCGCTTCGCACGGGGGATGCGGACGCCCAGGCTCTGGCACGCCCTGGGCGAACGCCGGATCCCCCTCGAAGCGTTGTCAGAGCTGAGTCTGACCGTAGGACGGCGGGACACCGTCGTGCTGCGCGCCTGCCCGCGGCCGGGCGCGGATCCCCTCATGGAGGCCGCGGCGGGGCAGCTGAGAGAGGTGTGCGATCCGTACCGGCTGGTGCTTCCGGGCCGGGAGCGGGCGCGGGCCGCGGCCTTCGCGCAGGCCCTGCGCGAACGGCTGGGCCCCGCCGGGCCCGCCGACCGCTTCCTGGTCGGAGCGCCCGAGCCGCCGCTCGCCCTGAAGGCGTCCGACGCCCGTCTCGCCTTCGACGGAGGCGCCGTCGCCTTCCAGTGGTCCCGTACGGGGGCCACGAGCACCAAGTGGAAGGCGGGAGACCAGCACTATCCGCTGGCCACGCTGACCGGCGTCGCCTGGCACTCCCCGGACCGTCCCGGGGGCCACCTGCGCCTGTCGGTCCGTGACGCCCCGGGCGATCCGCGCCCGGACCACGACCTCTCCTCGGCGGTGTTCGGCGTGGGCTACGGGCCCGTGCACGAGTCCTTGCCGTTCGCGGCCTCCGTGCTGGCCGCGCTGCGCGGCCGCACCCCGGTCGCCTCCGTGCCGGCGCCCCGCCCGAGCGGCCGGCTGCGCCACCTCAGCGAGCTGCACGGCGCGGGCCTGCTCACGGACGCGGAGTACGCCGCCCTGTGCGACCGCTTCGCCGCGGAGGCGTAGCCCTCCGGGTCGCGGGGCTCCGGCCGCGCCCGGAGCCTTCCGGGTCAGCGGGTCTCGCGGGCCGCCGAGGTGGAGGACATGTCCGGGTAGCGGTCGCCCGCGACCTTGGCCGCGATGGGTTCCAGCAGCGCCAGCTCGGCGTCCGTCAGGACGATCCGGGTCGCCGCCGTGTTCTCCGCGAGCCGCTCCGGCCTGCGCGTGCCGGGGATCGGGACCACCGTCAGCCCGTGCACCGCCGCCCGCTGCTGCACCCACGCCAGCGCGATCTGTCCCGGCGTGGCCTCCCGCGCCGCCGCGATCTCCCGTACCGGCGCCAGCAGCGAGGCGTTCGCCCTCGCGTTGTCGCCCGTGAAGCGGGGCTGGTACTGCCGGTAGTCGCCGGCCGTCAGCTCGGTCGTCGCGTCCGTGAACGCGCCGGTCAGGAAGCCGCGACCGAGCGGGGAGTACGGCACGAGGGCCACGCCGAGGTCCGCCGCCGCGCCCACCGCGCTGCGCTCCACGTCCCGGCTGAAGAGCGACCACTCGGACTGGAGCGCCGCGATCGGGTGCACGGCGTGCGCCTCGCGCAGCTCGGCTCCGGTCACCTCGCTCAGCCCGAGGTGGCGCACCTTCCCCTCCCGGACCAACTCCGCCATCGCGCCCACCGATTCGGCGAACGGGACGGCCGGATCGTGCCGGTGCATGTAGTACAGGTCGATCACCTCTGTGCCGAGCCTGCGCAGGCTGTGCTCCACCGCCTGCCGGACGTACGCCGCGTCGTTGCGGATCCCCCGGTACACAGGGTCGTCGGTGCGCTCGATGGCGAACTTCGTGGCGAGGGTGATCTCCTCGCGGTGCGCGGCCACGAACGGGGCGAGGAACTCCTCGTTCGCGCCCCGCCCGTAGACGTCGGCGGTGTCGAAGAGGGTGACCCCGGCGGCCAGCGCCGCGTCGAGGGTCCGGCGGGCGACCGCCTCGTCCGTGTCCCCGTAGAACTCGCTCATGCCCATGCAGCCGAGGCCCTGGACGCCCACCAGCGGGCCGCCCTTGCCCAGTTCCGCCTTCTCGATCCTCACGGTGTCCTCCGTCATGTCCGGTCCGCCTGTTCCGCGACGGCGCGCATCGCATACATGTCGATCTTGTAGTCCAGTACGGCGAGCGCGTCGCCCAGCTCCGTGATCCGCGCCCGTACCTCGCGGCGCGTCCGCTCCAGCAGTTCGCGCCGCTGTTCGACCGTGTGCGCGCCCTCGCGGACCAGCTCGGCGTAGCGGACCATGTCCGCCACCGACATGCCGGTGGCGCGCAGCTTGCCCACGAAGGCCAGCCAGTCGAGGTCCTTGTCGCTGAAGCGCCGCTGGCCCGAGTGCGAGCGGTCCACGTGCGGCATGAGGCCGATCCGCTCGTACCAGCGCAAAGTGTGCTGGGTCAGACCGGTCCGGGCTTCGACCTCGCTGATCGTGTAGCGCGTCTGCGTCTGCGTCTGCGTCAGGCTCATGGCCCCCACGCTAAAACCTTGGAGTGCACTCCAAGCAAGTAGGCTCGGCCGCATGGAGAGCATGCAGAGTCTGCGGACCATCGAGAACTGGCCGGTTCCGACCGCCGCGGCCGCCGTCGTCCGCGCCGACGGGACCGTACTGGGCGCCCACGGCCCGGTGGACCACCGCTTCGCCCTGGCCTCCGTCACCAAGCCGCTCGCCGCCTACGCCGCCCTCGTCGCCTACGAGGAGGGCGCGATCGAGCTGGACGAGCCGGCCGGCCCCGAGGGCTCCACCGTCCGCCACCTGCTCGCGCACACCAGCGGCCTGGCCTTCGACGAGCACCGCGTGACCTCCCCGCCCGGGCAGCGCCGCCTGTACTCGAACGCCGGTTTCGAAGTGCTCGGCGACCACATCGCCAAGGCCACCGGAATCCCCTTCGCCGAATACCTGCACCAGGCCGTCTTCGAGCCGCTGGGCATGGCGTCGAGCGGCCTGGACGGCTCCCCCGCCAAGGACGGCGTCTCCACGGTCGGCGACCTCGTGCGCTTCGCGGCCGAACTCCAACAGCCCCGGCTGCTGGACGTGCGCACCGTCGCCGAGGCCACCGCCGTGGTCCACCCGGGCCTCAAGGGCGTCCTGCCGGGCTACGGCCACCAGTCCCCCAACGACTGGGGCCTGGGGCTGGAGATCCGCGACGGGAAGGCCCCGCACTGGACGGGTTCGAACTCCTCGCCGCGCACCTTCGGGCACTTCGGGCAGGCCGGAACCTTCCTGTGGGTCGACCCGGACGCGCGCGCCGCGTGCGTGGCCCTGACCGACCGCCCCTTCGGCCCCTGGGCCGTGGAGGCCTGGCCCGCGTTCACGGACGCGGTGCTCGCCGACCTCGGCAGGATCTAGGCCGTCCCTTTCGGATCTTGCCGGGCCCGCGGTGTCCGGCTCGGCCGACAAGATCCGAAAGAGACGACCTAGGGAAGCTCCCAGATCAGCAGCTCGCCCGGGGACCCTGCGACGAGCTCCAGGTCCGGCTCGCCCGTGATCCGCAGCGAATCGCCGGGGCCGACCTCCTCGCCCTCCTCGCCGTCCAGGCGCAGGTCTCCCCGGACGACGTGCACGTACACGCGCTCGGCCACCGGCACGGCGACCCGCTCGCCCGCGCCCGGACGCCGTACGTGCAGGACGGCCCCGGCCGCCGGCACCGCGTACGGCGTGCTGTCGGCGATGCCCCTGACCAGGGAGTACGAGGGCTCCCCGGCCGAGTCGAGCGGCGCGAGCCACATCTGGACGAAGCGCAGCGGCCCGGGCCCGTCATTGCGCTCGATGTGGAGGGTGCCGGACGCGGCGCCGAGGTGCTGTACGTCGCCCGGCCGGACCACGGAGGCGGCGCCCGTGCCGTCGCGATGGGTGAGCTCGCCCTCGGCGACCCAGGTCACGATCTCGGTGTGGCTGTGGGGGTGCTCGTCGAAGCCCGCGCCGGGGGCGAGGATCTCCTCGTTGCACGCCATGACCGGGCCGAAGCGCAGGTTGTCCGGGTGGTAGTGCTGCCCGAAGGAGAAGGCGTGCCGGGTGGCGATCCCGGCCCGCGGGTCCCCGCCCTCGTACCGGTCGGCGCCTCGGCGTACATCAATCATGAGGGCCACGGTAGCCCCCGAACCGGGCGCTGCCCGCGGTACCGGACGCCGCGCGCTCTTCCCGATAAGGCAGTCTTGTCCCGTGCCCCAACCCGAACGTGAGCATTCCCCCGCGATCCATTCCGCGCATCCGGCTCCCGCCCACCCGCATACCGCGACCCTGCGGCGGCTCGAGAAGTCCTCCGGTCGGCTCGCCGCCAACGCGATCGCGCGCATGGACGAGACCCTGCCGTGGTACCGGGCGATGCCCCCGGAGAACCGGTCCTGGATCGGCCTGGTCGCCCAGGCAGGCATCGCCGCGTTCACCGAGTGGTTCCGGCACCCGGAGACCCCGCAGGCGATCTCCACCGACGTCTTCGGCACGGCTCCGCGCGAGCTGACCCGGGCGATCACGCTGCGCCAGACCGTCGAGATGGTGCGGACCACGATCGAGGTCATGGAGGCCGCGATCGACGAGGTCGCCGCGCCGGGTGACGAGTCGATCCTGCGCGAGGCGCTGCTGGTCTACGCCCGGGAGATCGCCTTCGCGACCGCGCAGGTGTACGCGCAGGCCGCGGAGGCGCGCGGTGCGTGGGACGCCCGGCTGGAGTCGCTGGTCGTCAACGCGGTGCTCTCCGGCGAGGCCGACGAGGGCGCCCTGTCCCGGGCGGCGGCGCTCGGCTGGAACTCGCCGGACCACGTGTGCGTGGTGCTGGGCACCGCGCCCGAGGGCGACAGCGAGCTGACGGTCGAGGCGATCCGGCGCGCGGCCCGCCACCACAAGCTGCAGGTCCTCACCGGTGTGCTCGGCGACCGGCTCGTGGTCATCGCGGGCGGCAGCGACAATCCGATGCAGGTCGCGAAGTCCTTGATCGGACCGTTCGCGGCGGGTCCCGTGGTGGCCGGCCCGGTCGTCCCGGACCTGTTGAACGCCACGAAGTCCGCGCAGGCCGCGGCCGCCGGACTCAAGGCCTGCACGGCCTGGCAGGACGCGCCGCGGCCGGTGCTGGCGGACGATCTCCTGCCCGAACGCGCGATCGCCTCGGACCCTTCGGCCCGCGAGCAGCTGGTGGAGGAGATCTACAGACCGCTGGAGGAGGCCGGTTCGGCGCTCCTGGAGACGCTCAGCGTCTACCTGGAGCAGGCGAGCAGCCTCGAAGGCGCAGCTCGGATGCTGTTCGTGCACCCGAACACCGTGCGCTACCGGCTGCGACGTGTGACCGACGTCACCGGCTGGTCGCCCTCAGATGTCCGTTCCGCGTTCACTCTGCGAATCGCCCTGATCCTCGGGCGTCTGGCCGACGGCGATCCGCAGTCCTAGACTTTTGTCGGACATCAACAATTACCCCGAAGGTTCTTCGTCCCTGTCCCCACGGGCGGCGCGGACCGAACACAAGAGAGAGTGTGAGGGTGCTCGTACTCGTCGCTCCCGGCCAAGGCGCACAGACGCCCGGCTTCCTGACTCCCTGGCTCGAACTGCCCGGCGCCGCTGACCGCGTCGCCGGCTGGTCGGACGCCATCGGGCTCGACCTTGCCCACTACGGCACGAAGGCCGACGCGGACGAGATCCGCGACACGGCCGTGGCGCAGCCCCTGCTGGTTGCCGCCGGTCTGCTTTCCGCGTCCGAGCTGGGCGCACGCACCTCCTTCGGTGCCGTCGCGGGCCACAGCGTCGGCGAGATCACCGCCGCCGCCTACGCCGGCGTGCTGTCCGACACGGACGCGCTGTCCTTCGTACGCACCCGGGGGCTCGGCATGGCCGAGGCCGCGGCGATCACCGCGACGGGCATGGCGGCGGTCCTCGGCGGTGAGCCCGACATCGTCGTGGCTCACCTGGAGAAGCTGGGTCTGACCCCGGCGAACGTCAACGGCGCGGGCCAGATCGTCGCCGCGGGGACCATGGAGCAGATCGCGGCCCTGGAGGCCGAGAAGCCCGAGGGTTCCATGAAGGTCGTCGCCCTCAAGGTCGCGGGCGCCTTCCACACGCACCACATGGCTCCGGCGGTCGCCGGCCTGGAGAAGGCCGCCTCGGCCCTCGCTCCGGCCGATCCGGCGCTGAAGTACGTATCGAACAAGGATGGTCAGGTCGTGACCACGGGCGCCGACGTCGTCGCCCGGCTGGTCGGCCAGGTGGCCAATCCGGTCCGCTGGGACCTGTGCATGGAGACGTTCGCCGCACTGGGCGTCACGGGGATCATCGAGCTGTCCCCCGGTGGCACCCTGACGGGTCTGGCCAAGCGCGCGCTGAAGGGCGTACCGAGCGTGGCCCTGCGGACCCCGGACGATCTCGAAAAGGCCGCGGCGCTCGTCGCCGAGCACGCGGCCTGAGAGAAGGAGCCCACACAGCATGTCGAAGATCAAGCCTGGCAAGGGCTCCCCGTACGCCCGCATCCTCGGTGTGGGCGGATACCGTCCTGTCCGCGTGGTGCCCAACGACGTCATCCTCGAGACGATCGACTCGTCCGACGAGTGGATCCGCTCCCGTTCCGGCATCGCGACGCGGCACTGGGCGTCGCCCCAGGAGACCGTCGCCGCGATGTCGGTGGAGGCCTCCGGCAAGGCGCTGGCCGCGGCCGGGATCGCCCCGGAGAAGATCGACGCCGTGATCGTCTCGACGGTCTCGCACTTCAAGCAGACCCCGGCGGTCGCGACGGAGATCGCGCACCGCGTCGGCGCGGGCAAGCCCGCCGCGTTCGACATCTCCGCGGGCTGCGCCGGTTTCGGCTACGGTCTGACCCTGGCCAAGGGCCTGGTGGTGGAGGGTTCCGCGGAGTACGTCCTCGTCATCGGCGTGGAGCGGCTCTCGGACCTCACCGACCTGGAGGACCGCGCGACGGCCTTCCTGTTCGGCGACGGAGCGGGCGCCGTGGTCGTCGGTCCCTCGGACGAGCCGGCCATCGGCCCCACGGTGTGGGGTTCGGAGGGCGACAAGTCGGAGACCATCAAGCAGACCGTGCCGTGGGACGAGTACCGCAGCACGGACAGCGCCGAGAAGTTTCCGGCCATCACGCAGGAGGGTCAGGCGGTCTTCCGCTGGGCCGTCTTCGAGATGGCCAAGGTGGCCCAGCAGGCGCTCGACGCAGCCGGGATCACCGCCGATGACCTGGACGTCTTCATCCCGCACCAGGCAAACATGCGGATCATCGACTCGATGGTGAAGACTCTGAAGCTGCCGGAGCACGTCACGGTCGCCCGCGACGTCGAAACCACCGGCAACACCTCGGCCGCCTCGATCCCGCTCGCTATGGAGCGGCTCCTGGCGACCGGAGCGGCGAAGAGCGGCGACACCGCGCTCGTCATCGGCTTCGGGGCGGGACTCGTCTACGCCGCGACGGTCGTTACCCTCCCTTAGGTCCGGGATCCCTTTCCCGTCCCTGTTCCACCCAGTACCCCAGTACCCAATGAAGGAGCGCCACATGGCCTACACCCAGGACGAGATCGTCGAAGGTCTCGCCGAGATCGTCAACGAGATCGCCGGCATCCCGACCGAGGACGTCCAGCTCGAGAAGTCCTTCACCGACGACCTGGACGTCGACTCGCTGTCCATGGTCGAGGTCGTCGTCGCCGCCGAAGAGCGCTTCGAGGTGAAGATCCCGGACGAGGACGTCAAGGGTCTCAAGACCGTCGGCGACGCCGCGAGCTACATCCTCAAGCACCAGGCCTGAGCCTGACGAGCGTTTGTCGCCACCTGGCGGTGGCGCCGTGACAATTCAGCACCCCCTGAGACGTGGAGAAAGAATTCCTGTGAGCCCGACCAATCGCACCGTGGTCGTCACCGGTATCGGCGCAACCACTCCGCTGGGTGGCGACAGCGCTTCGACCTGGGAAGGTCTGCTTGCCGGCCGTTCCGGCGTAAAGCCCCTCGAGGGTGAGCGCTTCGCCGAACTCCCGGTTCGTATCGCCGCCCCGGCCGCCGTGGACCCGAGCGAGGTCCTGCCCCGTCCGCTGGCCCGCAAGCTGGACCGCTCGGCCCAGTTCGCGATCATCGCGGCCCGCGAGGCGTGGGCCGACGCCGGTTACACCGCTCCGGCGGGCGAGGACGCGGCCATCGCGCCCGAGCGCCTGGGCACCGTCATCGCCTCCGGCATCGGCGGCGTGACCACCCTGCTCGACCAGTACGACGTACTGAAGGAGAAGGGCGTGCGCCGGGTCTCCCCGCACACCGTCCCCATGCTCATGCCCAACGGCCCCTCGGCCAACGTAGGCCTGGAGGTCAACGCCCGTGCGGGCGTGCACACTCCGGTCAGCGCCTGCGCCTCCGGCGCCGAGGCCATCGGCTACGCCGTCGAGATGATCCGCAGCGGCCGTGCCGACGTGGTCGTCGCGGGCGGCACCGAGGCGGCGATCCACCCGCTGCCCATCGCCGCGTTCGCCAACATGATGGCGATGTCCAAGAACAACGAGCACCCCGAGCAGGCCTCGCGCCCCTACGACAAGGGCCGCGACGGCTTCGTCCTCGGCGAGGGCGCCGGCGTCGTGATCCTGGAGTCGGCGGAGCACGCCGCCGCGCGTGGCGCCCGGGTCTACTGCGAGGTGCTCGGCCAGGGCCTGTCCGCGGACAGCCACCACATCGCGCAGCCGGAGCCCACCGGCCGCGGTGTCGCGGCCGCCGTGCAGAACCTGCTCGACAACACGGGCCTCGACCCGGCCGAGCTGGTCCACCTGAACGCGCACGCCACGTCCACCCCGCAGGGTGACACGGCCGAGCTGAAGGCCCTGCGCAAGGTGCTGGGCGACGACCTCGACCACATCGCCATCTCGGCCACCAAGTCGATGACCGGTCACCTCCTGGGTGGTGCGGGCGGCATCGAGACCGTGGCGACGGTGCTGGCGCTGTACCACCGCTTCGCCCCGCCGACGATCAACGTCGACGAGCTGGACGACGACATCGACGCGGACATCGTGCGCGGCGAGCCCCGCAAGCTCCCGGCCGACGGTTCGATCTCCGCGATCAACAACTCCTTCGGTTTCGGCGGCCACAACGTCACGCTGGCGTTCCGCAGCGTCTGACGGATGCACATGCGAAAGGCCCACCCGGGTGATTCCGGGTGGGCCTTTCGCATGCGCCGCGCTCAGACGACCTGGTGGAGCCAGCGGACCGGCGCGCCCTCGCCCGCGTAGCGGAAGGGTTCGAGTTCGTCGTCCCAGGGTTTGCCGAGCAGTTTGGCGATCTCCGCCTCCAGGTCGGTCTCGCCGCGCGAGGACCGGGCGAGGGCGGCGCGCAGCCGGTCCTCGGGGATCAGGATGTCGCCGTGCATGCCGGTGACGGCGTGGAAGATGCCGAGCTGCGGGGTGGAGCTGTAGCGCTCGCCCTCGGCCGTCGGGCAGGGTTCCGCGGTCACTTCGAAGCGGAGCAGGTGCCAGCCTCTCAGGGCGGAGGCGAGTTTGGAGGCGGTGCCCGCCTCGGCCTGCCAGGAGAACTCGGCTCTCCAGGTGCCCGGGGCGGCGGGCTGACGGATCCAGTCGAGGTTCACCCGCACCCCGAGCACCCCCGCAACAGCCCATTCCACGTGCGGGCAGAGCGCACGCGGTGCGGAATGCACGTACAGGACTCCACGTGTCGTCACCGGGACCTCCAGTGTGGGACGAGGTCGGGAATAAACTCCAGAAAACGGACAGTATGTGACGTGATGTAATGTAACGGAAATTATTTGACATTGCGTTGCGGGACTTGCGGCCGAAACGCCACGGGAAAAAGCTACCGTGCGCCGGGGGTCGTGGTGTGACGTACGGTCGCTCCCAGACCCGTCATCACAGAGCATTCACTCAGCAGGACGCCCCCGAAGGACGCGGGGCAACGAAGGAGGGATCCCCCGCATGCGCACCCCCGCTCCGCGCCGCCGAGCGCGCAGGACGCGTCCGGGCGCGGGCGCGATGGCCGCCCTCGTCGTGGCGGCGGGCGCGCTCGGCGGGTGTTCGGCGGACGGGAACGAGCCGGCGGGCGAGCGGGGGGCGCAGGCCGCGCCCCGGTGGAACACCGCTCCCACCTCGGTCGCCGCCGTCGGCGACTCCATCACACGCGGGTTCGACGCCTGTTCGGTGCTGGCCGACTGCCCGGAGGTCTCCTGGGCGACCGGCGGGGACCCCCAGGTCCGCTCGCTGGCCGCCCGGCTGCTCGGGGAGGCCGAGGCGCCCGCCCGCAGCTGGAACTACGCGGTGACCGGATCCCGGATGGCCGACCTGCCGGGGCAGCTGGCTTCGGCGGCCGTACACAAGCCCGGCCTGGTCACGGTGATGGTGGGCTCGAACGACGCCTGCCGGCCGTCGGCTTCGTCGATGACCACGGCGGCCGCCTTCCGTGACGGATTCGAGGAGGCGCTCGCCGCTCTGCGGGCCGCCTCGCCCGCCTCGCAGGTGTACGTCTCCAGCGTCCCGGACCTCCTGCGGCTGTGGGAGCAGGGCAAGGACGACCCGATGGTGCGGCGGATCTGGAAGCTCGGCATCTGCCAGTCGATGCTCGCCGAGCCCACCTCCGAGGCCGCCGGGGCGACCGCCCGGCGCGAGCAGGTGCGGGCCCGCGTGGTCGAGTACAACGAGGTGCTGCGCGAGGTCTGCGCGAAGGACCCGCTGTGCCGCTACGACGGCGGCGCGGTCTTCCAGTACCCCTTCTCGACGGAGCAGTTGAGCCGCTGGGACTGGTTCCACCCGGGCAGGGACGGGCAGGCGCGGCTCGCGGAACTGGCGCACCGACAGGTGACCTCCGTCGAGCCCCCACGTTGACGCCGTGAAACCTGTGGGACCGGGGGCGGGTGTCAGGGCCCGCCCCCGGTCCGGCTCTCCATTCACCGCGGCACAGGTGTTTTCCGGCCATTACAGGTCGAGGGTCGCCGTCAGCCGGGTGTCGCCGTGCGAACGGCTCGCGCGGACCTCGTAGCCGCCGCCGATCCGCTGCCAGGCGCGGGAGTCCTCGTCCCAGACCTCGAAGGCGCGCCCGGGCAGGGCGATCTCCACGTCGACGCTCTCGCCGGCCCCGGCGCTCACGCTCGCGAAGCCGGCCAGCCAGCTGGCCGGACGCTCGACGGTCGCGTTCGCCGCGCCGCCGGACGCGGTGGCGACGGGCGCCAGGTAGACCTGGACGGTCTCGCGGCCCGGCCGGGTGCCGGTGTTGGTGACCCGGACCGTCACGGCCGACGGGGTGGCCTCCAGGGACTCGTACACCCAGTCCGTGTAGCCGAGGCCGTGGCCGAAGGGGAAGGCGGGGGCGATGCCGTGCTTCTCGTACGCCCGGTAGCCGATGTAGAGCCCCTCCCGGTACTCGAGGCGCCCCTCGGCCGGGACGACCTCGGTGACCGGCGCGTCCGCGAGCTCCGCGGGCCAGGTGGTGGGCAGCCGCCCGCCCGGCTCCGCGTCACCGAGGAGCACGTCGGCCAGCGCGGCCCCGCCCTCCTGCCCGGGGAACCAGGTCAGCAGGACGGCGGCGACCTCCTCGCGCCACGGGAGTTCCACCGGGGAACCGGCGTTGACGACCACCACGGTGTTCGGGTTGACGGCGGCGACGGCCCGGACCAGGTCGTCCTGGCGGCCCGGGAGGGCGAGGTCCCTGCGGTCGAAGCCCTCGGACTCCACCCGCTCGGTGGTGGCGACGACCACCACGGCGGTGTCCGCGGAGCGCGCCGCCTCGACGGCCTCGGCGATGAGCTCGTCGGCGGAGCGCCGCGGGCCGAGGTGCAGGAGGGAGAACATGATCGCCTTGAGCGGCAGGGCGGTCATGTCGGGGACCTGGTAGGTCAGCGAGACCTCGACGGCCTCGCCCTCGGCGAGGGTGACCCGGGCCCGTTCGCTGGGGGCGCCGAAGAAGGCCTCGAAGGGGTCCGCCTCGTTGCCCATCGCCTGGACGCCCTCCCAGCGGACCTCCCCGCCGACGGCGAGGGTGAAGGCGCCGAGCCCGCGGGTGCCGAAGGCGTGCTCGCCGCTCTCGCGCGGGACGTACGTACCGACGACCTCGATGCTCGCCATCGTCCCGTAGCCGGCGCCCTCGGGCAGGTCGTCACCGATCCACTGGACCTGGCCGGTCGGCAGCGAGCCCGTGCCGAGGACGGCGCCGGAGGCGTCGCGGCAGATCGCGCGGAGCTCGAAGCCCTTGTCGGCGGGGGTGAGTTCGTCGCTGGGGTCGGCACCGACGGTGAAGGTCAGGGAGCCTTCGGGCAGGGCGGCGGTCAGGCCGTCCAGCGGGGAGACGATCCGCTCGGGGAAGACGGTGGCGGAGCCGCCGCCGAGGACGCGGGCGTCGCGGGCGGCGGCGCCGATGAGGGCGACGGTGCGGCCGGCGGAGGCATCGAGCGGCAGGGCCCGCCTTTCGTCGGACACGGTCCCGCCGGACACGGTCTCGTTGCGGACGAGGACGAAGCCGCGGGCGGCGATCTCACGGGCCAGTGCCTGGCCGTCGATCGGGGCCGGGACCTCGCCGACGACGGCGGGCGCGCCGTCCAGGATGCCGACGCGGGCGGCCAGGCGCAGGACGTTGCGCACGGCTTCGTCGACGGCGGACTCCGGGACCCCGCCGGCGCGGACGGCGTCGGCGAGCGGGGCGCCGTAGACGGTGACGGGGCCGGGCATGGCCACGTCGAGGCCGCCGAGGATGTCGCCGGTGGTGGAGCGGGCGGCCATCCAGTCGGAGACGTTGTACCCGTCGAAGCCCCACTCGGCGCGCAGGACCTCGTTCACGAGGTGGGTGTGCTCGGTCATCGTCACGCCGTTGACCCGGTTGTAGGCCGTCATGATGCCCCAGGGGCGGGCGTTGGCGACGATGGCCTCGAAGGGCGCGAGGTACAGCTCGCGCAGCGGGCGCGGGGCGATGACGCTGTCGACGGTGAACCGCTCGGTCTCGGCGTCGTTGCCGACGAAGTGCTTGACGGTGGTGGCGACCCCGCCGTCCTGGACGCCGTTCACGTAGCCGCTGCCGACCGCGCCGGTCAGGAACGGGTCCTCGGAGTAGCACTCGAAGTGCCGGCCGCCGAGCGGGGAGCGGTGCAGGTTGACGGTGGGTGCGAGGAGGACGTGGACGCCCTTGCGGCGGGCCTCCTGGGCGAGGAGGCGACCGGCCCGGCGGGCGAGCGCGGGGTCCCACGCGGCGGCGAGCGCGGTCGGCGAGGGCAGCGCGATGGAGGGGTCGTCGGCGGTCCAGCGCACGCCGCGCACCCCGATGGGGCCGTCGGACATGACCAGGGAACGCAGGCCGATCTCGGGGACGGCGGGCAGCGACCACATGTCCTGGCCGGCCAGCAGCCGGGTCTTGGTGTCGAGATCCAGCTTGCCCAGCGCCGCCTCTACGACGTCGTTGCGGACCTGATCGGCATCGGTCACGGCCATGCCTCCTCGTTGGGTGCGGGTACGCGAGCCGCCGTGCGGGGCGGCCGCGCGGTGCGGCAGGCCCCATCGTGGACCGTCTACCTGTAGATCGGTAGGGTTCGTAATCTGTTCGTGATACAAGATGCCGTACGGTCCTGCTGGCAGGCTGAGCGGAAGGGGCGTCGCGGTGATGGCCAGGGCGAGAAGTGAGGAACGGCGCGGGGAGATCGTGCGCGCGGCCGTCGAGGTCATCGCGGAACGCGGCTACCGCGGCGCTTCGCTGGGTACGGTCGCCGAGCGCGTGGGCCTGACCCAGCAGGGGCTGCTCCACTACTTCCCGACCAAGGAGGCGCTGCTGGTCGCCGTCTTGGAGGAACGCGACCGCTGGGACACCGGCGGCGGCAGCCGCGCCTCGGCCGGCACGTGGCGCCTGGACCTGCTGGCCTCGCTGGTGGACTACAACGCCATGCGCCCGGGCATCGTGCAGACCTTCTCGGCGCTGCTCGGCGAGAGCGTCACCGACGGCCACCCCGCGCGGGAGTTCTTCACCGAGCGGTACGCGCAGGTGCGCGGGGAGATGGCCGCGATGCTGCGCGCCGAGTTCGGCGAACGCCTCCCCTCGGGCCTCAGCCCCGAGGAGGCCGCCCCCCTGCTGGCCGCCGTGATGGACGGGCTCCAGTACCAGTGGCTGCTCGCCCCGGAATCCCTCGACATGCCCGCCGCCTTCCGGGCCTTCCTCACCCTGCTGCAGGGCCCGGCGGCCTGACCCCGGCCCCGCTTCGGCCGCCGCCTACGACCGCGAACACCGCGGGCACGCTGGCATGCTGGGCACGTGAAGATCGCTGCCGCGCAGATGACCTGCGCCCCCGCCGACGTGCCCGCCAACGCCGAGCGCGCGGCCGTGCTCGCCGCACGGGCCCGGGAGGAGGGCGCCGAGCTGGTGCTGTTCCCCGAGTTCACCCTGACCGGGTACGAACTGCCCGCGCTCGCCGCCGACCCCGGACTCTGGGTGACGGGGCCCGAGGATCCGCGGCTCGACCCCGTCCGGTCCGCCGGGATCGCCACCGCCGTCAACGTCGCGCTGCGCGGGGACGGCCCCCGGCCCCTCATCGCGACCCTGGTGCACGACGCGACGGGCGCCCACGTGACGACGTACGCCAAGCGGCACCTCTTCCGCCAGGAGCAGGAGGTCTTCGCGGCGGGCTCGCTCCCGGGCCGGTTCGAACTCGGCGGCATCCGCTTCTCGCTGGGCATCTGCTACGACAACCACTTCGCGGACGTGCCCGGCGCGGGCGCGGCGGCCGGCTGCCGGGTGCACCTGGCGAGCTCGCTCTACGGAACGGGCGACGGCGTCGGCGAGCGCGCCGCGGTCCACCCCGGGATCGCCCGGGACCACGGGATGTACGTGATCCTCGCCAACCACGTCGGACCGGCGGGGCCGTGGACGGGTTGCGGCGGCGCGGCCGTGTGGGCGCCGGGCGGCACGCTGATGGCCGAGGCCGACGACCGCACGCCGTCGGTGGCCGTGGCGGACGTCCCGGCCGGTGTCCCGGCTCGGGCCCGCGCCTGAGGGAGGCGTCCGGTGGACGCTCTCCGGCGGCGCGGGCCCGCGCGGTTCAGTGGACCGGTGTCACCCGGGCGCGGGGACCGGATTCCGTGTCCGTGCCGGTCCCCGCGCCCGGTCCGGTCGCGCTGTCGGTGCCGGTGCCCGCGTCCACGCCGGTACCGCTGTCCGTGCCGGTCCCGTGCGGGCCGGCGGCCAGGCCGGGCGCGTCGGGCAGGCGGTCCCTCATCAGCACCGGCACCACCAGGGCGAGCGCCGCCAGCGTGTACACGCCGGTCCACAGCACCCAGCCACCGGGCGGGGCCCAGTGCGCCCCGGTCGGCAGCCAGGAGCCCTTGACCCCGACGGCGAAGCGGCGCAGCACCCAGAAGAACGCCGCCGCGTTCGCCAGGGCGAGGCCGGCCGCGGCGAACCCGACCAGCCTGCGTACGGGGAAGCCCTTCTCCGGCATCCGGCTCGCGCAGATCAGCACCGCCATCAGCGGCAGACCCACGGCGAAGGGCAGCAGGTAGCGGCCCTGCCACACCATGCCGATCTTCTCCGCCTGCGAAGCCTGCGCGGCCACCGGCACCGCCACGATCGCCACCAGCATGCCGAGCAGCGCCACCGCTTCCCGCTTGCGGCCGTACACCAGTCCCAGCCCGGTGATCACCGCGAGCACGGCGAGCCAGACGTACCAGGTGAAGCCCGGCGCCGGGGTGTCCAGCCAGCCGAAGTAGCCGAGCATCTGGTGGACGTACATCTCGGTGTAGCCGAACGTCTTGCGGGCCGCTTCCGTCGTGGTGAGCCACCAGGGAACCTTGATGACCGAGTTGTCGGGGTGGGTCGACGCCCAGGCCAGCGCACCGGCCGTGGCCACGCCGAGCAGCCCCGTCCAGACCCACATCGCCTTGCGGCGGAGCACCGAGCGCAGCACGCCGCGCTGGGCCAGCAGCAGCCCGAAGAAGACCGCTCCCGCGAACCAGATCAGTCCGAGCGGCCGGATGTTGATCAGCACCAGGCCGCCGATGCCCACTCTGGCGAGCCTGCGGTTCAACAGCGCCGGATCGGGCGACATGAGGATCGACAACAGCGCCGTCCACACCAGGATTCCGGCGGCGATCTCACCGCCGCTGGGGTTGACCATGCCGGCCATGAAAAGGAGCATGGGCGTGGCCGCGGTGAAGACGCCGAGCAGGGCGAGCGAGCGTCCGCGCCGCCACTCGGCGGCCGTGACCACGGCGCCGGCCAGCAGCGCCGAGCACAACAGCGCCGACATCAGGCGCATGAGGTACAGCCCGCTCGGACCCTCGACCAGCAGGCTCGGCCAGCCGGTCAGCATGTAGTACGCCGGGTGGTAGCGGCCGGCCGCGGTGGGGACCTCGACGATCTTCCCGGAGTCGCCGAGAGCGGGCGCGCAGGAAGCGGGCGTGCCCGCGTGCCAGGCGTAGCACTCGTGGTGCTTGGGGAGCTCCTTGTACCACTCCGGGAGCTGCACGCCGGTCTCGGAGAACTCGCCCGGGATGCCTCCGACCACGTGCGGAACCATCACCTCGGTGCCGTTGATCTGCCCCCGGGCGACGGCCGCCGCCCGGATGAAGTGCGCGTGCTCGTCGGGGGAGGCCCCGAGGGGTGTGGCGGCGGACCAGGAGGCCGCGATGGTGAAGAAGAGGACGAAGCTGACGGCCCAGAGCCTCTTGGGGGTCCGGGCCGACCAGTCGGCCAGCCGCGTCAATGCGGAGATCATGTCGTCCTCGTGATCATCGGATGTAGGTCAGCCACGTCTGGTCGCCGTCCGTGGAGCACTTGTGCTCGGGGGCGAACTTCGGACATTTGCCGTTTTGCTGGCGGATGGTGTGGGACACGTAGGGCAGGATCCGGTAGGTGCCGTCCTGGGCCGGCATGTACCGGTCGGCCATCGAGGACGAAACCGTACCGAGCAGGAGCAGCAGGGCGCACAGGGTTCCGATGACGGCGCCCTCGCGGCCCGGGAAGCCCCGGCCCGTGGGAGCCGTGTCCGTGCCCGTATTCGTGCCCGTACTCGTGTCCGCGGCCACGCCCGTGCCCGTGCCCGTGTCCGCGGTGCGCCGTTCGGCCAGCCGCCCCGAGACGAGGTGGGCCACGAGCGCGGCCAGGATCAGGCCGCAGTAGAGCAGCTGGTTGTTGGTGCGGGTGTAGAGCTGGACCGTCTGCGTCTCGTACATGTGCGAGGCGATGTACATCCGCATCATCCACGCGGATATGAACATCGCGGCGATGGTGACCACGAGCGGCTTGCGCAGGCCGAGCCAGATCGCGACGCCCAGACAGACGAAGGTCACGATGGCGAACAGTCCGACCCCGCCGAACTCCCCGGGCAGCGGCCAGTCGCCGACCGCGCCCGGCATGTCCGTGCGCCACATCAGGTAGTACGCCGGGTCGGTGAAGTTGTCGAAGCGGAAGTTGAAGTCCTTGGTGGTCTGCCCCTCGGTCAGCATGACCACCAGGTACTGCCCGGCCACCACCATGAAGGCCGCCACGGCGGCGCCCATGAAGGCGGCGCCCTTGAGCCGGCCGGTCTTCCACGGGAAGTACAGGACGGCGGCGAACAACACGCCGGCCGCGCTCCACAGGAACCAGCCCGAGTAGGTGAGGAAGAGCACGCCCAGCAACGCGCCGAAGCCGGCGGCCTTGAGCAGGAGCGGCCGCCAGTTCTCGGTGCCGCTGCGGCGCAGCGCCACCACCATGGCCACCAGGACCGGAATGAGCACGGCAAGGACCGTCTGGGCGTACGGCTTGTACGCGTCGATCAGCGCGAAGGCCGGGACGACGCCGAAGGCGAGCGCCCGGAGCGGGCTGAGCAGCATCCGCCAGGCGAAGTACACGAGCGGCCCGAAGGCGGCGGCTCCGAGGATCTGGAGGTCCTTGAAGGCGTATGCGGTGTTCCCGCCGTGGAACCACTCGGCGTAGTACCCGAGGGTGTAGAGGGGTGCGGGCGGGTAGACCGGGGAGCCCGACGGCTGGCCGTTGGCCACCGCGTGGGCCCACTCGACGATCCGGCCGCTGTCGCCGTTGAGGCCGAACATCGGCCACGGCGTGCCGTGGAGCGCGAGCACCGCGCCGGCCGCGACGAACCCGCTGGCCAGACCCGCGAGGCCGGCCGCCGAGACCCGGGTGGCCAGGTCGAAGTGGCGGCCACCGCGCAGCCGCATCGCCAGCACCACGGCGGCGATCAGCAGCAGGCCGAGCAGCGCGAACCGGAACTGGATCGCAGCGAGGCCGCTGACCTGCGCTATGCGGTCCAGCGGGTCGAGCTCGAAGCCGAGCGTTAGCAGCGGGAGGGCGAGTGCGCCGACGGAGGCGACGACCGCTTCCAGCAGCAGCAGCGCGCCGCGGGAGCGAAGGAGGCGGCCCGGGCCCACGGGCGCCGACCCCTCGGTACTGACTGTCACTGAAAAATGTCCCTACTGCTGGTCGGCGGTCCTCGGTCCTGCGGACGGAACTGCTGGTCGGCGGTCCTCGGCCCTGCGGACGGTCGTTTCTCAGCAAGCCACTGTCCGGCTCGGGCCCCGAACGACCGGTGCTCCGGACAAGGACGCGGACTCAAGGACGGTGTGGGACAGCTTTGACTCTTGCCACCGCTCATACTATCGGGTGGCGCAGGAGGGTACGGGAGCCCGTGAGCCCGCCCCCCGCGGTCGGCGCGACCCGGGAACTCCTCGGCGAAACAGGTCCCGGCGCGGCCGCGAAGGACCCCGCGACGCCCAGCACCGAGCCGATCAGTCCCTACCTGGACCTGATGCGGGAGCGGCTGACGGCCGACCCGCAGGCCCACGGCCGGGAGGACACGACCGGGGTGATCACCCTACTGCGGCGCTGACTCCTGCGCCCGGTCGGCGCCCTGCCCGTGCTCCTGCTCGTGCTCCTGCTCCTCGTCCGCCCCCACGAGGTCCCTGGCCATCAGGGTGGCCCCGGCCACCGCGCCCGGCATGAGGAAAACGGCGACGAGCGGCACCAGGAAGGCCAGCACCAGCGGCACTCCGAAGCCGATCGCCAGCGCCCGGCGCGAGCGCAGAAGCGCCAGCTGCTCGGGGAGCTCCAGCCGGCGGCGCATCAGGGCGACGGAGGTGAGCTCCTGGGTCAGGAAGAAGCCGGAGACACAGAATCCGAGGGCCGGCACCACGGTCTGTCCGAGCACCGGGACGAAGCCGAGCCCGAAGAGCAGGATCCCGAAGAGCAGTACCCGGCCGACGATCCGCAGGCTGTCCCGGGCGGAGATCCAGAGCTCTTGCCAGAGCGTGAGCCCCGACTCGGGGACCTCGCCGCCCTCGCTGCGGTCGACCTGTTCCGAGAGCGACTCGTAGAACGGCTGGCCCACGAGCAGGGTCACGGCCGTGAAGGTGATCACCGCGAGGAAGAGCCCGAGGCAGAAGACCAGGGCGGTGAGGAAGCCGCGGAAGAGCCCGAGCCACGGCGAGGACCAGCCCTCGGCGAAGGGGGTCGCCCACTCGGTCAGGTCGTCGGCGCCGTATCCGAGGCCGATGAGCACCCCGGCGTACAGGACCAGGGACACCAGGCCGGGCAGCAGACCGAAGCCCAGCCACCGTCCGTGCCGCAGTACCCATCGCTGTCCGGCCAGCAGATAGCCGAATCCCCCCGCAAGATCGCGCATGGAGCCAGTCTAAGGGCTGTCCCGCAATCCCCGGCGGGCCGCCGGGGATTGCGGG
>NZ_JBHWVV010000011.1:0-272019 GCF_042736715.1 Streptomyces sp. NPDC060049
GGGACCCCCGCGCCCGCGGCGGGTCAGGGGGGCGACCGGCGGTTGTTCGGGCTGACCCTGGAGGTCGGCCGGTCAGGCCCGGCCGCGGATCGGGCGGCGACGGCGGATCACGTGGGCGCCGGCGCCCAGGGCCGCGGCGCCCACGAGGCCCGCGCCGATGGCGGTCTCGGTGGCGGACGGGCCGAAGGAGCCGCCGAGGCCGCCCTGGGCGCCGTTGCCCTGCAGGATCGTGAAGCGGTGCGTGGCGACCAGGCTGCTGTCGTGGCACTTGACGGACAGCGTGTGGTGGCCGGGCGAGGCGTGGTTGAAGATGCGGACGGTCGCGAACCCGATGGAACCGGCCGACAGGTTCGTCTGCGGAAAGTTGCCGTGCGAGAAGACGATGCCGCCTCGGACGCAGCCGGCCGCGCTGACCTGCATCGAGGAGCCCTGGTGCACGGAGTACGGGTTGACGGTGACGTTGCTCGGACCACCGTTTCCGCCCGATGGCGGACCCGGGTTCGCGGAGGCGAACTGAGTACTGAGGCCGATCGCGGCGCAGGCAGCCGCGGTCACGGTAAGAGCGCGGAGAACACGCATGGTGGAACCTCCAGCGGGAAGCGCCCCGGAGCGGTGGCCCGGGCAAATCGACGAGAACGCGTCCCATCACGAACCCTCCGGCCGGGGCGCAACCAGCGCATTTCCGACTTTGGGCCGCAAGGTTGAGCGACACGCCGAGGCGCGGACAGGTTTGCTGACGGATCCGCAGGTCACGACCCGTCAGGCATTCATGTGACGATTACCTGGATGGGCGCACCCCTTCCGGCCCCACCACCCGTTCGCCCTTCCCCGATCGCCGTCCCGCGCACACCGCCTTAACGTGCGTGAAGCAGGGCGTACAGGGGTGGGAACAAGAACGCGGGTCGGGACCCCCGCGTCGGGAAGGGAGAACCATGACCGAGGACGAGAGTGAGAGGCCGTCGAGGAAGCGCTCCCCCTGGGGCGCCATCGCGCTGGTCATGCTCACCGGCCTCGCCATGATGCGCAACGGAGCCGATGTCGACGCCGGACCCCCGCAGCCGGCCGCCGCGGCGGCCGTCGGAGCGACGGCGACGGTCGGCTCGCAGGCCGACCGGACACCCGCCGAGCCACCCACGCCGCCGTCGGACATGGAGGTGCTGGAACACTCGTCGGTGCAGCGCGTCCGCATCCCGTCGATCAGCGTGGACGCACCGGTGATGACGGTCGGACTGGACGCTCAGGGCTGGATCGACGCGCCGCCCGCACAGGAGAGGAACCTGGCCGGCTGGTACCTCAACGGCATCTCGCCGGGTCAGCAGGGTTCGGCGGTGATCGTGGGCCACGTGGACAACGCGCAGGGCCCCGCGGTCTTCTTCGGCCTGGGCTCGGTCCGCAAGGGCAGCCGGATCGAGGTGGCGCGCTACGACGGGCGCACGGCGGTGTTCGAGGTGTACGGCGTGGAGGTCTTCGCCAAGAACGCGTTCCCCGGAGCCCGGGTGTACGGGGACACCGGGCACGCGGAACTCCGGGTGATCACGTGCGGCGGCGGCTACTCGAAGGCGGGGGGCTACGACGGCAACGTCGTCGTCTTCGCGCGGATGGTGGAGGCCCGCTGACCGATCGGAGGAACGGCGGACGGCGACGGCGGACGAAAGCCGCCGCCGTCGCGCCGGGTCAAGGGGTCCTGGTCCTCAGCGCGGCGGCAGAGCCGGCAGCGTCATCCGGTAGCCCCGCCCGAGCAGTTGCGGCAAGTAGTTCGCCAGCGCCTGCACGCTCTGCGAGCGGTTGCCGCCCGCGTCGTGGTTCAGCACGATCACGCCCGGCGCGGCCGCCTGCAGGACCCGCGACACGATCGTGGCCGTGCCCGGTTCCTTCCAGTCCAGGGTGTCCAGGGTCCAGGCGAGCGGCTCCATGCCGAGCTCGGCGCCGATCTCGAAGGCGGCCCGGTTCCATGCCCCGTAAGGAGCCCTGAACCACAGCGGCGCCTCGCCGACCGCTTTCTGTACGACTTCGCTCGTGCGGCCGATCTCGGAGGCGAGGGCGGGCCGGCTGAGCGTGGGGATGAGCGGGTGGGTCCAGGTGTGGTTGCCGATGACGTGGCCCTCGGCGACCATGCGGCGCAGCAGGTCCCGGTTGTCGGTGGCCATTTCCCCGCAGACGAAGAACATGGCCCGTACGCGGTAGCGCGCGAGGGTGTCGAGGATGTCCGGGGTGTAGCGGGGGTCGGGGCCGTCGTCGAAGGTGAGCGTCATGGCGCTCGCGGTGCTCGCGTCGGCCGGCAGTTCCAGGATCGGCCGGGTCCGTACGACGGGCTTCGCGGCGGCCACCTGCTCCGGGGCGCCTTCGGAGGTCATCGGCTGGAGCCGGTACGAGGACCCGCGCGGGCTCTGCGGCCGCACGGCGGGGGCTCCGGCGAGGGGCCCCGGCCCGCCGGCTCCGCCCGGTCCGGGTCCGAGGGGTGGTTCGCCGCCCGCCCCTAGGCCGGCGGCGGGCCCGGAGCCCGGCGGGCCGGGCTCGCCGCCGGTGACCATTCCCGCGGCGGCGGCGACCGCGAGGAAGACGGCGGAGCGCAGGAGCACGCGTCGCCCTACTGTCGGCTCGTCATTTTTCATTACTACTACGTATCAACGACATCGCCACGGATGTCGAGGGGCGCGGACGCGCCCTCTTGCACTCACCCGGTCAGCGCACCGGCCGGGCTTGTCATCCGCGGCGTACCAGCGGGAACGGCAGGGTCTCGCGGATCGTCAGACCCGTGAGGAACATGACGAGCCGGTCGACGCCGATGCCCAGCCCGCCGGTCGGCGGCATCGCGTACTCCAGCGCGTCCAGGAAGTCGTTGTCGATCTCCATCGCCTCCGGGTCGCCGCCCGCCGCCAGCAGCGACTGCGCGGTGAGGCGGCGCCGCTGTTCGACGGGGTCGGTCAGCTCCGAGTAGGCGGTGCCCAGTTCGGTCCCGAAGGCCACGAGGTCCCAGCGCTCGGCCAGCCGGGGGTCCTTGCGGTGCTGCCGGGTGAGCGGGGAGACGTCGGTGGGGAAGTCCTTGTAGAAGGTGGGCAGCCCGGTCCTCTCCTCCACCAGCCGCTCGTACATCTCCAGGACGACGTCGCCGCGGGTGTCGTCGGGCGTGTGCGGCACGGCCGCCCGGTCGCAGAGCCGCCGCAGCGCGTGTTCCTCCGTGTCCGCGTCGACCTCCTCGCCCAGTGCCTCGCTGATCGCCCCGTACATCGTCTTGACCGGCCAGGGACCGGAGATGTCGTGGACGACGAGCTTCCCGTCGGGGCCCGCCTTGTGGGCGACGGGCGAGCCGAAGGCGGCCGTGGCGGCGCTCTGGATCAACTCGCGGGTCAGGTCGAGCATCACGTCGTAGTCGGCGAAGGCCTGGTAGGCCTCCAGCATCGTGAACTCGGGGTTGTGCTTGTAGGAGACGCCCTCGTTGCGGAAGGTCCGGCCCATTTCGAAGACCTTCTCCATGCCGCCCACGCACAGGCGCTTCAGGTACAGCTCGGGCGCGATGCGCAGGTAGAGGTCGAGGTCGTAGGCGTTGATGTGGGTGCGGAACGGCCGTGCGTTGGCGCCGCCGTGGATCTGCTGGAGCATCGGGGTCTCGACCTCCAGGTAGCCCCGGTCCAGCAGGCCCTGCCGCAGGGCCTGGACCGCGCTGGAGCGGGCCCGTACGACGTCCCGCGCCTCGGGGCTCGCGACCAGGTCGAGGTAGCGGCGCCGGACCCGGGCCTCCGGGTCGGCGAGGCCCTTGCGCTTGTCGGGCAGCGGGCGCAGGCACTTGCCGGTGAGCTGCCAGGAGCCGGCGACCACGGACAGTTCGCCGTTCTTGCTGGTGCCGACCTCGCCGCTCACGATGACGTGGTCGCCGAAATCGACCTGCGAGGTGAAGGAGCCGAGCACCTCGGCGCCCGCCACGTCCCGGGTGAACATCAGCTGGACGTCGCCGGTCCAGTCCCGCAGGACGGCGAATACAACGCCGCCGAGGTCGCGGACGACCATCACGCGTCCGGCGACGGTGACCGGAACGCCGGTGCGGGAGCCGGACGGGGCGCCGGTGTGGGCGGCCTTCAGTTCGGCGACCGTGTGGGTGCGCGGGCGGATGCCCACGGGGTAGGGGTCGGTGCCGCCGGCCCGGATCCGCGCCAGCTTGTCGTGGCGGACCCGGACCTGTTCGGGCAGGCGCTCGGCCCGAGCCGCCCCGCCCTCCTCGCCCACGAGTTGCAGGCCGAGGGAGTCCATCGAAGGCAGGCCGGCCGTGTTGGCGGGTGCGGTGAGCCCGCGCGGGTGCCCGTTGCCCCACAGGGTGCGCATGCTCGGTACGGAGACGAAGCCCTCGGCGATGCCGGAGGCGAGGCTGACGCGGGCGAGCGAGCCGGCGTCCTGGTAGCAGAGGAACCGCGGGTACCAGTCGGGGCCGTACTTGACGTTGGAGCGGTACAGCGCCTCCAGCTGCCACCAGCGGGAGAAGAAGAGGAGCAGTCTGCGCCACAGTTTGAGGACGGGGCCGGCGCCGATCCGGCCGCCCTCCTCGAAGGCGGAGCGGAAGACGGCGAAGTTGAGCGAGATCCGGCGCACGCCCAGGCCCGGGGCCGCGGCGCAGAGCTCGGCGACCATGAACTCCATGACCCCGTTGGGTGCGGAACGGTCCCGGCGCATCAGGTCGAGGGAGATGCCGTCCTTGCCCCAGGGGACGAAGGAGAGCAGCGCGATCAGTTCGCCCTTGTCGTCGAACGCCTCCACGAGGAGGCAGTCGCCGTCGGCGGCGTCGCCGAGACGGTCCAGGGCCATGGAGAAGCCGCGTTCGGTCTCGGTGTCGCGCCACCGGTCGGCCCGGTCCACGATCATCTGCATCTCGTCCTCGGAGAGGGCGGAGTGGCGGCGGATGACGGTGGTGGCTCCGGTGCGCTTGACCCGGTTGACGGCCTGGCGGGTGACGCGCATGTCGCGTCCGTCGAGGTCGAAGCGGGCGACGTGCAGGATCGCCTCGTCGCCGAGCTGCAGGGCGCTGAGGCCGGAGCGGGCGTACGCGGTCGCGCCGTCCTCGGAGGCGCCCATGACGGCGGGCTGCCAGCCGTAGCGCCGGGCCACGGCGAGCCATGCGTCGATGGCGGGGGTCCAGGCGGCCGGGTCGCCGACGGGGTCGCCGCTGCCGAGGCAGACGCCGGCCTCGACGCGGTAGGTGACGGCGGCCTTGCCGTTGGGGGCGAAGACGACGGCCTTGTCACGGCGGGTGGCGAAGTAGCCGAGGGAGTCGGCGCGCCCGTACGCGCCGAGCAGGGCGCGGATGCGCGGTTCCTCGTCCCCGTGGAGGGCGGCGGTCAGCCGCTGGGAGCGGAAGAGGGTGGCGGCGGCGTTCAGCAGGGCGAGGGCGCCGAAGAGGCCGAGCAGGAAGTACAGCGGGCGGGGCGGGCGCCCGTCGAACTCGCGGGCCGAGAAGAGCCCGCCGAAGACCTGCTTCGCGGCCCAGTCCAGCCACTGCCCCTTGGGGAGGGTGCCGGGGAACAGCGCGACCAGTCCCCACCCGAGGAAGACGGCGGCGAGCAGGCCGAGGCCCAGCACGAGCATGGCCCGCCACAGCGCCCCGGGGCGGGAGGCGGCGTAGAACTCCTTGCGGGCGGCGACGAGGAGGGCGAGGGCCGCCACCGCGATGCCCAGGGAGACTCCGCCGACGACCTCGTAGCCGTTGGCGATGACCAGCAGGTTGACCACGATGAGCAGGGCCAGATAGGTGACGACGATCCACCAGGCGACCTTCTTGCGCATGCCCAGCGCGGCGGCGAGGAGGAAGAGGAAGACGGCATAGGCGAGGTTCTCGCTGACCGGGACGATGAAGAGGTCAAGGAAGCGCACGACGTGCCTCAGCAGCCGCCGCAGAGTCGGGGAGACCGCCAGCAGGGCGCAGAACAGGCCGAGCGCTCCGAAGAACGCGCCGAAGGCGTCGGGGACCCGGTTCAGCATGCGGTTCCGGGATCCGTGCGTCTCCTCCACCGTGGCAGTCATGATTCGCACTGTAAGGAGGGCGGCGCCCCTTCGCGCGTCGGGCGGTCGCGGGCCGTCCCGTAGCCTCGGAAACGTGAGAGAGCACGTGAACGCGGGATTCGAACGCGGTACGGACGGCCCGAAGGTGATCCTGGCCGGCGTCGACGGGTCGGAGTCCTCGCTCCGCGCGGCGGCGTACGCGGCAGGCCTGGCCCGGCGGCAGAACGCGCTGCTGGCGCTGGTGTACGTCCAGCCGGTGATGGCGGCCGGCGCTTCGCTGGGCGCACCGGTGGGCGCGGCCACCGAGGAGATCGCCGAGGGACTGGTGGCCGAGATCCGGGAGTCGGCGCAGCGCCTGAAGGGCGTCTACGACGTCCGCTGGCAGTTCCACACCTTCCGCGGCGATCCGTACTCCGGCCTGGTGGGCGCGGCGGAGGAGCTCCAGGCGGACGCCGTGGTGGTCGGGGCGTCGGAGCAGGCGGGGCACCGGATCGTCGGCTCGGTGGCGGTGCGTCTGGTGAAGGCGGGCCGCTGGCCGGTGACGGTGGTGCCCTAGCCTCGAGGGCCGGGGCCGGGCGCGGGGGGTGCGGTGTCCCGCGCTGACCTGCGCTGACCTGCGCCGGACTTCCCCCGGGGCGGCTACTTCGCCGCCGTCAGTCCGTCCTTGGCGGCGCCCCTGCTGAGGACGGCCTCGGTGATGGCGTCCCGGGCGCCCTCGTAGTCCTCCCGGCCGGGGTGTTCGGCGAGGGCGGCGGCGAGGTTGACGACCCGGCCGGCCGCGAGGTCCATCATCTGCGGGACGAACTCGGCCTTGGTGACCTGCCAGCGCTGCCCGGCGGCGGCCGGCGGCGCGAAGGTGAAGCGGCCGATGGAGCCGTAGTTGCCGCGCATGTCCCGGGCTCCGGTGTAGTTGAACATCTCGCCGGCCACCTGGTCGCCCATGCCGTAGACGACCCAGGTCCCGTTGACCTTCTCGTACGGCTGGGGGATGTGGGCGTGGGTGCCCAGGATCATGTCCACGTCGGGTCGCCCCGCGCTCTGTGAGGCGGTCAGCGCCTTGCCGAGCGCGAGCTGCTTCTCGTCGGGCTCGGTCTCCCATTCGGTGCCCCAGTGGAGGCTGACGAGGACGACGTCCGCCCCCGCCCGGCGGGCGGCCCGCGCGTCCGCGACGATCTTCTCCGGCTCCATCAGGTTGACGGCCCAGGGCTGCCCGTCGGGCATGGGGTAGCCGTTGGTGTCGTACGTGTACGCGAGGTGCGCGACCTTCGCCGATCCGGCGGTGTACATCGTCACGGTGCCCGCCTCGGCCGCCGTGCGGGCCGAACCGGCGTGCTTCAGGCCTGCCTTGTCGAAGGCGCCGAGGGTGCGCCCGATCCCGGCGGCGCCGCCGTCGAGGGTGTGGTTCGAGGCGGTGGAGCACCCGTCGTACCCGGCGTCCTTCAGCCCGTCGGCGACTTCGGGCGGCGACTGGAAGGCGGGGTAGCCGGTGAAAGGACCGCCGTCGGGCCCGTAGACGGTCTCCATGTGGCAGAGGGCCAGGTCTGCGGCGGAGACGACCGGCTTGACCCCGGAGAACATCGGCCGGAAGTCGTGGCCGTCGCCGTCCGCGTCGGAGGCCGCCCGCCGGATGACCGACTCGTGCGGCAGGACGTCGCCGCTCGCCACCAGGGTGAAACCCTTCGCGGCGGGGGCCGTGGTGGATCCGGGAGCTCCGGACGGTGCGGGAACCGCCGGCGAGCCGCCGAGGCGGGCGGGTGCGGGCCCGCCGGCGGAGCAGCCGGCGACGGCCGCGAGGACGACGCCGGCGAGGAGTGCGAGGGCGTGGCGGGTGCGTGCGGTCATCTGTCCCGGCTCTCCTCAGATAAGTACGACTAACCGATCAACTGCCAATCCATAGAAAGAGACGCCGCGAGTCAAGAGACGGCTCCGCATCCGGCCACCGCCTCACTCCAATGGCCGTTCGGCGCGCCGTTCGACCGTTCACCGCCCCGCGCGGCCGCCCACCGGACGACCCGGGTGCTTGGGCGCACCGGCTCCACCGGACGGTTCCCGGGCGGCTCCGTGCAGGTCAGGGTGGATCCGTCGAGCCCGAACGGCACCCCGAACAGACACCCGGAAGGAGCCTCTCGTGACCCTGGCCCCCACCCTCCGGCGCACGGACCCCGAGGCATTGGCCGAACTGCAGCACGAACACGGGAGGGCCCTGTTCGGTTTTCTGCTCGGCCTCACGGCCGGGGACGCGCAGCGCGCGGAGGACCTCGTACAGGAGACCCTGCTACGGCTCTGGCAGCATCCGGAGGTGCTGGCGAGCGGTCACGAGTCCCTGCGTCCCTGGCTGTTCACGGTGGCCCGGCGCCTCGCCATCGACGCCCGGCGGGCGCGCCTGTCGAGGCCGCTGGAGGTGGACCCCGAGGGCATGGAGCAGGCGCCGGCGCCGGGGGACGCGGTGGCGGGGTCGGTGACGGCCATCGACGTGCGGCGGGCCGTCGGGTCCCTGGGGCCGGAGCACCGGGAGGTGCTGATGCAGGTCTACTTCCAGGACCGCTCGGTGGCCGAGGCCGCGGCGGAGCTGGGCATCCCGGCCGGGACGGTCAAGTCCCGCACCCACTACGCCTTGAGAGCCCTGCGCAAGGGTCTCCAGGGCTACGGCTATGGCCTCGGCGCATAGGACCGGGGGGTCAAAGAATGACCCGAACGCTCACAGACCGGACATGAACCGCATCGAAATCGGCACTGGACCGTTCAAGTTGAGTAAACACGCCCCACTCCTCGATCCGCGCAAGGAAGGCTCGTGGCTGACGGCGGGACGGCTCGACGCATGCGGGAGAAGGTGGAACGGTGCAGCCCGAGGGTTCGAACGGCACCAGTGACGGCGGGGGCGGGCTGGCGGTCCCCATGGCATGGCTCTACGCGGAGTACATCGCGGACGAGTTGCTGCGCACGGGCCGGCTGATCCCGGTCAGCACGCTGGAGTTCCGTGCCGGGCGCGACACGCTCGCGCTGACGATCTACCTCTCGGACGCCGCCGGCGAGCTCTCCGGGATCCGGGTCGTCTCCCAGCTCGAGGAGTGGATGTCGCTGACGGCCTACGGTCACCCGTGGCGCGACTGGGTCCACACCCGGTTCCTGGCCCTGGGCGAGGAGGCCCGCGAACGCGGCCGCGGCGAGGACCCGGATCTGGAACTGGCCCGCGCGGCCTGGCGCTGGCTGGACCACACGGAACTGTTCGCCACCAACCTCGACCCCGGCCGCCACGGCCACGCCGACACCCCGCCGGGCCTGGACGAGAACGCCCGCATCTGGACCCCGGCCTGGCAACTGGGGCTCCCCCTGGGACACTTGGCGATGCACCTGTTCTGAGCGGTGCCCCTCGCAGCCGGCGCGGCTACCGCGGCCGGCGCGGGCCCGGAGCCTCCGCCGGGTCGGTGACCAGGCCGGTGAAATCCGCCTCGTTGCGTTCGGCCCGGACCACGTACGCGCGGGCGATGAGCCACAACACCGGGTACACCGGCACGCCGAGCGCGACCCAGACCAGCGGGCCCGAGGCGACGCGCGGGATCAGGAACAGGGGAGGCAGCAGCCCGACCAGCAGGACGAGCGCGGCCAGCGCGCAGAGTCCGGCGCGGAGCTGGCTGCGCATGAGGGCCCGCACGTAGGTGGCGCCGAGGGTCGTCTGCTCGGAGATCTCCGAGCGGGCCGGGGCGTGCGCGGGCGGCCGTCGGCGCACACCGCGCGGAACCCCGGTGACGACCTCCCGCCGGGGCGGCTGCGCCTGCTGTTCCTCGGCCACGGGCGGCAGTCTACGGGCTGTCCCGTAATCCCCGGTGGATCAGCGCGCGGCGTCAGATACGGTGCCCCGCAAGGCGGAGGAGCGTCCGCATACCGGGCGTATTCGGGCGTTCCGACAACGCGGCGAGGTGCCGTAGCTGTCGTCGTGCGCCCGCCGGGGATTACGGGACAGTCCTTAGGGCTGTGGCCGGGGCTGCCGGCGGGCTTGTGCGCGGCTACTTCAGCAGTCTGGAGAGCCGGCGGTCGGCGAGCGGCTTGCCGCCCGTCTGGCAGGTGGGGCAGTACTGGAGGGAGGAGTCGGCGAAGGACACCGAGCGGACGGTGTCCCCGCACACGGGGCACGGCTCGCCCGTCCGCCCGTGCACGCGCAGCCCGCTCTTCTTCTCGGCCTTGAGCCGGCCCGCGGCCACCCCGTGGGCCCGCTCGACGGCCGCGCCCAGGGTCTCGCGGACCGCCCGGAACAGGTGGTCCACCTGCGCCTCGTCGAAGGACGCGGCCAGTTTGAAGGGCGAGACCTTGGCGTGGTGGAGGATCTCGTCGCTGTACGCGTTCCCGATCCCGGCGATGACGGACTGGTCGCGCAACACGCCTTTGATCTGCCGCCGTTCACCGGCGAGCAGCGCGCCGAAGGCCTCGCGGTCGAAGCCCTCGGCGAGCGGGTCCGGGCCGAGGCGTGCGATGCCCGGCACCTCCTGCGGGTCGTGCACCACATATACGGCGAGCCGTTTCTGCGTGCCCGCCTCCGTGAGGTCGAAGCCGCCGCCGTCCTCCAGTACGAGGCGCAGGGCGAGCGGCCCCTTGCCGGGGCGCGGCGGCTGCGCCGGGACCTCGTCCATCCAGCGCAGCCAGCCGGCCCGGGCGAGGTGGGTGACGAGGTGGAGCTCGCCAATCGGCAGGGCCAGAAACTTCCCGTGGCGGGCCGTGGCCCCGGCCCGCTGCCCTTCGAGCGCGCTCAGGGGCGGGTCGTACGTCTTGAGCACGCTCACGGCGAGCGGGAGGACGCGCTCGACCACCCGCCCGGCGAGGTGCTCGTCGAGGAACTCCCGCAGGGCCTCGACCTCCGGCAGCTCGGGCATGTCCCCAGCCTGCCGTGGCCTCAGGCGAAGCGCGAGCTGGGGACGGGCCCGCTGGAGCCGATCCGGTCCCGGGGGCCGGTGAGCCAGAGCGGCGCGAGGGCCGCGGCATAGGCCCGGAACGCCCCGTCGGGGTCGGGCGGGGTCGCCCCGTCGCCCCCGTCCGGCGCCGGGTCGGCGGCGGCGACCTCGCGGGCGATCTCCTCCTCGGGCCGGGTGTCGTCCTCCCACGGCCTGACGGCGAACTGGGCCTGCAGGACGCTGAAGTCCGCGCTGACCGGCGGCGGGTCCGTCCACCGGGTGGCGTGTTCGTACAGGATCTGCCCGTCGGCCCGCTCGCCGAGGCTCGGGTCCGCTCCGCCGAGGTCGTAGGAGACGACGAGGGTGTCCGGCCGGCCGGGCTCGTACGGTACGGCGGGCAGCGCGAGCACGGTAGCGGCGGCCAGTCCGAGGATCCGGTCGTCCCGTCCGGGCAGCAGGGAGACGCGGGCCGGGCGCCGCCCGGTGGCGTCCAGGGCGATGGCGAGGCGGGCGAGGCCCCGGCGGCAGGTGGCGTAGGAGTCGCCGAAGTAGGCGTAGCGGCCGGTCATGCCGGCGTCGTAGCCGTACGGGGAGAGGGTGGCGAGCAGGGTGCCGGTGAGGGCGAACTGCCAGCCGCGCAGGTCCGTGGAGTCGAGCGGGCCGGCGGTGGCGGCGAGCTCGGCGCGGGCGAGCATGCGGCGCTGGCGGGCGTGGGCCCACTTCCAGGTGTCGTCCTCGGGCTCGGGGAGCCGGGCGGCGACGGCACGGGCGGCGGGAAGGTCTCCGGCGAGAAGGGTGTGGTGCGCGAGGAGGTACGTCTCGGGCCAGGCGGGCAGCCGCTCCCCCCGGGCGGCGAGCAGCGCGGCGGCCTCGGCGTGCCGTTCTTCGTCCTCCAGGGCGGAGGCGAGTTCGGCGAGCAGTGTGCGGGAGTCGGGGACCCGGGCGAGCGCGGCGCGCAGCGGGGCGACGGCGAGGAAGGCCAGGCCGTGCTCGACGCAGCCGTATCCGAGGTCGTAGAGGGCCTGGGGGTCGTCCGGCCGCTTCGCCGCGGCCCTCGCCGCACCGGCCAGCTCCTTGAAGCCGGCGGCATCGGCCAGGGCCCTTACGGCCAGGGCGAGTTCGGGGAGGGGCAGGGTCTCGGCGCGCGGGCGCAGCGAGCGTACGGCGCCGGGCAGATCGCCGGACTTCAACAGCTTGCGGAGTTCGTCCATGGCTTGGGTCATCGCCGCCGATCATCGGCGAACCGCCCGCGCGCCCGCAACGGACTTTCGGGCGCCCGTCGGGTACGGACGGGATCCTGCCGTCGCCGGCGAGTCCGCGGGCGGTGCACGCGCGGTCCGCCGGCGGTCCACCCGGGGGCCCGGAGCGGTTCGCAGCCCGCGTCCCGGATCACGTCATCGCGAACTCGCACCACACGCACTTGCCGCTCCCCCGCGGCTCCACGCCCCAGGCGTCCGCCAGCCGCTCCACCAGCAGCAGTCCGCGCCCCGACACTCCGGAGTCGCCCGCCTCCCTGCGTCGGGGCAGGGCGCTGGAGCGGTCCTCGACCTCCACCCGGAGGCGGCGTTCGGGGCCGGTCAGGACGCGCAGCGTCACGATCGCCGGGCCGTCCGTGTGCATCAGGGCGTTCACGATGAGTTCGTCGGCGACCAGTTCGATCTCGTCGGCCCGGTCCCGCGCGCCCCACGCCCGGACCGCCGCGCCGATCATGTGGCGGGCCGACACCAGGGCCTCCGGATCCGCGGGGGCCACGTGCTGCTGGAGGCGGCCACCGCCCTGCGGGGCGTCCTGCGCCTCGCGGCGCAGCAGGAGCAGCGCCATGTCGTCGTCGCCGCCCCGGTCGTCGACGACCTCGCACAGGCGGTCCGCGAGGAGCGCCAGGTCCGCCGGTCCGGTGCGGACGAGGGAGGCGAGGTGCCGGATGCCGTCGTCGAGGTCGGCGCCGGGCTGTTCCACCAGGCCGTCCGTGCACAGCAGAAGCGTTTCCCCCGGTCCCATCTCGACCGTCGTCACCGGATACTCCAGCCGCCCGAACTCGGCGGACAGCCCCAGTGGCATCCCGCCCTCCAGCATCAGCCGGCCGCACTCTCCGCCGCGCGTGCGCAGCAGGGGGTCGATGTGGCCGGCCCGGACCAGTTGCAGCACCCCGGTGGTGAGGTCGGCCTCGGCGTACGTGCAGGTCGCGAAGCGGTCGGTGTCCAGTTCGTGCAGGAAGACGGAGGCCCGCGCCATGACGGTGGCCGGCGAGTGCCCTTCGGCCGCGTAGGCGCGCAGCACGATCCGCAGCTGTCCCATGACCGCCGCCGCATGGGTGTCGTGACCCTGGACGTCGCCGATGACCGCGCCGACCCGGCCGCCGGGCAGCGGGATGACGTCGTACCAGTCGCCGCCGATGTCCTGGCCCATCCGGGCCGAGCGGTACCGCACGGCGATCTCCGCGCCCGGCACGGAGGGGATCCGTCGGGGCAGCATCGCCTGCTGCAGCCCCTCCGCGAGGTCGTGCTCCTGCTCCAGGAGCATCGCCCGCTGCAGGCTCTGCGCGATGCTGCTGCCGAGTGCGACGAGGAGGTTCCGCTCGTCCTGGGTGAAGCCGTCCTTGTCCTGGTAGAGCAGCCCGATGGCGCCGATGGGACGGGCCTGGGCGATCAGCGGCAGGTAGGCGGCCGCCGAGATGTGCATGGAGGAGATCTTCGCCCAGAGGCCGGGATACCCGGCGGCGAACTCGTCCGCCGAGTCGAGGAAGCGCGGCTGGAGGGAGCGGACGACCTCGCTCATCGGGTACTGCTCGTCGATGCGGGTGTAGCGGGTGCCGGGGACGAAGCTGCCCTCGGGTCCCTCGGCGACGAGGTGGATCCGGCCGGCTTCGACCAGGCCCATCACCATGCCCATGGAGCCGAGCCGTTCCAGGCCGTGGGCGTCGCCGAGCGCGTCGATGACGTCCTGGACGGTACGGGCGTGCGCGAGGGCGGCGGTGGTGCTCTCGACCACGGAGGTCTGGCGGCGCCGCTCCTCGTCCAGTCCGAGGCGTTCCGCCGAGTGGCTGAGCTCCTCGGTAGCGTCCCGGACGATGCCGATGATCCTGAACGGGCGGCCGTCCGGGCCCCGCATGACCCGGCCCTGGGTGTGCGTCCAGCGGTGCCGGCCGTCGCGGCAGCGGATGCGGAAGTAGGCGCCGTAGCTGTCGACACCGCTCTTGAGGGCGGAGGAGACCAGGGCGTCGAGCCGGACCGCCTCGGCGGGCGCGACGCGCGGCGCGAGGGACTCGGGCCGGCCGTCGTACTCCTCCGGGGGCGTGTCGAACACCTCGAGAGCGGCGGAGTCCATGTGCATGAGACCGGTGACGAGGTCCCAGTCGAAACTGCCCATGCGATTCAGCGCGAGCGACCGGTCCGGGTGCGCGGGCCAGTCGTCCGGCAGCGATACGGCGGTCAACACCGGTCCACCATGACACACGGGCCGGTCAGGCGCTCTCCAGGTACTGGCTGTCGTACGGGGACGAGGGCTGCTGGTCGGGGACGGAGTGCGGATCGGCGTAGGGGTCCGCGTAGGGGTCCGCGTAGGGGTCGTAGGGCGCGTACTGGTCGCTGGGGAGCGGGGACGCGCCGTCGGGGCCCACCGGGGCGCCCGGGTCGGACGGAAGGTCCCCCGGCAGGTCCGACGGGAGGTCGGACGGGAGGTCGGAGGCGGGCGGCGGGGCCGTGGGCCGTCCCGGGGGGACGTCCGCGGGAGGCGGCGTGGGAACCGCCGGGGTGTTCGGCGCGGTGCGCGGGGCGTCCGGAGGGCAGTCGGCCGCGTCCGGGCCGGGGCTCAGGCCGAGGCCCTGACCGGAGCTCGGCGTGCCGGGCGTGGGCGGCGCGGTGCGGGCGAGGCTGTTGCTGTCCCGGCTCGGGCAGGGATCGGCCGGCGTGGTGCCGGGCGGCGTCACGGGCCCGCTGGGAATGCCGTCGGCCGGGTCGTACGGGGGCGGTACCTGCGGCGCGCGGTCCTGGGCGCCGTCGTCGCCGGTCTTGCGTTCGAGCCAGGTGTTGTCGGTCATGTTGACGATGACCAGGTTGTTGATCACCTGGATGGTCGGTTCGATGACGATGACCTGGTTCGGCTGGTAGCCCGCCCAGGGGTCGCCCTTGAGTACCGGGGCCCCCGCGGCGGTGCGCGGCGCGAGCAGCGGGTTTCCGCAGGCGCAGCGGACGCGGGGCATTCCGTGGGCGTCAACGAGGACGGCGGTGCCGGCCTGCAGGACGGACTGGAAGGCGTTCGGCCGGCCGTCGGCGAAGCCGTGGTTCGTCACCCGGGTGTCGGCGCGCAGCACGACCGGGGTGAGGCCGCGCAGGAACTCGGGGATCCCCTCCTGCTCCACCTGGGTGGCCTCGGCGAAGGCACGGGCCTTGCCGTCGTCGGTGGTGAGGGCCTGGACCTGTGCTTCCACGTCGCAGCTGCCGAGCCGCTGGGTTCCGCCGTACAGGCCGGGGGTGGCCGCGTTGACGGTCCGGATGCCCTGGCCGCTCTGGTTGGGCAGCGGGGGCTGGACCGGCGCCGACTCGCCGGTGGCGGAGGAGGTCGTGAAGGGGTCGGGACCGGCCGAGGAGACGGGCTGGAGGTGGATTTCCTGGCTCTCGGCGACGGGCCCCTTGGTCTGCCCGTCGTCGCCCGGGGCGCCGCAGGCGGCGGCGAGGAGTCCGAGGACGGTGAAGAGGGCCGCACGGCCCGGTGCGTGACGACGCGGCGCCTGACGAGGTGTCGGTGCGTGCACGTTGCATCTCCCTTTTCGCCCCGGTTGCTCCCTCTTGTCTGCCGCATGCGGACGTCCCGCGCAACCCGGGGAGCGCCGGCCCGGTGGTTCCCCTCCCGCGGCCGCGCCGCGACCGCCGGATCGGCCGCCGTGTCCGCGGTCTCGCCGTGGACGCCCGCCCCGTCGGATACTGGACGGGATGGACTGGTTCACGGCGCCCGGATACTGGCTGGGGCGGCTGATCTTCCAGCGGGCCCTGGCCGGTGTCTACCTCGTCGCCTTCGCCGGGGCCGCCCTGCAGTTCCGGGCACTGATCGGGGCGCACGGCATGCTGCCCGTTCCGCGGTACGTGCGGTACGTGCCGCTGCGGCGCGCCCCGAGCCTGTTCCAGCTGCACTACTCCGACCGGTTCTTCGCGTTCTGCGCCTGGACGGGGGCGGCGCTCGCGGCGGCGCTCGTCGCGGGGGCCGCGGACGCCGTGCCGCTCGGCGCGGCGATGGCGATGTGGGCGCTGCTGTGGGTGCTCTACCTGTCCATCGTGAACGTGGGGCAGACCTGGTACTCCTTCGGCTGGGAGTCGCTGCTGCTGGAGACGGGCTTCCTGGCCGTCTTCCTCGGCAATGGCACGGCCGGGCCGCCCGTGCTGGTGCTGTGGCTGCTGCGCTGGGTGGTCTTCCGGGTGGAGTTCGGCGCCGGGCTGATCAAGATGCGGGGTGACGCCTGCTGGCGCAAGCTCACCTGCCTGTACTTCCATCACGAGACGCAGCCGATGCCCGGTCCGCTGAGCTGGTTCTTCCACCACTTGCCGAAACCGCTGCACAGGATGGAGTGCGCCGCCAACCACGTGACCCAGTTGATCGTCCCGGTGCTGCTCTTCGCCCCGCAGCCGGTGGCCTCGTACGCGGCGTTGGTGATCGTGGCGACGCAGCTGTGGCTGGTGCTGTCCGGGAACTTCGCCTGGCTGAACTGGCTGACGATCGTGCTCGCCGTCCCGGCCGTCGACTTCCCCCGGCTCTCCTGGATCCCGGGGCTCGGCGGGGCCGCGGGGACGCCCCCGGAGGCCGCTTTCAGGGAGGGTCCGCTCTGGTACGCGGTCCTGGTGTGCGCGCTGACCGCGCTGGTACTGGTCCTCAGCCGGCATCCGGTGGCCAACATGCTCTCCCGCGGCCAGGTGATGAACCGGTCCTTCGACTCCCTGCACCTGGTCAACACCTACGGGGCGTTCGGCACGGTGGGCCGGATCCGCGAGGAGGTCGTCGTGGAGGGGACCGCCGACCGGATGCCCTCCGAGGACGGCGCGTGGCGGGAGTACGGGTTCAAGGGCAAGCCGGGCGACGTGCGCCGCACGCCGCGCCAGTTCGCCCCGTACCACCTGCGCCTGGACTGGCTGATGTGGTTCGCGGCCCTGTCCCCCGGCTACGCGCGGGACTGGTTCGGGCCGTTCGTGGAACGGCTGCTGGCGGGCGACCGGGACACGCTGCGACTGATCCGGCACAACCCCTTCCCGGACGCCCCGCCGCGCTACGTCCGGGCGCGGCTGTACCGCTACCGGTTCACGACGTGGCGGGAACTCCGCGAGACGGGGGCGTGGTGGCACCGCACGCTGGTGCGCGAGTACATGCCGCCGACCCGCCTCGCGGAGAACCGCCGGCCCGGGTCCTCAGAGCCCGAGTAGTGCCGCCTCCCGCTCCGGCGATATGCCCTTGGCCGGCCGGTCGGAGCGCTGCGGGGCCACTCCGCCGAGTTTCTGGAGCCAGGTCCAGGTGTCGGCGACGGTCTCCTCGACCGGCCGGCACTCCAGGCCCGCAGCGAGGGCCTTGGTGACGTCGCCGCCGAACATGTAGTCGTGCAGCTCGCCCTCGGGGAGCCAGATCGGCAGCTCGGTCCAGGGTTCCACGCCGGCTTCCTCGATCCGGTCCTGGCCGGTCCAGTGGAACTCCGCTCCGCCGCCGGTCACCGCCGCGCAGGCGGCGAGAAGACCGCCCATCGTGGCGTGCCCGGGCGGGGAGACGACGTTGTACGGGCCGCCGAGCCCGGCCTTCGCGGCGTCCAGGGTCCAGTGCGCGAGGTCGCGGACATCGACGTACTGGAGCGGGAGACCGGGCCGGCCGGGGGCGAGCGTGGGACCGCCCCGCGCGGTGCGGTTCAGCCACCAGGGCAGCCGGCCGACGTTCTCGTACGGGCCGATGATGAGCCCGGCCCGGACCAGCAGGGCGCGGTCGCCGAAGGCTTCCACCGCCGCCATCTCGCCGCCGCGCTTGTCCTGCGCGTACTCGACGGCCTCGGCGTCGGGCGAGCCCTCGACCAGCGGGCCGTCCTCGGCCAGCCCGGCCGGAGCCGGGTAGGAGTACACCGAGCGGCTGGATATGTAGGCGTACCGGCCGACGCGGCCTGCGAGCAGCCGGGCGGTGTCGCGCACGGCGGTGGGCGCGCCGCCCCAGGTGTCGGCGACGAGGTCCCACTCCCCGTCGGCGAGGGCCTCCAGGCCGCCCGGGGCGGTTCGGTCCCCGTGCAGGGCCGTGGTGCCCGGCGGGGGCGCGTGGTGCCCGCGGTGGAAGACGGTCACGTCCCACCCGCGGTCCAGGGCGTCTTCGGTGATCGCGCGCCCGACGAATTCGGTTCCACCCAGCATCAGCAGCTTCATGATGATCAGCGTGCCCCGCGCGGGGCGTGCGCGTAACCCTTGATCGCCCACAGCGATGACGCCGACGGCGTACGGGTTCGGGGAACTTCCGAGCCCCCGTCGCCGGTCGTCGGCGCGGGGGCTCGGAGATGCCTCGGGGCAGCGGCCGCCTAGGGCCGCGGCCGGCCGCGGGTCAGTCGATGCCGGGCAGGATGTGGGGCTCCGCGAGGTCGTCCTCGTAGCCCGCGAGACGGATCGGGGCGGACCGTGCCCAGACCTCCAGGTTGCCGAGCGTCTCGGGGCGCTTGCCGCTCCGTGAACCCGTACGTTCCATCAGTGCCTGGTCGGTCTTGGTCAGTTCTGGTGTCACCGCGCACTCCTTCGTGTCGCGTAACCCGGCGGGCGGGACCGCGAGCCGGGACAGGAATAAAGGGATTCCGGACGCGGTGGCGCCTTGGTGGAGCGAGTGCCCGGGTGGGGCTCTCATGCCGATCAGAGTACACATATGAGCGGACCCCCGCTCGATGGAAAGGCAAAATCCACTCCGGACCGATTGTTTTCTCCCCGAATCCAGTACTAGCACCACGGCGCGTCGGCGGCGGCTGCTCCGCTCGGCGGCCGCCCACCGCCGGGGCACGTAACCCGGCCGTGGGCGTGTCGCGGGGCGGGCCCGGTACGGGAAACGGTCGCCGCGTGACCTACGACCGAACGGGTGGAACGCGGCGCGCCCCCGGTCCCTCTCGAAAGAGGGGCCGGGGGCGCGGAAGGGGCCGGGTGGGGCGGGCGGCCTACCAGTTGGCGGGCGCGTAGTCCTTCAGGAAGACACCGAACAGGTCCTCGCCGGCCTCGCCGCGCACGATCGGGTCGTAGACCCGGGCCGCGCCGTCGACCAGGTCGAGCGGGGCGTGGAAGCCCTCCTCGGCGAGACGGATCTTGTCCGGGTGCGGACGCTCGTCGGTGATCCAGCCGGTGTCCACGGCGGTCATCAGGATCTGGTCCTTCTGGAACATCTCCTGGGCGCTGGTGCGCGTCAGCATGTTGAGCGCGGCCTTGGCCATGTTGGTGTGCGGGTGGCCGGCGCCCTTGTAGCCGCGGCTGAAGACGCCCTCCATGGCGGAGACGTTGACCACGTACCGGCGGCCGGCCTCGGCCGCCGCCATCGCCGGGCGCAGCTTGCTGATCAGGATGAAGGGCGCGGTGGAGTTGCACAGCTGCACTTCGAGCAGCTCGATCGGGTCCACCTCGGACACGGTCTGGATCCAGCTGTTGGTGTCGTGCAGGTCCGGGACCAGGCCGCCCGCGTCGATCGCCGTGCCGGCGGCGATCCGCTCCAGGGAGGCGGAACCGGAGACGAGCGCGAGCTCGGTGATGTCCTGGGCGCTGAGCTTCTCGCCCTTGCCGGTGGGCAGGGCGGCGACGCGGTCGACGGTGCCGCTGCCGAAGGTGCCGATGACCTCGGCGGCGGGCAGTTCGCCGGCCGGCAGCGGAGCGCCCTCGGCGGCGACGAGCTCGCTGTAGGCGCCCGGGGAGCGGCGGACGGTCTGCGCGGCGTTGTTGATCAGGATGTCGAGCGGGCCCTCGGCGGCGACCGAGTCGGCGAGCGCGACGACCTGGGCCGGGTCGCGCAGGTCGATGCCGACGATCTTCAGGCGGTGCAGCCACTCGGAGCTGTCGGGCATCGCCTTGAAGCGGCGGATCGCGTCACCGGGGAAACGGGTGGTGATGGTGGTGTGCGCCCCGTCGCGCAGCAGCCGCAGCGCGATGTACATGCCGATCTTGGCGCGGCCGCCGGTGAGCAGGGCGCGCCGGCCGGTCAGGTCGGTGCGGGCGTCGCGTCGCGCGTGGTTGAAGGCGGCGCAGTCCTGGCAGAGCTGGTGGTAGAAGGCGTCGACCTCGACGTAGCGGGTCTTGCAGACGTAGCAGGAGCGCGGGCGCTGCAGTATGCCGGCGATCGGGCCCTTGGTGGCGGCGGTCAGCGCGTTGCCCTGGGTCTCGTCGTCGATGCGCTCGGCCGAACCGGTCGCGGTCGCCTCGGTGACGGCCTTGTCGTTGGCGGTCTTCGCGGCGCGGCGGTCCTGGCGGCGGCGCTGCTTGACCGTCCGGTAGAGGCCGGCGGTGGCGCGGCGTACGGTGATGGCGTCCGGGTGGTCGACATCGAGCTTGTCGAGCTCGTCGAGCACACTGAGGCAGAGGGCCAGCCGGTCGGGGTCGACGCCCGGCCCGTAGCCGTGCACGTGGTCCTGGCTGTCTTCGGTCACCGTCATGCCCGCTGCCGTTCCTTGATCACTCGTCCGCGTCCGCCTGCTGCGGAAGTCCTCAAAAGGGCTAGTGTACGGACCACCCGTCCGGGAAGACAAACCCGCTCCCGTGTACTGCGTACGGACTACTCCTCACGCCTGACGCGTGACCGAATGTAGGGGTCTGTAGGGGGAGGAATAGCTCCCGCCGGTCGGGCATTGTGGAATTCATGAGTGCCCTTGCCCTTTCGGTCCTGCTCTGCCTGGTGTCCGCGGTGGCCTACGCGGGCGGAGCGATCGTCCAGGAGCGGGTCGCGTCCGCCACGACGGGCCGGCCGTACGCCCCCGTGCGCCACGTCGGCTGGTACGTCGCCATCGCCCTGAACAGCTTCGGCGCGCTGCTGCACGTGGTGGCGCTGGCCTACGGGCCGCTGAGCCTGGTCCAGCCGCTCGGAGCGCTCACCATCGTCTTCGCGCTGCCGATGGCCGCTTTGTTCGTGGGGCGCCGGGCGAGCGGCGCGGCCTGGCGCGGGGCCCTTCTGGCCACCGCCGGGCTGGCCGGGCTGCTGGCCCTGACGGGCGGCGGCGGCTGGGCGGAGCAGTCCTTGTCCGGCGGGGAGCAGGCCATGCTGCTGGCCGCGACGGGGGCCGGGGTGGCCGTGCTGTTCGCGGCCGCGCTGCGGACGCGGCGGGCCGCCGCGCGCAGCGTGCTGCTGGCCACGGCCGCCGGTGCGGCTTTCGGCATGGCCTCGGTGTTCACGAAATCGGTGGCCGAGAGCTTCGCCCCCGACGCGCTGGTCCCACTGTGGCCGGAGCTGACCGCGGTCGCCGCGCTCGCCGGCGCCGGACTGCTGCTGTCGCAGGCGGCCTACCGGGGTGCCGGGCTCACGGCGCCGCTGGCCACGGTGACGGTGGCCAATCCGGTGGTCGCGGCGGCGGTCGGCATCGCGCTGTTCGACGAGGGCTTCCGGTACGGGGCGGCCGGCACCGCCGCGGCGCTGGCGAGCGCGGCGCTGGCGGGGACCGGGCTCGTCCTGCTCACCGTCGCGCCCCGCGGCGCGCAGGGCCTCATACCGTCGGAACCGCCGCGGGCCGGGGCTCCGGCCCCGGCCCTGACCCCGGCTCCGATGTCAGATGTCGACGCCGTGGGCCCGCAAGTACTTCAGCGGGTCGATGTCGGAGCCGTAGCCGGGTCCCGTGCGCATCTCGAAGTGCAGGTGCGGCCCGGTCGTGTTCCCGGTCGAGCCGGATCGGCCGATGCGCTGCCCTCCGGAGACCTGCTGACCAGCCTTGACGGTGAGCGCCGACAGGTGCGCGTACTGGGAGTACCGGCCGTCGGAGTGCCGGATGACGACCTGATAGCCGTACGCCCCGGCCCAGCCCGCTGAGACGACCTCGCCGGTGGACACGGACTTGACGGAGGTGCCGGTCGACACCGGGAAGTCGACGCCGGTGTGGTAGCCGCTGGACCAGGAGGAACCGGACACGCGGTAGGCGGTGCCGAGACCGGCGTCGACGGGAGCGGAGAAGCCTCCCGAAGGGGACTCCTGCTGGGAGGAGGCGGGCTGCGCCGCCGGCTTCTCGACCGGTTTCGGCGCCGGCTTCTCGGCTGGTTTCGACGCCGGCTGCTCGGCCGGTTTCTCGGCCGGCTTCTCCGCCGCCGGGGCGACGGGCTTGACCGGTTCAGCCGTGCGCGGCGGCTTCTCCGGGTTCTGGACGGGCGGCGCCGACGGCGCCGTGGTCACGCGCAGGGTGAGCCGCTGACCGGGGAAGATGAGGTCCGGATCGCCACCCACGGTGCCCCGGTTGGTCTCGTACAGCGCCTGCCAGCCGCCCTCGACGTGTTGTTCGGTGGCGATCGCCGAGAGCGAGTCCCCGGGCGCGACCACGTAGGGGTTGGGCAGGACCGTGGTCCCGGTCGGTTGCGGCGCGGTCTTCGACGGCGTGCCCTGTGGCGCGGCGGCCGTCCTCTCCTGGAGCTGCGCCCGCGCCTGGTGGGCCGGGGCAGCGGTCCCGGACTGGCCTCCGAGGGCCGGCGCCGGTCCGCTGCGGCTCAGTCCGGCCTGCTTCCCGCAGGCCGGCCAGGCCTGAGGGCCCTGCCCCTTCAACACCTTTTCCGCGACCGCGATCTGCTGTTCCTTGGTCGCCAGGTCGGCCCGGGCGGCGTATGCGGCGCCGCCGAAGGCGCGCCAGGTGCTCTGGCTGAACTGGAGCCCGCCGTAGTAGCCGTTGCCGGTGTTGATGTGCCAGTTTCCGGTGGACTCGCAGGAGGCGACCTTGTTCCAGGTGTCCACCGGGGCGGCGTGCGCGGCTCCGGCCCCGATCAGGGGTAACGCGATCCCGGCGCCACCGGCCGTGACCGCGAGCGAGGCCCGGTTGATGCCGCTCGGCTGATACCGGCGGTGCCGGCCCCGTACACCCATGGGTGCCCCCACTGCAGACGTCAGGAACCGCACAACTTAACGTCACGACCCGAGCATGACAAGGTCCACAACAACAGCTGCCCGAGCGGTAGTTGATTACCCGCCAAAGACAGGGGGGGTAGGGGGATCCGCGCCGATGTAGCGTCGGTGTCCGGCCTTCGTCCGCACGTCGAAGCAGCGCGCGGGCACCGCCCAGGCACCATGCAGGCATGACGGAAGCAGCACCGAAGCAGCACCGACGCACTCAGGAGCGCACCCCATGAGCAGCAGCACGGCCCAGATCGGCGTCACCGGTCTCGCGGTGATGGGCAGCAACCTCGCCCGCAACTTCGCCCGCAACGGATTCACCGTGGCCGTCCACAACCGCACGGCCGCCAAGACCACCGCCCTGGTGGAGGAGTTCGGGCACGAAGGCGCCTTCGTTCCGGCGGAATCCGCGAAGGAGTTCGTGGACGCGCTGGAGCGCCCGCGCCGTCTGATCATCATGGTGAAGGCCGGCGAGCCGACCGACGCCGTGATCCGGGAGTTCGCTCCGCTGCTGGAGCCGGGCGACGTCATCATCGACGGCGGCAACGCCCACTTCGAGGACACCCGCCGCCGCGAGAAGGAGCTGCGCGAGCAGGGCCTGCACTTCGTGGGCGTCGGCATCTCGGGCGGTGAGGAGGGCGCGCTGCTCGGCCCGAGCATCATGCCCGGCGGCTCCGAGGAGTCGTACGCCTCGCTCGGCCCGCTCCTGGAGAAGATCTCCGCGAAGGCCGCCGACGGTACGCCCTGCACCTCGCACGTGGGCCCCGACGGCGCCGGCCACTTCGTCAAGATGGTCCACAACGGCATCGAGTACGCCGACATGCAGCTCATCGCCGAGGCCTACCACCTGCTGCGCGAGGTCGCCGGCTACTCCCCCGCGAAGATCGCCGAGACCTTCCGCACCTGGAACGAGGGCCGGCTGGACTCGTACCTGATCGAGATCACCGCCGAGGTGCTCGCCCACGAGGACGCCGCGACCGGGCTGCCGTACGTGGACGTCGTCACCGACGCCGCCGAGCAGAAGGGCACCGGCCGCTGGACCGTGCAGATCGCCCTGGACCTGGGCGTTCCGGTGTCGGGCATCGCCGAAGCCGTCTTCGCCCGCGCGGTCTCGGGCCACGGCGAGCTGCGTACGGCCGCCCGCGACCTGGCCGGCCCGAAGGCCGAACCGCTCTCCCCGGAGGCCGCGGCCGCCTTCGCCGCGCAGGTCGAGCAGGCGCTGTACGCCTCGAAGATCGTCTCCTACACCCAGGGCTTCCATCAGATCCAGGCCGGCAGCGAGGAGTACGGCTGGGGCGTGGACCTGGGCGCCGTCGCCTCTCTGTGGCGCGGCGGCTGCATCATCCGGGCCGCGTTCCTGGACCGGATCCGCGCCGCGTACGACGCCCGGCCGGAGCTGCCGAGCCTGCTGGCCGACGCCGGGTTCGCCGAGGAGATCGGGGCCGCGCAGGAGGGCTGGCGCGAGGTACTGGTGGCGGCGGTCCGCCAGGGCGTTCCGGTACCGGCCTTCGCGGCTTCGCTGGCCTACTACGACGCCCTGCGCTCGCGGCGCCTGCCGGCGGCCCTGACCCAGGGCCAGCGTGACTTCTTCGGGGCGCACACCTACCGGCGCACCGACCGGGAGGGCTCGTACCACACCCTGTGGAGCGGCGACCGTTCCGAGGTCCGTACGGCCTGACGCGCGCAGCGAACCCCTCGGCGGCGCGGCGGGGCGAGAGGCCCGTCGCGCCGCCGGCTACGGGCGGCGCGACGGAAAGAGACGGCTTGGTGCTGTGGCCGGGAAGGTGTGCCGGGTCGCGGTGTTCGGTGCGGTGCATCTCCCCCAGCTACCGCTGGGAGGTGCCACCGGGGCGGAGGGCCACGGCTCGTACCGGACGTACCGCCGTGGCCCGACAACGCGGCGAAGTGCCGTGCCGGGCGCCGCGACCCGGTGGACCTTCCCGGTCACAGCACTGGCTGACCGGCTCGGGCCCCGGCGAGGGCGCGGGACCAGGGGGCGGCGGGATCGGATCGGGCTCGGGTACGGGACCCGGCGTCGGCGGCTCGGGCCTGGGCAGCGGCGCGGGATCGGGGAACGGCTTCGGGACCGGGACCGGATCGGGAATGGGAGGCTGTGTCATGCCTCCACCCTCCCCCGTCCCCGGCCCCGACGCCCGCCGGGCTACTTCCCCAGGGCGGCCGCGAGCCCGGACGCGGGGCTGGACAGGACCGGCACCGGGGTCGTGGCCAGGGTCGCCGCGCCGGCCATGGAGACCTGTGCGAGGACGATGACGTCGGCGTCGGTGACGGCGTCCGCCGAGGCGGCCACGAGGCCGAGGGAGCCGGCTTCGTCACCCGCCGCGAAACGGTCCCACGCCCCGTGGACCAGCCGGGTGCGGACCGACACCGGCCGGCCCGCCCTCAGGGCCTCTTCCCCGAGCAGCTCCGCCGTCGGGCCGAGCGTCGACTCCACCGTGGCCAGGACGACGATCCGCGGCCCGGCGCGGACCGCGGCGGCCGCCATGGGACGGTCGACGCGCAGTACCGGTACGCCCAGCTCGTGGGCCAGGGCCTCGCCGACGGCCCCGATGGTCGAGCAGGTGACCAGTACGGGCCCGGCGGACCCTTCGAGCAGTTCCCGTACGGCCGGAGCCTGCGACCCGGGTCCCAACACCCGGGCCCGCTCCAGCAGCTCCGGCACCACGAGGTGGCGCAGCCGCGCGCCGGGGTGGTGCCGCTCGCGCAGGGCCTCGAAGACCGGGACGTGCACGGGCGAGGTGTGCAGCAGGGTCAGGGCCGGCGCGGACGGCGTCACCACAGGTCCGGGTCCGCGTCCAGCTGCGCCTTGGCGGCCGCGACGACCCCGGCGGCCGCCCCGGGCGCCTGGTCGGGGTGTTTGGCCGCCCACCTCGCGGCATAGGGGCACAGCGGGACCACGGGCACGCCCTCGTCGGCCGCGATGCCGTAGAAGGTCCTCACCAGATCGCTGGCGATCCCGCGGCCCTCGTGCCCCGGCTCGACGACGGTGTGGACCGCCACGAGGGCGTGGGGCGCCCCGGCGAGCACGAAGTAGGCGAGGGAACCGACCACCGCTCCGTCCTGGACGGCCAGCAGCCTCCCGGACGTGCGGTCGTCGGCGATCGCGATCGGTCCGGCCTGCGGCATGGTTCCGCTCCCCTCAGACGGCAACAGCGTGGGGGCTGCGCTCCTGGTCCGTTCCCGGAACCGGGGCGGACGGATCGGCGCCCAGCTCGATGATGCGGTTGTCCGCGTCGACGTGCACGACGCGCGGCTTCAGCACCCGGGCCTCGGCGTCCTCGACCTGCGCGTAGCTGATGAGGATGACCAGGTCCCCGGGGTGCACGAGATGCGCGGCGGCCCCGTTGATCCCGATGACCCCGGAGCCGCGCTCGCCCTCGATGACGTACGTCTCCAGCCGGGCCCCGTTGGTGATGTCGACGATGTGCACGAGCTCTCCGGGCAGCAGGTCCGCCGCGTCGAGCAGATCGGCGTCGACGGTGACGGAGCCGACGTAGTGCAGGTCGGCCTGGGTGACGGTGGCCCGGTGGATCTTGGACTTGAACATGGTGCGAAGCATGAAGATACTCCCGATTCGTCTGCTCCCTGCCTGGTCAAGTCAGGTCAAGGGCGGTCTCCGGAGCCTACAACGATTCACTTGTCCGGTCAGCTGTCCCCGGGTCCGCCCGCCCGACACCGGACCCGGGTCGGCTCTGGGTCGGGGACGGCCGGCGCCGCTCCTTGGGCCGACCGGGTCGAGCCGGAGCACGGTCGGGGCACGGCTCCCCCGGCCCGGGCGCCGGCGCCCTAGGGTCTGGCTCGGTATCCCTACTTGAGATGGGACAGGCGCCCCCGGACACCTGGCACTCCGGCGGGGCGCAGGCGCCCGGTGCCGGCGGATGCCCCGGTTGAGGAGCGTGGATGAACGCCTGGGCCGTCGTGGTCGCCGGGGGTGCGGTCGTCGCCTACGGGGCACTCTCGCGGCGTCTGTCGACCACGGTGGTCTCGGGGCCGCTCGTGTTCGTGCTGTGCGGGCTGGCGCTCGGCCCTCTGGGCCTGGACCTCGTGGACCCGGCGCGGGACCTCGAGGTCACGCGGACCTTGCTGGAGAGCGCGCTCGTGCTCCTCCTGTTCGCGGACGCGGCCGGGATCAAGGCCCGGGACCTGCGCCGGGAGGAGTTCCTTCCGCTGCGGCTGCTCGCGGTGGGCCTGCCCGTCACGATGGCTCTGGGATGGCTGGCGGCGTGGCCCCTCCTGCCCGGGCTGAGCGTGTGGGAACTGGCCCTGGTCGCGATCATCCTGGCTCCGACGGACGCCGCGCTCGGCCAGCAGGCCGTCTCCGACAAACGGGTCCCGGCACTGGTTCGCGGCGGCCTGTCCGTGGAATCCGGACTGAACGACGGTCTGGCGCTTCCGTTCTTCGTGCTGGCCCTGGCGGCGGCGGGCGAGGGGCACGGCCATCCCGGCGTCGCCGAGACGTTCCTGCGGGCGCTGGTGCTCAGCAGTGCGATCGGAACCGTGGTCGGCCTGGCCGGCGCGAGGCTGTTGCGCTGGTCGCTCTCCCGGCAGTGGAGCAGCTCCGACTGGCAGCAGTTCCTGGTACTGGCCGTTCCGGTCATCGCGTACGCGGTGTGCGTCGCGGCCGAGGGCAGCGGCTTCATCGGCGCCTGGGTCACGGGACTGGCCTTCGGCGTCCACTTGCGCCGGACGCCCGCCGACCCGGGTCCCCGTCCCCGGGGCTTGGATCCCGAGCGGAGCACGAAGTTCACCGAACGCCTCGGCCTCCTGCTCTCCTCCCTCAGCTTCCTCGTCTTCGGCGCGGTCATCCTGGGACCGGTACTCCAGCACCTGACGTGGAGGCCCGTGGTCTACGCCCTGATCAGCCTGACCGTCCTGCGGATGCTGCCGGTCGCCCTCGCACTGGCCGGCACCGGTCTGCGCCCCGCCTCCGTGGCCTACATCGGCTGGTTCGGCCCGCGCGGTCTCGCCTCCTTGGTCTTCGGCTTGATCGCCTTCGAAGAGCACCTGCCCGGAGGGACCCTGCTGAGCGAAGTCATCGCCGTCACCGTCGGCCTGAGCATCCTCCTCCACGGAGCCTCCGCCCCCTACCTGGGAAGCCGCTACGGCGCGTGGTTCACCAGGACCCTGCACGGCAACCCGAACCTGCGGGAGAACGCGCTCTCCCCCGACGACGCGCCCCGCTGAAGGGCGGGCGTTGCCCGGCGCCCGCGCCGACGCCCACCGCTCCGGGGCGCCGGGGCGACCCGCGCTGCCATGCGTGGCGACCGGGACGGACCTAGGGTGGGGTGAGGCCGGCACTCACGGACACCCGATGCTCCGCCACCGTTCCCGGCCGGGCGCCGGGGGCACGCGGGAACCACATCCGGCATGGCCGCTCCATCGGAACCCCCGTCCTGGAGCCGCGCCCCGACCGACTCGACGGCCGCAGGGCCGGGCAGGAGGGCCTTGGATGCTGCAGCACGCGACCACGTCGATGCGCGCGTCACTCCACGCCACCCCGGAGGAACGCGCGGCACTCGGCAAGGAGGCCCGGCGCCGCTCACCGCGGTCGGGACACGCGGTGTACAAGCCCTCTGCGAACGGACGGGACCCGCTGGCGATCCTGGAGGCGCAGTCCGCGACCCGGGTGGCGGAACTGGTGCCGATCCGCTACAGCCGGATGACCGAGTCCCCGTTCCGCTTCTACCGGGGCGCCGCCGCGGTCATGGCCTCCGACCTGGCGGGCAGTCCCGACTCGGGGATCGCCGCCCAGTTGTGCGGGGATGCGCACCTGCTGAACTTCCGTCTGCTGGCGTCACCGGAGCGCGAGCTGATGTTCGACATCAACGACTTCGACGAGACCCTGCCGGGCCCCTGGGAATGGGACGTCAAGCGCCTCTCCGCGAGTTTCGTCATCGCCGCGAGGGCGAACGGCTTCGACGACGCCGAGCGCGCCCGCATCGTGAGCGGCACCGTGCGCTCGTACCGCGAGGCGATGATCCGCTTCGCCGGCATGGGCAACCTCGATGTCTGGTACGCGAAGATCGACGCCGAGCGTCTCAAGGCCCTGACCACCGGCCGGCTCCACAAGCGCGGACAGAAGAAGCTGGACCGCGCCCTGGCGAAGGCGCGGTCCCGGGACACCCTGCAGGCGTTCGGCAAGCTCACGCGGGTGGTCGACGGCCGGCCGATGATCGCCGCGGACCCCCCGTTGCTGGTACCGATCGCCGACCTGCTGCCGGACGCCGAGCGGACCACGCTGGAGCGTCAGTTCAGGGGCCTCGTCGAGCGGTACGGGGTAACGCTGCCCACCGACCGGCGTCACCTCCTGGCGGACTACCAGGTGGTGGACATCGCCCGCAAAGTGGTCGGGGTCGGCAGCGTCGGCACCCGGTGCTGGATCTTCCTGCTCCTCGGACGCAACAGCGGGGACCCGTTGCTCCTGCAGGCCAAAGAAGCCGACACCTCCGTGCTCGCCGAACACGTCGGGGCGAGCCAGTACCGCAACCAGGGCGAGCGGGTGGTCGCGGGACAGCGGTTGATGCAGGCGGCGAGCGACATGTTCCTCGGCTGGGAGCGGGTCGAGGGGATCGACGGCAAGCGTCGCGACTTCTATGTCCGCCAGCTGCGCGACTGGAAGGGCATCGCGATGCCGGAGACGATGTCGCCCGGGCAGCTTGAGGCGTTCGGCGGCGCCTGCGGCGTCACCCTGGCCCGCGCGCACGCGCGCTCCGGCGACCGGATCGCGATCGCCGCCTATCTGGGCGGCGGCGACTCCTTCGACCGGGCCCTCGTGACGTTCGCGGAGGCGTACGCCGACCAGAACGAGCGCGACCATCAGGCACTGGTCGACGCGGTGCGGGCGGGACGGCTCCCCGCAGAGGAGCCGGGAGGCGAGAGCGGTGACTGACCCGGGTACTTCGGGAGCCCCGTCGAGGGCGCACCGACGGGTCCTCGCACCCCTCGCCCTCGCGCAGTTCATCTGCAGCTTCGCCGGCTCCAACATGAACGTGATGATCAACGACATCAGCGAGGACCTCGACACCACGGTGCAGGGCGTGCAGGTCGCGATCACGATCTTCCTGCTCGTCATGGCCGCGTTGATGATCCCGGGCGGCAAGCTGACCGACCGGTACGGCCGCAAGCGCTGCTTCCTGGCCGGCCTCGCCGTGTACGGCGTCGGCGCCCTGCTGAGCGCCGCCGCCCCCGGCCTGGGCGTCCTGATCCTCGGCAACTCGATCCTCGAAGGTGTCGGCACGGCCCTGCTCATCCCGCCCGTCTACATCCTCACCACTCTGCTCTTCACGGACATGGCCTCCCGGGCCCGCGCGTTCGGGACCATCATGGCGTTGGGCGGCATCGGCGCCGCGGCGGGGCCGCTGATCGGCGGCCTCATCACCTCGTGGCTCAGCTGGCGGGCCGCCTTCGTGTTCCAGGCCCTGGTGATCGCATTGATCATCGTGCTGAGCCGTCACCTCGAAGACCCGCTGCCGCCGGATCCGACCCGCACCTTCGACACCGTGGGAGCCGTCCTCTCGGCCGCCGGCCTCGTCCTCGTCGTCATGGGCATCCTGGCCGCCGACGACAACGTATGGCTGATGATCGGCCTGCTCGTTCTCGGCACGCTCACGCTGCTGTGGTTCTTCCGCTACGTGCACGCTCGCGAGGCGGCGGGCAAGGAACCGCTGCTGTCCATCAGCCTGTTCCGCAACCGCACCTCCAACCTCGGCCTCGTCACCCAGAACGTGCAATGGCTGCTGCTCATGGGATCCTCCTTCACCGTGGCGGCCTATCTGCAGGTCGTACGCGGCTACGACGCCGTCCAGACCGGCGTCATCTTCACCGCGGCGACACTCGGACTGCTCGCCACCTCCCTGGCGGCCGAACGCCTCGCGAAACGGCGGCCCCAGCGCACCCTCATCACGGCGGGATTCGTCGTGACGATCGCCGGCGTCGTCCTCCTGATCGCCATGGTCAACAGCTTCCCGAGCGCATGGGCCTTCGTCCCCGGACTCCTCCTGCTGGGACTGGGCCTGGGCCTGATGCTGACCCCGTCGGTCAACATCGTCCAGTCGAGCTTCCCCGAGGCGCAGCAGGGCGAGATCTCCGGCCTGTCCCGCAGCGTGTCGAACCTCGGCTCCTCGCTGGGCACCGCGGTCGCCGGCACGATCCTCGTCGCCGGACTCAGCACGGGCGCCTACGCCACCGCCATGATCGTGCTCGCGGCCGTCGGTCTCATCGGACTCGCCGCCGCACTCGCCCTGCCCAAGAGCACGGCCGCAGGTGCCACGGCGGGGGCCCCGCGCTAGAACCACGCACCACCGCGATCAAGGGCCGTCTCGGCCTGCGGCATTCCGCAGGCCCGGTCAGCCGGCCCCGTGCCCCTCGTCTTCGCGCCGGTCGAGGAGGACGACCGCCACATCGTCCGCCAGGCGGCCCTCGGTGTGGCGCAGCAGTGCCTCGCGCAGGCCGTCCAGGAACGCCCGCCGGGTGCGGTCGCGCAGGGCCACCATGGTCTCGGGCAAGTCGAAGAACGCGCTGTCCCGGTCGCGGGCCTCGATGACGCCGTCGGTGCACAACAGCAGCCGGTCCCCCGGTGCGAAGGAATAGCTGTCCGTCCGGCCGGGCGGACCGTCGATGAACTCCTCGAGGCCGAGCGGCGGCAGGGGGACGGTGGGCGTCAGGGACCGGACCGCGCCGTCGCGCAGCAGCAACGGCGGCGGATGGCCCCGGTTGATCACCTCGATGTGCGGGCCGTCCGGTATCTGAGCCACGAGCGCGGTGACGAATCCCTCCAGGAGCGCGTCGCTGCCGCCGGCCACGCCCGCACCCGCGTCCGCCACGGCGGCGTCCCGCCGCAGCGCCGCGCCGCAGTGGTTGATGACCTCCACCAGGTCGTCCTCGTAGTGCACGGCCTCCCGGAACGCGCCCAGCACGACCGCGGCGGCCCGTACGGCGGGCAGTCCCTTGCCCCGGACGTCCCCGACGATCATCCGGACCCCGTACCGGGTCTGGACCACGTCGTACAGGTCGCCGCCGATCTGCGCCCCCGCCTCGGCCGCCAGGTACATGCTGGCCGCCCGTACGGGGCCCAGCCGGTCCGGGACCGGCCGCAGCAGGACCTCTTGGGCGGCCGTGGCGATCCGGCGGACCTGGTTGAGTTCCTTCTCCTGGCGCGTGCGGGCGGCGCGGCTCATCGTGAAGCTCGCCACCGTGACCAGGAACAGGGCGAAGAAGTTCGTGTAGACCTGCTGACCGCCCCAGGCCTGGTTGTAGGTGGCGGTGGTGACGCTGACGCCGACGGCCACCCCCGCCGCCGCGAGCGTTCCCCCGGGACCCATCGTCACCGCCGCCAGAGCGGGTGTCGCCACCAGCAGGGGGCCGGTGTACACGACGTGCGCCGGGGTGAGTTCGATGAGGAGCACCAGCAGGGCGACTGCGAAGGGCACGCACTCCGCGAGCACGAAAAGGACCTGGTGTCGGCCGCCGGCTCCCGATCCTGGGGGCGAGCGCAGGGGCGCTCTCATGACTACAGCCTGCCTCCACCGGAAGCACGGCCGCCACTCCGGTGCACCGGTGCACCGGTGCCCGGAGGCGGCCGGCCGGTCGCGGAACCGCGCCCGGACCGCTACTGACAGTGCTCCCCGCTGCCGATGGCCCCGTGCGGTTGGAAAATGAAGTATGGGCCACCTCCTTGGACGGTTCCGGCGCCCGCTGCCCGGCTCGACCACGAGCTCTTCCCCTCCGCCCAAAGGAAGGGCGCGGCGGCCGCAGCGCCTGTCCTCCCTGCTGAGCGTGCGCAGCGTGGCCGGCGAGGTGTTCCTCCTCCAGCTGGCCGTCGTGGTGCTCCTCGTCGCCGCCGCGGTGGTGGCGCTCGTGGTGCAGGCCCGGAGCGCCGCCATGCTGGACGCCCGGAACCGTACGCTCGCCGCCGCCGGAACGTTCGCGGAATCCCCGGGCATCGTCGCGGCCCTGCGCAGCCCCCATCCGAGCGCGGTGCTGCAGCCGAGCGCCGAGGCGGCCCGGAAGATCGCCGGGGTCGACGGCATCAACGTGTACTCGCTCGACGGAGTCACCCTCACCCACAGCGACCCGCGACAGATCGGGAAGCACGTCGTCGGCCCCTTCTCCAAGGCGGCGGCCGGCAGGTCCTTCACCGAGACGTTCGAAGGGTCCCTCGGCCAGTCCGTGGTCTCGGTGGTCCCGGTCAAGGACTCCGACGGCCGGGTCATCGCCGTCGTCGCCTCCCCGGTCACGGTCCAGAACGTCCAGGGCATGGTGAACCGGCAGCTGCCGGTCGTCGTCGGCAGCGCGGCCGCGGTGCTCGCCCTGTCCGCCGGCGGAACCGCTCTGGTGAGCCGTCGGCTGCAGCGCCGGACCCATGGTCTGGGACCGGCCGAGATGACGAGGATGTACGAGCACCACGACGCGGTGCTGCACGCCGTGCGGGAGGGCGTACTGATCGTCGGCGGCGGCGGACGGCTGCTGCTGGCCAATGACGAGGCGCGGCGGTTGCTGGACCTGCCGGTGGACGCGGAGGGGCTCCCCGTCACCGAGCTGGGTCTGGAGGAGGGGCTCGCCGATCCGATCGCATCGGGCCGTTCCGCGACCGACGAGCTGCACATGGCCGCCGATCGGCTCCTGGCGGTGAACATCCGGCCCACCGCGCCCTTCGGGAAGGCCGGGACCGTCGTCACGCTGCGGGACACCACCGAGCTGCGGGCCCTCTCCGGCAGGGCCGAGGTGGCCCGCGAGCGGCTGAAGCTGCTCTACGACGCGGGGGTGCAGGTCGGAACGACGCTGAACGTGGAGCGCACCGCGGAGGAACTGGCAGAGGTGGCGGTCCCGCGGTTCGCCGACGTGGTCACGGTCGACCTGCTGGACCCGGTGGTGCGCGGCGAGGAGCCGCCCGAAGCGAGCACCGAGATGCGCCGCACCGCCGTCGTCGGCCTCCAGGGCGACCATCCGCTCTCCCCCGTCGGCACGCTGATCCGGTTCGCTCCCACCGGCCCCATGGCCGCCGGGCTGGCCGGCCGCCGCGCGGTCCTGGAGGCGGACCTGCGCGCCTCCCACCGCTGGCGTGCCCAGAACCAGGCCAACGCCCTGCAGATCCTGGACCGCGGCATCCACTCCCTGATCGTCGTGCCCCTGCGGGCTCGGGGCGTGGTGCTGGGGATGGTGGGCTACTGGCGCGGCCAGGACTCCCCGCCGTTCGACGAGGAGGACGTGTCCTTCGCCGAGGAGCTGACCGCCCGGGCGGCCCTGTCCGTCGACAACGCCCGCCGCTACACCCGCGAGCACAACATGGCCGTCACCCTGCAGCGCAGCTTGCTGCCACGGGGCGTACCGGAGCAGTCCGCCGTCGAGGTCGCGCACCGCTACCTGCCCGCCCAGGCCGGGGTGGGCGGTGACTGGTTCGACGTCATCCCGCTGCCCGGCGCCCGAGTGGCCCTGGTGGTCGGCGACGTCGTCGGCCACGGTCTCCACGCCGCCGCCACCATGGGCCGCCTGCGCACCGCCGTCTACAACTTCTCCACACTCGACCTGCCCCCGGACGAACTCCTGAGCCACCTGGACGAGCTGGTCACCCACATCGACACCGACGAGCAGGAGTGGCAGGGGATCACCGGAGCCACCTGCCTGTGCACCATCTACGATCCCGTCTCCGGGCAGGTGACGGCCGCCACCGCCGGGCATCCCGGCCCCGCTGTGGTCGGCCCCGACGGAACCGTGTCCTTCCCCGAGGTGCCGGTCTCCCCGCCCCTGGGCCTGGGCGCGGGTCTGCCCATGGAGACCATGACGGTCACCCTGCCCGAAGGCTCCCGGCTGGCACTCTTCACCGACGGGCTCATCGAGAGCCGCGACCGCGATCCGGACGCGGGCCTGGCAGCGCTGCGCGCCGCCCTGGCCGGGCCCGCCCGCACCCCGGAGGAGACCTGCACCGCGGTGATCGACGCGATGCTGGCCACCAGGCCCAGCGACGACGTCGCGCTGCTGGTGGCCCGCACCCGCCGGCTGGATCCCGCGCGGATCGCCGAGTGGGACGTGCGACCCGACCCCGCGGCGGTCTCCCCGGTGCGCAACGCGTGCGCCCGCCGACTGGCGGACTGGGGCCTGGAGGACATCGCCTTCACCACGGAACTGATCCTCAGCGAGCTGCTGACCAACGCCATCCGCTACGGCACGGAGCCCATCCGGGTGAGGCTGCTGTACGACCGCAGCCTGGTCTGCGAGGTCTCCGACGGGTCCAGCACCTCCCCGCACCTGCGCCGGGCCGCGGACACCGACGAGGGCGGCCGCGGCCTGTTCCTCGTCGCACAGTTCGCCGAGCGCTGGGGCACCCGTTACACCGCCCGCGGGAAGATCATCTGGAGCGAGCAGGCCCTCCACGACGGGGCCGCGCCGCCCGCGATGGACCTCGGGGAGGCGCTCCTGGCCGGGTGGGGCGACGAGGGGTTCTGAGTGCGCGCCGGTACGGCAGCCGCGGGGAAGACGGCGAACACCACCGCAGGGGACTGCGCGGGCGGGGCCGCCGACCGTACGCTGGCCTCGATCCGTACGCGAACGCCCGTTATGGAGCCTTTGTGCCCGTACCCCGTCTCCGGACAGCCTGTGTCGCCGCCTGCCTGGCCCTCGCGGCAGCGCCCCTCGGCGCCTGCGGTGACAAGCCCGCCGCCGCGCCCAGAGCACCCGCGGTGGCCACCTCGGCGGCGGACGCCGGCGGCATGGCGGCACTGACCGCGGCGGCGAAGAAGGAGGGGACGCTCCACACGATCGCGCTCCCGCGCGACTGGGCCAACTACGGCGCGCTGATCGACGGCTTCGAGAAGAAGTACGGGATCGAGGTCGTGGTGGAGAACCCGGAAGGGACCAGCCAGGACGAGATCAACGCCCTGAAGGAACACAGGGGCGACGGCCGCGCCCCCGACGTGATCGACGTGGGGGGCTCGTTCGCCCAGTCCGCGGCCCGCCAGGGGCTGCTCGCTCCCTACGAGGTCGCCGAGTACGACCAGATCCCCGAGGAACAGAAGGACCCGAAGGCCCGCTGGTACAACAACTACGGCGGCTACGTCTCGATCGGCTGCGACGCCAAGCGCGTCAAGACCTGCCCCGCGACCTTCGCCGATCTGCGCAAGCCCGAGTACAAGGGAAAGGTCGCGCTCAACGGCGACCCCACCAAGTCCGGCTCCGCCTTCGCCGGGGTCTATGCCGCGGCCCTGGCGAACGGGGGTTCCTTCGACGACATCCAGCCCGGTATCGACTTCTTCGCCGAGCTCAGCAGGAACGGCAACTTCATCCCGGTCGAATCCTCACCCGCCTCGATCGCCAAGGGCCAGACCCCGATCAGCATCGACTGGGACTTCCTCAACCTCGGATACGCCGACGAGTTCCGCGAGAAGGGAGCGGACGTCGACTGGCGGACCGCCATCCCCTTCGACGGCAGCTTCGCCGAGTACTACGCCAACGGGGTGAACAAGGATGCCCCGCACCCCGCGGCGGCACGTCTGTGGCAGGAGTACGTCTTCAGCCCGGAGGGCCAGAACATCCGGCTCGGCGCCTACGCACGCCCCGTCCTCATGGACGCGATGGAGAAGAACGGCACCCTCGACAAGGCCGCCGCCGAGAAACTGCCGACGGTCGAGGGCACGCCGACGTTCCCGACGGAGGCCCAGACGGAGAAGGCCAGGAAGACCGTCAACCGCGGCTGGGCCGAGGCCGTCGCGCGGTGAGGACACGGCGGTCCGGCCGGGCGTGCCGCCGCCCGGTCCGCCTGTCGGGTCGTGGACGTACCGAGGCCGGGCGAGCCCTCGCGGGCTGCCCGGCCTCGTCGTACGCGGAGCTCCCTCCAGGCGGGGCGGGCTGTTATTCGAGCAGCTCCGCGTACGAGCCCATGGCCAGGGCGATGTCCGCCTGGGCCCAGAACCGGTGGTACGTGAAGACGGGCGCGGCGCCGCCCGCGAGGTAGGCCTCGACCTTCGGCCAGGCCGGGTCGTCCTGGTAGAAGGTGCGGAGCGACGCGAAGGTGGACGAGGAGTTCACCGTGTCGCCGTTCGGCATCGTGCCGGTCCACGCGTCGGGCACGTACACCGGGTCGTCGAAGCGGTTGTAGTCGGTGCGGGTCTCCTGGACGGCGACGCCCAGCGGGTCCTGGTGGTGGGCCCACATGCCGTCGAGCAGGGCCTTGGCGACCCGCTTGGCCTCGGCGTGCCCGGACTTCGCCGCGTAGTAGGTCAGGGTCTTGGCGTAGGCCGCGGCCACGCCCACGTCGTCGGTGTAGTCGGCGACGGTGACGTGCAGGCCCGCGTTGGCGCCGGGAGCGGACGCGTTCCAGGTGTCGGGTGCGCCCGACCACTGGAGGGTGGAGGGGACGCGGTAGGTGCCGTCGGGGTTGATGGTGGTCTTCGACAGGGCCCAGCCGACCCACTTGTCGAGCACGGCCTTGGCGGCCGCGTCGCCCGACTGCCGGTAGTACTCGGCGACCCGCTCCATGGACCAGGCCTGGAAGCCGAACCACTGGTTGGACGCCGGGTCGTGGTAGACGGGCTTCTCGTCGTAGAAGAGTCCGTGGAAGGTGGGGGTCCCGGCGGGGGGCTGTGCGTAGCGCCCCTGCCAGCTGTTGGTGGCTCCGCCCGCGATGGCGCCCTCGTCGGACTGGAGCCAGCGGTAGAACTCCAGCTGCCGGTCGAGGCTGGTCGCCCAGTCCGTGGCGCCGGTCGATGACTGGGGCTTCAGCGGGGCGTACTCGCTGAGCGCGTAGGCGGCGAGCGGGTTCTGGTAGCCGCCGTGGGCGTGGCTGGAGCCGATGCGCCAGGACCAGCCGGCCGAGGTGTCGGCGGCGCCGCCCCAGGCGTAGTACCAGGACATCAGGTAGTGCGCGCTGTCCTTGCCGGTGCCGGCGGGGCAGGCGGTCGGGCCGACGCAGTTCCCGGCCTTCTTGAAGTACTTGTCGAACATGGAGTACCGCAGGTAGTCACCCATCTTGGCCGCCTTGGAGACGGTCGCGGTGACCTGGGTTCCCTTGCCCTGCTCCTTGGCCCAGACGTCGGCCCAGTAGGCGGCCTGGACGGCACGCGCGTCGGCGTCCGGGGCGTTGGTGAACTTCCACTGCTTGGCGTAGGAGGAGTCACCCGTGAAGAGGTCGAGGTAGCCGTTCTTGCCGCCGAAGGCGAACTTGTCGCAGGTGGGGTGCGGAACGGTCTCCCAGACCGACTCCTGGGGTCCGCGCTGGAAGGTGTTGATGTACGAGGGTCCGGTCGCGGCCGGTCCGGCGGAGCACTTGCCGGGCTCGTTGCCGAAGCCGTAGACGTTGTCGACGTCCTGGAGCCAGTGCATGCCGTAGATGTCGTCCGTGCCGTACGCGCTCTTCAGTTCGCCGGCGATCGGGTCCACGCCGGCGGTGACCGTCCCGTCGAGCTTGGCGGGGTACTGCGAGGGAAGGTCGTGCTCGGGGGCGTAGGTGGCGGGCTTGGAGGCGTTGTAGGAGCCGGTCGTGGCCTGGTCGGCATGGGTGGGGATCATGAACTTCTCCATGGTGTCCCACGCACCGTTGAACTTGGTCCAGTCCCCGGTGATCTTCCCGTACATCGCCTGGAGCCAGATCAGATAGCTGTACGCCTCCGAGGTCGTCTCGTGCCCGTGGTCAGGGGCCTCGACGATCAGCGTCTCGACGGAGTGGTACGGGATGCCCTCGGGCGAGAAGTAGCCGTTGGCCGGGTTGGTGATCTTCCCGTGGAGGTCGAGGAAGCGGGCGTCGTAGGTGGAGCCGGCGGCGAGTTGGGTCGCGCCGACCTCGACCTTCGCATGGCCGGGCGCGGTCGCGGTGAAGACGGCGGAGCCGCTGCCGGTGGTCCCGGCGGCGACCGTCACCTTCTGGGCCGTGCTCCAGTTCGCCGGGGTGAAGGTGAGCGTGGCGGGCGTCGCGGCGAGGTCGGTGTTCCCCGAGGTGCGGGCGACGCTCACCGTGACGTTCGCGGCCGGCTGCTTGGAGAGCTTCAGATCGAAGGTGCCCGTCTCCCCGCGGCGTACGGAGAGCTGCGCGGGCGCGGCGACGAGCGCGGGGCCGGCCGCCACGGTGATGCCGACGGGCGCCGACTCGGCGGAGGCGCCGAGGCTGTCGTAGGCCTTGGCGTAGAGGGAGTGCGAACCGGCGGCGAGGGCGGTGGCGGAGAGGGCGAAAGGCGCCGTGGTGTCCGCACCCAGGAGCGTGGTGCCGCTGTAGAACTCGACCTTGCCGACGGTGGCGCCGTCGGCCGCCGCGGCGGTTGCGGCGAGCGGGACGGGGTCGCCGGCGGTGTAGACGGCGCCCGCGGCGGGGCTGGTCAGGACGGCGACCGGGGGCTGGTGGGCTCCGGTGCACGAGGTGCCGTTGACGGCGAAGGAGGTGGGGGCGGCGTTGGTCCCGCTGTAGGAGAACTGGGCGCCGGCGGTGACGGCGGCGCCCGCGGCGACGGTCTTGTTCCAGGCCGCGGCCGCGACGCTGACGGTCTTGCCGGACTGGGACCAGGTGCCGTTCCAGCCGTTGGTGAGCTGCTGGTTGCCCGAGTAGCCGTAGGTCAGGGTCCAGCCGTCGAGCGGGGTGGCGGACCGGTTGGTGAGGGTGAGCTCGGCGGTGAAGCCCGAACCCCAGTCATTGGCCTTGTAGTCGACGCTGCACTGCACCGCGGCGGCCGCGGCGGTGGTGGCGCCGACGGCCGTGAGGCCGAGGGGAAGGAAGAGGGAGAAGGCCGCGGCCGACGCGGTCAGCAGCCTGCGTCGTCCGGGTGGTCTGGGTGGGGGGTGTACAGACATGCGGATGGTTCTCCTCGTGGCTCGGGGAGACGGGGATGGGCGCGCACAAGCTCCCCATGAGTGGGAGCGCTCCCATACGATGCGCACGAGCTTTGACCCAGTGGGAGCGCTCCCACTCTGCCGACGCCACCCACCGCCGTCAAGATGCGGGAAGAGTCGAAGGCTTTCCGCCGGGAGTTTGGGCAACTCCGCTCGGTTGCCGGTCAGTTGCCGATGCGGGCCACGAGGAGGGCGACGTCGTCGTCGGCCGCCGCCGGGACGAGGTGGGTGATCAGCGAGTCGCACAGGTGGTCGAGCTGGCGCTGCGGATCCGCGAGCCTCAGCGTCAGTTCGGCCAGCCGCTCGTCGAGGTCGGCCCCGCGGGCTTCGATCAGTCCGTCGGTGTAGAGCACGAGGAGGCTGCCGGGAGGCACCGTGAACTCGGTGGGAGTGAAGGCGACGCCCCCGACCCCCAGCGGGACGCCGGGCGGGGTCTCCACGAGGCTGACCGTGCCGTCGGGGAGCACGAGCGCGGGGGGCGGGTGTCCGGCCCGGGTGACGGTGCACTGACCGGTGGACGGGTCGCAGACGATGTACAGGAAGGTGGCCAGCATCGGCTCGGCGAGATCACCGAGGACGGCTTCCAGCTGGTGCAGCACCCCGACGGGCGAGAGGTCCAGGCGGGCGAGGGCCCGTACGGAGGCGGACAGCCGGCCCATGACCGCCGCCGCGGCGATGCCGTGCCCCATGACGTCGCCGATGAGCAGGGCCGCCTTGCCGCCGGCCAGGGGCAGGACGTCGTACCAGTCGCCGCCGACCTCGTTGACGTCGCTCGCGGGGAGGTAGCGGTGGCCGACCTCGAAGCCCGGGGGCGGGCTGATGTGCTGGGGGAGCATGCTGCGCTGGAGGATGACGGCGGTCTCGTGCTCCCGGTGGTAGAGCCGTGCGTTGTCGATGCTGAGCGCGGCGCGGGCGGCGAGTTCTCCGGCGAGGGTGACGTCTTCGGATCCGAAGGCCCCGATCCGACGGCTGCGGTAGAAGGTGGCGACGCCGAGCACCGTTTCCCGGGCCACCAGGGGCGCCATGATGAACGAGTGCACCCCCACGGCGACCAGCTGCGCGGGCTTGGCCGTGTGCCGGGCGGCGGAGGCGACGGCCTGCTCGTCGAGCCGGGTGACCAGGAAGCTCTGCCGGGCCGCGAGGGCCTGCGTGTAGGGGGCGGTCGCGGGGAAGAGCAGGGTCCTGCCGAGGGGGGCGAGGATGTCGGTGACCTTGGATCCGGACAGGGGGGCCTTGCCGAGGCGGCGCAGGGCGGCCCCGCCGGTCAGCCCCATGCCGGGCTCGTCGCCGCGCGCGAGCGCGTCCAGGACGTCCACGGTGACGGCGTCGGCCAGGCGCGGCACGGCGAGATCGGCGAGTTCCTGCGCGGTGCGCTCCAGTTCCAGGCTGGAGCCGACGCGCATGCTGGCCTCGCTGAGCAAGGCGAGCCTGCGCCGTCCCGCCTCGGCTTCCACGTGGTCGCGCTGCTGGTCGGTGATGTCGACGAGCGAGGCGATGACACCGATCGCCATGTGGGCGGGATCCTCGACCCGTACGTAGGAGCAGGACCACACCCGGTCGTGGTCCGGTTCGGCGGGCGTCCGTCCGACGCGGCGGCGGTCCAGGAGCGGCCGCCCGGTCTCCAGGACTTCCAGCATCGCCTCCTCCATCTCGCGGGCGTTCACCTCCGGGAGGATCTCGGCCAGGCGGCGTCCGACGTGCGCCGACTCCGGGAGGCCGTTCATGGCTTCGAGCGCGGCGTTGACCTGCAGGAAACGCAGCTGTGTGTCGAGGACGGCGATGCCGACCGGGGAGCGGGCGAACAGACCGTCCCACACCGCCGACGAGCCCCGGATGCGCCGTGCCGCGTGGGCGTCGGCGACGAAGACCAGCACCGTTGCCGCACCGTGCAGGCGGTCGGACACCGGCGAGGCCCAGATCTCCACCTCAAGCGGGTGCCCGTCGCGGTGCCAAACGGTCACGGTGCCCATCACGCCCCGCCCGGCGGCCGCGGCCTCCCACAGGGACCGGCCCAGGCTGCGATCGGATCCCGGGTGGAGCAGGTCCGCGATGTTGCGGCCCACCATGTGCTGAGGGGCGTAGCCCAGCAGTTCCTGCGCGACCTGGTTCCATCGCACGACCGTCCCGTCGGCGCTGGTGGCCACCAGCGCTACGGGCAGTACGCCCAGCCATCCGCCGGCGGCCTGCGCGGCGCCGCTGATCAGCTCGTCGACCGGGATGTGCTCACTCATCTGGCACCTGTGCCCATCGCCGCGGCGGCCTCGCCCTGGGTTCCGGCGGCCGCCGTGACGCTCCGAGTCGCCGGGCGGGACGCGCCGGGAACCACGTCTCCACGGAACCATCGTCTGCCGCCGGGCGCGACACCGCCTCTCGACCGGCCTCCCGGGGGCGGTCACGGTCTGCTCGCATCCGGTGACGGTGTCGCGGTCCCCTCCCGTACGAGGCGTCCACCGCGTCCACGGCGTCGTCCCGGCCGTCGGAGCCGGCTCGGTGCCCTTGCTCCGCACGGCCCGGACCGGCCGCCCCGCCTCCCCCCGCACGCGGGGGGAGGCGGGGGCGGCCGGTCCGGGCACTCACCGCAGGGCGGGGGGTGTCACAGCTTGCGGCAGAGCAGCGCGGCTGGCGTCTTGCCCTTGGACCACGCTCCGGTGAAGGCGACACCCGCGGCGTACTCGTCGCTCGCGCACTGCCCCTTGAAGTTGCCCTGCGCGAACTCTCCGCCCGGACCCGCGGCCGGCCGGTTGTCACCCCGGTCGAACCAGACGGTACGGCCGTTGGTGGCGAGCGTCCTGGCCGCCTGGGCGCACAGGACCGCGGAGACCGCCTGGCCCCGCACGCTGTAGCCGGTCATGAACTGGTTGGGCCCGCACTGGTACTTGGTGTAGCCGCCCGCCCAGTCGCCCTGCTGTACGTAGCGCTCGTCGCTCACCACGGTCGGCGCCGGGCCGGCGGCCGCCAGACCGGCCGCCCCGGCGTCGGTGCACAGCCCGCGCCCGTCACGGTGCGACAGGCCGACGAGCCGCTGCCCGTCGGGGCACGCCCCCTTGCGGGCGCCGGAGTCCCAGTCCCCGAGCGCCCGTACGCGCGTCGACTGGACGGCGTCGGCGTGGTCGAGGTTGAGCATGTCCCAGGTGTCGGTGACCGCGACCTGACCGGTCTTCTGCGGCGCGGTGACGAGCCGGTTCCAGGGGGCGGCGCGCCAGTCGCCGCCGTCCAGGATGCCCGAACGGCGTCCGGCGGCGTCGAAGTTCAGGATCGACCAGCTGCCGTGCCCGGTCCATCCGACCAGCGGCCAGTAGGCGAAGTCGGTGTCGTTGGCGACCAGGTAGTCCACGAAATTGCCGAACCAGGCGCGGGCCTGGGGGTTGGTCTCGTCGCTGCCGATGCCGAACTCGCTGATCCACAGCGGCGCGGTGAAGTGACGGCCGGTTTCGGCCGTGACGTAGAACGCCTGGCGCTGAAGCGTCGCGAACAGGTCCTCGCGGGAGAGCTCCTGGTAACGGGGGTCGTGGGTCTCGCCCATGCCGGTCGCGCCGGTGTGGTTCGGCCCGGTGTAGCCGTAGAAGTGCGCCGCGTACACGAGCTTGTTCGAGGCGACGAGGGTGTGCGAGAGGGTGCGTACCGGTTCGAGCGTGGGGCGGCCGTGGGGCAGCCCGTCCGCGGGTATGCCCTGCCAGTTGATGCCCTCGACGACCACCAGCAGGTCGGGGCTGACCTCGGTGAGGAGGCGGTCACCGAGGCGCTGGGAGGCGGCCCACCAGTCGTGGTCGTTGCCCCAGTTCCAGTTGGCGTCGTCGGTGATGGTGCGGCGGACCTCGTTGTAGAGGTCGGCGCCGACGACGCGCTTGTTGTCCTTGTAGCGGCGGGCGAGGCCGATCCAGTCGTTCTCCCACTGCGCGGTCGACTGGCTGGTGTTCCAGCGCTCGTTGCCGTCCAGGCCGCAACAGAAGCGCGAGGTGTTGGTGTGGTTGTTGAGGATCACCGCGAAGCCCTCGGCCGTACTGGCTGCGATGACGGCGTCGAAGACCTGGAGGGGCGTCTTGCCCCGCAGTTCCGGATTGGCGGCGACCGAGGCGTCGGAGACCGGGCGCTGGTCGTGCAGCATCTCGTTCGAGAACGGCAGCCGGATGCTGTTGATGCCCAGGTCGTGGAAACCGGCGAGGATGCGCGGGATCGGCGCGCGGTCCAGGCCGAGCGGCATCTGGTCGGCCTTCTCGCCGTCGTGGTGGGCGGCCGGGTCGTTGATGTCACCCGACCCGCTCCAGGACCCCTGCGCTCCGTGCCAGTTCGCGGACTTGAGCTTGAAGCGGTTGCCGTCGGCGTCGACGACGTAGCGGCCGCGCGTACTGAGGGGCGGACGCCAGGACTCGGACAGGACGTCCGGCGTGCCGGCTGTCACCGCGGTCGCGGTCGTCGTGGTCGTGGACGCGACGGCCGTGGAGGCGCCGAGCGTCCCGAGCAGGAGCGCCGCGGCGAGTGCCGCGGGTAGTAGGTGTCTTCTCACTGTGTCCTCCGGGGGGCCTGGGGGTGGACGTGCGTGGTGGGACGCTGTTCGATGGTGCGGTCGTACGGCGGTGCGGTCGTGCGCGGTGCGGCGGTGCGGTCATGTGGCGGTGCGGTCGTCCAAGCGGCTGCCGCCGCCGAGGACGGCGACGCCCCGCGGGGCGAGGCTCACGCGGCGGACGAGGGGCCTCGCGGCGTCGAGGAGGTCGCGGCGGCCGGCCGGCAGCGCCACCTCGTGCGTGTCCTCGGTGTGGTTGAGCAGGAAGAGGACGTCGTGGCCCTCTCCGCGGCGGACCGTCGCCTGGACGCCGGCGGGCAGGCCGGGCAGCACCGGGGCGACCCCCGCGTCGGCGAGCGCGCGGTCGACGATGGCGCGCATCGTCGCGGGATCGGGGCGGGTCGCGACGTAACGGGCGGTCCCCCTGCCGTGGGTGTGGACCGTGGCCGCGGGGCGGTCGTCGTCCCAGTCGGGTCCGGCGAAGAGCAGTTCGGGGCGGGCGCCGGTGAGCTTCACGTCCTCGCGCCACAGCGACGCCGGCGCGGGAGCCGGTGCGTCGGCCCGCGGGGCGCGCAGCGCGACGGCCTCGCCCTCGGCGGCCGGCCAGAACTCCTCGACCCGTACACCCAGTACGTCGCTCAGCGCGGCGGGATAGCCGCCCGTGTGCACGCGGTCGTGCTCGTCGACGATCCCGGTGAAGAACGAGGCGAGGAGGGAGCCTCCGTCCGCCACGAACGCGCCGATCCGGGCGGAGTCCTCGGCCGACAGCAGGTAGTGGCTGGGCAGCACGAGCAGCTTGTACGGGGAGAGGTCGGCGGAGGGATGGACGACATCGACGCCGACGCCCGCCTCGAAGAGCGGGGAGTAGTGGTCGATGACCCGGTCGATGCAGCGCACCCCTTGCGAGGGGTGCGAATCGAGCTCGAGCGCCCACCAGTTGGCCCAGTCGAACAGGACCGCGACCTCGTTGCGGATGCGCGTGCCGGTGAGCTCGGGCACCAGGGCCAGTTCGCGGCCCAGCTCGCGCACCTCGGCGTGCACGCGGGTCCCGGCACCCGCGTGCGGGACCATGCCGGAGTGGAACTTCTCCGCGCCGCCGCGGGACTGGCGCCACTGGAAGTACATGACGGCGTCCGCGCCCTGCGCGACGGCCTGCCAGCTCCACAGGCGCATCCGGCCCGGGCTCTTCCCCCCGTTGCGGCCGCGCCAGTTGACGGCGGACGGAGCCTGCTCGGTCAGCAGCCAGGGCTTGCCTCCCGCCGCACCGCGCAGGAGGTCGTACGACAGGGCCGCGCCGATGTGCGCCGCGTCCCAGTGCGGGTCCGGGTAGCTGTCGAGGGCGAGTACGTCCATCTCGGGCGCCCAGGAGTGGACGTCGACCGCTTTGTGCCCGGCGAGGAAGTTGGTGGTCACCGGGGTGTGGGGTGTGATGCGGCGCAGCACGTCGCGTTCGAGGGTGAAGCACGTGCGCAGCGCGTCGCTGCTGAAGCGCTTGAAGTCGAGCTGCTGGGAGGGGTTGGGGTAGGTGGGTGCGGTGCGCGGGGGCAGGACCTGGTCGAAGGAGGCGTAGCGCTGCGACCAGAAGTCGGTGGACCAGGCTTCGTTGAGTGCGTCGACGTCGCCGTACCGGACCCTGAGCCAGTTCCGGAAGTCGGCGGCGGAGATGTCGCAGAAGCATTCGGCGACGTGGATCCCGTACTCGTTGCCGACGTGCCACAGGCCCAGGGCCGGGTGATCGCGGTAGTGCGTGGCGACGGCCTCGACGAGGCGGACGGCCCGGTCGCGGAAGACCGGGCTGGAAGGGCAGAAGTGCTGGCGGCCCCCTGGGGAGAGAAGCCCTCCGGAGGCGGTGACCGGCAGGATCTCGGGGTGCTCCACGGCGAGCCACGGGGGTGGCGAAGCGGTCATGGTGGCCAGGTCGGCGGTGATGCCGTGGGCGGCCAGATCGTCCATGACGGTGTCGAAGTAGCCGAAGTCGTAGGCGTCGCGTGAGGGTTCGACGCGCGCCCAGGCGAATATGGCCAGGTTGACGAGGTTGACGCCCGCCTCGTTCATCAGGCGCAGGTCTTCCGCGCGGGTGGCGTCGTCCCACTGTTCGGGGTTGTAGTCGCCGCCGAATCCCAGGCCGCCCAGTCGCGTGCCGAGGGTTCGAGCACGGTCTTGTGCAGGAGAGTTCATCTTCTGTGCCCCTTCAGGTACTTCAGGACGTGTCGCGTCTCGTGTGCGCGTACCGGTGGCCGTGTGCGCGCCGGCAACCGCGGCCGCGCGCGGGTCGGCCGGCCGCCTGTGCGGGGCCGCGATCAGCCGGGGTCAGTCGAGGTCGGTCGGGGTCGGTCGGGTTCGGTCGGGCTAAAGCCGCGGCGGCGCCGTGCTGCCGCGCCGCACCAGGGTCGGCTCGACCGAGACGATGGACGAGTAGGACGACGGAACCCCGTCGATCTGGCTCAGGAGCCGGTCGACACACGCCGCGCCGACGCGTGAGAGGTCCTGGTCCACCGTGGTCAGGGGCGGGAGGAAGAAGCCGGATTCGGGGATGTTGTCGAACCCGACCACGCTGACCTCCTCCGGCACCGAACGCCCCGCTTCGCACAGCGCCCGGACGGCGCCGAGCGCCATCTGGTCGTTGGCGGCGAACACCGCGGTGACCTCGGGACGGCCGGCGAGCTCCCGGCCGGCCAGGTAGCCGCTCTCGGCGCTCCAGTCGCCGTGGACGGCCGGAGGCACCGGAGCCCCCGCCGCCCGGAGCACGCGCTGCCACGCCTCGGCGCGGCGTCGTGCGGGGTGGGAGTCCTGCGGGCCGGCCAGGTGCCACACCGTGGTGTGTCCGAGCTCCAGCAGGTGTCGTACGGCGATCTCCGCGCCGACCGCGTGGTCGGTGTGGACGCCGGGATAGCGGTGGTCGTCACCGCCGTCGACGACCACGACCGGGAGCGCCAGCGGGAGCAGCAGCGAGCCGCTCAGGATCTGTGCCTCGTTGACGATGACTCCGTCGACCGCGTGACCGCTCAGCTTGCGGAAGGCTTCCAGCACCGCCTCCTGGGTCTGTGCCTGCGGGACGACGACGTTGACGGAGTACTCGGTGGACTGCACCGCGGAGACGATCGACTCCAGGGTGCGCGCGTTCCCGTGCGCCTTGAGGTCGAAGGTGATGACGCCGATCATCCGGAACTTGCCGGTGGCCAGCGCACGGGCGGCGGTGTTGGGCCGGTACCCGAGCATGCGCACGGCCCGGACGACCTTGTCGCGGGTCGCGTCGTCGACGCGGGCGGTCGCGTTGACGACACGGGAGACGGTCTGCGCCGAGACCCCCGCCATGGCCGCGACGTCCGCCATCGACGCGGGCCGGGGACGGTCCGCTGCCGGGGTGCGGGGCTTGCGGGGCCGCTGCCCGTCCTTCGCCATGGTGCAGCTCCTCTCGCACGGTGATGCCCGGCATCCTACCGACCGCCATCATGTTTGCGCGAACATGCCGTGTTGGTCAACAGATAGCCCGAGGTCGATCCGGTGGGCCGCCTGACGGCCGATCGCGCGTCCGGTCGCTGAAAGCCGCTGTATGCACGGGATTTGCTGCCACGACAGTTCCCTTGGCCAAAACTATTGACACTCACTCAGACCTGTCGACACACTTCCGAACCGCGCCACCGTGTTGGCGCTAACATGCATCGGAGGTCCTACCCGTGAGAGTCGACCAAGCCCCGGTCGGCGACGGAGACGTCAGCCGCCACCGCCGGGCACCGCGGTGAAGCGCGGCGCTGTTCGGCGCAACCTCACCGCCCACGCCTTCTTCCTGCCGTTCCTCTGCGTCTTCGTCGTCGGGGTCGTCGCCCCGCTGGTGTACTCGGTGAACCTGAGCCTCTACCAGGAGCGCATGGTCGGCGGGATGGTCTTCACCGGGCTGGACAACTACACCAAGGCATTCAAGGACAACCTGTTCCATGCCGGACTCGGCCGCGTCGCGCTCTTCTTCGCGATCCAGGTACCGCTCATGCTCGGCCTGGCGCTGGCGGCCGCCCTCGCGATCGACAGCGGACGGCTCCGCGCGCCGGGGCTGTTCAGGATCGGCATCTTCGTGCCCTACGCCGTCCCGGGTGTGGTCGCGGCCCTCATGTGGGGCTACCTGTACGGCGACCGCTTCGGCCTGGCCGGAGAGATCGGCGACCTCCTGCACACGGAACTGCCCGACTTGCTCTCCGGGGGCTGGATGCTCGCCTCGATCGGCAACATCGTCACGTGGTCGTACGTCGGCTACAACATGCTGATCTTCTACGCCGCCCTGCGCTCCATCCCCGAGGAGCTGTACGAAGCGGCCGAGGTCGACGGCGCCGGAGCCTTCCGCAAGGCGTTCAGCATCAAACTGCCGGCCCTGCGCCCCGCACTGCTGATGGCCACGACGTTCTCGGTGATCGGCAGCTTCCAGCTCTTCAACGAGCCGAGCGTGCTGCAGTCGCTGGCGCCCGCCGTCGTCTCCACGAACTACACGCCCAACATGTACGCCTACAGCCTCGCCTTCGAAGGGCGCCAGTTCAACTACTCGGCCGCCGTCGCGGTGTTGCTCGGCCTGGTGACCGTGGTCGTCGCGTACGCGGTCCAACGCGCCACCGCCCGAAGGGAGAACCTCCTGTGACCTCCGCCGCGCCCCGGCACGTCAACCGGCGCCGCCGGGGCGGATCCACCGCCTTGACCGTGGCGATGGGCCTGATGCTCGCGTACACGCTGATCCCCTTGCTCTGGCTCGCCATCAGCGCGACGAAGTCCAACCAGACCCTCTTCGACTCGCCCGGCCTGTGGTTCGGTGACGGCTTCCATCTCTTCGACAACATCCGGGACGTCTTCACCTACGACGACGGGATCTACCTGCGCTGGTTCGGCAACACCGTGCTCTACTCGGTGGTCGGCGCGGGCGGAGCCTCGGTCATCGCGACCATGGGCGGGTACGCCCTGGCCAAGTTCGAGTTCGCGGGCCGGCGGGTGCTGTCCGCCCTGGTCATCGGGGCGATCTCGATCCCGGCGTCCGCGCTCGCGGTCCCGACGTACTTGCTGTTCAGCGACATGGGCATCGTCAACACACCGTGGGCGGTCCTCCTGCCCTCCCTCGCCAGTCCCTTCGGGCTGTACCTGATGCGGGTGTACGCGACCGAGGCCGTCGCGGACGCGATGCTGGAGGCCGCGCGCCTCGACGGCGCCGGTGAATTGCGGATCTTCCTCACCATCTCGCTGCGCCTGCTGGCCCCCGGCTTCGTCACGGTGCTGCTGTTCACCCTCGTCTCGACCTGGAACAACTACTTCCTGCCGCTGATCGTGCTCAACGACCCGGAGCTGTTCCCCCTCACGGTGGGGCTGCGCCAGTGGGACTCGCTCGCACAGGGCGGCGCCGGCGCGGGCGCGATACCGATCCTCCCCCTGGTGATCACCGGCAGCCTGCTGGCGATCGTCCCGCTGATCGTCGCGTTCCTCTTCCTCCAGCGGTTCTGGCAGTCGGGACTGGCCGCCGGCGGCGTCAAGCAGTAGGGCCCACCCACCCCTCTCCACTCCCCACCGAAAGGATCCGACATGAGCAGGTCCCTGCGGCTGCCGGCTCTCGCCCGCACGCTCACCGCGGCCACCGCCCTGACCCTCTCCCTGTCCCTCACCGCGTGCGGCGGCGGATCGGGCGGCTCCGACGCCGGCAAGAAGGCCGACCCCGCCGCCGTGCTGGCCGCACTCGACAAGCCCGCCGAGATCACCTTCTGGACCTGGGTCCCGAACATCGACAAGACGGTCGCCCGGTTCGAGAAGAAGTACCCGAAGGTCAAGGTCAACGTCGTCAACGCGGGCCGCTCCAAGGACCAGTACACCAAGCTGACCACCACCCTCAAGGCCGGCGAGGGCGCCCCCGACGTCGCGCAGGTCGAGTACTTCGCGCTCCCCCAGTTCGCGATGACCAAGTCGCTCGTCAACCTCGCCGACTACGGCGCGGCGGGGCTCGAGGACCGGTTCGCCCCGTCGGCCTGGTCCCAGGTGAGCATCGCGGGCGGGATCTACGGCATACCCCAGGACAGCGGGCCGATGGCGATGTTCTACCGCAAGGACATCCTCGACAGGTTCGGCGCGACACCGCCGACCACGTGGGAGGAGTACGGCGCGCTGGCCAAGAAGATCGGTGACGCCGACCCGAACGTCCGCATCACCTACGTCGATCCCGGAGACGCGGGCACCTCCAACAGCCTGATCTGGGACTTCGGCGGCAAGCCGTACACCGTCAACGGCACCACCGACGTCACCGTCGACCTGAAGGACGACAAGGGCGCCAAGGCCTACGCCGACACCTGGGGCCCCCTGATCGAGGACAAGCTGGTCGACTCCACCGCGAGCTGGAACGACGAGTGGTGGAAGTCCATGGCCTCCGGGAGGTACGCGACCTGGCTGGCCGGCGCCTGGGCGCCCGCGGTACTGGAGCAGAACATCCCGCAGAGCAAGGGCCAGTGGTCGGTCGCCCCCATGCCGGGCGGCGTCAGCGCGGAGAACGGCGGCTCGTCCGTCGCGGTCACCACGCAGGCGAAGAACAAGGAGGCCTCGGTGGCCTTCGCCCAGTGGCTCAGCTCCGACCCTGAGGCCGTCAAGTCGCTCAACTCCGAGGTCGGCCTGTTCCCCGCGACCAAGGTGCTGCTCGACGACCCCGGCTTCCGCAGCGCCGAAGTGCCGTTCTTCCCCGGCGCCAAGCCGAACGAGGTCTTCGCCGACATGTCGAAGGCCGTGCGGCCCGGCTGGCAGTACCTGCCCTTCCAGGTGTACGCGAACGCCGTCTTCAAGGACTCCGTCGGCCAGGCGCTGCAGCCCGGCGGGAACCTGCCCGCCGCTCTGGTCACCTGGCAGGACCGGCTGAAGGTCTACGGCAGGGAACAGGGCTTCACCGTCAAGTAGTACGCAGCATCCGTTCGTTCGACGGCGGGCGTCGGGTCCCGGGATCCGGCGCCCGCCCACGAGGAAAGACCGATCACGTATGACGACACTCGAACTCCCCCTCCTCGACGGGGAGCACTGGTGGGGCGGGGCGGTCGCCGAGGGGCGGCACATGCCGTACCCCGACGGCTACACCTTCGACCTGCGCGACGTGCTGGCCAACCAGGGCATGCCGCTCCTGCTCTCCGACAGGGGCCGCTGGGTCCACAGCGAGCGGACCTTCACCTTCACGATCCGCGACGGCCGGTTGAGCGCGCACACGCACGAACCCGACGCGGTCATCGAGTTCGGCGAGGGACACGGCGATCTGCGCGGCGCCTACCGGCACGCGCTCACCCGCCACTATCCGCCGTCCGGCACGATGCCGGACCCGATGCTCTTCGGCGCACCGCAGTACAACCTCTGGATCGAGACGGTGTTCGAGCCGACGCAGGCCAAGGTACTGGCCTACGCGGAGCGGCTGTTGGCGGAGGGCTTCCCGCCCGGCGTGCTGATGATCGACGACCGGTGGAGCAACGACTACGGCGACTGGACCTTCCATCCCGGCCGCTTCCCCGACCCGGCGGACATGGTCGCCCGGCTCCACCGGCTCGGCTTCAAGGTGATGCTGTGGCTCGTGCCCTACGTGACCCCCGACTCCCCCACCGCGCGGCAGTTGGGCGACCAGGGCCTGCTGGTCCGCGACACCGGTCCCGGCGCGGACGGGCGCGCCAAGGTCGCCTCGTGGTGGAACGGCTGGAGTGCCGGCCTCGACCTGCTCGACCCCCGTGCGCGGGATTGGCTCACCGGACGTCTGGAGGTGCTGCGGGACGAGATCGGCATCGACGGGTTCAAGTTCGACGGGGGCGACGCGCCCTGGTGGCGCGCGCTCGGGTGCGCGGACCCGGAGGCCTACACCCACGCGTGGAACCGTTTCGGCGTCGACTGGCCGCTCAACGAGTTCCGGGACGCGTGGAGGGCGGCGGGCCTGCCCCTCGCCCAGCGCCAGCAGGACAAGTACCACCTGTGGGAGGGGCGCTTCGGACTCGACAGCCTGATCCCGAACGCCCTGGCGCAGGCCCTGACCGGCCATGCCTTCACCTGCCCCGACATGATCGGCGGCGGCGAGTTCCGCTTCGTCCCGGGCGAGGGCGGCGAGGGCTTCGACGAGGAACTCTTCGTCCGCTACGCGCAGATCGCCGCACTGTTCCCCATGATGCAGTTCTCCATGGCGCCGTGGCGCGTGCTCTCCCCCGACAACCTCGCCTTCGTCCGCGCGGCCACCCGCCTGCACACCGGGCTCGCCCCGGAGATCCTCGCCCTCGCCGAGCACGCCGCGGCCACGGGCGAGCCGATCCAGCGCCCCCTGGAATGGGCCTTCCCCCACCAGGGCTACGCGGAGGTCACGGACCAGTTCATGCTGGGCGACTCCCTGATGGTGGCCCCGGTCGTGACCAAGGGTTGCGGCGGGCGGGAGGTCCTCGTCCCGCCGGGCACGTGGCTGGCTGACGACGGCCGGTCGTACGAGGGCCCGGCGACCGTATGGTTCGACGCGCCCTTGGCCCGGCTGCCGCATCTGCGCCGCACCGCCGAGCCGAAGGGCTGAGGCGAGGGACCGAAGGCCGCGGGCACGGGGGCGTCGCGCCACCGTGCCCGCAGCCTTGGGTCCTGCCGTCACGGTGGGGCCGGGCCGGGCACCACTGCGGCGGCAGGACCAGCGTCCGCCCCGGTCGCGCTACGGCGTCCCGGTCGTCGGCGCGAGCCGGCGGGCGCCCGCGGCGGGCGTGACCTCCAGGATGCGCGGGGGCCGGTAGCCGGCGGCCTCGAAGTCGTCCGTGACGGCCTCGCCGACCGGGCCCTCCCGGCCGGCCTCCACCAGCGCGATGACGGAGCCGCCGAAGCCGCCTCCGGTCATCCGGGCGCCGAGTGCCCCGGCGCCCAGCGCCGCGCTCACGACGAGGTCGGTCTCCGGGCAGGAGACCCGGTAGTCGTCGCGCAGCGAGGCGTGGCCGGCGGTGAGGATCGGGCCGAGCGCGCCGACCTCGCCCTCCCGCAGCCGGGAAACGGCTTCGACGACCCGGGCGTTCTCCGTCACCACGTGGCGGACCAGCGGGGCGAGCTCCGCCGGCAAGGCGCCGAGGGCCCGGTCGAGTTCACCGGTCGGCAGGTCGCGCAGGGCGGGCAGGCCGAGCAGGGCGGCCGCGCGTTCACAGCCCGCGCGCAGGGAGGCGTACGCCCCGTCGCCGAGGTCGTGGGTGACCCGGGTGTCGATCACCAGCAGCCGCAGCCCCTGCCCCCGCAGGTCGAAGGGCACCTGCTGGTGGCTCTCGGGGGTACGGGCGTCGAGGTGGAGGGCGGCCTCGGCGGTGCAGCAGACGGAGGCCATCTGGTCCATGATCCCGCAGGGGACGCCGGCGAAGCCGTTCTCCGCGCGCTGGGCGATCCGTGCCGATTGCGGCCCGCTCAGACCGAGTTGGTACAGCTCGTCGAACGCGACGGCGACCGCGCACTCCAGGGCGGCGGAGGAGGAGAGCCCGGCGCCCGTCGGTACCGTGCTGTCGAAGTGGAGGTCCGCGCCCCCGACCTCGTGTCCCGCCTCGGCGAGTGCCCAGACCACGCCGGCCGGGTAGGCGGTCCAGCCCGTCACGACTCCGGGGCTCAGCCCGTCGACCGCCAGGTCGGTGATCCGGCCGTCCCCCTGCGCGCTGTGCAGCCGCAGCCGCCCGTCAGTGCGGCGGCGGGCGGCGAGCAGGGTGGTCTGCGGGAGGGCGATCGGGAGGGCGAACCCGTCGTTGTAGTCGGTGTGTTCACCGATCAGGTTGACCCGGCCCGGCGCCGCCCAGACGCCGTCCGGGTCGCCGCCGAAGAGCCGCCGGAAGTCGTCCGCGGCCCGGCCGGCCCGGCTGTCGTCCCACTGAGCCGTCCGGTTCACGACAGGGCCTCCCGAAGTCGCCGCGCGGCCGTCTCGGGGGCCACGTCGTTGATGAAGGCTTCCGTCCCGGATTCCGTCCCGGCGAGGAACTTGAGCTTGTCGGCCGAGCGGCGGACGGTGAACAGCTCCAAGTGCAGGGCCAGTTCCGTGCCCTGCGTGCGGGGTGCCTGGTGCCAGGCGGAGATGTACGGGGTGGGGGTGGGCGCCTGCGGCTGCCCCGGCACGGGAAACAGACGGTCGAACCGGCGCAGGAGGTCGAGGTAGATGCCGGGGAACTCGGCCCGCTCGGCCTCGGTGAGGCAGGTCAGGTCGGGGACGCGGCGGTGCGGGTAGAGGTGCACCTCGTACGGCCAGCGGGCGGCGTAGGGGACGAAGGCGGTCCAGTGCTCTCCGGCCGTCACCACCCGCTCCGTGGCGGATCGGGCGGCCGACAGCAGGTCCTCGAAGAGGTTGCGCCCGGTGGCGGCGCGGTGGGCGGCCGCGGCGGCCGTCATCTTGGCGGTGCGCGGGGTCACGAAGGGGAAGGCGTAGATCTGGCCGTGCGGGTGGGCGAGCGTCACCCCGATCTCGGCCCCGCGGTTCTCGAAGCAGTACACCTGCTCGACCTCCGGGAGGGCGGAGAGCTCCGCGGTGCGGTCGGTCCACGCGTCCAGGACCAGGCGGGCGGCGGCCGGGGTGAGGTCGGCGAACGCGGCTTCGTGCTCCGGGGTGAAGCACACGACCTCGCAGCGTCCGGCGGCGCCGGCGAGGGAGGGGAAGCGGTTCTCGAAGACGGCCACCTCGTAGTCGGCGGCGGGGATCTCGCCGAGCCGGCCGTCCCGGGAGGGGCAGAGCGGGCACTCGCCGGCGGGCGGGTGGTAGGTACGGGCCTGTCGGTGGGAGGCGATCGTGATCCAGTCGCCGGTCGCCTCGTCGCGCCGCAGTTCCGGGTGACTGCTCACGCGGTCCAGCGGGCGCAGGTCGGGCGCGTCGCGCACGACGGTCTCGTCGCGGTCGAAGTAGATCAGTTCGCGGCCGTCCGCGAGTTTCGAGAGGGTCTTCTTCACCCGCCAAGACTAAACAGATTTCAAAACAAATCAACAGCACAACGATGGAGATCCGCCAGAATCCAACATTACAACCATGCTATGTTGCTGCTTTCTGACCGGATTCCCCTGATACCCGGGAGTGACCCGTGGCCGAACCCGCTGCGCAGCTGGCCCACCAGCGGCGCGCGTTCATCCTCGAGGCGGTCCGGCGCGACGGCTCGGTACGGGTGGCGGACCTGGTCGGACAGCTCGGCGTGTCGGACATGACGGTCCGCCGGGACCTGGACGCCCTCGCCCGGAGCGGCTCGGTGGAGAAGGTGCACGGCGGGGCCGTCGCCATCGCGGGGACCAGCGGGCACGAGCCCGGGTTCGACGCGAAGGCCGATCTGGAGGGGGCCGCCAAGGCCGCCATCGCGGTGACGGCCGCGGCCCTGGTCGAACCGGGCAGCGTGGTCGCGGTCTCGGGCGGCACCACCGCGCACGCCGTCGCCGCCCGGCTGCTCGGCGTCCCGCGGCTCACGATCGTCACCAACTCCCTGCCCGTGGCCGACCTGGTACGGGCCGCCGGCCGCGACGGCGGGCCCGCGGCCCCCACCCTGCTGCTCACCGGCGGCTCCCCCACGCCCTCGGCCGCGCTCGTCGGGCCGCTGGCCGACCTGGTGATCGGCTCCCTCCACGTGGACCTGCTCGTCCTCGGGGCGCACGGGGTGACGGAGGAAGCCGGGCTGACCACCCCCAACCTCACGGAGGCCCAGACCAACCGGGCACTGGTCGCCTCGGCGCGGCGGATCGCCGTCGTGGCCGACCACAGCAAGTGGGGAGTGGTCGGGCTCAGCGGTTTCGCGGCGCTGCGCCAGGCCGACTGGTTCGTGACCGACGCGGGCATGCCGGAAACGGCCCGCGCCGTCCTCGCGGAGGCGGTGGGCGAACTCCTCGTCGCGGGCGAGGAGCAGTAGGGGCCGCTGCCCGGATCAGGCTCCGGGCTCCTCGGGAGCCGGTCCGGTGGTGGCCCGGATGACCAGTTCGGGGTCGAACAGGAGCTCCCCCGCCGGTACGTCCCGGTTGCTGACCAGTGCCAGCACGCTGCGGCCCACTTCCAGGGCCAGCCTGTCGGCCGGCTGCCGCACCGTGGTCAGGGGCGGGTCCGTGAACTCGGTGATGGCCGAACCGTCGTAGCCCACGACCGAGACGTCGCCGGGCACCGAGCGGCCCTGGCGGCGGACGCCGCGGATCGCACCGAGGGCCATGTAGTCGCTGGCCGCGACGATCGCGGTGGCGCCCAGCGCCAGCAGCGGGCCGACGGCGGCCTGGCCGCCCTCCACCGTGTAGGACTGGCGCACCACCCAGCGCTCCGGGCCCTCGATGCCGCGCTTGGCCATGGCCTCCACGAAGCCCCGCACCCGGCGGTCGGCGGGCTGGTTGCCCGCCGGTCCCGAGGCCATCCCGATCCTGCGGTGACCCAGCCGGTAGAGGTGGTCGACGGCCAGTTCGGCGGCGAGCGCGTCGTCCGTGGAGAAGACCGGGGTGGGCACCCCGTCGGCGAACTCGCCGTTGATGCCGACGTAGGGGACCCGGCGCTGGCGCAGGAGTTCGTACGTCTCCGTGTCGGCCCCCTCGACGGTGTTCGACGCCGAGAGGAAGACGACGGCGGCGACACCCTTGTCGACGAGAGCGGAGATGAAGTCCCGCTCCTGCACTCCGCCCGGGAAGGCGGGGCACAGGACCGTCTTCAGTCCGTGCGGGGCGAGTGCCGACTCGATGCGCTCGGCCACGTCGGCGAAGAAGGGGTTGGAGACGAACTCGGTGATCACCGCGACCAGTTGGCCCTGCGTCTGCCGTTCGTATCCCAGCTCTGCCATGGCCTGTTCGACCGCGTCCCGCGTCTTCTTCGACACGCCCTGGCGTCGGTTGATCACCCGGCTGACGGTCGCCTCGCTGACCTGCGCGCGAGCTGCGACCTCGGTGATACCGACCTTCATCGCGGTCCTTCCGTGATCGTGAGCGATACCAGACCGCCGCGCGGCACCGCCAGCGAGCGTGCTCCCTCCGGCAGATACGTCGGCGGACCGTCCATGATACGGCCGTCGGGGCCGTGGACCACGCCCATGACGCCGACGCCACCGCCGCGCACCTCCACCATCACCCGGTCCCGGTCCGAGCCGTTGACCAAGTGGAAGTGCCGGTGGGCGGAGAAGTCCAGCGGGACGACCCGGTCGCCGTGCACGCTGATCAGGCAGTGCTCCCCGGCACTCGCCCGGACCAGCGGGTACAGCTCGTCGGGACGGCCCGGCTCCACCTCCCCGTCGAGCAACAGCTCCCGGTGCAGGCGCCACTGGCCCAGCCAGAAGCCGATGGCCTCCCGGTGGGCCGGCGGTACGCGGTCCAGCCGTACGGAGATCTGCGGCACCGCGTGCAGCGCCCCGATCAGCTGCCGCGCCACCGTGGCCACGGGCGCGTCGGACGACCACAGGAGCATGTCGGAGTGGACGGCGCCGCCGACGGCGAGCAGTGCGGTGTCCAGGGTGCGGACCCGGTTGGCGGTCGCGTCCGCCGGGCAGTCGAAGGAGCGCAGCATGTTGCCGAAGGGGGCCATGCCGGGCCCCGTGTAGGGCTGGCGCAGTTCCAGGAGCAGGTCGGGGCGTACGGCTTCGAGGGCCGCGCGCAGGTCCGTCAGCAGGGCCACCATGGCCGCCCCGATGTCGCCCGCTCCGTCGTGCGCGTACACCATGGCCTGGTCGAGGAAGTCGAGCTTCAGTCCGTCGAGTCCGTACTCCCGGACCAGCCGAACGCAGAGGTCGACGATGTGGGCGCGTACCTCGGGGCGGCGCGGGTCGAGCACGTGCGCGCCGGGCACGGAGGAGGGGGCCGGCGCGCAGTGCGCCCACCGGTCGTGGCAGGCGGCCCCGGAACCGAGCAGCAGGGGGGCCACCCAGGCCAGGTAGCTCAGCCCGTGGGCCTGGACCCGGGCCACGTGCCCGGCGAAGTCGGGGAACTTGGCCAGGTCGGGCCGCCAGTCCCCGCAGCCCGCGTAGCCGCGCCCGTGGCCGAGCTCCTGCCAGCCGTCGTCCAGGATCAGGGCGCCGCAGCCGAGGCCCGCGGCCAGTTCGGCCTGGGTCTCGACGGCGGCGGCGCTCACCTCTTGGTTGAAGGCGTACCAGGTGGAGTAGACGGGGGTGCGGGCCCCCTCGGGCACCGGCATGGGGGCGATCGCGGCGCCGAACCAGGCGCGCAGTACCCGCGCGGCCACGGCCACGGACGGCGAGCGGGGCACGAGCAGGATGCGGTGCGGCTGCTGCGAGGCGGGCAGGTGGAGGTGGACGACGTGGGTGTCGTTCTCCTCGGACACGCCGAAGCGCAGGGTCGCCTCCGGGACCGGGTCGGCCGCGGCGAAGGTCAGCAGGGTGGCGCCGGTGTGGTCGTACAGGCAGCCGGCGGCGTGTCCGTCGACCAGCGAGACCCGGGAGCGGCCCTCCCAGTCCGCTAGGAGGGTGCGCTGCCAGGCGCCCTTGGGATGCCAGTATCCGGCGGCGTCGCCGAGGGGTACGGAGAAGCGGATCTCGACGGGGGCGCCGTCGGCCCTCACTTCCAGTACGCGCAGTCCGTCGGCGGGTCGGCCGAGGGACCAGGCGGGCCTCACGCCGTTGGCATGGGCGAGGACGGCGATCGAGACGCCGTCGAGCAGCGGCTCCTCGCGCGCGGGCGCCAGCCCCGCGGTGGTCACGGCCTCGGTGTCGTCCGCGGGGGCGGTGGTGGTCTGCACGGTTACTCCTTCACGGCGCCGGCGAGGAGGCCGGACACGAACTGGCGCTGTAGCGCCAGGAATACGATGGCCATCGGGATCGCGGCGGCCGCGGTTCCGGCGACGATCGCGCCGTAGTCGGTGTCGTCGAGGCCCTGGAGGGAGGCCAGGGCCACCGGGATGGTCAGCGAGGCGCTGTCGCGCAGGACGATCAGCGGCCAGATGAAGTCGTTCCACTGGTAGAGGAACAGGAAGATCGTCAGGGCGGCCAGCGCGGGCCTCATGGGCGGGAGCACCACCTTCCAGAACAGCCGCAGTTCACCGCAGCCGTCGATGCGTCCCGCGTCGAGGAGTTCGTCGGGCAGCGCGGCCATCGCCTGGCGCATCAGGAAGATGCCGAAGGGCAGGGCCAGGTTGGGCATGATCACGGCCTGGTAGGTGTTCAGCCAGTGCAGTTCGGCCATCATCTGGAAGAGCGGTACGAGCGTGACTTGGGCGGGGATCACGAGCCCGAGCATGAGCAGCCCGAACAGGGGTTCGCGGCCGCGGAAGCGGTACTTGGCGAAGCCGTATCCGGCCAGCGTGCAGACGGCTCCCGCGCACAGGGTGTAGACGACCGCGATGAGCAGGGAGTTGAGGAGCACCCGCCCGAACTGCGCCGTCTCCTGGAGCGACCGCAGGTTGGCCGCCAGGTGGCCGCCGGGCAGGAGCGGCGGCGGATTGTTGAAGATCTCACTGGAGCTGTGGGTGGCCCCGACCATGACCCAGTAGAAGGGGAGCACGACGGCGGCCAGGACGATGGCGAGTCCGGAGGTCAGCAGGATGCTCCTGCCGCGGTGGCGGGCGGTCACGTCTTCTCCCCCAGGAGGCGGAACTGGATGAAGCCGAGGATCCCGATGAGGACGGCCAGGGCGTAGGCGATGGCGGAGGCGTATCCGAAGTCGAAGTATTTGAAGGCGTTCTGGTAGAGGTACACGCCGATGGTCAGGGTGGCGTTGTCCGGGCCTCCGCCGGTGAGCACGTACGGCTCGTCGAAGATCTGCAGGGTGCCGATGGTGGAGAGCACCGTGGTGAGCAGCAGCGCGGGGCGCAGGCCCGGCAGGGTGACGTGCCGGAAGGACGCCCAGGCGCCGGCCCCGTCCACGGCCGCCGCGTCGTACAGCTCGGCGGGCACGGACTGCAGGCGGGCGAGCAGGATCACCGCGTTGTACCCGGTGTAGTGCCAGGTCAGTGCGACACCGAGGGAGACCTTCGCCCACAGGGGGTCGGTGAGCCAAGGCACGGGGTCCAGGCCGACGAGCTGCATCAGCCAGTTGACCAGCCCGAAGTCCTTGTTGAGCAGGACGGAGAAGATGACGCCGTAGGCGACCAGGCCGGTGACCATGGGCAGGAAGAAGCCCAGCCGGAAGACCGCGCGGGCGCGCAGCGTCCGGGAGTTCAGCGCCACGGCGAGCCCGGTGGCCAGGGCCAGCATGACCGGCACCTGGACGACGAGGATCACCGCGGTGTTCTTCAGGGCGGTCCAGAACAGCGGATCGCCCAAGAGCCGGGTGTAGTTGTCGGCGCCGACGAACTGCTCGGTCCCGCCCACGGTCTTGTGGAGGCTGATCACGAAGGACCGGCCGATGGGATAGATCTTGAAGGCGGAGAACAGCAGCAGCGCGGGCAGCACGAAGAGGTACGGGGCGAAGCGCCTGCGCCGCCTGGGCCGCGGGGCCGCCCCCTTGGAGGGGGCGGCGGGGGCCGTGCGGGCGGTGACCGTCGCGGTCATCGGGAGACCTTGCGTCCGGTCTGCCGGCCGAGCTGGTCGGCGGCTTCCTTGAGGACCTTCGCCGGGTCGGCGCCCCCCAGCAGCACCTTGGTCTGGGCGTCGGTGACCAGCTTGAGGGCGCGGGCGTAGTCGGCGGTGTAGTTGAAGGCGGGCGAGGGGGCCTTCAGGGCCTCCAGGAAGACCTCGCTGTTCTTCTGGCCGCTGAAGAACGGCGAGGGCTCGTGGAAGCCCGAGTCGTCGTAGGCCTGCATGAGCGCGGGGGCGATGCCCTTGTCCTTGAAGATCTGTATCTGGGAGGCCGGGCGGGTGAGCACGAACTCGATGAAGGACCAGGCGGCGGCCTGCTGCTTGCTGCTGCCCGCGACGGCGAGGTGCGTGGAGTTGACCGTGGCCGAGGTGGCGCCGCCCCGGCGGACGGCCGGAGGAAGCCGGACCTTCCACTTGCCGGCCTGGTCGGGGACCTGCTCCTCGACGACGCCGCCGAACCAGGTCGGCATGGGCAGGACGGCCGCGGTCCCCTGCTTCAGGGAGCTCATCAGGGTGTTCCAGCCGCCGGAGAGGTCACTGACCAGGCCCGCGTCGTTCATCGTCTTGATGAGGGTCATGGCCTTGACGGCCTCCGGGGAGTCGAGCGTGATGTCCCCGGCGAGGTTGAAGTAGAAGGTGCCCTGGAGTTGCAGGAGCATCTGGAAGAAGTTCGCGGCGTCGGCCTGGGAGGCGGGCTTGTCGATGCCCAGCAGGTAGGCGCCGGTCTTCTGCTTGATCTCCTTGCCCGCCTCGATGGTCTCCTCCCAGGTCTGGAGGGCGCCGGCGTCGACCCCGGCCTTCTCGAAGAAGTCGGCGCGGTAGTAGAAGCCCGCCGAGTTCGCCTCCCAGGGGAGGGCGTTGACCCGCTTGCCGTCGGGAGAAACGGTCTGCCACAGGCCCGGCGCGAAGGCGTCCCGGTGGGCGTTGGCGCCCAGCGGACCGAGGTCGGCGAGGCCGCCGGGGAACTTCTCCACATAGCCCGGCAGGTAGTCGACGCCGATGTGCAGGACGTCCGCGAGGCCCTGGCCGCCGGCCGCCATGCCGGTGGTGATCTTGTCCCAGATGGCCGGGTTGCCGATGTCCTCGATCGTCACCTCGATCTCGGGGTACTTCTTGTTGAACTCCGGGATGAGGGCCTTCAGCCCGGCGGCCGGTCCCTGCCAGGACCAGACCGAGATCTTGCCCTTGTCCTTCGCCCCGCTGGTTCCGCCCTGGCCGGTGTCACCGCTGCCCGAACAGGCGGTCAAGCCGGTGAGCCCGGCCCCCGCGGCGAGGGCGCCACCCATCTGCAGCACTCTTCTGCGTTCCAGTTCCATACCTGACCCACCCCTGCTCACACCGTTGCGGAACTCGACTGGCCAGGACTGTAACCACGCCTTCCCTCCACTTGCAAGAGTCGAGTGAAAACTTTCAGTTCGATCCGTCAGTCACTTTTGACAAGACCATTGCAAATCTTCAGACGGGATTGCTAGCGTGCCGCCCGCCCTGCTCCGCGCAGACGGCCGCCCCCATCGCACGGCCCCACCACCCCAATCAGGGAGAACCCGATGACGCGTTCCCGTGTGTCACTCCTGTCCGCCCTCGCCCTGCTCGTGCCGCTCACCCCGCTCGCCCTCGGCGGCCAGGCCTCGGCGGCGGCGCCGCGGGACACGGCCGCAGGGCAGGCCGCGCTCGCGGCACCCCCCGCGCCCGCGCCGCTCACCGTCACCAATCCCGGCTTCGAACAGGGCGGCACGGGCTGGCGGTTCACCGCCGGCACCGGCGTCGCGACGAACTACCCGCACGGTGCGGCACGGCTCGCCTACCTCGACGGCGGACCCGGCATGAAGGTGTCCCAGACCGTCACGGCCACGGGCCGGGGCGCGTACGACATATCCGCCTGGATCGCGACGGGCGGCCCGAACGGCCGCTACGTCGCCCGCGTCAACGGCGCGGTCGCCGCCTCCCAGACCTTGCCGAGCGCCTCCAACTACCGCCGCTACACCCTCAGCCGGATCGCGCTCGCCCCCGGCGACACGCTGGAGATCGCCTTTGAGTCGGGGGACGGCTGGGTCAACGCGGACGACGTGATGCTCTCCCCCGCCTCCCCGGCGAACCCCCGGATCAGCTCCTCCGACCCGAAGATCGTCGAGATGTTCGACTGGTCCAAGCGGAAGGCCAACAGCTGGGTCCACCTGCCCGGAACCCAGGGGCCGCTCAACGTCGACGAGGGCCGCACCGCCGGCAGCGGCACCGGCACGTACGCAGCCTCCTACTGGGCCGGCTACGCCAACCGCAGCGGCTACTACTCGCGCGACATGGCCCACCAGCTGGCCGGCGCCGGCGTCCTCGGCCTGCACGCCGAGAACAAGGCGATGCTCCGCTCCTTCGCCGCCTCCGCCACCCCCGCGCACAAGTACTACCCGGCATGGGCGTTCAACTTCGACGCGAAGACCTACCTCTCGATCGACTACAAGAGCCCCACGAACTTCGTCCGCGAGGTGCCCGCCACCTTCGAGCTGGTGCAGAAGTCCGAGGAGGCGTACCGCTGGAGCGGGGACCGCTCCTACATCGACGACCCGGCCCTGTGGGACTTCTACCGCCGCGCCACCGACGAGTTCGTCACCCTGCACGACGGGCTCAAGGACAACGGCGCGGTCAAGGTGGCCGAGGGCACCGGCAAGGGCATCTTCCAGGGCACGGCCAGCTACAACGAGCAGAGCAGCGAGCCCCTCGCCGAGGCGGGCGACGCGATCGGCTCCCAGTACCAGGCGTACGTGGCGATGGCCTCGCTCGCCCGGTCCAAGGGGGACTGCGTGCTCGCCGACCGGTTCGAGGCCAAGGCGCGGGATCTGAAGGCGTACTTCAACTCGACCTGGAGCGGCACCGGTTCGGGCGCGAACATGGTGCGCGGCTACACCACGGGCGGGCGCGCCCTGACCGGCTGGGGCAAGGAGAACAGCTGGTTCATGCCGATGAAGCAGATCGTCGAGCCCGGCGCCCGCCGCGAGGCCTACTTGGACTACATCGACCAGCAGGCCTCGGGGTCGGGCCGGCCCACCAACATCGAAGCCCTCACCTACCTGCCGGACACCTTCTTCCGGAACAACCGCAACGACACCGCCTGGAAGTGGATGAAGGACGTCTACGACCACAAGGACATCCAGCACGTCAACACCAAGCAGGGCACGAACGGCGACTACCCCGAGGTCTCGTTCACCCTCCTCGGCCAGACCGTCGAGGGCCTGATGGGAGTCGGCCCCAACGCCCCGGCGCGCACCTTGAGCACCCAGTCCCGACTGCCGTCGGGCATGGACTGGCTGGGGATCGACGACCTGCGGATCGGTGACTCGGCCTTCTCCCTGCGCCACGACGGGGCGACGAAGTCGTCGCTGACGCACAGCTCGGGCAGTTCCCCGTACACCTGGGAGGCCCGCTTCGCCGGCACCTACGCCACCGTCACGGTCGACGGGGTGGCCCGGCCGGGCGTCACCAAGGTGATCGACGGTGTGACGTACACCTACGTGACCCAGGTCGTGTCCCCGGGCCGCACGGTCACGGTCCAGGCCGGCTGACGACAGGGCCCGGGGCGGGCCGGCCGTGCCGCACGGCCGGCCCGCCCCGCCCGACGAGCGCCGTCAGGCGCGCTTCCCGCGCAGGAACCGGCGCAGCCTCGGCAGCGGCCAGGCGTTGATGACGTCGTCCGCGGTCAGCCAGCCGCGCTGCGCCGTACCGACCCCGTAGCGCATGTACGGCAGGTGCGTGGTGGCGTGCGCGTCGGAGTTCACCGCGAACTTCACGCCGTATTTCCTCGCGCTCAGGATGTCCTCGTCCCGCAGGTCGAGCCGCTCGGGGTGGGCATTGATCTCCAGGGCGGTGCCCGTCCGCGCGCACGCCTCGAAGACCGCGTCGAAGTCGGCGTCGATCGCGGGGCGCTTGCCGATCTTGCGGGTGGTGGGATGGCCGATGACGGAGACGTTCGGGTTCTCGCAGGCGCGGACGAGGCGGCGGGTGAGCTCCTGCCGGCTCTGGCCGAAGTGGGAGTGGACGGAGGCCACGCAGATGTCGAAGTCCGCGAGGAACTCGTCCGGCCAGTCCAGGGTGCCGTCCGGGCCGATGTCGAGTTCCGTGCCGTGCAGCAGGCGCATCCCGTGGCGGGCCCCGTCCAGGGCCTGAACCCGCCGGCGCTGGGCGAGGATCTTCTCGGAGGTCATGCGCTGCATGGAGAGGTTCGGCGCGTGGTCGGTGACCGCGTAGTACGCGTAGCCCCGGGCGGCAGCGGCGGCGACCATGTCCTCCAGCGACGCCGGCCCGTCGGTGAGGTCGGTGTGGGTGTGCAGGTCGCCGCGGATGTCCTCCTCTTCCAAGAGGGCGGGGATTTCGCCGCGCAGCCCGGCGGCGATCTCACCGCGGTCCTCGCGCAGGGTCGGCGGTATCCAGGGCAGTCCGAGCCGGGCGTAGATCGCCTCCTCGGTCTCGGAGGTGACGCCCGCGCCGCTCTCGGCGTCGAAGAGCCCGTACTCGGAGAGCTTGAGCCCCCGGCGCACCGCGAGGGCGCGGGTGCGGATGTTGTGGGCCTTGGAGCCGGTGAAGTACTGGAGCCCCGCACCCCAGGAGGCGGGGGGAAGGACCCGCAGGTCCACCTGGAGACCCGTGGCGGTCCGCACGGAGGTCTTCTTCTCCCCCCGCACGATGACCTCGGCCGTGGCGGGGAGGCTCGTCAGGGCTTCCATGAACGGGGCCGAGCGGTGCGCCGCCACCAGGATGTCGACATCGCCGATGGTCTCCTTCATGCGGCGCAGGGAGCCCGCGTACGCGCAGCGGACGCACCCGGGAACCTCCGACAGCTCGGCGACGAGCTGCTCGGCGATGTCCATGGCCGCGCTGACGAGGATGCGGCCCTCACCGGCCTTCCGCAGCACCGTGATGCCGTGCAGGATCTTGTCCTCGGTCCGTTCGCCGAAGCCCTTCAGATCCCGCAGCCGCTCGTGGTGGACCGCGTCGAGCAACTGGTCGACGGAGGTGACGCCCAGCTCCTCGTACAGGACCATGGCCTTGTGGGGCCCCAGCCCGGGGATCGTGATCAGCTCGCGCACGCCGGCCGGTACGGAGGTCCTGGCCTCCTCGACGACGGACATGCGCCCGGTCCGCAGGTACTCGAGGATCTTGTCGGCGAGCGACCTGCCGACGTGGGGGATCTCGCGCAGGCCCGCGGCGTCGAGTGTCGAGACGTCCTGCGGGTAGCCCCCGACGGCACGGGCGGCCTTCTCGTAGGTGCGCGCCCTGAAGGCCTCCCCGCCCCGGATCGCGATGAGGTCGGCGTACTCCTGGAGCAGCGCCTCGACCTGGTCGTTGGCTCGGGCCATGCCTCCAGGGTGCCCCGTGCGGGCCGCGCGGGCACGCCGGGCACCCGGCGGCCGTCCGCCCGGCCCGCGCGGAGGGTCAGCGTGCGGGAAGGGTGAGTTCGCCTCCCCGGTAGAAGCTCTCCCGTTCCTCGACGACGTAGGGGGCCATGACCTCACGCCGCTGCTTCTCCGCGTCGGAGGCCCGCCACGCGTCGCACGCCTGCCGGGAGTCCCAGAGCGACACTCCGGTGATCTCCTGCCCGTCCTCGGACCAGTAGGCGAAGGCGCGGCGCATGCCGTCGGGGTGGGAACCCGGGCGCCACGCCCTCTCGAACTCCTCCAAGGTGCCCGCCTCGATGCGGCGCGTCGTCACCCAGACGAAGTGTTCCTCCATGGCAGCCTCCTCAAGGCCGTCCGCTTCTTTGACCACAGTAGGTCCGCGGGGCCGCTCGCGCCTGCGAGGCGGCCGCTCCGGCGTCCCCCGGTCAGTCGACGCCCAGCAGTCGGCGCCGGTCCTCGCCGCGGGAGGCGAATTCCGCGCAGGGCGCCTGGTGGACCACGCGGCCCTTGCGCATGACGGCGACGCTGCCGGCGACGGAGAGGGCGAGCCCCACGTTCTGTTCGACGAGGACCACGGTCATGCCCTGCGCGCTCACCTCTCGGATCACCTCGCCCACTTGGGCGACGATGGCGGGGGCCAGGCCGTCGGACGGCTCGTCGAGGAGCAGCAGGCGCGGATTGCCCAGCAGGGCCCGCGCGATGGCGAGCATCTGCTGCTCCCCGCCGGAGAGTTCGTCGCCGCGGTGCCCGAGCCGCTCCCCCAGTCTCGGCAGCAGGCCGAGGATGCGCCCGCGGGTCCACGGCCCCCGTACGGCGCGGCGCGGGGAGGCGATCGCGAGGTGTTCGGCCACGGTGAGCGGGGCGAAGACCCGGCGCCCTTGTGGGACGACGCCCACTCCGGCCCGGGCGATGACGTCGACGCGGGAGCCGGCGATCTCCCGGCCGCCGATGGTCACGCTGCCCGTGTAGGGCCGGACCAGGCCCATGACGGTCGAGACGAGGGTCGTCTTGCCGACTCCGTTGCGTCCGAGGACGGCGAGGACGCCGCCGGCGTCGAGGTCGAGGTCGACGCCGTCCAGGACGGTGCCGCCGGCATAGCCGGAGCGCAGCCCCCGCACGCTGAGGAACGGATTCACGAGGCGGCCTCCGTGGTGCCGAGATAGGCGCTCTGGACCCGGGCGGACGCCCGCACCTCGTCCGGGGAACCCGTGGTGAGGTGTCTGCCGAGGTGCATGACCGTCACCGTGTCGGCGAGCTCGAAGACCATGTCGAGGTCGTGTTCGATGAGGAGGACGGTCACGTCGGCGGGCAGCGCCGCGATGAGTTCGGTGAGCCGGGCCGTCTCCGCCGGGGACATGCCGGCGGCGGGCTCGTCGAGCAACAGCAGCCGGGGTTCGGTGGCCAGGGCGACGGCGACCTCCAGCTGCCGCCGTTCGCCGTGGGAGAGCGCCCCCGCCGCGATCCCGTGCCGGCCGGGCAGGCCCACCCGCTCCAGCAGCGCGTGCGCGCGCGCGAGGGCCTCGGGCCGGGCGCTCACCTTCCGAAAGCCGCCGAGACCTGCGCCGCGCCGGCCGCCGGGCCGGCGCAACACGGCGAGCAGGACGTTCTCCAGCACGCTCTCGCGCAGGAAGAGGCTGGAGTGCTGGAACGTCGCCGCGACACCGAGGGCGACCCGGCGGTCCACGGGCGTCCGGGTCACGTCCCGCCCCTCGAGCAGGATCCGCCCGGCGGTGGCCGTCAGCGTTCCGGAGATCAGGCCGAACAGGGTCGACTTGCCGGCGCCGTTCGGTCCGATGACGGCGTGCCGCGTTCCCGCCCGCACGGTGAGACCGAGGCCGTCCACGGCTTTGAAGGAGCCGTAGTGCCGTGAGATCCCTTCCAGTCGAAGGAGATCTGAATCCGTCATGCGGCGGTCCTCTTCCGGGTCGGCCGGGGCGGGAGCCGTAGGCCGGCCAGCCCTCTCGGCAGCGTGTAGACGGCGACGACGAAGAACACTCCGAGCAGCAGCGGGCCGCGCCCGGCGAGGGCTTCGAGGTTCCCGAGGTAGTCGCGGGTGAGCCAGACGAGCGCGGCGCCGGCGCAGGCCCCCCGCAAGGAACCGGAGCCGCCGATGACGACGGCCAGCAGCGCCAGGGCGGCGATCTCGAATCCGGCGTCGCCGGGCGAGACGAACCGCTGCACCGACACCCACAGGGCGCCGGCGACCCCGGCCAGCGCCCCGGCGCCGCAGTAGACGGCCAGGGCGTAGCGCCGGGTGGGGTAGCCGATCGCGCTCATGCGGCGCTCGTTGTCGCGGATTCCGCGCAGGGCGAGGGCGAACGGGGTCGAGCCCAGGCGGGAGACGGCCGCGAAGAGCAGCAGGAACACGGCCAGGACGTACAAGTACACCAGCCCGTCGAGCTCCAGCGCGGGCATGCCGGGCAGCGGGACGACGGGCGGTATGCCGGACAGGCCGTCGGTGCCGTTCGTCAGCGACTTCCAGTTGACGGCGGCGCTGTAGGCGATCTCGCCGATGGCCAGGGTCAGCATCAGGAAGACCACGCCCCGGGCTCTGACGGCCAGCCATCCCGTGGGCACCGCCACCAGCGCGGAGACGCCCGCGGCGATGAGGAGTTGGAAGGCGCCGATGTCGGTCAGGCGGGTCGCCACGATCGCCGCCGTGTAGGCGCCGACGCCGAAGTAGGCGGACTGGCCGAGGGTCGGCAGTCCGGTCAGGCCGGTGAGCAGGTTCACGCTCACGGCGAGGACGGCGAAGACCAGGATGCGCGACAGGGTGCCGACCGCGTACGGGCCGAGGACGAAGGGTGCCGAGGCGAGCCCGGCGGCGACCGCGGCCGTCGTGAGCCGCCGCGCGGTGGCCGGGGCCGGTCCGGGGGCTGCGTCCGGCACGGCGAGCGCAGCGGATGCACCGGGTGCGCCGGGGGTGGACGGGCTCATGTGCGCACCGCCGGGGAGACCAGTCCGTGCGGGCGGACGACCAGCACGGCCAGCATGGTGCCGAAGAGGAGGAACGGTGCGTACTGCGGGAGCAGCGCCACCCCCAGCGTCTGCACCTGGCCGATGAGGAGCGCGCCGGCGAGCGCGCCGCGCACGGAGCCGAGGCCGCCCACGACCACGACCACGAGCGAGAGGACGAGCACGGTCTCGTCGACGCCCGGTCCCGGCCCCAGGATCGGGGCCCCGAGGACACCGCCGACGGTGGCCAGGGCCGCGCCGAGCGCGAAGACCCCGTACAGCACCTTGCGGATGTCGACGCCCAGCGCGCGGACCATGTCCCGGTCCGCGACGGTGGCCCGTACGAGCGCGCCGAGCGAGGTGCGTTCGAAGACGAGGTACACGAGGGTCGCGAGGACCGCCGCGACGCCGATGAAGACGAGCCGGTAGAGGGGATAGGCGTGGCCGAGGAGGTCCACCGTCCCGCGCAACAGGGTCGGCGGGTCCGTGGGCAGTACCTCGCCGCCGAAGGCCGCCGCCAGGAGATCGGCGACGATGAAGGTGATTCCGAGCGTCAGCACGGCCTGGTCCAAGTGCCCGCGCCGGGCCAGCGGCTGCGTGAGGAACGTCAGCGCCGCTCCGCCCGCGGCGCCCACCAGGACACCGGCCGCCAGCGCGAGGAGCAGGCCCGGGAGGCTTCCGTCGGACAGTGCGTAGGCGACGTAGGCACCCGCCAAGTAGAGCGTGCCGTGGGCGAGGTTGAGCACGTCCATCATGCCGAAGACCAGGGAGAGCCCGACCGCGATCGTGAACAGCAGCAGACCGAAGGCGACCCCGTCGATGATGCTGACGAAGTTGCCGTCCAACCATCCGGTCATGTCAGCCGCCCAGCCGGCCGAGCTCGGAGCTCACGGTGTTGGCGCCCTGCTTGACCTCGCGCAGGTACCAGGGCTGGACGGGCGTACCGCCGCTGTTGAAGCGCCAGGTGCCGCGCGGGCTGTCGATGTCCCCGGTCTTCGCGATGGCCGCGTTGACCGTCTGCGAGGTCACCGTGGAACCGGCGGCCTCGATGGCCCGGTCGAGGACTTGCGCCGCGTCCCACGAGGCCATCGCGTAGGTGGTCGGGGCGGAACCGTAGGCGGTCGTGTAGGCCGGTGCGAAGAGCTTGTTGGCCGCGTTGTCCAGGTCGGCGCTGTAGTTGAGTGCGGTGAGGACGCCGGTGGCGGCCTCTCCCTGGCCCTTGAGCACGCCGCCCTCGGTGAGGAAGCCCGGTGCGTAGAGCGGGATCCTGCCCGCCAGTCCGAAGTCCCGGTACTGCTTGACGAAGTCGACGGCCGCGCCGCCCGCGTAGAAGCAGAAGACGGCCTTCGCCCCGGACTTCTCGATCTGCGCCAGGTAGGGCTGGAAGTTCTTCGTACCGGGGAACGGTGTGTAGACCTCCTCCCCCGCGATCTCGCCGCCCGCCGGGAGGAAGGTGGACTTGAAGCCCTCCACCTCGTCCTTGCCCGCCTGGTAGCCCGCCGCGATCAGGAAGACCGGGCCGCCGGCCTTCCCGGCCACGTGCTTGCCCAGCGCCTTGCCCGGTTCGTCGTTGACGTACGAGGTGCGCCAGATGTATTCGGTCCCGGTCAGCGTCGTGGGCGAGGCGTTCGAGCCGACGAGCGGGACCTTGCCGTTCTCGAACAGGTCCTTGACCCCGTTGATGGTGGCCGAGCTCACCACTCCGCTCACCGCCAGCACCCGGTCCTGCTTGACGAGCTTCTCCGCCGCCGCCTTGCCCGAGTCGGCCGTCTCCCCCTCGTCGGCCACCACGATCTCCACCTCGCGCCCGCCGAGTCTGCCGCCGTGCTGTGCGACGTAGAGCTCGAAGCCCTGTCTCATGTCATCGCCCAGCGCCTTGTAGGTCCCCGACTGCGGGACGAGGAGTCCGATCTTCACCGGCCCGCTCCGCTCGCCGTCCCGCTCTGTTCCGAGGCTGGCACCACCACATGCCGTGGCCAGCAGGAGAGCCGTCGATACGGCCACCAGCCCAACGGGACGAAACCGACCTGCCATGGGAACTCCGTACGTCGTCAACCGGCCTTGAGGGGCTGGATGGTGGTGATGTGGGGGGAGGTGACACGTGTCTATCGCGTAATTGAGACGACCGTCAAGACTTCGCGATATTTTGGGACCGCAAGAGGCGCACCCCTTGACCCCGCCTCGACGTGTGTCGTAACACTGACCATCGTCAATTTCACGCTATGCCACGTGGGCGGCGGGCCCATGATCAGTCAGGGAGTGAACACCATGACCGACGATCCATCGCGGCGCGCAGTCCTGAGGAACAGCGGGGTGCTGGCAGGCGCCGCCCTGATCACCGGCCTGCCGGGCGGGGGTGCGGCCCAGGCCGCTCCGCGCGCCGACGGGCCCCCGCCCGTCGCGGAACCGCCGGCGGGCCGGCTGCTCGGGAGCAGGGAGGGAGGCCTCTGCGTTTTCAAGGGCGTGCCCTACGCCGCCCCGCCGGTCGGCGCACTGCGCTGGCGGCCGGCCCAGCCCCATCCCGGCTGGCAGGGGACGCGTGACGCGACCGCCTTCGGCCCGAGCGCACCGCAGCCCTACCGGGAAGGCGGCGACCAGGTGCTCGGAACGCACGGATCACCCCCCTTCGACGAGGACTGCCTCACGCTCAACGTCTGGACCCCCGCGACCGACGGCGCCAAGCGGCCGGTGATGGTGTGGATCCACGGCGGCGGCTTCGTCTCCGGTTCCGGCTCCGTGCCGGGCTACTCCGGCGAGACCTTCGCGCGTGACGGCGACCTCGTCGTCGTCACCGTCAACTACCGTCTCGGGCCGCTGGGTTACCTCTACCTCGGCGAGGGCGGAGCCGGGGGGAACTTCTGGCTCACCGACCAGCTCGCCGCACTGCGCTGGGTACGGGACAACATCGCCGCCTTCGGCGGGGACCCGGACGCGATCACCCTCGCGGGCCAGTCCGGCGGAGCGTTCTCGGTCGCGGCGCTGGCCGGCGCCCGACCCAAGGGCCGCCCGCTGTTCCGGCGCGCCATCCTGCAGAGCCCCCCGCTCGGGCTGAAGGTCCCCACCCGCGCCGAGTCGCTCCAGCGCACCGCCACCTACATGGACATCCTGGGGGTCGGGAACGTGGCGGAGCTGCGGGCCGTGCCCTGGCCCCGCCTGGTCGCCGCCACCCTCGAGATGTTCGGGCGCACCGGCCGCTGGGGGTACTGGTCCACGCCGTTCCTGCCGGTGCTCGACGGGGTCACACTGGACCGCGACCCCGCCGACCTGCTGGTCAGCGGCGCCGGGGCCGACATCGAGGTGCTGATCGGCTGGACCAGGGAAGAGGCGAACTTCGCCTTCGCGCTCAGCGGGCCGTACACCGCCGCGACCAGGGACCAGGTGCTCGCACGGGCCCGGGACACCTTCGGGAACCGGGCGCAAGAGGCGTACACGGCGTACGAGGAGGCCCGGCCCGGCGCCCGGCCGGTGGACGTGCTCATGGATCTGATCACCGACGACCTCTTCCGCATGCCCGCTCTGGCGCTGGCCGAACGGCGGGCGGCCCGCGGACGGCCGGCCTGGGCGTACCAGTTCAACCTCCCGACGCCCGCGCACGGCGGTCAACTCGGGGCCGCGCACTGCCTGGATCTGCCGTTCGCCTTCGACAACTTCGACAAGTGGTCCCAGGCGCCCTTCCTCGCGGGGCTGGCCCCCAGGGTCCGCGACGGCCTGGCCGCCACCGTGCACGCCGCCTGGATCTCCTTCATCCGCACCGGCGACCCCAACCACCACCCCATGCCGCGGTGGGACCGCTACGACCAGAACTCCCGCACGACGATGGCCCTCGACTCGGTCACCACCGCCGTGGACGACCTCGCGGGCTACTGGCGGCGCCTGCACCGGCAGGCGGCGCCGTAGCCGCGCGCGCCGGCCTACGCCGAGTGGCCCGAAGGGTGGCCCGACGGGTGGCCGGACGGGTCGCCCGACGGCTGGGAGCCGTGCGAGGGGGGCGAGTCGAGGGTCCCGCCGAGGGCGGCCTGGAAGGGGGTCAGGGCTGCCGGTGAGGGGCCGGTGACGATCCAGCGGTCTCCGACGAGGTACGCGCCTCCGTACTGGCGGGACTCCGCCAGCCACGCGGCGCGGCCCTCGTCCGTGGCGAAGGTGGCCAGCCGGAAGGCCTGGGAACCCACCTCGCAGGCTCCCTCCCGCACCTCCTGCGCGTCGACCGTGACCTCGGGGGTGCACCCGAGCGCGGTGGCGATCCGGTCCAACGGGGCGGGGGCGGCGGTGGGGCCCGGAGTACCGGCCGGGGAGGGCCGGGCCCCGGCCCCGCAGCCGGCGCAGAGCAGCGACGCCAGGAGGACGGCGACGCAGGGCACGAGGTGGCGGGCGCCGACGGCGGACGCCGGCCGTTTGGCTGCCACGGCCGGTCAGCCGGCCGCCGGGACCTTCTTGCCCGCGTCGTTCACCGCGAACCAGAGGCCCTGCTTGCCGTGTCCCTCGGTCTGGCCCGGCGCGGTGTCCCCGGAGAAGAGGTAGACCGGCCAGCAGTCGATCGTCAACTGCTCGCTGCCGTCCGGGCGCTTCACCGATCCGACGAGCTCCGGCGCAATTCCGGACACCTTTTCCTTGTCCACCGCCGCGGCCGGCTTCCACGTTTCCAGACAGGCGTCGAGACAGCCGAATTTCATGGGCCAGGCACTGTCCTTGTCGAAACGGTAGAGCGTACGCCCTTCGGAATTCACGAGGATCTTCCCCAATTCCGCGTCGGTGGCCACGGAGAGCGCCCCGCCCTCCGCCTGTCCGGCCGCCCCTCCGGCTTTTTTGCCGGCCGCCTTGTCGGCCGCCTTCTTCCCGTCCGCCGCCACGGCGTGCCAGGTGCCGCCGACGCCCTCGCCCTTCGCGTCGCCCGGCCTTTCGTCCTTCGCGTACCGGTACACGGGCCACCCGGCGAGCGTGAGCTGGCGGGTTCCGTCGGCCCGGTCGACGGCGCCGAGCAGCCCCGCGTCGATGCCCGCCGCGACCTGGGCGTCGTTGGCCGGTACCGGCGGCCAGAGGGTGGCGCAGTCCGCGGCGCAGTTCGACCGGGGCGGCGAGGCCGTGTCCTTGTCGAAGCGGTAGAGCGTGGCTCCCGCGCCGTCGGTGACCACGCTGCCGACCTCGCGGACCTCCCGGACCGACAGGCGGCCGGCGGGGCTCGAGGCCGCACCGCCGGCGTCCGCGCCCGCGGCGGGGTCAGTGGAGCCGTATCCCGAGTCGTAGCCGTCCCCGAGGGCCTGCTCGGCCCCGGCCGGCCGGACCGCGGTCACCGCGCCGGGCCCGCCCTCGCCGCTGCCGCATCCCGCGGCCAGCAGCAGTGCGGCCATCACCGATCCGGCGGCAGCGGCCGCTCGACGCTTGTTGCCCATGATGTCTCCTTCGGTCTCCGCCCGGCGCGCAATCGGTCCGGCGCGCTTTCCGTCCGGTTATTCATAAGCCCTGCGGGGCTCGCCGAATGAGAAATCCCGCGAATTTGTCAGATCACGCCAAACCGCGAACACGGCCCGGTGAAAGCCTTTCACCAACGGCCCTTACCGCCGGTTCATTCCTGAATACGCAGGGCGAGCGCCGGACAACGGCGCACCGCTCGCAGCGCTTTCGGCCGCAGCGGCCCCGGAACCGGCATGACTCCCTGCGCCGGGTAGCCGTCCTCGTCCAGCCGGACCACGTCGGGCAGCAGGTCCACGCACAGCCCGTGCCCCTTGCAGAGCGTCCAGTCCACGACCAGCCGTTCGGGGCTCTCGTCGCTGGGCAGCGGCAGGGCTCCCAGCACGCTCCGCCCGCAGCCGCTGCCCAGCGCGTGGTCGCGGAACTCCTCGGGGAAGACGGCGAGCGCGGAGGCCACGAACGAGGACGTGCCGTCCGGGTGGGAGCAGGCGCCCCGGCCGCGCACCCCGCGCATCCTGGCCTGCACCGCGTCGAGGGCGGCCCCGCCCCCGCCGGCCACCAGCCGCTCCACCGCGTCGGCCAGCGAGGGGAGCCCCCGTACGCACGGACCGCACTGGCCCGCCGACTCCCGTGCCATCCAGCGGGTCACGCGGGCCACCTCACCCGCCGGACAGGTGTCCTCGGGCAGCGGCAGCACGGCGCCGGCGCCGAGTACGGCGTCGTAGGCGGCCAGGGACTTCCGGGACAGTACGGCCTCGCGCGCCGACGCCGGGTCCAGCCACCGGCCGTGGTAGCCGCCGACCAGCACGCCCTGTCCGGGCACCGTGCCGCACAGGTCCAGTACGTACGCCAGGGAGGTGCCGACCGGCACCTCGACGACGGTCGCGCCGGCGACCGTCAGCAGGGTGGTACCGGGCTCGGTCGGCAGGCCGGCCGCGCGGTACTCCGACGCGCCGAGCCGTGCGGCGACCGCGAGCTGCGCGTACGTCTCGGCGTTGGACAGCAGGGTCGGCAGGCCGCCCAACCCCCGCTCGCTGGTCCGGACCTTCTGGCCGGAGGGCAGGGCGGGTCCGCCGTCCAGGCCGTTGACGAGGGCGGTGCCCTCGCCCGTGACGAAGCGTTCGGGAAGTCGGACGACGCGCACGCGGCGGCCCGCCGGGCCCCGTTCGGCGACGGCCGCGCCGAGGGACTGCTCCACGTCCGCCCGGGTGACGCCGACGACCACGTCCTCGGCGCCGAGTGCGGCCGCGGCGAGCAGGGCGCCGTCCAGCACGAGGTGGGGCACGTACAGCAGCAGGGCGGCGTCCTTGAGGCAACTCGGCTCCCCCTCGGTGCCGTTGACGACGACGGCGGTGCGGCCGTCCTGCCCCCGGGCGTTGCGGGTGACGGCCCGGAGCTTGCGCGCGAAGGGGAAGCCCGCTCCACCGCGCCCGACGAGGGCGACGTCCTCGGCGAGCTCCACGAGCGCCTCGGACCCGTACGGGGGCAGCGCGCCGTGCACGCTCAGATGGCCGGCGCGGTCAAGGCGGGCGGCCGTGTCGAGCCCGGCCAGCAGCCGGGGCATGCCCACGCAGCCGAGCGCGGGGCGCACATCGCCGCTCACCGCCGGCCCCGCACGCCGTCGAGCGGCTCGGTGGACCAACCGGACGGCAGACCCGCGGCCGGGTCCGCGTACGGACCGGCGGGCCAGACGGACTCCCCGCCCGCGGCCGGGTCCGCGTAAGGGTCGACGTAGGAGTCGACGTAAGGAACGGCGTAGGTGTCCGCGTAGGGGTCCGCGGACCAGTCGGCCACCTGCTCCCCGGACGAGCCGTCAAGCAGCTCCGAGGCCGCTCCCGGACCGCCGGCGACGGACGTCTTCGGACCGGGCTGCCGGGCCAGGCGCGCGGTCAGCAGCTCCGCCGCCCACTCCGCGGGCCTGCGCACGAAGGGCAACGGGTTCCTCGGAGGCGCCTGCCCCGGCGCGCGGGCGGGAACGGAGGGGGCGGACCGCGCGGGCGCCTCGGCGGCAGGCCGCGCGGGCCCGGTGCGCTGCTGCGTGCGCGGCGCCGTACGGGGAACCGCGCGCGGGCTCGTACGCGGCTTCGCGGCCGACTCCGCGCGGAGCCTCGCGCGGAGCCGGACCGCCAGCACCGCGGCGACCCCGACGAGGCACAGGGCGTAGGCGACCGTCACCCAACCGCTCGCGGAGCGGCCTGACTTGAGACCGTGCACCAGTGACGCCCCCCAGGCGGGGTACGCGCCCATGTGCAGGGCCCGCCACCACAGCGACCGGTTGCGGGTGGCGAAGGCGCTGCGGACGGCGCCGGAGACGGCCACGGCGACGAAGAGGTAGCCGGCCAGGCTGCCGAGCCCGACGAAGAGCCGCCCGTCCACGAAGGGCACGACCACGGCCGCGGCGTCGACCCGGGACCGGGCGACCTTGATCCAGACGTGCAGGACCAGGAAGCCGAGCCCGGCGACCGCGAGGCCGCGGTGCACCCCTTGGGCGACGAGGCGGTGGCCGGAGGCGAGCAGCGTGCGGTCCGTGGCCGCCAGGCCCCACAGGACGGCGCCGGTGAGGGAGACGAGCGAGAGCACGCCCGCCCCGTAGTCGAGGAAGTCCCACAGGTGCGTCAGGGCGCCGGCCCGGGCCGCAACGGACAGGGCGGCCAGGGCCGCGAGCGCCGCGGCCCCGAGGGCCGTGGGGTGCGGGCCCCCGGCGGCGGACAGGAGCGGGGGACGCCGCACGGCCCGGCGGCCGACGGCCGCGGCGGGGGCCGCGCCGGCGTGCCGGCGGGTACGGTCTCTCGCGCGGCGGGCCCGGTGCGAGGGTTGGGGCATGCGGGGCTGGGGCAGGGGCATGTGGTCTCCCATACGGCCGAGCCCGAGCACTTCCACCTCGCGCTCGGCGCCCGGGGGTAGACGTCGCAACCGCTCCTCGACGGGCGGGAGATGGGTGCCTCACCCACCGGGCCGGTTCCGGGAGCGGGGCCGGAGGGCAGAAGCATCGTGGAGCTTCGCAAGCCCTCCACGGGATTTATCGAAACGTGATAATTTCTGGCCCTCGCACAGCCATCGCATCGAACATCCCCGGAAGATTCCCTTCCAGTGGTGCGGTTGCGACGGGGTTGACACCTGATTCGCCGCCGCACCTCCCCGACGGCGATCGAGCCGATGCCGCGGGACTGCAGGCTTGCCACCCTCCCACGGGGCAGGTCATACCCCGGCTTGAACGAGGTAACGATGTGCGAACTTCTGAACCGCATCTGGTCCCGCCCACGCGGCGAGTGGACCCGAGTCCTGCGCAAGGAACTGCCCACACTGGCCGCGAAGATGGTGGAGGAGCTACTGGAGACCGTCCCGGGCTTCCCGGCACTCGTCGAGGACGTCGACGACGAAGTGGTCAGACAGAAGGTGGAGGAGGCACTGCTCACCGCCCTCGGTTACCGCGAGGGCGGCGGGGACGAGCGGCCCGACGCGTGCGCGGACCCGGAAGCCCGGTCCGAGCCCGAGTTCGAAGCCGGAACCGGTGCCCATGACCACGCCCACGCCCACGCCCACAGCCACGGTCGCGCCGACGCCGGGGCCGGGGCCGGGGCGGAAACCGAACACGCCCGGTCGCACGCCCACGTCCCGGGCGACTCCGTACGCACCCACGAGCCGTTCCGGAGCAGCGGGTTGCCGCCCCTGCAGGCCGTGCCCCTGCAACGGTTCGGCTCGGTCCGCGAGCGGGCCCGGCGCGAACTCTTCGCCGTGCTCACGGGAGACACGCCGCTGCGCGGACCGGCCCTCGCCGAGCTGGCGAACGCCGCCGGCTGGCCCCTGCCGGTCGCGGTCAGGGCGGTGGCCCTGGCCTCCCCGGGTGACACCCAGCAGCTCGCGGCCCTCCTCGACGACTGCCTCGGCGGGATGGTCGGGGGGCAGCCCTGCCTCCTCGTCCCCACCCCGGACCCGGAGGCCCGCAGCGCCCTGGACTGCGCGCTGCGCGGCCGCCTCGCCGTCGTCGGCCACCCGGTGGCACCCGGCGACACCGCCTCCTCCCTCCGCTGGGCGGTACGCCTGCTGTCGCTGACCCCCGCTCCTGCCCGGCCCGGCTCCGAGGCGCGGGCGCTCTTCGTGGACGACCACCTCTCGACCCTGCTGCTGCTCCAGGACGAGCCGCTGGCGCACGCGCTCGCCGCGCGCTGGCTGCGCCCGCTCGCGGATCTGACCCCGCGCCAGAGCGAACGCCTCGAAGTGACCCTGCTGGCCTGGCTGGAGGGGGGCGGGGCTCCCGAGGCGGCGAAGGCGCTGAGCGTGCACCCGCAGACGGTCCGGTACCGCATGCGGCAGCTGGAGAAGCTCTTCGGACCGGGCCTGCGGGATCCGCGTACCCGGTTCGAGCTGGAACTGGCCCTCCGTAGCCGCCGGTTGATGGCCCAGGTGCGGCTGCGCCCCGTCCGGGGGATCCGCCGGACGCGTGGCGGCGGCGACCTGAGGCCGGCGCTGGGATCCGGTCGCATAGCCCGCGTCAACGGCCTGTAGGCCGTTCCGGCTCGGCGTCGGCCGCGCACACCACGGCACACGGCGGTGCCGGTCCGGAAGATCTTCGGACCGGCACCGCCTTCGGCGTGTCAGCGGCAGGTGCGCCCGCCGTTGACGCAGCGCACCGCGTCGGCCATCAGCCGGTCCGACATGACGTTGATGAAGTCGCCGTGGTCGGTCACCGGCTTGTGCAGCTGCTCGGGGAAGCTGTCCACCGCGAAGCGCGCGCCGGGCGGCAGCGAGTAGACGATCCGCTGGACGAGCTGCGGGACCGCCTTGAAGCCGGCCGGGCAGGACCCGTCGCGGCCCGCGAAGGCCACGTGGGTACGGTGGTTGGCGCTGTCGGTGTTCTTGCCGTCCCAGCAGCTCTGGAAGTTGAACGTCCGTACCACGTCGCTGCCCTTGGGGCAGAGCGGGTACTTGTCCTTCAGCTGCCGGTTCTCGAAACCGGTACAGCTCCAGGAGGCGTTGGCGTTGGCCGGTCCGTTGGTGAGGGCCTTGGCGTCACCGGTGATGATCCGCAGGAAGCGGGGCATGGCGGTGACGCGGGACACGGGGCTCCCCTTGAACTCGATCGTCACCTGCTTCGGTTGCAAGATGGTGCCCACGTTGGCGTCCTGGCCGCCGCCGGGCGCCGCCGCGTCCTTCTCGGCCTTGCCGTCGCGCAGCCGCAGCACCGGCCAGTAGTAGGTGGACTGGTCGCCGTTGGTGCAGGTGGTGCCGGCCGCGGCCAGGCTGTTGTTGGTGGAGAAGGCGTCCGCGATCTTGTTGCCGACGTAGTCGTGCATGTGGTGGGCGCCGTTGCTCACCCCGGGAGCGACGATCACGTTGTCGGGGTTGAGGTGGCGCTCCTCGTTGCGGCCGCACTGCACGGCGAAGGAGCCTTTGGAAGCACCGGCCTTGACCGCAGGCTTTCGTACGTTCGGCTTCACCTTTCCGATGGCCACGAAGTCGGCGCGTGCCGGACCGCCCTTCGCGGCGCCGTCGGCGCTGACACCGGCGCCCGCGGCGCTGCGGGCGAGGTCACCGTCGGCGGCCGGCGCCTCCTTCATCTCGCAGGCGCTCAGCTCCTCCAGTCCGTCGGGGCGGGCGGCGCTGCGCCCGATCGCCTCGGAGACCCGGCCGATCGTCTCGCTCCGCTCCTCCTTCAGCTCTCCGAGCAGTGCGTCCGCCCGCGCCCGGCCCGTGGAGAGCCGTCCGTAGGCCTCGGCGATCTGGGTGTCGAGACCGGCGAGTTCCTGGTCCACCTCGCTCCGCGCCTGGTCGGGCACCTCGCTCAGCCGGTCCCCCACGTCGGGGCAGTCGATCGTGGACGTGACCGGCGCCGAGCGCGCCGCGTCCTGGCCCGCGGACGCGCCCTGGGCGGCGATGACGACCCCGCCGCCGCCCAGGGCCAGCGCGGCCGCGAGTGCGAGGGCCTTGTAGGCGGGCCGCAGTCGGCGTTTGTGGCCAACCCCTCCTCGGGGCCCCGTACTGTCCTTGACGCTCATGCGATCACTTCACTTCCTCGGCTGGGAATGGGTGGAATGGGTGGCGGGGGCGGAAGAGCCGGCTGAGGGGGCGCCCGGCGCGGGCACCGCGTCCGCCAAGCCGTCGAAGTCGACCAGCCCGCTGGCTTCGAGGACCGAGATGTGGTCCAGCACCGTGGTGTTGGCGTCCGTGGCCAGCTCCCGGACCATGGAGTTGCGCGTCTGCGCGCGGACTTGCGCGACGAGCGTGAAGACCTTGCCGTGCGCCCGGCGCAGCAGCTGGATGAACAACCTCTCGTAGTTGGAGCCTTGGGCCCGGTTCAACTGGTCGAGCCAGGCCTGCTGCTGGACGCTCGGCACGTCGGGCAGCTCGACTCCGAGTGCCTGGCCGACCTCCAGGACCCGCCGGTCCAGCTCGGTGTGCCCCTCCACCAGGTGCTCACCCGCCGTCCGCACCGCTTGACGGCTGCCACGGTCCTGGGCCTGCCGGCCCGCGGGCAGCTCCCACAGCCCGGCGAGCCGGACCTTGCGGACGAAGTCGCGGTCCTGCGGGGTGAGCGGCCCGAAACCGGTGCTCATGACACCGCCTCCGTCGTCGTCCGCGGCCAGGACCGGGGCCGGGGCGGCCGCGACGGCTCTGCCGCCGAAACTCCGCACGGGGATCAGCAGCGCGATCAACGTGAGGGCGAGGGCGCCGATGACGATGCCCGTTCCCATCACGTGGCGCGAGGCGACCGACATTCCTGCGACGCTCGACCGGCGGATCGACAGCACTGTGCCTCCTTTGCTCCCGGTCCGGGCCTGGAGCGGCCGCGCGCCGCTCTGCCGGACCCCCGGGTGCCACGGGACGCTAATGCCCGATCGGGCTCCTCTCCCGAAGGCCCATCACGACTGGACAAACATCCGGACAACACCCCGGATGGCTGCTACGGTGCCGCACGCCCGACTACACGGCGCGAGGCCGTCCCCTGCCCTGACGCGACGACAACACCATCGGCGTGTCGGCCGATTGTCCGGAATTCGGGTCGTTCGTGAGAAGGAGGACCACCCACCCTGCGGATGGATTCGCCCGGGCCTTCGCATGCCACAGGGTGGGGCGACAACCGCCCTCCCGAAAGGAACGGCCCTTCGTGCGCAAGAAACGACTGGCATCCCTCTTCGCCGCCGCCGGGCTCCTCGCGAGCTCCGTACCGCTGCTCGCGGCCACCCAGGCCGCCGCCGCGGCCGCCGACGCCGAGTACCTGAGGCAGAAGCCCGCCTGGCACCGGTGCGCCGCCGACAAGCCGGCCTCGTACGAATGCGCCACCATCAAGGTGCCGCTCGACTACCGCCGCCCCGCGGGCCGTACGCTCGATCTCGCCATATCCCGGCTGCGCAGCACGGATCCGGCGAAGCGGCACGGGGTGCTGCTGACGAATCCGGGCGGGCCTGGCGGCAGCGGGCTCGACCTGCCGCTGGCCCTCCAGGAGGCGCTGCCGCGGGAGGTGGCCGAGCGGTACGACCTGATCGGCTTCGACCCGCGCGGGGTCGGCGCGAGCAGCCCGATCGGCTGCGGACTGACCGACGCCGAGCAGAACTTCGACCGGGCGTACCGTCCCGACACCTACCCCTCCGATGTGGCGTGGGCGCGCACCGTCGCCGACAAGTGCCGGGAGAAGGCCGGTTCGGTGCTCCCCCACATCACCACCCGCAACACCGCGCGCGACATGGACACGATCCGCACGGTGCTCGGCGAGCGGAAGATCTCCTACCTGGGGTACTCGTACGGGACCTACCTCGGCGCGGTGTACACGCAGATGTTCCCGGACCGCACCGACCGGTTCGTGCTCGACAGCGGGGTCGACCCGGACCGGATCTGGCGGGACATGATCCGGGTGTGGGCGACGGAGGCCGAGCCGGCCTTCGCCCGGTGGACGCGCTGGGCGGCGGAGCGCGCGGACCAGTTCCACCTCGGTGACAGCCCGGCGGCGGTGTCCGCGACCTTCTGGGACCTGGTGGCGCGCGCCGAGCGGGAGCCGATCGACTTCCAAGGGCAGAAGTTCGGCGGCGACGACATCCGGGCCGCACGCGGTCTGTTCTTCTCTCCCGCCGACGCCACGCCGCTGGTGGTGGCGCTGAAGGAGGCCGCCGAGGGGAAGCCGGGCGGCGCCTCCGCTCTGGGCCCGGACTTCGACATGAGGGGGGCGCTCACCGGGAAGACGGCGGCGGCCTCCGAACCGGCCTCCGACAACGGCACCGCCGTCTTCTGGAGCGTGGTGTGCGGGGACACGGACGCCTGGCCCCGCGATCCCGAGCGGTACCGGCGCGACGCGGTCCGCGACAAGGCCGCGTACCCGCTCTACGGGGACTTCGCCTCGAACATCAAGCCGTGCGCCTTCTGGCAGCGGCCCGTCGAGGCGGCGACCCCGATGAAGAAGCGGGCCGCCGTACTGACCGTCCAGAACGAGTGGGACTCGCAGACCCCGCTGGTCAGCGGCCAGGGCCTGCACCGGTCGCTGAAGGGCTCGAGGATGGTGCTGGCGCTGGGCGGTGAGGGCCACGGCGTGTACCTCGCCGACCCCGAGTCCTGCGCCAACGCACCGGTCACCGACTACCTCGTCACGGGCAGGCTCCCGGCCAAGGACGTGAACTGCCGTACGGTTCCCGGTCGTTCCTCGCTCCGGCCCGGACCGGACGGGGCTCCGGCTAAGCCGCTGCCGTTCCCGCCCTCGGGGCCGAACCGGTTCTGAGGCCGCGCCGGCGGCCCGGGCGGCGGCGCGCCGGCCCGGGCCGTCACCGGCCTCCGCCCGGCCGCGGCCGTCGCGGCGGCACGGTGACGGAGGAGTCCTCCCGAGCGGCCCCCTGACCCGCCCCCTCACCCGCCGCCGGCCGCGCGGCCGGATCCGGATCAGGGCCGGGGAGCGCCTCCGGCTTCCCGGGCGGCCCGGTTCTGCTCCCGCGCAGCGGGGTCAGTGTCCCCGAGCCGGCGATCAGCAGGCACAGCGCCCCCGCGGCCACGCTCACGGCCGGGACCCCGTGCCGTGCGGCGAGTGCCGTGAGCGCCGCGGCCCCCACCGGGCCCGAGGCGTTGTGCACCGTCCAGAACGCGGAGGTCACCCGGCCGAGCAAGTGGTCCGGGGTGACCTCCTGGCGCAGGGTCATGGAGCAGACGCCGCCCAGCGTCATCCCGAACATGAAGACGGCCGCCATCGCCGCGATCACCGGCACGCTGCGGCTGAGCCCGATGGCCGCCACCGCCACACCGATGAGCCCGGTCGAGCCCAGCCAGCAGGTGCCGAACCCGAGGGTGCGGCGCAGCGGCCCGGCGGCGAAGGCGGCACAGACGACGCCGACGCCGCTCGCGGCGATCACGTAGCCGACGGTCGACGCGTCCCGACCGAGGTCGCTCTGCAGCCGGAAGATCAACAGGTCGGTGGCGCCGACGGTGACGAAGGTCAGCAGGGTGAGCAGGACGGTCAGCGGCCGCAGCAGGGCGTGGGCCCACAGGAAGCGGAAGCCGACCACGAACACCTCGTGCAGCGAGTTCCCCTTCGGCTGCTCCCCGGCCTCCCCCGCCTTCCCGGCCTCCCCCGCCTCCTCGCGCACGGCGAACCGGACCCACCCCAGGCTGGCCGCCGACACCAGGAAGGTGGCTCCGTCCAGGGCCAGCGCCCAGGCGCCGCCCACCCCGGCGACGAGGAAGCCGGCCACGACCGGCCCGAGGAGCGTGCCGAGGGCGAAGGTGCCCATCAGCCGTCCGTTCGCGGCGACGAGGTCCCCGGGCTCGACCAGGGCGGGCACGGCGGTCACGTACGCCACGTCGAACAGGGTCTTCAGTACGGTGACCAGAGCGGTCATCACGTACAGCAGCCATACCCGGGTACCGCCGAACGCCCACATCAGCGGCAGCGAGCCCAGCAGCGCCGCCCGCGCCAGGTCGCACCCGATCATCAGCCGCCGGCGGTCCACCCGGTCCACGACGTGGCCCGCGAAGGTTCCCGCCGCGATCGCGACCGCTCCGGAGACGGCGGTGATCAGGCCCATGCCGACGAGGGACCCGGTGACTTCGAGGACGAGCAGGGGCAGGGCGAGCAGGGAGACGGAGCCGCCGAGAACGGACAGCGCCTGGCCGAGCCAGAAGACGGTGAAGGACCTGTTGTGACGCAGGCCCCTCACCCGAGCAGGGCGTAGACCGTGGAGGCCTTCGCGGCCGGTTCCGACGCGCCCTCGGCGGTCATGGTGATGTCGGCGAAGGCCATCCGCTTGCCGAGTTTGGTGATCCGTACGTCGATCAGCACGTCGGCGCCGACCACCGGCCGCTGGAAGCTGGTGGACTGCTGGACGGTGGTCATCGGGCCGTACGCACCGCGCGCGGCGCAGACCGCGATGACGGTGGCGGTGTCGGCGGCGGCCATCAGGGCCTGGCCGGACAGACCGCCGCCGTCGCGGGCGAGGGTGTCCGACCAGGGCAGCCTGAGCACGGCGTGCCGCTCGCCCGTCTCCTGGACGGTGAGCCCGAGTGCGAGCACCCACGGGGCGAAGTTGTCGTTGAGGATCTTTTCCGCGTCTGCCGGTGTCAGATTCACCGGTCGATTGTGGCGGCCCGGACCGGACCGCCACAACACCTTTGCCCCGAGGGGACGCCGGTCACAGCGCTGCCGGCCTAGAGGGCGGCGGCCAGTTCCGTGCCCTGCCGGATGGCCCGCTTGGCGTCGAGTTCGGCGGCCACGTCGGCGCCGCCGATCAGGTGCGCCTCGACTCCGGCCGCGCGCAGGGCCTCGTACAGGTCGCGGCGCGGTTCCTGCCCGGTGCACAGCACCACGGTGTCGGCGGGTACGAGGCGCTGCTCGCCGCCCACCGTGATGTGCAGGCCCTCGCCGTCGATGCGGTCGTACGCGGCACCCGCGACGGAGACGACCCCGCGGTGCTTGAGCTCCGCGCGGTGGATCCAGCCGGTGGTGGTGCCGAGGCCCGCGCCGACCTTGGTGGTCTTGCGCTGCAGCAGGTGGACCTGGCGCGGCGGGGCGGGCCGGTCGGGGGCGGTGAGGCCGCCGGGGCCGGCGTACGAGGTGTCCACGCCCCAGTGGCGGAAGTAGACCTCGGGGTCCTGGGAGGCGCCTTCGCCGCTGTCGGTGAGGAACTCGGCGACGTCGAAGCCGATGCCGCCCGCTCCGAGGACGGCCACGCGCTCGCCGACGGGGGCGCCGTCGCGCAGGACGTCGAGGTAGCTGAGGACGTTCGGGCCGTCGACTCCCTCGATGTCGGGGGTGCGCGGGGTGACGCCGGTGGCCACGACCACCTCGTCGTAGCCGCGCAGGGTCTCGACGTCGGCGCGGGTGTTCAGCTTGACCTCGACCGCGTGCTCGACGAGCTGGGTGCCGAAGTAGCGGATGGTCTCCTCGAACTCCTCCTTGCCCGGGATGCGGCGGGCGATGTCGAGCTGGCCGCCGATGTGGCCGGAGGCCTCGTAGAGGGTGACGGCGTGGCCGCGGCCGGCGGCGGAGACGGCGCAGGCGAGCCCGGCCGGGCCGGCGCCGACGACGGCGACCTTCTTCTTCAGTTTGGTCGCGGACAGCGTGAGCTCGGTCTCGTGGCAGGCGCGCGGGTTGACCAGGCAGCTGGTGATCTTGCCGCTGAAGGTGTGGTCGAGGCAGGCCTGGTTGCAGCCGATGCAGGTGTTGATGGTCTCGGAGCGGCCGGCGGCGGCCTTGGCCACGAAGTCGGCGTCGGCGAGGAAGGGGCGGGCCAGCGACACCAGGTCGGCGCGGCCGTCGGCGAGCAGCTCCTCGGCGATCTCCGGGGTGTTGATGCGGTTGCTGGTGACGAGGGGAACGGAGACCGCGCCCATCAGCCGCTTGGTGACCCAGGTGTAGGCGCCGCGCGGAACGGAGGTGGCGATGGTGGGGATGCGGGCCTCGTGCCAGCCGATGCCGGTGTTGATGATGGTGGCGCCGGCCGCCTCGATCTCCTTGGCGAGGCGGACGACCTCGTCGAGGGTGGAGCCGCCGGGGATCAGGTCGAGCATCGAGAGGCGGTAGATGAGGATGAAGTCCTCGCCGACGGCCGCGCGGGTGCGCCGGACGATCTCCAGCGGGAAGCGCACGCGGTTCTCGTACGCGCCGCCCCAGCGGTCGGTGCGCTTGTTGGTGGCGGCGGCGATGAACTCGTTGACCAGGTAGCCCTCGGAGCCCATGATCTCGACGCCGTCGTAGCCGGCCAGCTTGGCGAGGCGGGCGGCGCGGACGAAGTCCTCGACCGTGCGCTCGACTTCGGCGTCGGTGAGCGCGTTCGGGACGAAGGGGCTGATGGGTGCCTGGATCGCGCTGGGGGCCACCAGGTCCTTGTGGTAGGCGTAGCGGCCGAAGTGGAGGATCTGCATGGCGATCTTCCCGCCCGCTTCGTGCACCGCCTCGGTGACCACGCGGTGCTCCGCGGCCTCCTCCTCGGTGGTGAGGCGGGCGCCGCCCTCGAAGGGCCGACCGGCGTCGTTCGGGGCTATGCCGCCGGTGACGATCAGACCGGCGCCGCCGCGGGCGCGCTCGGCGTAGAAGGCGGCGAGGCGCTCGAAGCCGCGCTCGTGCTCTTCGAGGCCGGTGTGCATGGAGCCCATGATCACGCGGTTCGGCAGGGTGGTGAAGCCGAGGTCCAGGGGGCTCAACAGGTGCGGGTACCGGCTCTGGGAACTCATGAGGGGGCGCCTCCTCGCGCGGGGGTGATGAACCTGTTCTAGCGAGCGGGCGCTTATTTTGCAACTAGGTGCAAAACCGGGTCCGGGGGTCTCTCGGACCCCCGGACCCGCCGTTCCCGGGCCCCGGCGCCCAGCAGGCGGAAAGCTGTGGCGGAGCTCACGCCCCGGAACTCCGCCGCCGCATCCCCGACGCCCGGCGCGGCATGCCCCGGGCCGCGCCCTCCGGCGCCGGGCACTCGGGCCGGGAGCCGCCTCAGACGCCGGACTGCATGGCCGACAGGCGGCGGACGAAGAGGACGGCCAGGCCTGCCGCCACGGCGTAGAGCAGGTCCGAGGCCGCGGCGAGGAGGACGGCCTCGCGCACGGCGCTCTGGGTCGTGGCGCCTGCGGCGAACCGGCCGGCACCGAGCGACACCAGCATCGCCGCGGCGAACGCCCCGGCCCAGGCGAAGACGGGGGCGGGCGAGGCCAGGGCGGCCTTGCCGGGCAGCCGCGACGCAGTGGTCGCCCATACCTTCTGGGCGATCATGCAGGGCAGCACCGTCCAGCCCAGGGCCGGGATGAACCAGACCCCGATCGCCCAGCCGGCGCCACCCCGGAACTTCCCCTGGGCGTACACACCGGCGTTCACCCGGACCCGGTGGAACCAGATGATGAAGACCACCGCCGTGGGGAGCATGGCCAGCATGACCAGGCTCGTCGCCATCGTGACCCACGTCATGGACCGTCCCAGTCCCATGAACTCCGCGAAGCTGTCCAGCGCCCGGTAGCGGTTGAGCCCGGCGGCCACGGCGAGAAGGCGGGTCGCGGCGCACAAGCCGAGCAGCACGGTCAGCGCCGTGGCCAGCCCCTTCGGGGAGCGGAGCAGCGAGCGCGCCGGGGGCGCGCCGAGCAGAGGCTGTTTCGCGGTGGCGAAGGACATGACGAGGGACCCCCCACGGGTGCACGGTGATGGCATGAAGAAGCCCGCCGACGGTGGCGGGCGGGCAGGCAGGCAGGCAGGCAGGCAGGCAGGCAGGCAGAAGGGCAGAAGATACGGCACCGGCGCGCTCGCCTCCCCCGCGGGGCCGCCCCGGAGCGGGTAGATCGGACCGGGCCGGCCCCGCGGCGGCGTTCAGGTCAGGCCCGGTGGAGGCGGACCGTGACGATCTGGAACGGGCGCAGGGTCAGGGCCACCGTGCCGTCCGCGGTGGCGGCGCCGACGGCCGCGCCCTCCACCGGGCGCTCCAGGAGGTCGCTCTCGATGGCCGCCGCCAGCGGGAAGCCCGCCCTCAGGGTGGCTTTCGCGCGTCCGCCGCGGGATTCGTAGAGGCGGACGACGACGTCGCCGCCGCGGTCCTCGGCGAGCTTGACCGAGGCGACGACCACCGCGTCCGTGTCGACGGCGACGAGCGGCGCCACCGGTCCCGCGCCGGACACGACGCGCTCGGGCAGGTTCAGCGCGTGGCCCTCGCGGACCGCGTCGCCGATGTCCGCGCCCGGGGCGAGCGAGAAGCGCAGGGTGTGCGCGCCCTGGTCGGTCTCCGGGTCGGGGTAGCGGGGGGCCCGCAGGAGGGAGAGCCGGACGGTGGTGGTCTGGCCGCCGTCGGGCCGCACGTCGCGGGTCACGTCGTGGCCGTACGTGGAGTCGTTGAGGACGGCTACGCCCCAGCCCGGCTCCTGCGCGTGGATCCAGCGGTGCGCGCAGATCTCGAACTTGGCCGCCTCCCAAGAGGTGTTGGTGTGGGTGGCCCGGTGGACGTGGCCGAACTGCGTCTCGGAGGCGGACCGTTCGGCTTTCACGTCCAGCGGGAAGGCCGCCTTGAGGAACTTCTCCGTCTCGTGCCAGTCCACTTCCGTGACGATGTCCACGGTTTTGGCACCGGCCCTGAGCGTGAGCGTCTGGACGGCCGAGGAGGAGCCGAACGAGCGGGTCACCCGTACCGTGGCGTGCGAAGCACCGGCCTCGGTGACCTCCAGCGCGTCCACGCCCACCAGGTCGGTGACCTTGTTGCGGTAGAAGCCGTCGATGTCCCACGCGTCCCACATGTTCGGGAAGTCGGGGTGGATCTGGAGCAGGTTCGCCGCGGCGCCGGGCGCGACCGCCTCCCGGCCGGCCTCCAGGTCGTACGCGGACACGATCAGGCCGCGGCCGTCGATCTCCACGCGCAGACGCCCGTTGGCGAGGGTCCGCCCGCCGCCCGCCCGTTCCCCGACGGTGACGGGGTGCCCGGCGGCGGCCGGCAGTCCCGCGCCGCCGGCCGGGATGCCGCGCCGGGCGTGCGGGGCGCAGTTGAAGACGAGCCGCTCCTCGCCCTCGCCCGCCAGCGCCGTCTGCGCCGCCAGGGTGATCCCGCTCAGTTCCTCCCGCACGCGTCCGTACGTCGCGCGCGCCTCGCGGTGCACCCAGGCTATGGAGGAGCCGGGAAGGATGTCGTGGAACTGGTGCAGCAGCACGGTCTTCCAGATCCGCTCCAGGTCCTCGTACGGGTAGGCGTACCCGGGGACCTTCACCGCGGCCGTGGACGCCCACAGTTCGGCCTCGCGCAGCAGCGACTCGCTCCGCCGGTTGCCCTGCTTGGTCTTGGCCTGGGACGTGTAGGTGCCCCGGTGAAGCTCCAGGTAGAGCTCGCCGGCCCAGACCGGCGCGTCCGCGTACTCGGCGCGCGCCTTCTCGAAGAACGCGTCGGGGCGCTCGATCTCGACGCGCGGGGAGCCTTCGAGGTCCCGCTGCCGCTTCGCCCGGGCGAGGTGCTCGCGCGTGGGGCCGCCGCCTCCGTCGCCCCAGCCGAAGGGAGCCAGTGAGCGCGAACCCCGCCCCTTCTCTTGATAGTTGCGGGCCGCGTGCGCCATCTGGACGCCGCCCAGATCGGAGTTGTAGGTATCGACCGGCGGGAAGTGCGTGAAGACGCGGGTGCCGTCGATGCCCTCCCACCAGAAGGTGTGGTGGGGGAACTTGTTGACCTGGGACCAGGAGATCTTCTGGGTCAGGAACCACTGGGAGCCGGAGAGCTTGACGATCTGCGGCATCGCGGCGGTGTAGCCGAAGGAGTCGGGCAGCCAGACGTTCCTCGTCTCGATGCCGAACTCGTCCATGAAGAACTTCTTGCCGTAGAGGAACTGGCGGACCATGGCCTCGCCGCCGACCATGTTGGTGTCGGACTCCACCCACATGCCGCCGACCGGCACGAACTGTCCGTCCGCGACCTTCTTCTTGATCCGCTCGAAGAGCTCGGGCCGGTAGGTCTTGATCCATTCGAGCTGCTGGGCCTGCGACATGGCGAAGACGAACTCGGGGTGCGAGTCCATCAGGTTGACCATGTTGGACGCGGTCCGGGCGACCTTGCGCACCGTCTCGCGCAGCGGCCAGAGCCAGGCGGAGTCGATGTGGGCGTGGCCGACGGCGCTGATCCGGTGCGCGGAGGCGTGGGCGGGGGCGGCCAGTACGCCGACGAGCCGCGCGCGGGCCGCGGCCGCCGTGCCGGGGACGTCGCACAGGTCCACCGCGTCGAGGGCGCGGTCGATGGCGCGCAGGATCTCGTAGCGCCGGGCCTCGCCCTCGTCGAGCTGCGTCATCAGGTCGTAGAGGACTTCGAGGTCCTGTACGAGTTCCCAGACCTCGGTCTCGAAGACGGCGAGGTCCATCCGGGCGAGCGTGTAGAGGGGCTGGTCGCCGCAGGTCCGCTCGTCCCCCTCGTAGGTGATCGAGTGGTCGACCAGGACCGGGTTCGAGGCGGCCTCGACGTACCACTCGATCCACTCCCCGCCGGCCGCCCGGTCGGCCACGCGCACCCAGTCGTTGTACGGGTTGAGCGCCTTGACCTCCGTGCCGTCGGCGCGGTGGACCAGGCCCTCGCACTGGAAGCCGGGCATCATCCGGTCGAAGCCGAGGTCGAGGACGGCCTCGACGGTGCGTCCCGCCCAATCGGCCGGGACGGCGCCGGTGAGCTTGAACCAGGTGGTGCCCCACGCCGGGCCCCAGGTGTCGCCGATCGCGCAGGGTCCGTACGGGGCCGCCAGGCCTTCGGCGACGGGTACGGGCTCGCCGGGGGCCTCCCAGCGCTCGACGGTCAGCGGGACGGAGCGGGAGCGCACGGCGGGTTTGACGCGCTCCTTGAGGACACGGCGCAGGCGGTGCTCGGTGATGCTGCGGTCGTCATGCATGACGGCTGCTCCACTCCGGGAGAGGGGGTACGGGTACATCGTGCGGTCGAGCGGGGAGGACGGGGGGGCGGGCTCGGGTCAGGTCTTCACGGCTCCCTCGCCCACGCCCTTGAAGAAGAACCGCTGGAGGGCGAAGAAGAGGAGCATCATCGGGATCAGCGCGGCCATCGCCCCGGCGGCGATGGTCCGCTGGTCGCTGACGGTAGTGGCGCCGGCCAGGGTCTTCAGGCCAAGCTGAAGGGTGTAGTTGTCGCTGTCGGTCAGCACCAGCAGCGGCCACAGGAAGTCGTCCCAGGCGCCCATGAAGCTGGTGATGCAGACGACGGCCATCGCTCCTTTGGCGGCGGGGAGGAAGACCCGGGTGAAGCGGGTCCACTCGCCCGCGCCGTCGATGAGCGCCGCTTCCTCCACCTCCTTGGGAACGGTGAGGAAGGCCGATCGCATGATCATGATGTTGAGGACGGAGACGGCGCCGGGCAGCCAGACCCCGATGAGGGTGTCGACCAGGCCCATCCCGCGGACCGTGAGGAACATCGAGATCATCACGGACTCGAAGGGGAACATCAGCGTCGCCACCAGCACGGTGAAGACGGCCTCGCGGCCCTTCCAGCCGGCCCTGGAGAGGGCGTAGCCGCCCATGGCCGCGCACAGCATGTTCGAGGTGACGGCGAGCAGCGCCACGGTCAGGGTGTTGCCGACGTACTGCAAGAGCGGGAACGACTCGGCGACCCGGACGTAGTTGTCGAGGGTGGGCCGCGAGGGCAGCACGCCGTCGTACACGTTCTCGGTGCGGCCGCGGATCGAGGTCAGGAACTGCCAGACGATCGGCCCGAGCGTGATCACGAGCATGAGGACGAGCGTGGCGTACCGAACGGCGAGGCCGACCCGGTACCTGCGGGCTTCGGCTCCGACGCGCCGGCGCGTCTCGCTCCCGGGGGAGGCCGGGCCGCTCAACTCTCGTCCCCCTTCGACAGACGGCGGCCCAGCAGGCTGAAGACCAGTGTCAGCAGGAACAGCAGGATGGACAGGGCCGCCGCGTACCCGGTCTCGCCGGCGAACCCGAGACCGACCTGCCGGATGAGGAACGGCAGGGTGCGGGCGCCGCCGCCGGGACCTCCGCTCTCGCCGCCGAGGATGTAGATCTCGGTGAAGACGCGGAGCGCGGAGATGGCGGAGAGGGTGGCCACGAGCAGCATCATCGGCTTCACCTGCGGGACGGTGATGCTGAAGAAGCGGCGGACGGGGCCGGCGCCGTCGAGCGCCGCGGCCTCGTAGAGCGAGGCGGAGACGTTCCCGAGGGCCGCCAGGTAGAAGACCATGTAGTAGCCGAGGCCCTTCCACACGGTCACGATCATCGCGGAGACCAGCAGCATCGTGCTGTCGGTCAGGAACGGGATGGGCTCGGCGATGACGCCGAGCCCGCGGAACAGCGTGTTGACGAGGCCGTCGCTGCGCAGTACCCACTGCCAGATCAGGCCGACGACCACCGCCGAGGCGATCACCGGGGTGTAGAACGCCGAGCGGAAGAAGCCGATGCCGGGGACCTCTTTGCGTACGAGGACCGCGAGGGCCAGCGGGAGGAGCACCAGGCACGGGACGACGACCACGAGGTACAGCACGCTGTTGCCGGTGGCGACCCAGAAGTCGGGGTCGGCGAAGGCGCGGGTGTAGTTGCCGAAGCCGACGAAGCCTCCCCCGCGCAGGATTTGCGCGTCGGTGAAGGAGAGGATGACGGTGTTGACGAACGGCCAGAGGCTGAACACCGTCACCATCACCAGGCCCGGGGCGAGGAAGAGGTACGGGGTCCACCACGTGCGGTGGCGCGGCCCGGCATCGGCCTCCACGGCCCGCTCGGCGTACTTGGCCCGCTCGGCCCGCTCTGCGCGCTTGGATCGAGCGGCCCGCTCGGCCCGCTCGGCCGCGCTCACTTCCGGCCCGTCTTGGCGAGCAGCTTGTTCGCCTCCTCCTGGGCCTTGCGCACGGCCGTCTTGGCGTCCTGCTCGCCCGTGATGGCCTTCTGTACCTCGCGTACGACCGCGTCACCCACCTGGTTGGTCCACTGGACGGGGGTGTTGGCGTCGAGGTCGGCGCTCTTGAGCTGTTCCGCGCCGACCGCGCGCGCCAGGGTCTCCGCGTCCTTGCCGTCTCCCTTGTCGGAGAAGTAAGGATCGGCCAGGCCGACGGCGTTCGACGGGTAGATCGTCGCCCTTTTCGAGAACTCCACCTGGTTGGGGCCGTTGGTGACCCATTTGGCGAACTCGGCCGCCGCGTCCAGGTGCTTGCCGTCCTTCCTGATGCCGAGGGACTGCGCGTAGATCCCGATGTGGCCGAGCGTGCCGGTGACGGCGTTCGCGACCTGCGTGCCGGCGTAGATCTGCGGGGCGTTCTGCTTGATGTCCCTCACGAAGCCCGGTGAGCCGGGACCGAAGACGAGCTTCCCGCCGCCGTAGAGTTGGTTGATGTCGTCCGACGTGAGCAGCGACTCCTTGGGCATGGCGCCCTTGTCGTACAGGTCCTTCATCCGCTCGACCCACGCGACGGCCTTGCCCGTGTCGAAGGTGAAGGCGTCCTGCCGTGCGTTCAGGATCGGCACGCCCATCTTCTGCCAGTCTCCGGGCAGCCGCCCCTTCGGGTCGGCCATGAAGGCGGAGTACCGCCCGCCGGACCGGGCCGCGATCCGCTCGGCGCAGTCGAAGAACTGCTCGACGGTCGTCGGTGGCTGTGCCGGGTCGAGTCCCGCCTTCTCGAAGAGCTCCTTGTTGTACGTGAGGATCTCCGGGGTCACGTACCAGGGATAGGCGAACACGCTGTCCCCCTTGCCCGGCAGCTTGAACTGCTCCCAGGCACCGGGGACGTACTCCTCGGCCGTCCCGGGGTCGAGCTTGGCCACGTCGGCGAGCATGCCCCGGTCGGCGAGGAGCTGGAAGCTGTCGGTGGAGAGGTTGACGACGTCGGGGAGGGCGCCCGCCTGGGCGTCGGCGACGAGCTTCTCGTTGTAGCCGCCGCCCGGCACGTCCTCCCATGTGACCTCGACGTCGGGGTACTTGCTTTCGAAGGAGTCGATGACGCCCTGCACGTAGGCCGTGAAGGCCGGCTTGAGCTGGAGGGTCCGGAACGTGATCCGCCCTGACACCTTTCCGGTCTTCTCCCCTTCCTCCACGTCCGCGGCGCCACCGCTGACGCCGCACGCGGAGCTCGCGAGGAGCGTGCCGGCCAGGAGGGTGGTGAGGGCGCTGCGCTTCACGTTCTTACCGGTCATCGTCGCCGCCTTCGGGGAGTCCGGCCTCGTCGCCGGAGCGCTGCGCCCAAAGTCGCCCGAAACCATGTTCTCGTCAATGCGACCGAAGTCAGGGAGGCAGGTACCCGTATGACTCGAATGGTCTCAGGAGGCGCCGAACCGTCCGAAATTCACTTTATCGTCCCCGCTTCCACCTGCGCTGATGCGCTTCAGTGCGTAAAAATTCTGGCGCGATCGACGCAATACTCAACCTGTTTGCCCGTCGGAGGTTGACCGTTTATCGCCCGTTCCCGAAAACACGCCCTCATCGCTTTACCACGCTTCGGCGCTCTGATTCCCTATGGTGTGCGCGAGCCGTGCCGATGTAGATTCGGCGGCACGGCGTGTAGCTCAGCAGCCAGAGCACCGAAATGCACATTCGGAGGGCGCAGGGGCAGGACCTGCCACGCCGGCGATGAACGAGTACACGACGACGCCACCGCAGGTCGCCCTGCCCTCCTGGGCCACCCCCGGCCTGGCACACACCCGGCTGCGGCCCTACGAGCGGGAAGCCGCCCGGCTGGTCGGCGTACCGCAGAGCCGGCGTGCCCTCTTCGCGGACGGCGTGTCCGGGCCCGGCATCGCCCGCCTGTGGTCTCTCCTGGACAGCGGGCGCTACGAGATCCACGCGCCGGAGGAGGCCGCGCTCCTGTGCGTGGCGTGGCTGCTGCGGGCCGACCGTCCGGACGACGCGGCCGAACTGGCGGGGCTCTTGGAGCCGTTCGCCGACCGTCTGCCGTTCACACCGCGCCCCGAGGCCTCGGGCCCCGACCACAGCGGCCCCGGGACCACGGGCCCCGAGGTCACCGGCCCGGCCCGCGAGGCTGCCCGGCTGCTCGCGCGGCAGCGGCCGCACCGCGCCGTCGCGGCGCAGCGCGAGGCGCTGACCGTGTGGCGGCCCTTCGAGGACGAATTGCTCTCGTACTGGCTGCGCGCGTACGCGGACGGCGCCCGCGCCCCGCTTCCGGAGGGCGCCGCCCTGCTGGAGCGCTACGGTGCCCTGGCGGCGGCCCACCCCCTGACCGGCCGGCACCGCGCGCCCAAGTCGAATGCGGCGGTCCTGCGCCGGGCACTGGAGGAGAGGGTCGCGGGCCGCGAACCGCCGCCCGGTCAAGCGGCGTCGCTCCGGGCCGCCGTGGCGTCGATGGTCGCCAAGCGCGGCCGGCCCGGCTCCGCCGAGCACACCCGGCTGCGGCAGCAACAGGTTCGCCAAGCCGCTCTCCTGCGGGGCCCGTTCGCCGGAGCCGCGGGGGGCGGCCCGGTACCCGGCGCCGAACCGCCCGCCGCGCTGGCGGCGGCCGAGGAGAGCCGGGCCGCGTGGCAGTCGGGGTTGTCCGCCGTCCGCGTGCCGCGGGCCGTGGGGGCGGCCCTCGTCGAGGGGTACCACCCGGAGGTCGCCGACCCCGCGCTGCTGACTCTGCTCACCAAGCTCTACCAGGGCGCCCACCGGTACACCTCCTACCTCTGGGAGCCGACCCGCCTCGCCGCGTGCCCCTGGATCCGCGCGGTGGCGGGAGCGCCCGCCCCGCGGCCGGCGGCGCTCGGCGCCGCGCTGCGAGGACTCGCCGACTTCGCCCTGGAGGCTTCGGCGGACGCCACGGCGGACGTGGCCCCGCCGCTCGTGCGGGGACTGTCCGCGCTGGCCCGGGGGGCCGGGGTCGACGCGTCGTTCGTCACCGAGCCGTTCGGCTCGCGGGACCTCGGGGTCGCGACCGCGGAGGTCGTGTCCGCCGCGCGGGTGGCTGCCGGACTGCTGCGCGGGACGCCGTACGAGCGCTTCCACGGCATCGACTACGCGGCGGTCCGGGAGCTGGCCGACGCCGACGACCGGGACGGCTTCGCCCGACTGTGCTCCGTACGCGCGGGTTACCCGGCGTACGGCCCCGCCACCGTCTTCGCCGCCGACCCGGCGGTGATCGAGCAGGTGCGGGTCCTCACTGCCTGCAATCTCGCCGCCCTGGTCCACGAGACCGGCGCATACCCCCGGTCCGGCTGGGACGCCCTGGCCCGGGCCGCGTTCGCGGGGGCGACGCGCCGCCGGACGGCCACCCCGAAGCGGACGGCCCGCGCTTGGCGGCACCTGCTGTTCCACCTCTCGATGTGCGACGCCGACGAGCGCGCCGCCGTGCTCGCCTGGATCGACGCCCGGACCGGCCGGCTCCCGGCGGGCACGGCCGCCCGGCTGGCACCACCGGTCGCGAGGCTCCGTCAGGCGATGGCGTAGCGGAGAGGGAACAGCGCAGACGGCGTGGCGGGGTGGCGCGCGACCACCACCACCGGGCCGGGAACAGGACCAAAAGCCCTATTTCATCGGGTAGTCGGCCTTCTCCGCGAGCTTGCCGTCCTTGAAGCAGAAACGCAGCACCGTGTTGGCCTCGCCGGCACTGGACACGTACCAGGAGCACTGGCTGTCCGCGGGCTGGGCGGGGCCGCCGTCCTTGAGGGCGGCTTCGACGAAGGTCCGGCCGGACGGCAGGTCGGCGCGGACCTGGGTCTCGGGGTCGCCGACCTTGACGGCCTCGTACACCTGGGGGTCGACGAGGGTCTTGTCGGCCACGTCGGCGACCTTGCCTATCCCGAAGAGCAGGAGAACGAGCATCCCGATCCCCAGAACCACGGCCACCAGGCAGCCGATCAGACATCCATTGCGTCGTGCCACGTCCCGCTCCTCGTGCGTCCGACGGACGATTCCCGTCCGTGCCGACGGACGATTCCCGTCCGTCGGGACGACTCTCGCAAGCGGCCGCGTCCCCCCGCTGTTCTCCAAAGTCTTCGGCTCCCACGACGAACGTCGTTCGAGGTCGGACGGAGTGAGGCATGTATACAGGATGAGAACGACCATTCGGACGAACTGCAAGGAATCATCGTGAGCCAGAACACCGAGCCCCTGATCGTCGTCGGCGTCGACGGTTCGAACCACTCGAAGCAGGCCCTGCGCTGGGGAGTTGCCCAGGCCAAGGCCATCGACGGCCGGGTGCACGCCGTCATGAGCTGGGAGTGGAACACCAACCCCTTCGGCATCAGCCCGTCGGCACAGGACGTGCTGGTGACCGCCGAGGAGGCGGCCCGCCAGCGGCTCGCCGACACCGTGGCGGAGGCGGTCGGCACCTCGCCCGGCGTTCCGGTCTTCCGCCGGGTCGAACAGGGTCCGGCGGCGCAGGTGCTGGTGGACGCCTCGCAGGAGGCCGCGATGACGGTCGTCGGGACCCGCGGCTACGGGGGCGTCAAGGGCGCGCTGATGGGATCGGTGAGCCAGCAGGTGGTGCAGTACGCGGCCAGCACGGTCGTCGTGGTCCGCGAGGACCGCTCCGCCTGACCACCGCCGCCCGGCCGGCCCTCCCCGCCCACCCCCCGTGACCTCTCAGGACGGCGCGCGGCCGAGGTCCGCCGGATCCGTGTTCGCGCCGCACAGCACCACCGCGACCCGCTCCCCCGGCGGCCGCGGAGCGACGCGCAGCGCCGCCAACGCGGTGGCCGCGCCCGCTTCGACCACGATGCGGTGCTCCTCCCACAGCGCGCGCCGGGCGGAGGTGATCGCCGCGTCCGGCACGAGGACCGACTCCGCGTTCCCCGCCCGTACGGCGGCCAGCGCGTCCGCGGAGACCCGGGTCGCCCCCAGCGAGTCGGCGGCCACCGAGTCCACGGCCACGTCCACGAGACGGCCGGCCTCCAGGGCCGCGTTCAGGGCCCGGCAGTTCTCCGGTTCGGCCGCGACGACCCGTACGCCGTGCTCCCGCGCGGCGGCGGCGATCCCGGCGAACAGCCCGCCGCCGCCGACCGCGACGACGACCGTGTCCAGGCCCGGCAGGGCGCCGCGGATCTCGTCGAGCAGGGTTCCGGCGCCGGCCGCGATGAGCGGGTGGTCGTAGGCGTGGCTGCTCAGCGCCCCGCTCGCGGCGGCGAACTCCCGGCAGGCCGCGAGCGCTTCGGCGTAACGGTCGCCGACGAGCCGTACGTCGGCTCCGTAGCCCCGCAGCCGTTCCACCTTGACGCGCGGCGCGGTGGCCGGCAGGAACACGGTGGCGGGCACGGATCCGGCTCGGGCCGCCCAGGCGCAGGCGAGGCCGGCGTTGCCGCCGGAGGCGATGGTGACCCCGGTGTCGGGCAGGGTGCCGGCGGCGCGGTGGGCGGCGAGGAAGTTGCGGGCGCCGCGGGCCTTGAAGGAGCCGGTGTGCTGGAGGTACTCCAGCGCGTACGAGACCCCCTGCGCGCCCGCCGGTATCACCGTGACGGGCCGTACCGCCCCGGCGATCCGGTCGGCGGCGGCGCGCACGGCGGCGTAGTCGAGCTGCTGTTCCACGGACTCACTCCTCTGTTCACGCGTGTTCCACGAAGGGGCGGGCCGGCGGGTCCCGGCCGTCATGCGCCGGGCGGCCGGGCCGCCTCGATCAGCTGGCGCAGGGCGCCGTAGTACACCTCGTGGTCGGTCAGGGCGGGCAGTACGTCGGCCAGCGCGCCGCCGAGCACCGGGAAGGCCGCCGGGTCCAGGGCGGCGAGCGCGGCGCGCGAGGCGGCGGTGGCTCCGGCGGGGTCCCGGTGCTCGACGAAGGCGGCGCTGCCCAGGGTCAGCAAATACATCCGCCGGTACGCGGTCATCGCCTCGGCGGGGGTCATCCCGGCGGCCACGCTGTCGGCGAGCGCCGGTTCCACGAGCCGCGCGAGCAGCTGCCGCCCGAGCCAGGGGCGGCCGCCGCGCAGGGCCGGCAGCCCGGGGTGCGCGGCGAGGAGCCGGTAGAGCGCGGTGAACCGCTGCTCGGTGGCCTCGGCCCAGCCGGTCCCGGCGGGGACCTGCGGCAGTTGGGCGGCGAGGTGCTCGGTGCAGAGGTCGATCAGGCCCGCGAGGTCGGTGCAGCGCCGCTGGACGGTGGCGTGCGAGACGTCGAGCCGGTCGGCGAGCGCGCGGAAGCTGAGCGCGGCCGGCCCCTGCTCGTCGAGGATCCGCAGGGCGGCGGCGGCGATCGCCTCGGGTGTCGCGCGGTCCAGGGCCGCTGATCTTCTCGGCATGAGATACACCGTATCAGCCACTGTCACACACTTCGCCGCGCCCTGCTCCGATCTGTGCGCGCGTTCGTACGTGCACCCAAATTGCTGGTCATTGGCGCATAATCCGCGACTTATGTTGACAGAGGGTAGTCACACCGCTGCACTGGCGAGCGACAGCCCCCACGTCAAGGAGACTCCGTGCCGCCTCGCCTGCGTGCGTCGCTCCCCTGTCTGACCGCGGCCGCCCTGCTCGCCCTCGCACTGTGCCCGGCCCCGGCGGCGGCCGAGCCCACCGCGACCTCGGACACCCCGCTCGCCCTCACCCCGCCGATGGGCTGGAACAACTGGGCGCACTACATGTGCGACATCGACGAGGCCAAGGTCGTGGCGAACGCCGACGCGCTCGTGTCCACCGGCCTCGCCGCCAAGGGCTACGACACGGTCACCGTCGACGACTGCTGGATGACCAAGAGCCGCGACGCGGACGGCAACCTCGTCGTCGACACGGAGAAGTTCCCGCACGGCATGGCCTGGCTCGGCGCGTACCTGCACGCCAGGAAGCTCAAGTTCGGCATCTACCAGGACGCCGGCCACCTCACCTGCGAGCGCTACCCCGGCAGCGGTTCCCCCGAGGGCGGCGGACCGGACCACTACGCCCGCGACGCACGGCAGTTCGCCTCCTGGGAAGTCGACTACGTCAAGATGGACGGCTGCAACCTGTGGGTGCCCGAGGGCGCCACGAAGGAGCAGGCCTACCGCGACGCCTACAACTCCGTGGCCAAAGCGCTGCGCGACAGCGGGCGCGACATGGTGCTCTCCGCCTCCGCGCCCGCCTACTTCCAACAGGGCGAGTGGGGCGGCGCCGACTGGCACAAAGTGCTCGACTGGGTCGGCGAGACGGGCCAGCTCTGGCGCGAGGGCCGGGACATCAAGGTGTACAAGCCCGCCGCGCCGAACACCTCCCGGTGGAGCTCGGTCATGGGCAACTACGGCTACAACCGCTGGCTCGGCCGGTACGCGGGCCCCGGCAACTGGAACGACCCCGACTTCCTGATCGCCGGCGCCCCCGGGCTCACCGGGGCGGAGAGCCGCAGCCAGGTCGGCCTGTGGGCCATGATGGCCGCGCCGTTCATCCTGTCCTCGCAGGTCTCCGAGCTCGACCGGGCCGGCCTCGCCGCCCTCGGCAACACCGATCTGATCGCGCTCGACCAGGACCCGATGGGCCGGCAGGGCGCGGTGGTGTCCTCCAACACCACCTTCGACATCCTGGTGCGGCCGCTCGCGAACGGGGACCGCGCCGTCGCCGTGCTCAACCGCTCCGGCGCCGTCCGCTCCATCCGCGTACCGCTCGACGAGGTCGGGCTGTCCTCCTGCACGGTCGCCGCGAAGGACCTGTGGAACGGTGAGGTCCGCGAGGTCTCCGGCGCGTTGACCGGCACGCTGGCCGCGCACGACACGGGCGTCTGGCGGCTCACCCCGCGCGCCGGCTGCGCCCCGGCCGTGCCCACCGGCCAGATCACCGGCCAGGGTCCCGGCCAGGGCGCCGCCTGCGCCGACGGTGCGAACACCACAGCGGTGGGCGCCGTCGTGATGGCCGCCTGCACGGGCGCGCCCGACCAGCGCTGGACCGTGGCCCGGGACGGCGCCCTGCGCCTGGCCGGCGACTGCCTGACGGCCGGCCCGGACGGGCTCGTCGAGCTGGCCGACTGCTCGTCCGACCACCTGCGCCGCGGTCCGGGGCAGGGCTGGAGCGCGCACCGCGACGGAACCCTCGTCGACCGGGCGAGCGGGCTCTGCCTGACGGCGCCCGCCCCCGCCGCGGTCCCCGCCGAGCCCGGCGCCCCCGCCGAGCGGCTGGGGCTCTCCCCCTGCGGCGACCACCGGGTCGACCAGGTCTGGGCGCTGCCCGTCTGACGGTCCGCACCCATGGGCCCGCAGACGGGTCATCAGAGGTGCATCCAGCCCCTGCCCGATCCGCCGAGGCCGGCGGACACGACCGAGACGAGGACGACGCTTATGCCGGGCCCCACCCCACGACGCGGCCGGGCCGGACGGGTGCGCCGCCGCGTCACGCTTGCCGCGCTGCCCGCGGCCCTGCTGACCCTGGCGGTCGCGGGGGCCGCTCCCGGGGCCACGGCCCGGGGTGTCCAGCCCCCCGCGGCCGCAGGCGCGGGACACGGGGGGCGGGTCTTCGACGCCTCCCCCGCGCGGGCCGCCCTGCAGCGGCTGCTGCCGCGGCACGCCGGTCAGTTCACGCTGGTGGCGGACCCCACGGCGGCGAAGGACACCTTCACCGTCTCCGGGTCGGCCGGCGCCGTCACCGTCCGGGGCTCCACCGGCGCCACCCTGCTCACCGGGGCCGGCTGGTACCTCCAGCACGTCGCCGGAGCCGACATCGGCTGGCCCGGCGACAGCATCGGGATGCTGCCCGCCGAGCTGCCCGCGGTGCCCGCCCCGGTCACCCGGAGCGCGCTGGTGGCGCACCGGTACGCCCTGAACGACACCGACGACGGGTACTCGGGGCCGTACCGCACCTTCGAGGAGCACCAGCGGCAGATCGACCTGCTCGCCCTGCACGGCGTCAACGAGGTGTTCGTCCAGGTCGGCGCCGAGTACCCGTACTACCGGGCGCTCCAGCGCTTCGGCTATACGGCCGAGGAGCTGCGCGAGTGGATTCCGGGCCCCGGCCACCAGAGCTGGTGGCTGCTGCAGAACCTCAGCGGCTTCGGCGGCCCCGTCACCGAACAGCTGATGAGGACGCGCGCCGAGTCGGGTGCCAGGATCGCCCAACAGCTGCGCGACCTCGGCATGACCCCGGTGCTGCCCGGCTACTTCGGCACCGTGCCGCCGTCCTTCGCGCAGCGCAACCCGGGCGCGGTGACCGTGCCGCAGGGCGACTGGGCCGGCTTCGACCGGCCCGACTGGCTGGACCCGGCCTCCCCGGCCTTCGCGAAGCTGGCCGCCGACTACTACGCCGAGCAGCGGGCGGTGTTCGGGGACAGCACGATGTACCGGATGAGCCCCCTGCACGAGGGCGGTCAGACCGGTTCGGTCGATGTGAAGAAGGCCGCCGGGGCCGTGCAGCAGGCCCTGTGGGCGGCCCATCCCGGTGCGCTGTGGGCGGTGCTGGGCTGGCAGGACGACCCGACGAAGGAGCTGCTGGCCGGGGTGGACACCTCGAAGCTGCTGATCCTGGACGGGCTGTCGGACCGCTACAACCGCCTGGACCGTGAGGCCCGTTGGGGCGGCGCCCCGTACGCGATGGGCAGCATCTACAACTTCGGCGGCCACACGACGGTCGGTGCGAACACCTCCGTGTGGATCGACCGGTTCGGGTCCTGGCGCGCGAAGGCCGACAGCGCGCTGACCGGCACCGCCTACCTCCCGGAGGCCACCGGTACCAACCCTGCCGGCTTCGACCTCTTCACGGACCTCGCGTGGGAGCCGGGCCCGATCGACCAGCGGCGGTGGTTCGCGGACTTCGCGGGCCGCCGGTACGGGCGGCCCGACGCCGAGGCCGCGGCGGCGTGGGAGGAGCTGCGGACGGGACCGTACAGCACCTCCTCGGGGCTGTGGTCGGAGTCCCAGGACAGCCTGTTCACCGCCCGGCCGAGCCTGACGGCGGCAGGATCGGCGTACTGGAGTCCGAAGGCGCTGCGGTATCCGGCGGGCTCGGTGCGCCGCGCCCTCGGCCACCTGCTCAAGGTGGACCCGCGGCTGCGCGGCTCCAGCGCCTACCGCTTCGACCTGGTGGACACCGCCCGGCAGGCCCTCGCCAATCACTCGCGGGTGCTGCTGCCGCGCATCAAGGCGGCCTACGAGGCCAAGGACCTGGCCCTCTTCCGCCGGCTGACTTCCGAATGGGCGCACTGGCAGGCGAAGTTGGACGAGCTCGTCGGATCCGACCCGAACTTCCTGCTCGGCTCCTGGCTGTCGGCAGCCCGCTCGCACGGCGCGGACGGGGCCGAGAAGGACCGGTACGAGTACGACGCCCGCTCGATCCTGAGCGTGTGGGGCCGGCAGAGCACCAGCGAGGGCGGTTTCCTGCACGACTACGCGAACCGCGAATGGTCCGGTCTCGTCTCGGAGTTGTACGCACGGCGGTGGACTTCCTACTTCGCCTCGCTGGAGGAGGCGCTCGTGCGGCGGACCCCCCCGAAGGCGATCGACTGGTACGCCTTCGAGGAGGCGTGGGCGCGGCTGACCACCCGGCACCCGGACCGGCCGAGCGGTGATCCGTACGACCTGGCGGCCGGGATCGCGGCCGCCTTGCCCGAGGCCCCATGACCTACACCACGGCCGCGGTGGAGGTCGCCGGGTGATCCGGTCTTCACCCCGCCGTGGGAATCCACCCACTCGCGCGAGGGAGCCGCGAGCCGAGCTCCAGCCGCGAGGGCGGGGCGCTGGGTTCACTGGCGGAAATCGATCAGGGGCGGGCGGCCCGGGGAGCAACCGGCGGCCGCCCCTTCCGACGCCGGGAGCGCCCGCCATGTCCCAGACCGACCCGACGACGCCCTCCGCCGCCCCGGAGCCGCTGACGCCCCTCGCCGGCGAGGGCGACGGTCCCGCTTCCGACCGGTTACGCCGGTCCCCGGCCCGGGCGCACGACCCGCAGCTCCGCGCCGACCTGCGGGAGCCGCTCACCGCGGGCGTCGTGGAGCTGCGCAAACGCGGGCAGGTCGCCACGGGCCGCCGGCCGGGGCCGGCCGGCGGCGCGGAGAGCCACCTCGTGACCATGGCCCGCCGGGCCGCCGAGCGGGCCGGCCGCCCCCGCGCGTGAGGGGGCGTCACCCGGGCGGGCGGCGAGGTCGCGCAGACGCCGTCGGTTCCGCTCGGTACCGTGAAGACACGGCTGCGCGGCGACCTGCCGCGACTGCGGACGTGTCGTGGTCTCCCGGGACCGGGGCCGGGCGGTGTTCCTGACCGCCGGGATGCCCGCCGCACCGGCCGGGCGGGTGTTCAGCTGTGGTTCGCCGACCCTCCGGGTGCCATGCTGCCGACAGGGCGGCCGGCCCCTGGGGGGCCGAGCGGACGGGTGGACGGTGAGTGCAATGACCCGAGTGAAGGCAGGACCCGAGCGCCCGCTGCGGTACGCGCTCGGCGCCGTCAGCGGACTGGTCGCCGCTGTCACCGGCCTGGCTCTGGCGCACGTGGCGGCCGCGGCCGTGCGGCCCGAGGCCTCCCCGCTCACCGCCGTCGGCGGGGCCGTGGTGGACCGTACCCCGGCCGCCGTGAAGGAGTGGGCGATCCGCCGGTTCGGCGACGCCGACAAGCTGGTCCTGGCCGTCGGCATCGTCGTCGTCCTCTGCGCGATCGCGGCCGCGGCCGGGCTGCTGGCCGTACGGCACCTGCCCGCGGGCACGGCGCTCGCTGCCGCCGTCGGGGCGGTCGGGGCGGCGGCGGCGCTCAGCCGGCCGGAGGCGGGCTGGAAGGACGCACTGCCCTCACTGGTGGGCGGGGCCGTCGCCGCCGGGGTGCTGTACCTGCTGGTCACGGCCCTGGAGCGGCCCGGACCCGGACCCGCGACCACGGGCATGGACCGGCGCGGCTTCGGCCGCCTCGTCGTCGGCGCCCTCGCCCTCTCGGCCGGGGCGGGGTACGCCGGGCGAAGGCTCGGCGCCTTCGGCTCGGCGGGGGCCACGTCCTCCCGGGCGGACCTGGTCCTCCCGGCGCCCTCCGTACCGGCTCCACCGGTCCCGGCCGGGGCCGGTCTGCGGGTCCCCGGGATCTCCCGCTTCCTCACCCCGAACCCCGACTTCTACCGCGTCGACACCGCCCTGGTCGTACCGCGCGTGGACGCGGACGCCTGGCGGCTGCGCATCCACGGGGACGGAGTGGCCAGACCCCTCACCCTCGACCTGCGCGAGCTGCTCGCGCGCCCTCTGGTCGAGCACGACATCACCCTGACGTGCGTGTCCAACGAGGTCGGCGGCCCCTACGCGGGCAACGCCCGATGGCTCGGCGTGCGCCTCGCGGACCTGCTCCGCGAGGCCGGCGTGCGGCCGCCGTCGCAGGGCGGTCCGGCCGACCAGCTGGTGGCGCGCTCGGTGGACGGGATGACCCTCGGCACCCCCGTCGAAGCCGTGATGGACGGCCGGGAGGCACTGCTGGCCGTCGGGATGAACGGCGAGCCGCTCCCCTTCCGGCACGGCTTTCCCGTACGGATGGTCGTGCCGGGCCTGTACGGGTACGTCTCCGCGTGCAAGTGGCTCCGCGAGCTGCGGCTGACCACCTTCGACGCCTACGACGCCTACTGGGTGCGCCGGTCCTGGGCCCCGCGGGCTCCGGTCAAGACCCAGTCGCGCATCGACACCCCGCGCCCCTCCGCCGAACCCGCGCCGGGTCCGGTGGCCGTCGCCGGGGTGGCGTGGGCGCAGCACCGGGGCATCGCACGGGTCGAGGTACGGGTGGACGCGGGCCCCTGGCACGAGGCCCGGCTCGGGGACGCGGACGGCGACGACACCTGGCGCCAGTGGGTGTGGACGTGGGAGGCGGCTCCGGGCCGGCACGCCCTGGAGGTCCGTGCCACGGACCGGACGGGCGCCGTGCAGACGGGGGAACGGGCCGGGACGGTCCCCGACGGGGCGACCGGGTGGCACTCGGTGGTCGTGCGCGTCCGGTCGGCGTGAGGAGCGGGCGTGCGGCGTCCCGGTCGGGATCCCGGCGCGCGGTGTCCTGCCCCGCCTCAGGCGGCCGGGGACGTCGGCGCGGGGCAGACCATCGCGGCCGGCCCGGCGAGGGCGCGTGCCGCGCGCAGCAGGCCGGGATGCGTGCCGTCGGTGAGGGTCCAGACGACGGCGCCGCCGGCGGGCGGGCACGGGACGGCCGCGAACCGGGCCCGCAGGTCGGCCTCGGCGGTGGCCCGGCACGGCAGGTGCAGGTCCTCGTAGCGCACCGGGGCGGTGTCCACCTGGCGGATCCCGATGCGGCCGCCGTCCCCGATCAGCAGTTCGGTGAAGCCCCGGCCGCCCGGCTCTCCGGGGCCCCGGGCGTGGGTGTTGCCCGGGTACGCGGCGAACGCGCCGGCGCCCGGCACGAGCCGGTGGTGGACGTGGCCGAGCGCCCAGTAGTCGTATCCGGCGCGCGCCAGTGTCCGCGGGTCGGCCGGCGCGCAGATCCGGCGGCTCCAGGCACCGTGCAGGCTGGTGTGCAGGAGCCCGATGTTGACGGTGCCGGGTACACGGCGCGGGTATCCGGCGGCCAGGTCGCGGCGCTCGTCCGGGTCGGCCACCGACTGGCCGTGGACGGTGATCCCGAGGTCGGGCCAGGACACCGACTCGGGGGTGTCCGCCGCGAGCCAGCGCACGGACGGCGGGAGCGAGAGCTTGTGCGGCAGCGGGCTCTGCGCGTCGTGGTTGCCCGAGACCGCCACCGTGCGCAGGCCCGCCTCGTGGAAGGCGCTGAGGGCGTCCTGGCAGGCGGCCAGCGCGCGGGCGTCGGCGTGGCGGCGGTCGAAGACGTCCCCGGCGAGGAGCACCGCGTGGTAGCCGCCCCCGACGATGTGGCGCACGGCCGCGCGCAGGGCCTCGTACGGAGCCTCGTACGGGTCTATCGCGGGCGCACCGGGATAGTCCGCCAGCCCGCCCAGGGCGGACCCTATGTGCAGGTCGGCCAGGTGGGCCACGCGTATCGGTCCGGTGCCGGACGCCTTCACGGGCCGAGGATGAGCTCGGTCTTGAAGGCGTCGCGCTCCAGCAGCCAGCCCTCGGCCCGGAGCTTGCCCATCAGGTCGGAGCGCAGTCGCACGGCATCCCGCAGGGTGTGCGCCTTGGCGGTGACCTCCGCGAACCAGGCCGCCTCGCCGGACGCGGTGGGCAGCCGGCTGACTTGCGTCTCCATCGCGTGATCGAGCATGCGGCCAGGATAGTTCGCCTGGCTTACCGGGCCGTGAAGACGGGATGACGCGGTGACGGCCTGAGCCCATCCGGCCGGTTTCGCGCCCCACCGGGCGAGCTTTCCGGGGAGGCGGTCCAGGACGATGGCGCGGGAGGCCTCGAGGCCGGGGAGTTCGCCGGGGGCCAGGCCCGGGACCCGGCGGCACTTCTTGTTCGTGAAGTCGAGGGTGGCGCGGGTGTGGCTGAGGTTGACCTGGACCCGGTAGTTCCCTTCGCCGACGGCGAAGTCGTGCTCCCCGGCCCGGTCCATCACGCGCCGTACCTCGGCGGGCTCCGAGCCGTCGCCCTCGATCTCGAAGCGGGCCTTGTAGGCGAGCCGGACGCGGTTCTCGTCGTCGTGGCGCCGGATGCGGACGATCCAGCCCTCTCCGTTCAGACTCCGCCCGGCGTCGTCCATGTACTGCGCGACCTCGACGCGGCCGGGCGCGCCCAGCGCCAGCGCCGTGGCCGCCGCCTCCGTGGGCAGCCCGCCGCCGTCCAGCACCTGATCGGGGTCGACCAGCAGCTTGACCTGGTAGACCGTGCGCGCCGCCACCGTCGGCGACACCCTCGTCGGCGCTTGGGACCGGGTCCGGCGATTCGTTGTCTTCGGCGTGTTCCGCATATCCCCGTCGATCATGGCTCATATGACATCGGGGCGGGTGAAACCTCCGGAACCGCCCCGGTGAACAGGCGGCGAATCTACCCCAGGACCAGGGCCCCGGACTGCGCGTCGCCCCAGTGGCCGAGCCCGGCGCTGCGGGCCCTCCCGGACGGCGCGTCGGGTCCTCGGGGCCCCTACTTGCCCGTCAGGCGGACCGGCAGCGCTTCGACGCTGTTGCCGATGAAGCTGCGCTGGTGCGGGAGGTCGGCTTCGGGGACGGCCAGGTCGAGGTCCGGGAAGCGGGTGAAGAGGGCTTCCAGGGCGGTGACGGCCTCCAGCCGGGCGAGCGGGGCGCCGACGCAGTAGTGGGCGCCGTGCCCGAAGGAGAGGCTGCGCGCCGCGGTGGGGCGGGTGACGTCGAAGCGGTCGGCGTCCGGTCCGTGGAAGGCCTCGTCGCGGCCGGCGGCCGTGTAACCGGCGAGGACCGGCGTGCCCTGCGGGATGACGGTCCCGCCGATGATCAGGTCGCGGGTCGGGTAGCGGAACGGGAACCAGCTGACCGGGCCGTCGAAGCGCAGGGTCTCGTCGACCACGTCCGACCAGGTGGCCCTGGACTCCAGGACCAGGGCGAGCTGGTCGCGGTGGGTGCACAGGGCTCGGACGGCGTTGCTGATCAGGTTGAGGGTGGTCTCGTGGCCCGCGACCAGCATCAGCCGCATGGTGCCGATGAGTTCGGCTTCGCTCAGCCGGTCGCCGTCCCCGTCGCGGGCGGCTATCAGCGCACTCGTCAGGTCCTCGCCCGGATCGGCCCGCCGGGCCGCCGCGATCGCGCCGATCAGCTCGACGAGCTCCCGTACGGCCGCCATGACCTCGGCCGGGGTGGCGTCGGTGGCGACGATGACCGTGTTCGACAGCTCGTGCAGCCGGCCCCGGTGCTCGGGGTCCACGCCGAGGAGCTCGCAGATCACGCTCATCGGGAGCGGGAGCGCGAAGTGCGTGCGCAAGTCCACGACGCCGTCGGGGGCTTGGGCCGCGGCCCGCTCCAGGTCGTCCAGCAGCCCGGCCGTCAGCTCCTCGACGCGGGGGCGCAGCCGCTCCACCTGGCGCACGGTGAAGGCGTTGCCGACGAGGGAGCGCAGCCGGCGGTGGTCGGCGTCGTCCGCGGTGTGCATGCCCTGGGCGTTGGCGAAGACGCGCAGCGGCCAGTCCGGCGGGACGGTGCCGTCGTGGAGGGCGCCGAAGTGCCGGGCGTCCTTGGCCACGTCGGGGTGGGCGAGGAACTCCTTCAGCGCCTCGTGGCCGAGGACCACCGCGCCGGGCACGCCGCCGGGAAGCACCACGTCGGCTACGGCGCCCCGCGCGCGCAGCCGGGCGTTGAGGGCGTGCGGGCAGCCGCCGGCGGGGTCGATGACGTGCGCGGGTGCGTGATCGGAGGACAAGCCTGGTCTCCTGACGGTATGAAGGATCTCGGCCAACAGTGCGGCCTGGAGGGCGGGTTGTTCAAGCCCGCCCTCGCCTCGCCCCGCGGCGGGGTCACCCGGACGCGGACGCGCCGCCCCTCTACGGCCGCGCCCGGGCGACGTAGGCTCGTGGTCATGACTGAGGAACGGCGGACCCTCGAAGGCAGGGTGGCCCTGGTCGCCGGGGCGACCCGGGGCGCGGGGCGGGGCATCGCGATCGAGCTGGGGGCGCGGGGCGCCACGGTGTACGTGAGCGGGCGCAGTACGCAGGGCAGGCGCTCGGAGTACGACCGGCCGGAGACGATCGAGGAGACGGCCGAGCTGGTCTCGGCGGCGGGCGGGCGGGGTGTCGCGGTGGTCGCGGACCATCTGGTGCCCGAGCAGGTCCGGGGGCTGGTGGAGCGGATCGACGCAGAGCAGGGCCGCCTCGACGTGCTGGTGAACGACATCTGGGGCGGCGAAGTGCTCTTCGAGTGGGAGAGCACCGTCTGGGAGCACGATCTCGACAAGGGCCTGCGGCTGCTGCGGCTGGCGGTGGAGACCCACGCCGTCACCAGCCACTACGCGCTCCCGCTGCTGCTGCGGGAACCGGGCGGCCTGGTGGTGGAGATGACGGACGGCACGGCGGAGTACAACGCGAGCCGCTACCGCGTCTCGTTCTTCTACGACATCGCCAAATCGGCGGTGCTGCGCATGGCGTTCGCTCTCGGGCACGAGGTGGGACCGCGCGGCGCGACGGCCCTCGCGCTGACCCCCGGCTGGCTGCGCTCGGAGATGATGCTCGACAACTTCGGTGTCACCGAGGCGAATTGGCGCGACGCCTTGGAAAAGGTCCCCCACTTCGCCATCTCGGAGACCCCGTTCTACGTGGGCCGCGCGGTCGCGGCGCTGGCCGCCGACCCGCAGGTGTCCCGCTGGAACGGGCAGTCGCTCTCCAGCGGGCAGCTCGCCGGGGTCTACGGCTTCACGGACGTCGACGGCAGCCGGCCGGACGCCTGGCGCTACATGGTCGAGGTCCAGGACCCGGACCGCCCGGCGGACACGACCGGCTACCGCTAGCGCTGCGGGGCGGGCCGGGCCGGGCCGGGCCGGGTCTACCTCACCGGCGGACACCCGCCGGTGCGGCCGCCGCGCCGTCCGCCGGGGACACGGCGCCCGAGCCGGGCCCGAACCCCCTGACGATCAGCCACCCGGCCAGCCCCAGCTCCCAGGCGAACACCGGGAGCGCGGCGACCGACCCCGCCACGGAGAGCTGCGCGTAGGCCCCGAACATCACGGCGACGGCCGAGGCGCAGATCAGCGGCCCGCCGACCAGCCCGAGCACGGCGATGAAGCGCGGCACCAGCCGTGCGCGGAACGCCACGTACGCGAGCAGGACGGTGTTCAGGCCGAGGGCGATGTTGGGCCCGAGCAGGAACGTCCAGTCGTGCAGCGCCACCAGCGCGGCGTCGGCGCCGTCCGCCGGCCCCGCGTCACGCCGCAGGGTGACGAGCGCCAGGACGGAGACGATCCCCAGGGCGATGACGGCCGCCTCCAGCAGCCGCCCGAAGGCGTACCCGAGCGCGAGCCCCTCGCCGTGGCGCCGCAGGACGGGGAACAGTGCGGCCCCCGTACCGGCCACCGCCACCACCAGCACCACTTCGCAGAGCACCCCGAGCAGCGCCCGCGTATCGGCGCCCTGCGCGAGCCGGCCGTCCGCCGCGCCCAGCAGGGGGCGGTACAGGACCGCCCCGGCTATCGCGGCGACCTCGGTCAGCAGGAACAGCGACCCGGCGGCCACCGCGGTTCTCCGGTCGGGACTCATCTTCTCGGCACCCCTCGCTCGATGTGGTGTACGCCGTACACCTGGCGGTGATCATAGGTGTACGTCGTACACTCGTCAAGGAGAAGGAGCCGTCGAGGAGGGAAGGGGCCGAACCGGAATGACCCGGCAGGAAGCCACGCACACGCAACGGATCCCCCTGAACAGGGACCGCGTCCTGCGCGCCGCCGTCGCGCTCGCCGACGCCACCGGCATCGACGCGCTCAGCATGCGCAGGCTCGCGCAGGAGCTGGACGTCGTACCGATGGCCCTCTACAAGCACGTGGCCAACAAGGAGGAGTTGCTCGACGGCATGGCCGACGCCGTCGTCGGCGAGATCGACCCGCCGACCGCGGGCCCCGACTGGCAGCGCGTGGTCCGGGGGCGGATCCTCTCGGCCCGACGGGCCCTGCTGCGCCACCCCTGGGCGGCCCGGGTCATCGAGTCACGGACCGGCCCCACCCCGGCCGTGCTGGCGTACCTGGACTCGATGGCCGGAAGCTTCCGGGACGGCGGCCTCTCCGCCGACCTCACGCACCACGTCATGCACGCGATGGGCAGCCGCCTGCTCGGCTTCAGCCAGGAACTGTTCGACACCTCGGGGCCCGCCGGCCCGCCGGACCCCGGGCTGGCGGCGCGCTACCCGCACATCGCGGAACTGGCCGCGACGGCCGCACACGACGGGGGCTCCACGGTCGGTGGCGGCTGCGACGACCAGTTCGAGTTCGAATTCGCCCTGGACCTCCTCCTGGACGGCTTCGAAAGCCTCCGCCGCCAGGGCTGGACGTCCGCGCGGAAGGCGTAGCGGGCGGCCTGAACGCGGTTTTCGCCGCCGCGGCCCGGAGGTGCTCCCCGAAGGGCCCTCCGGCGCCCGCCTCCCGAGCGGGGCGAACTACCCGATCGGGGCGAAGAACCGGGCCACGTCCTCATCGGTGACCTCGCCGAGGGTCGCCGGGGACCAGCGCGGGCTGCGGTCCTTGTCCACGACCTGCGCCCGGACGCCCTCCACCAGGTCGGGCGAGGCCAGCGCGTGGCGGGAGACCCGCAACTCCTGTTCCAGCACCGGCTCCAGCGCACCGAGGACTGCGGCCCGGCGGAGGGACTCCAAGGTGACCTTGAGGGCCGTCGGGGACTTGCCGAGGATCGTCTCGGCGGCCTCCTTGGCCGCGGAGTCCCCGTACCCGAGCAGCCGGTCCACGATCTCCTCGACGGTGTCGGCCGCGTAGCAGTGGTCGATCCAGCCCCGCCACCCGGCGAGCCGACCCGGCTCGGGCACGGCGGCGTGGCGCGCCAGCACCTCGCCCGCGGGGGCGTCGGCGAGCTCGGCGGTCAGCGCGGGCAGCCGGCCGGCGGGTACGAAGTGGTCGGCGAGCCCGCACAGCAGCGCGTCGGCGGCCCCCACGGCGGAGCCGGTGAGGGCGAGGTGGACGCCGAGCCGGCCGGGAGCGCGGGCGAGGAGGTACGTCCCGCCGACGTCCGGGACGAAGCCGATGCCGGTCTCGGGCATGGCGACGCGGGAGCGTTCGGTGACGACGCGGACGCTCCCGTGCGCGGACACCCCGACCCCGCCGCCCATCACGATGCCGTCCATGAGGGCGACGTAGGGCTTGGGATAGCGGGCGATGTACGCGTTGAGCCGGTACTCGTCGCGCCAGAACCCGACGGAGGCCCCGGTCCCGGCCACGGCGTCGTCACGGATGGCCCGGATGTCCCCACCGGCACACAGCCCGCGCTCACCGGCCCCCCGGATCACCACCTGCTCGACCCGCGGATCCCCCTCCCAGCCGGCCAACGCCCCGTGGATCCGCAGCACCATGGCATGGGTGAGGGCATTGAGGGCCCTGGGCCGGTTGAGGGTGACCACCCCGGCCCGCCCGTCGAGGGAACACAGCACACTGTCGTCGTCGCTCATCACGCGCCAAGTATGGATCGGACACGGCCCGACCCCGGAGAGCGGGCGGACACCCCCCCGCCCCGATCCGGCCCGCCCCCGCCTTCAGACGCGGGCCTACTCCCTGGTGTGGGTGCCCGGGGTGTGGCCGAAGGCGCGGCGGAAGACGTCGATGAAGGCGCTCGCCGAGGACCAGCCGCAGCGGTGGGCCACCGTCGTCACCGGGGTGCCGACGGCCAGGAGGCGCAGGGCGTGGTGCAGGCGCAGCTGGGTGCGCCACTGGGGGAAGGTCATGGCCAGCTCGGCGCGGAACAGCCGGCTCAGCGTGCGCTCGCCCGCCCCGGCGCCCGCCGCCGCGGCGAGTTCCGCCAGGCCGCGCGGATCCGCCGGATCGGTGTGCAGCAGTCCGCAGACGGCGGCCAGGCGGGGATCGGCCGGGGCGGGGAGGTGTAGCGGCTGGAGCGGCGACGCCCGTAGCTGGTCGAGCAGTACGCCCAGCATGCGGCGGCGCTCCGCGCTGCCGTCCTCGGGGGCCCGGGTGTACGCGAGGATCAGCTCGCGCAGCAGCGGGCCGACGGCGAGCACGGCGGGGGCCGAGAGGGAGAGCGGGTTGAGGTGGGTCGGCAGGCCCACGCAGTGCAGGTCGACGCGGCCGAACGCGCGGTGCGCGTGCGCCGTTCCGGCCGGGATCCACAGAGCGCGGGTGGTCGGCGCGACCCAGGTGCCCGCGTCGGTGGTGACCGAGAGCACCCCGGACCCGGCGTAGCAGATCTGATGGTCGTCGTGGCGGTGCGCGTCGATGCCGCGGTGGGTGTCGAGCTCCCGGACGTTCGTCGCCGCGCGCGGGGTGTGGCGGATTTCCTGCATCACCCGGCAATTTATCGGAAGCGAGCCGCGCAGGGGGAGAGCGATGCTCGACCGGTGACCTCGACCACTCCCTTTCCCCCGTCCGTTCCGGCGTCTCGGGCGCACCGCCCGCCCGGCCCCCGGGCCCGGCGGCGCGCGGTCGCCTTCTCGGCCGGCCACGCGTGCGTGGACGTCTACCAGGGCGCCGTCGCCGCGCTCGTCCCCTTCCTCGTCTCCGAGCGCGCGTACGGGTACGCCGCCGCCTCCGGCATCGTGCTGGCCGCCTCCCTCCTCTCCTCCGTGGTGCAGCCGCTGTTCGGTGTGCTGACCGACCGGTGGCCGATGCCCTGGCTGATACCGCTGGCCACGGGCGCCGCCGGACTGGGCGTGGCCCTGGTCGGGCTCGACGCCGGCTACCCGGCCACGCTCGCGGCGGTGGCCCTGTCCGGGCTGGGCGTCGCCGCCTACCACCCGGCGGCCGCCCGGCTGGTCCGCACGTCGGGCGGACCGGGGCACGGCGCGATGAGCTGGTTCGCGCTCGGCGGCACCATCGGATTCGCCTGCGCGCCTCTGCTGGTCGTCGCCGCGCTGGCGCTGCCGGGGCCGGGGCCGGGGCCGGCGGGATGGTGGCTCCTGGCCCTCCCGGCCGCAGTCGGCGTGTTCCTCAACCGGCCTTCCCCCGCGAAGAGTTCGGAGGGGAGCCGCGCGACCGCCCCCACCGCCTCCGGTCAACCCGCCGACGACTGGCGCGCGTTCCTGCGCCTCTCCTTGGTGGTCGTCGTCCGCTCGGTGGTCTTCATCGGCCTGAGCACCTTCATCGCCCTGTACGTCCGCGAGCGCGGCGGGAGCGGGACCGCCGGGGCGGTGGCCCTGTTCGCCCTCTTCGCGGGGAGCGCCGGCGGCACCCTCCTGGGCGGCCGGCTGGCGGCCCGCTGGGGCCGGACCACCACCGTCCACCGCTCCTACGCGGCCGCGGTACCGGCCGTCGCCGGAATCCTCTTCCTCCCGCTGCCCCTGGTGTACCTGTGCTCCGCGCTGGCCGCCGCCGCGCTGTACGCCCCGTTCTCCCTCCAGGTCACCCTGGGCCAGGACTACCTGCCGACGCGCATGGGCACCGCGAGCGGGGTCACCCTGGGCCTGACCGTCAGCGTCGGCGGCCTCGCGAGCCCCCTCATCGGCGCCGCGGCCGACGCCGCCTCACTGCGCACCGCCCTGCTCCCGCTGGCCGTGCTCCCCCTGCTGGCCTGGGCGCTGGCCCGCCGCCTCCCGGAGCCGGCCGGGCCGGACGGCACCGCGGCGCGGCGGTGACGGCGAATCCCCGACGGGGGGTTTGCGACGGCCGTCCTCGACGCCACCGGACCGGCCGGGCCGGCGGGGCGACGGCGGGCGGACGTCACCCGGCGGTCGCCAGGCGCTCGCGCCACCAGTCCACGGTCGACGCGACCTGCTCGTCGACGGGGGTGGCCCGGACGGTGAACGCGGCCTCGTAGGCGCTCGAGTCGATGACGAACGGACGGTCGAACTGGTAGCGGACTTCCTTCAGTTCGCGCAGCAGAGGGGAGAAGAGCGCCGCCGCGCCCAGTACGGCCGAAGGGAGCCTGCGCACCACGGCCGGCCCCGTTCCGGACCGGGCGGCCAGGCGTTCGGCCATCTCCCGGACCGACTGCGCGGGTGCCGTCGGGACGTGCCAGGGCCGGCCCCAGGCCCGCTCCTCCCCCGCCACCTCGGCCAGGGCCCTGGCGACGTCGGGGAGGTAGGTCCAGCTGTGCGGGGCGTCCGGGTCCCCGAGCGTGGAGACGGGCTTGCCGCGCAGCAGCGGGGGTACGACGCGCGCGGCCAGGTGGCCGCCCTCGGTCACGCCGGGCCCGAAGAAGTCCGAGGCCCGCACTTCGACCGCCCTGATGCGGCCCTGCCGGTGCAGGTCGCGCGCCTGCTCCCACCCTGCGGCGCGCACCCGCCCCTTGGGCCCGGTCGCCGCGAGCGGCAGCCCCTCCGTCATGGGTCCGTCCACCGGGCCGTAGCCGTAGAGGTTCCCCAGCATGACCAGGACGGCCCCGGTCTCCTCGGCCGCGGCGCAGAGCGACGAGGTCAGCCGCGGCCACTCGTCCGCCCAGCGGTGGTAGGGCGGCGCGGCGCAGCCGTAGATCGCGTCCGCGCCCTTCACGGCTTCGACCAGCCGGTCGCGGTCGGTCGCGTCCACCGCGACGTGCTCGATTCCCGCTTCCGGGCTTCGGCCCGACGAGGTGACGACCCTTACGGAACGGCCCTGTTCGGCCAGCAGCCGAGCGGTGGCGGCCCCGGCGGCCCCGAATCCCACGACAACATGAATGCTCACCCCCGCAGACTAACCCGGGGCCCGTGCCGCGTCCGGGTCAGGAGCGGGCGGGGGTGCCGTCGAGAAAGCCGCCCGACTGGTGCTGCCACAACTTCGCGTATGCGCCTGCCGAGGTGAGCAGTTGCTGGTGCGTGCCCTGCTCGACGATCCGTCCGTGGTCGAGGACGACGAGCTGGTCCATGGTGGCGACGGTGCTGAGCCGGTGCGCCACCACGAGCGCGGTCCGGCCCTCCATGAGCCGCCACAGTGCTTCCTGGACGAGAATCTCGCTCTCGGAGTCCAGGGCGCTGGTCGCCTCGTCGAGCAGCAGGATCGGCGCGTCGCGCAGGATCGCCCTGGCGAGGGCGACCCGCTGGCGCTGTCCGCCCGACAGCTTGATGCCGCGCTCGCCCACCATGGTGTCGAAGCCGTCCGGGAGCGCGTCGGCGAACTCCGTGACGTGCGCGGCCTCGGCCGCGCGCCGGATCTCGGCGTCGGTGGCGTCCGGCCGGGCGAAGGCGATGTTGTCCCGCAGCGTGCGGTGGAACATCGCCGGGTCCTGCGGTACGTAGGCGATCAGGCTGCGCAGGTCTGCCTGTCGCAGTCTGCTGATGTCCTGCCCGCCGATCAGGATCCGGCCGGCGTCGATGTCCGTCATCCGCAGCAGCAGCCGGGTGAGTGTGGTCTTGCCCCCGCCGGACCGTCCGACGAGGCCGACCTTCGCCCCGCTGGGCACGGCCAGCTCCAGCCCTTCGAAGAGCGGCTCCGCGCCCCCGTGGGTGAAGGTCACCTGCTCGAAGTGGACGTCGGCGGCCCGGGAGCGCAGCGGCTCCGGTGACGGCGGGTCCAGCACGGTCGGCGGCTTCAGCAGCAGTTCGGTGAACTGTGCGGCTTCCCTCGAGAAGGTGGAGGCGCAGCGGACCCGGATCCGATATCACGGCCTCCTGGAAGACATGCACCGGACCGAGGCGAACATGCGCGAGTCGGGAGCCTCCGAGGAGGAGATCGCGAGGGAACTGGTCGACATGCGCAACCAAGCCAAGGAGATCACCCGCGCCGGCATGACCCCGGAGGAGGTCCGCATCCTGGAGGACCGGAACACGGCCAAGTACGGCAACCCTCTCGGGCCCACCGCGGACCAGCTCTACGCCAAGTACGACTCCTGGGAGAAGGTCACCGACGCGTCGGTGCGGACCAGCTACGCCGTCGACCGCGAACTCAGCCTCGAATACCACCCCTGCCCCGTGTGACAACCGGCCGTCCGAAGGTCATCCCCAGGCCATTGGACCGGCTGCCGAGCCGGCAGGAGACGACGACGAACGGCTCCGTCGGTGTCGGACGTGTTGTCGGGGTACCGCTGCGGATGCACTGGAGCGTGCCGCTGCTGGCGGTGCTGCTCGCGTACGGTCTCGGCCGCCAGGCCCTCCCCGCGTCGGCTCCGGGACGCTCGGATGCCGTGTACGCCTTCGCCAGTGTCGTAGGAGCCGCTGCCCATGGGCAGCCTGCTGCTCCACGAGACGGCACACGCCGCGACTCCCCGCAGGAAGAAGATCTCAGTACAGGACGTGACGCTGTGGGCGCTGGGCGGAATGACCCGGATGGGGCGCCCGCAGACCGCAGCGGCTGCCTTCGCGGTGGCGGTGAGCGGGCACTGCAGCCTCGCCGAACTCCTCCGGCTCCACCCCTGCCCCCTGCTCCCGCCCCGCTGCCACTACGTTGGGTAGCTTTTCCGGTCGCCCGGATCATCACTCCGGCCAGCGGAAATCCTCCATCAGAAGCAACCGCTGCTGGGGGGAATCTGGGGAGAATGGAGCTCCGTTGGGGGGCGGCTGGGGAGAATCGGCTGTACAAACGGGTAGCACGATGAAAGGGCCGGAAAGACGGATCGCCGCACGTCGGGGCGCCTCTCTCTTCGATTTCCGCAGGTCAGCAGCGTAAGGGTGACGACTTCAAGAAGATCTCCTCATTCTCCAGCGGCGAAGATCGAGCGAATGCCACACACAGGCCGCGTCGAGCCCAGGGCCTGTCGTCAAAGGTGCCGTCTGCCCTGCGGGCGACGACGGCACTTTGACGACAGGCCCTGGGCCGTCTCTCGCGGATCTTGCCGGTCAGGCCTTGCGGTACGTGTACGCCTCGCCGGCGGCCGAGGCGACCGCGTCGAGGGGGGCTCCCGCCGAGGCGGCGACGACCGCCGCCACCGCCCCCTCGACGAACGGCGCGTCCAACAGCCGCGCCCCGGTGGGCAGCTCGTCGTCCTCCAGGAGGGCCTTGACGGTCAGGACGGCGCTGCCGAGGTCCACCAGCAGGGCGATCCCGGCGCCGCGGTCCACATCCCGCGCGGCGGCGACGATCCGTTCGGCGCTCGTGCCCAGACCGCCGTCGGCCGTACCGCCCGCGGCGGCCACCCGGACCACCGGACCGCCCGCCGCCAGCCCCCGCGCGAGGTCCGCCACCGCTTCGGCAACCGCGGCGCTGTGCGAGACGAGGACGACACCGACGACCGGCCCGGACCCCGCACCGGCCCCCGCCCCCGTCACGACGCGCCGCCCGCGCCCGCGGTGTCCCCGCCCGCGGCGCCCGCCGCGCCCGTACCCGCGCCGTCCGCGTCCGCGGTGTCCGCCAGTGCCTCCAGCAGCAGCGCCGAAGAGGTGGCGCCGGGGTCCTGGTGCCCGATGCTCCGCTCCCCCAGGTAGCTCGCCCTGCCCTTGCGCGCCACCAGGGGGATCGTCGCCCGCGCGCCCTCCTCGGCCGCGTCCGCGGCCGCCCGGTAGGAGGTGGCGAGGGCCTCGATCGCCGGCGTCCAGGCGTCCAGCATGGTCTTGTCGCCCGGCGCCGCCCCGCCCAGGCGCGCCACCGCTTCCACCCCGGCCCGCAGGGCATCGCGCAGATCCTCGTCGCCGACCTCGCCCGCGTCCCCGAGCTCCTTGCCCGTGCGCCGCAACAGCGTCCCGTACAGCGGTCCCGAGGCGCCGCCGACGGTCGAGATCAGGGTCCGGCCCGCGAGCTGGAGCACGGCTCCGGGCGTGTCGGGGGGCTCGGCGTCCAGGGCGGACCGGACCGCGGTGAACCCACGCAACAGGTTGCTGCCGTGGTCGGCGTCCCCGATCGGGGAGTCGAGTTCGGTCAGCCGGTCCGCCTCGCGCTCGACGGAGGCCGCGGTGGCCACCATCCAGCGCCGGAAGAAGTCTGCGTCACGCATCGAATTCCTCGCCTCGCCTCGGTCCAGCCCGGTCACCGCCGCTCCGCCGCGGGCGGTCAGCACCCCCAGCGCAGCGCGGGCGTCCGCACGGGCGCGTCCCACAGCCGCAGCAGGTCCTCGTCGGCGCGGCACAGGGTCACCGAGCACCCCGCCATGTCCAGCGAGGTGACGTAGTTCCCGACGAGCGTGCGCTCCACGGGCACGCCCCGGGCCGCCAGGACCCGCGCGACCTCGGCGTGGAACCCGTACAGCTCCAACAGCGGTGTCGCCCCCATGCCGTTGACCAGGGCCAGTACCGGCCCGTCGGCCGGAGCCACCTGCGCCAGGTCCTCCAGTACGGCGCCCACCGCGAAGTCGGCGATCTCCCTGGACGTCATCATCGGGCGCCGCTCGCGGCCCGGTTCGCCGTGGATCCCGACGCCGAGCTCCAGTTCGCCGTCCGGCAGGTCGAAGGTCGGGCTGCCCTTCGCGGGGGTGGAGCAGGCGCTCAGGGCCACGCCGAAGCTGCGCGAGGACTCGTTGACCCGCCGGGCCAACGCGGCGACCCGCTCCAGCGGCGCACCCCCCTCGGCGGCCGCTCCGGCGATCTTCTCGACGAAGAGCGTGGCGCCGGTGCCGCGGCGGCCCGCCGTGTACAGGCTGTCGGTCACCGCGACGTCGTCGTCGACCAGCACCTTCTCGATCCGGATCCCGTCCTCCTCGGCGAGTTCGGCGGCCATGTCGAAGTTGAGGACGTCGCCGGTGTAGTTCTTGACGACGAACAGCACCCCTTGGCCCGCGTTCACCGCGCCGGCCGCCCGGACCATCTGGTCGGGCACCGGCGAGGTGAACACCTCTCCGGGGCAGGCGGCCGACAGCATCCCGTACCCGACGAAACCGCCGTGGAGGGGTTCGTGTCCGGAGCCGCCGCCGGACACCAGGCCGACCCGGCCGCCCTCGCGGGCGTCGCGTCGTACGACGACCCGCCCGTCCACGTCCACGTCGAGTTCCGAGTGGGCGGCGGCCATCCCCCGCAGGGCATCGGCGACCACCGTCTCCGCACTGTTGATCAGCATGTTCATCAGGTACCTCCCGGGTGGCCGGTGGCGGTCGGCGGGCGGGGGTGACCGCACGCCTCACCCAAGTGTGCCGCCGCACCACGCGTGTCTGCGAGGGTGCCACGCCGGTCTGCAGGTCAGACCGGTCCCGCGTGCGTGGGCGCCACCCGCGAGGGAAAATATTGCGTATTGCACCGCTTTGTGGGGAATGTGGCGCGATACGACGGCCGGCCCTCGGGCCGACGGGAAGGGGGCCCCCATGGCCAACCGACTCAAGAATTCAGGGCTCATCGGCGAGCTCTCGGCCGAATTCGCCGGCACCATGATCCTCATCCTCTTCGGATGCGGCGTGGTGGCCCAAGTGGTGGCCGGCGGAGCACTCACCGATCCGGCGGGCGGCCTCGGCAACCACGACAGCATCGCCTGGGCCTGGGGCCTCGGCGTCACCCTGGGCGTCTACGTCGCGGCGCGACTGAGCGGCGCCCACCTGAATCCGGCGGTCACCGTCGCCCTGGCGACCTTCAAGGGCTTCCCGTGGCGCAAGGTGGCCCCGTACGCGGTGGCCCAGACGGCCGGCGCCTTCGTGGCGGCCCTGATCGTCCGGTGGAACTACACCGAGGCGCTGGCGAAGGCCGACCCCGGCCACACCATCAAGACGCAGGGCGTCTTCTCCACGCTGCCGGCCAACGGCAACACGAACCTGCCGGTCACCGAGTGGGGAGCGCTGCGCGACCAGGTCATCGGCACGGCGATCCTGCTGCTGCTGATCCTCGCGGTCACCGACCTGCTCAACACACCCCCCGGCGCCAATCTGGCCCCCTTCATCGTCGGTCTGATCGTGGTCGCGATCGGCATGGCCTGGGGCACCAACGCCGGCTACGCGATCAACCCGGCCCGTGACTTCGGCCCCCGACTGGCCAGCTTCCTGACCGGCTACGGCGGAGCCTGGCGCGATCAGTACGGGCACTTCTACTTCTGGGTCCCGATCATCGGCCCGCTGATCGGCGGCGTGCTCGGAGCGGGTCTGTACAAGTTCTTCATCGGCCGGTTCCTGCCGACCGCCGAGCCGGAGCTCCCCGGCCGGATCCCGGCCCCGGACGAGTCGTGAGCGTGTCACCGTGACCGCTCCGGAGATCCGTGACCGCGACAGAGACGTGACCGGCGCAAGAGAGGAGGCCTCCCATGGCTGACTTCGTCGGAGCAGTGGACCAGGGGACCACGAGCACCCGGTTCATGGTGTTCGACCACGCGGGCAACGAGGTCGCGAGGCACCAGCTGGAACATTCCCAGATCCTCCCCCGTGCGGGGTGGGTGGAGCACGACCCGGTCGAGATCTGGGAACGCACCAACTCGGTGATCCAGAACGCCCTGCGGCACGGGAACCTCTCGGCTTCCGACCTGACGGCCATCGGCGTCACCAACCAGCGGGAGACGACCGTCGTCTGGGACCCCCGCACCGGCCGCCCGTACTACAACGCCATCGTCTGGCAGGACACCCGAACCGACTCCATCGCGGCGGCGCTGGAGCGTTCGGGCCAGGGCGACGTCATACGCCGCAAGGCCGGCCTGCCGCCGGCCACCTACTTCTCCGGCGGCAAGATCCAGTGGATCCTGGAGAACGTCGACGGCGTCCGCGAGGCGGCCGAGCAGGGCCACGCCCTCTTCGGCAACACCGACTGCTGGGTGCTGTGGAACCTCACCGGCGGCCCCGACGGCGGCATCCACGCCACCGACGTGACGAACGCCAGCCGCACCATGCTGATGGACCTGGAGACCCTCGACTGGGACGACGAGCTGCTGGGCTTCTTCAACGTCCCGAGGTCGATGCTGCCGACCATCAATCCGTCCTCCCATCCCGAGGCGTACGGTCGGACCCGCACCTCCCGACCGCTGCGGGAGGCCATCCCCATCACCGGCGTCCTCGGCGACCAGCAGGCGGCCACGGTGGGGCAGGTCTGCTACGCGCCCGGCGAGGCCAAGAACACCTACGGCACCGGCAACTTCCTCGTCCTCAACACCGGCACCGAACTGGTCCGCTCTGAACACGGTCTCCTGACCACCGTGGCCTACCAGTTCGGCGACGAACCGGCCGTCTACGCCCTCGAAGGATCGATCGCCGTCACCGGTTCCGCGATCCAGTGGCTCCGCGACCAACTGAAGATCATCAAGGACGCCGCGGAGAGCGAACGCCTGGCCCGCACCGTCGAGGACAGCGGCGGCATCTACTTCGTCCCCGCTTTCTCCGGCCTGTTCGCCCCCTACTGGCGATCCGACGCGCGCGGCGCCATCGTCGGCCTCGCCCGCTACCACGACGACGGCCACCTGGCCCGAGCCGCCCTGGAGGCCATCTGCTACCAGAGCCGCGACGTGGTCGAGGCCATGGAACAGGACTCCGGCGTCCACCTCGACGTGCTCAAGGTCGACGGCGGCGTGACCGCCAACGACCTGTGCATGCAGATCCAGGCCGATGTACTCGGCGTACCCGTCAGCCGGCCGGTCGTCGCCGAGACGACCGCGCTCGGCGCCGCCTACGCCGCGGGTCTGGCCACCGGGTTCTGGCGGGACACCGACGAACTGCGCACCCACTGGCAGGAGTCCAAGCGCTGGCAACCCCAGTGGTCCGAGGAACAGCGTGCCGAGGGCTACGAGGGCTGGAAGAAGGCGGTGGAGCGGACGCTCGACTGGGCCAAGGTCGAATAGGTCTCGGGCCTCGGGTCGAACAGGGGGCACGCCCCGGAGTGCAGGGGCGCCGTGGCACAGGGCGTAGGGGCGCAGTCGTGGGGAGGAGAGGAAAGGAGAAGACTATGGTCGATCCTGCGGCCCTCTCACCCGAGGCGCGCACCAAGGCCCTGGCCGACATGGCGGAGGGCGAACTCGACGTCCTCGTGGTCGGGGGCGGCGTCGTCGGCGCCGGAGCCGCCCTGGACGCGGCCACCCGGGGCCTGCGGGTCGGGCTCGTCGAAGCCCGCGACTGGGCCTCGGGCACGTCCAGCCGATCCAGCAAGCTCATCCACGGCGGCCTGCGCTACCTGGAGATGCTCGACTTCCGCCTGGTGGCCGAAGCCCTCAAGGAGCGCGGCCTCCTGTTGCAGACTCTCGCCCCGCACCTGGTACGCCCGGTCCCGTTCCTCTATCCCCTGCAACACCGGCTCTGGGAACGCCCGTACGTCGGCGCCGGCGTGCTCATGTACGACGCCATGGCGGTGGCCTCGGGCCACTCCAGCGGGCTGCCGCACCACCGCCACCTGCTCAAGCGCCGGGCCCTGCACGAAGCCCCCGCGCTGCGCTCCGACGCCCTGGTCGGCGCCGTCCAGTACTGGGACGCCCAGGTGGACGACGCCCGGCACACCATGTTCCTCACCCGAACGGCGGTGGCCTACGGGGCGCTGGCCGCCAACCGCGCCCGTGTCAGCCGCTTCCTGCGGCAGGGCGAGCGGGTGGTGGGGGCGGTCGTCACCGATCTGGAGACCGGCGACGAGAGGCCGGTACGGGCCCGGCAGGTCATCAACGCGACCGGCGTGTGGACCGACGACACCCAGGCCTTGGCCGGCACGCGCGGCCAGTTCCACGTGCGCGCGTCCAAGGGCGTCCACCTGCTCGTCCCCCGCGACCGGATCAACTCCCGTACCGGGCTGATCCTGCGCACCGAGAAGAGCGTGCTCTTCGTGATCCCCTGGGGACGGCACTGGATCATCGGGACCACCGACACCGACTGGACACTCGACAAGGCACATCCCGCCCTCAGCTCTCAGGACGTCACCTACCTCCTGGACCACGTCAACAGCGTCCTCACCACACCGCTGGCCCCCGAGGACGTCGAAGGAGTCTACGCCGGCCTGCGGCCCCTGCTGTCCGGCGAGGCCGCGGAGACCAGCAAACTCTCCCGGGAGCACCTGGTCGCCCACCCGGTCCCCGGGCTGGTCGTCGTGGCCGGCGGCAAGTACACGACGTACCGGGTGATGGCCAAGGACGCGGTCGACGAGGCGGTGCGCGGTCTGGACGAGAAGGTGCCCGACTGCACCACCCAACGCGTACCGCTGCTCGGCGCCGACGGCTACCCGGCCCTGTGGAACTCCCGGCAACGCCTGGCCCGGGCCTGCGGACTGCACGTCGCCCGCATCGAGCACCTCCTGAACCGCTACGGCTCCCTGGTCCACGAACTGCTCGCCATGGTCGCGGCGGACCCCTCGCTCGGGGAGCCGCTGCCCAGTTCCGACGACTACCTGCGCGTCGAGGCCGTGTACGCGGTGACCCACGAGGGCGCCCGCCACCTGGAGGACGTCCTCGCCCGGCGCACCCGGATCTCCATCGAGTCCTGGGACCGCGGGGTGGACGCGGCGCAGACCGTCGCCGAACTGATGGCACCCCACCTCGGCTGGGACCGGGCACACCGGGACCGCGAGGTGGACCACTACACGAAGCGGGTGGCGGCCGAACGCGAGGCCCAGCAACAACCGGACGACCGCACCGCCGACGCGGTCCGCCTCGGCGCCCCCGACATCCTCCCGGTCAACTAGTAGTGCTTTGTTGGCTGGTCTTGTCACGGTGGGTGTTTGGTTCGCTGGTTGTATGAGGGCTGGGGAACTTGCCGTGCGCGGGCGAGACGGCTTCGGCTGTCGCGGGACCGGGCGGGTCCGGCTCGTCCATCGGGTCGCAGATGTGGGCCGGCACCGACTGGCCCGCGCAGTGGTAGCCGCACTCGGTCACCCATCCGCGCAGCTCGGCCAGCGAGGTCCGCCGCGGGTCGAAGACGACCGTGGCCGACTGCGCCACCGGGTTGACCTCGACGTCCAGCACACCCGGCCGACGGCCCAGCACGGCGACGACGGTGTTCTGCTGGGTGGCGCGGACCATGCCTCGCACGTCCAGTACTGCCGTGCTGCGCTCCTTGCCCACATCGCTCGGCTCGACGTCCCGCGGGTGGCGCATGCCCGTTCATCTCCCCGGCGCATCGGTGGCCCCACTCGGCGAGAGCGCTTCCCTTCGCCTACCAGCAGCCTGTGGCCATCACGGCGGCCCTGCAACGGCAGAGCGGCCTCCCGGAGCGCTCGGCGACATCCGTGACAGTGATGTCGGTCTGGACGTGCCGAGCACGCCCGGCCCGCTGCAGGGCGGGGGCGGTCACTTCCGTCCGGGCCGGGTATGGCGGTCATGCGTGCGGTCCACGTCTTGCATGTCGTGGTCACCGCTGTTGTCGCGCATGCCTCGCATCATGAAGAACATCATCAGCGGGCAGGCGGCGATAATCACGAGCCAAGCCAGGGCCGCCAGCGGTATTCCCAGTGCGAGGGCTCCGACCAGGACGATCGCCGCGGCGACGGCGTAGAGGCCGCAATTGCGGTTGGCGTTCACAGCGTCGCAGTTCCAGGCGTTTTCCACTGCTCAGTGCCTTGCCCCTGAGGGCGAAAGCGTCGTACAGGGCCGACTTGCGTGCGGCGTCTCCTACCCGGCCGTCTGGGGCGCCGGCCAGATGCTGACGGGCTGGTGGTCCGACCACATCGGCCGCAAACACCTCATCACCGCAGGCATGCTGCTCCAAGCCGCCGCCATCGCCCTCGTCGCCGCCGGCACCACCTTCGGCGTCTGGGCCACCGCCCAGATCCTCCTCGGCATCGGCACCGCCCTGGTCTACCCCACCCTGCTGGCCGTCATCGGCGACGTCGCCCACCCCGCCTGGCGCGCCCGCGCCGTCGGCGTCTACCGGCTGTGGCGAGACGGCGGGTTCGCCGTCGGCGCCCTCCTCGCCGGCGTCCTCGCCGACGCCTACGGCCTGACCACCGCCATCTACGCCATCGCCGCCCTCACCGCCGCCTCCGGCCTCTTCGTCGCGGTGCGCATGTACGAAACACACCCCCGCACCTGACCACCACACCGTCAAGGTTTCCCAGTCACGCGAGGCGACAGGGCACCTGTCGGCATCGCCGCACGGCCGCTTCTCGCCCGTACCGGGGTACTGGTTCGCCCCAGCCTACGAGTGTGCTCTGCCTGCGTCGCCGGAGTGTCCCCCAGCCCACTGTCCGGGTGTGGGCCTGGTTGGGCTGTGTGATGGTTGGGACGGGTGCGGAGGTGGCCCTAGTTTTCCCGGCCCTTCTTGCCATGCTGCTTCTTCCGGTCCTTGCCGCTGCCTCCGTCCTCGCTCTCCTCGCGTTCATCATCCGGCTCGTCGGACGACGCCGAAGGCCCGGGCGAAGCCAGGGAGGGCGACGGGCGCGGCGGGCTGATCACCGAGCCGGACGGATCCGCTTGCGGAGTCTTGTCCGAGCCCTCGGGCGAGAGCCAGACCATCCCCATCAGGGATGCGGCGACCAAAACAACAATCCCGGCGATCAGCCGTGTTGCTCGCGGCATGGAGCGGACCCGCGCGGTGATCCTGCGGGACCGTCCGGGCGCTGCCCGGTGCCAGCCGGCAAACGGCGGCGCTGTCAGGCCAGGCATGTGAGCGGTTTCGGCCGCGGTCGGCGCTGTGGACGCCTTCCCGTACGCGGTCGGCGGTGCCGTCGAGGGACCGGGAGCGGTGCGGCCCCGCCACGATTCCGTAGCGAACCATTCAGCCACGTGCTGTGCCGTCGGACGGTCCTCCGGCTGCTTCGCGAGAAGCCGCAGCAGGTACGCCTCGAACGCGACCGGCAGATCCGTGCCCAGCTGCCGTGGCGGCACCGGCTGTGCGTCGACGTGCTGGTAGAGCACGCCGGTCATGGTGTCGGACTGGAACGGCGGATGTCCCGCGAGCAGTTGATACAGCACGCAGCCGAGCGAGTATACGTCGGACGCGGGACCCGCCGGCCGGCCTAGGGCCCGCTCAGGGGCCAGATAGAGACCGGTTCCCAGGATCTGGCCGGTGGAGGTAAGAGCCGCGGAGGGATCGTCGACGAACTTCGCGATGCCGAAGTCGGCGATCTTGACCGTCCCGGCGGCATCCGTCAGGAGATTGCCGGGCTTTATGTCACGGTGCACGATGCCCTGCCCGTGGGCTGCCGCCAGTCCCGCAGCAGCCTGTGCGGCGATGCGGGCCACGCGCTCAGCCGACAGCCGGCCGCCCAACTCCAGTTCCCGGGCCAGGCTGACGCCCTCGACCAGTTCCATCACGAGGTAAAAACGGTCGTCCCAGGACCCGAAGTCGAAGACTCCCACCACATAGGGATGATTCAGACGCGCGGCAGTCTGCGCTTCGAGGCGGAAGCGGCCGTCCGCCGACGGATCGGCGGCTCCCCCCAGCAGCAGCTTCACGGCAACCGGCCTGCCCAGCACTTGGTCAGAGGCCCGATAGACCTCTCCCATGCCACCGCTCCCGATAGAGGCGTCCAACCGGTACCGCTCTGCCACCAGCACGTGCACACAACCCCGATTCTCGCGAGCTCCCCAGGCGAACGCGGCCCGCACTCGACAGCATCAGCTCCTGCTCGGGACTCCGCGACGGCCTCAGCCTACCGACACCAAGAGGCAGCGCAGAAAGCACCGTTCACCCAAAGGTCGACCTCCCTCCTGACGATGTCCGCCCTACTCATACCCGGCCCCGCCCCGCCGACGATGGACTCGACGTACACCAGAGCCATCGACACCGCCCGCGAGGCAGCAGCCTCCTCCCGAACCCTCCGCGACCTGAGCGACCCGTTCACCGGACTCGTCTTCTGCAGACCCGACGGCCGGCCACTGCGACCCCACACCGCCCTCGACCGGCTCCGACAACTGTCCCAAGAAGCCGGCGTACCCCGGGTGACCGTTCACGACCTGCGGCACCTGGCCGCCACGATCACCATCACCGCCGGCGTCCCGCTCACCGTCGTCTCCAAGACCCTGCGGCACTCCACCCTGTCGACCACCGCGAACATCTACAGCCACCTCACCCAACAAGCCGCCCGCGAAGCCGTCGACACCATCGACCACACCCTCACCCGGGCCCAGAAGCGAAACGACCGACGGGCCTGGCTGGAACGGCTGCGACCACCGCGCGACCACCTCCAGCACCTCCGCGAAGCCCTCCACCGGCTCCGCTCCCCCGCCCCGACCGGCTTCCACCCCACCGCCAACCAACCCCAAAGCGGGCGTGCGACCACACTGCGACCACCAGCATTCCGGGCACGGAAAAGGCCGCCCTCTCACGGATGAGAGAACGGCCTCCGACCTGCGTAAACGCTGGTCGGGACGACAGGATTTGAACCTGCGACCCCTTGACCCCCAGTCAAGTGCGCTACCAAGCTGCGCCACGTCCCGATGTGCTTCCGACTGGGCTTCCCACTTGGGGTTTCCCCGTCCCGGCGGCACATGCAGAACATTACCCCACGACGAGGGGTGTGCACGCACCGGTAATCGCCGGGAGGGAGGATGAGGGGATGGACGCACGGGATCGGGACGCTGAGGGGCGGGCGCGCAGCGCCAGGCCCAGGGACGGGCTGGGGCGGCCCCTGCCCCACGGGGCGCAGGGGGTGGAGCGGCAGCCCGAGGGGGTGGTCCGGACGCCGGGCGAGACCGTCGCGCGGGCGCAGCGGCTGCTCGACGCGGGGATGCCGTTCCACGCGCACGAGGTGTTCGAGGACGCCTGGAAGTCCGGGCCCGAAGCGGAGGCTCCGCTGTGGCGGGGGCTCGCGCAGCTGGCGGTCGGGCTGACGCACGCCGCGCGCGGGAACGCGGTGGGCGGGGCGCGGCTGCTGCGCCGCGGAGCGGGTGTCCTGGCCGGGCGGGAGGAAGCCGGGGACGCGGCCGCGACCGCACCCTGGACCGGCCCCGCGTACGGGATGGACCTGCCCGGGCTCGTCCGCTGGGCGCGGGAGCTGGCGGCACGGGTGGAAGCCGGCGCGGCCGTCGACGCGGCCGCCGAGGCCCCGCACCTGACGGCCCGGCCCGGCCCCGGCTGATCCGGCCGGGGCCCGGGGGCCGCCTGAGGCACGGGGGCTGCCTGGGGCCCGGGGGCCGGCCGGGGCCTACGCCGGCTGGAGGAGGTCCCAGCGGTTGCCGTAGAGGTCCTGGAAGACGGCGACCGAGCCGTACGGTTCGTGGCGCGGCTCCTCCAGGAAGCGGACGCCCTCGGCCGTCATCCGCGCGTGGTCGGCCGCGAAGTCGTCGGTGTACAGGAAGAAGCCGACCCGGCCGCCCGTCTGGTCGCCGACCCGGGAACGCTGGGCGTCGTCCTTGGCCCGCGCCAGCAGCAGGGCGGACTCCTCGGCGCCGCGCGGGCGGACCACGACCCAGCGGGAGCCGTCCGGGCGCGCCGTGTCCTCCACGAGGTCGAAGCCGAGGGCGCGGGTGTAGAAGTCGATGGCCTCGTCGTAGTCGTGGACCACGAGGGCGGTGAGGGCGATGCGTGCGGACATGGTGCCTATTGTGCGCCGAGGAGCACGACCTCCAGGGTGCGGGGACCGTGTACGCCCTCGACCCGGTCCAGCTCGATGTCGCTCGTGGCCGAGGGGCCGGAGATCCAGGTCAGCGGCCGGGCCGGGTCCAGCAGCGGCAGCGCCCGGGGCACCGAGTCCACCACCTGGTCCGCGACCCGCACCACACAGATGTGGTGGTCCGGGATCAGCGTGATCCGCCGCCGCCCCTGGCCGGGGCCGCCGTCCAGGACGATCGTGCCGGTTTCGGCGATCGCGAGGGCGCAGCCGGTCACCACGCTGTCCACCGCGTCCAGTTGGCGGGCGGTGGAGACGGCCCGGTCGTGGATCCGGGTCGGGCCCCCGTCCGCGGGCCAGTACGGGGGCAGCCCGGCCGGTACGAGGACCGACGCGGCACCCCGCTCGGCCAGGAGCCGCGTCACCAGCCCGGCGACGCCGTCCTCGTCGACCCGGTGGACCTTCGCCCGGTACTCCGTGAGGTTCGCGGCGAGCAGGTCGACGGTTTCGGCCGGGGTGCGGACGCCGTGGACCCGGAGGTAGTCCCGGGGGATCACCGGGTCGGGACGGGAGCCGCCGTCGGCCGTCGCCCGGCGGATGCGGCCCAGGATGCGGTCCCTGTCGCTCATGCCCGCCCCTCCCCTTCCCGTGCCCGCGCCGCCCACCAGTCGCGGAACGACTGCGCCGGGAGCTCCGGCAGCTCGCGGCTGTCCGTCCAGGCCCGCCCGGGCCCCGGCAGCCGGCGCGGCCGCAGCCGCCGGGCCCTGGCCAGCAGCCGCTCCCCCGCGCGCAGCGCGCCCGGGCGGTCCAGCAGCAGCCGGGCCGCGCGCATGGCGGCCCGTTCGGCGGCGTGGCCGTGGGCCGGGCGGATCCGGACGCGGATGCCCTCGCGGGTCACCGGCCCGCCCTGGGCCACCCGTTCGCGCAGGTGGACGAGGACCTCGGGAATGTCGATGGCCACCGGGCAGACCTCGTAGCAGGCCCCGCACAGGGTGGAGGCGTAGGGCAGCGAGGCGTCGATCTCGCTGCCGGTGCCGCGCAGTTGGGGGCTGAGGATGGCTCCGATCGGCCCCGGGTAGACGGAGCCGTAGGCGTGGCCGCCCGCGCGCTCGTACACCGGGCAGACGTTCAGGCACGCGGAGCAGCGGATGCAGCGCAGGGCTTGGCGGCCCACCTCGTCGGCGAGGGTGTCGGTGCGGCCGTTGTCGAGGAGGACGAGGTGGAAGGCGGCGGGGCCGTCGCCGTCCGTGGTCCCGCTCCACATCGTCGTGTACGGGTTCATCCGCTCGGCCGTCGAGGAGCGCGGCAGTGTCTGGAGGAAGATCTCCAGGTCCCGGAAGGTCGGGATCACCTTCTCGATGCCGACCACCGAGATCAGGGTCTCGGGCAGCGTCAGGCACATCCGGCCGTTCCCCTCGGACTCCAGGACGACCATGGTCCCGGTCTCGGCGACCATGAAGTTGGCGCCGGAGACGGCGACTTTGGCGCGCAGGAACTTCTCGCGCAGGTGCAGGCGGGCCGCCTCGGCCAGTTCGCGCGGGTCGTCGCCGAGCCCCTCGGGCGCCGGGCGGCCCCAGCCGCCCATCTCCGCGGCGAAGACGTCCCTGATCTCGGCTCGGTTGCGGTGGATGGCGGGGACCAGGATGTGGGAGGGCCGGTCGTGGCCGAGCTGGACGATCAGCTCGGCGAGGTCGGTCTCGTACGCGGCGATCCCGGCGGCCTCCAGCGCCTCGTTGAGGCCGATCTCCTGCGTGGCCATCGATTTGACCTTGACCACTTCCCGCTCGCCGGTGGCCAGGACCAGCTCGGTCACGATCCGGTTGGCCTCCGCGGCGTCCGCGGCCCAGTGGACGGTGCCTCCGGCGGCGGTGACGGAGTCCTCCAGTTCCAGCAGGTAGCGGTCGAGGTGGCGCAGGGTGTGGTCCTTGACCGCCTTGCCCGCGGCGCGCAGTGCGTCCCAGTCGGCCAGTTCGGCGACGGCGCGGGCCCGCTTGTCGCGGATGGTGTGGGTGGCGCGGCGGAGGTTGGCGCGCAGCACCCGGTCCGCGACCGCCTTCGCGGCGGCCGCCGGGAAGGCGGGGAAGTCCGGGAGGCCGGGGGCGGGGCGGCCGGGTGGGGCGGGGAGGCCGGGGGCGGCGGGGAAGGCGGGCATTCCGAGAGGGGTGCGGGTCATCGCAGCGGTTCCTCCTCGGTCGAGGCCAGGATCTCAGCGAGGTGCAGCGCCCGCAACGGGGCGCCCTCGCGCCGCAGCACTCCGTCCAGGTGGGCGAGGCAGGAGTTGTCGGCCCCGCAGAGCACCTCCGCACCCGTCGCCAGCGCGTTGCCGATCTTGTCCGTGCCCATCGCGGCGGACACCTCGGGGTTCTTGAGGGCGAAGGTCCCGCCGAAGCCGCAGCACTCCTCGGCGCCGGGCAGCTCGCGCAGTTCCAGACCGCGCACGGCCGCCAGCAGCCGCGCAGGCCGCTCCCCGAGCCCGAGGGCCCGCAGGCCGTGGCAGGACGGGTGATAGGTGACGGTGTGCGGGAAGTACGCGCCCACGTCGCTCACTTCGAGGACGTCGACCAGGAACTCGGTGAGCTCGTACACGCGCGGTACGAGGCCTTCCGCGAGCGCGGCCAGCGCGCCGCCGCGCCCCTCCGCCTCGGCGGTGCGCCCGATCCGGGGGTAGTGGCCGCGGATCATGGCGGCGCAGGAGCCCGACGGGGTGACCACGTACTCGTACCCGGCGAAGGCCTCGGCGGTCCGGCGTACCAGGGGTTCGCACTCGCGCCGGTAGCCGGTGTTGTACTGCGGCTGGCCGCAGCAGCTCTGCGCGGCCGGGAAGTCCACGCTCACACCGAGCCGCTCCAGGAGGCGGACGACGGCGATGCCCGTGCGGGGGTAGAGGGCGTCGTTGACGCAGGTGACGAACAGGGCCACACGCATGACGGGCAGAATAGCCGGGTGAAGAAGTTCTCAGTGATCGGCATAGGCGCGGGCGACCCGGACCACCTGACCCTCCAGGCGGTCAAGGCGATCGGCGCGGCGGACGCATTCCTCATCCTGGAGAAGGGCGAGGAGAAGGCGGATCTGACGGGGCTGCGGCGCGCGATGCTCGACGCGCACGCACGCCCCGGACACCGGCTGGTGGAGGGCCGCGACCCCGACCGCGACCGCACCCCCGCCGAATACACCCCTACCGTGGACGGCTGGCGCAGCGCGCGGGCCGAGCTCTTCGAGCGGTTCATCGCCGAGGACCTGGCGGAGGGCGAGACCGGGGCGTTCCTGGTGTGGGGCGACCCCTCGCTCTACGATTCCACGCTCGCGATCCTCGACGAGGTGCTGGAGAAGGGCCGGGTCGCCTTCGAGCACGAGGTGGTGCCCGGCATCAGCAGCATCTCCTCGCTGCTGGCCCGCCACCGCACCCAGCTCAACCGGGTGGGCCGCCCGGTCCAGATCACCACCGGGCGCCGGCTCGCGGAGGGCTGGCCGGCCGACGTGGACGACGTGGTGGTGATGCTGGACGCCCGGCACGCCTTCACCGCCCACCTCGACCAGGACCTCTACATCTACTGGGGGGCCTACGTCGGCACCCCCGACGAGATCCTGGTGTCGGGAAAGCTGGCGGAGGTCGCCGGCCGCATCGAGGAGCTGCGCACCGAGGCCCGCACCCGCAAGGGCTGGATCATGGACACGTACCTGCTCCGGCGCGGCTGAGCCCCCCGGGATCCCGCCGGGGCGGCCGCGCCCGGCAGGACCGGGCGGGAGGTCCGGACGGCAGGACCGGACGGCAGGACCGGACGGCAGGACCGGACGGCAGAACCGGGCGGGCAGTCCGGGCGGGAGGTCCGCCGCGGGAGTGCGGGTGAGCGCCGCGCCCGCCGTGTCAGGCCTCGCGCAGGGCGCGGGCGGTGGCCCGGGCGAAGGCCTCCGGGTTGTCCAGCATGATGTTGTGCCCGGTGTCCGGGATCGTCACCACCTCGACTCCCGTCTCGGTGAGTTCCCGCGCGCCGGGAAGCGGCTGGTCCGCCTCCGGCCGCAGGCAGGTGCGGGGAATCGGCAGGGCCATCAGCAGACCGCGCAGGGCGGGCCCGGCGCCGTGGGCCCGGTGCACCGCGCTGCGGTACAGCGCCTCTCGTCCGGCCAGCCGCATGGTGGACCACCAGTGCGGTCCGGCGCTCTCGCGGACCTGGTCCCACCCGCCGGCGAGGAACTCCTCCTCGGTGTATGCGGCGATCCCGCTCGCCCCGGGCCCGCCGTGCTCCACCGGTACCGCGTCGAGGGTGGCGTCGACCAGGACGAGCCGGCCGACCAGGTGCGGGTGGCGGGCGGCCAGCAGGACGGCAACCGCGCCGCCCATGCTGTGCCCGATGACGTCCGCCGCCCTGACCCCGGCCGCCTCCAGGGCCGTCGCCACGGCGTCGGCGTGGTCCTCCAGGGTGTAGGCGAAGTCGGTGGGGCGGTCGCTGATGCCGAAGCCCAGCAGGTCGACCAGCAGCGAGCGGTGGCCGGCCAGGGCAGGGTGCGCCGCGGAGGCCGCGAAGTACGGCGCGGCGGAGGCACCGAGCCCGTGCAGGTAGACCCGGGTGGCACGCCGGGGGTCTCCGGGCATCTCCACCCAGCGGATCCGCGCTCCTTCGGGGGTCACCTGGGCGTCGCGCATGACTCCTCCTCCTCGATCACTTGATCGCTCCCCTTCGCCCGGTCGCCTGCTCGGTCGCCAACCATCCCGACCGCCCGGAAGCATCGTCGAGACTATACATCGGTGCCGATGTATAAAGACAGTGAGGCATGATGGTGCCGTGTTGGAACTGGCGATCCTGGGTTTCCTGTACGAGCAGCCGCTGCACGGCTACGAGCTGAAACGGCGCGTCGCGCATCTCACCGGCCACGTCCGGCCGATCGCGGACGGCACGCTCTATCCGGCCATCAAGCGACTGGAGAAGGCCGGCCTGCTGAGCCGGCAGACCGAGCCCGGCACCCGGGCGGCCCCCCGGCACGTCCTCACGCTGACCGGCGAGGGCCGGGAGGAGCTGCGCCGCCGCCTGCGCGAGGCCGACGGCGTCGAGATCAGCGACGAGAACCACTGGTTCACCGTCCTGGCCTTCCTGCGCCACCTGGACGCCCCCGACCGGCAGGCCGCCGTGCTCCTGCGCCGACTGGCCTTCCTCCAGGAGCCGAGCAGCTTCTTCTACGAGGGGGAACGCCCGGTCGGCGCCGAGGAGTTCGACGACCCCTTCCGCCAGGGCGTGCTCACCATCGCCCGCGCCACCAGCCGCGCCGAACTGCACTGGCTGGACACCACCCTGAAGGACCTCGCCTCCCGGGCCGGCACGGACTGACGCCCCGGCCACCGGGGCATCGCGCGACCCCGCGGCCAGGCAAGATCCGGAAGCGACGACCCGGGCCGCCTACCCGAGGAAGCGGGGCAGGACCTCGGCGAGGCGCTCGTACTCTTCGGCCCGGTTGTAGATCTGCCCGCACACCCGGATCCCGCCACCGCCCGGCCACGGCCAGATCAGCACCCGGATCCGCTGTTGCGCCGCGATCCGCTCGCGCAGGACGCGGGCGGCCTCCGGGGTCTCGGCGATGCCCGGGGGCAGCCGCAGCGCGCGCATGGCGAGGCCCTCGGTGTACGGGAGCGGGGTGAGCCCGGGGAGCTGCGCGAGCAGCGCCGCGCCGTAGGCCGCCAGCGCGTTGTTGTGCGCCCGGACCTTGGCGGCGTCGAGCTCCTCCAGCAGGTCGAGCCCCTCCGGTGCCGCGAGCCAGCCCGTGTAGTCGACGGTGGCGCGGTTCTCGACGGAGCGCGGGAACCCGTGGTGGTCCTCCCAGGAGGGCACCAGCGGTTGGATCCGGCCGCGGTGTTCCGCGGCGACGGCGAGGAGCGCCGTGCCGGACGGCGCGTAAGCCCACTTGTGCAGGTTGCCGAACCAGAAGTCGGCGCCCCCGCCGAGGGGGTCGGCCAGCATGCCGGGGGCGTGGGCTCCGTCCACGATGGTGGTGACGCCCCGGGCCGCCAGGTCGGCGAGCAGCCGGGGCGAGGCGATGAGCCGGGCGGTGGGCGAACTGATGTGGTCGAGCACGGCGACCCGGGTCCGCGGGGTGACCCCGGCCAGCACGGCTTCCCGTACGGCGTCCTCGTCGGGGAGGTGCGGGTCCAGGGCGACGGTGGTGAGGGGGGCCCGGCGGGCGGCGGCCGCGACGACGGTGCCGTATCCGTGGTCGGTGACCAGGATCTCGTCGCCGTCGGCGAGCCGCAGGGCGTCGAGTGCGACGTTGGCGCCTTCGGTGGCGTTGGAGATGAAGGCGAGCCCGTCGGGCTCGGCGCCGAGCCGGTCGGCGATCCGGCGCCGGGCCTCGGCGAGCCGGTCGGGGGCGCCGAGGAAGAAGGCGTCGGGGTCGCTGTGCGCCTGCGACCGCAGGGCCGCGTGGGTCTCCTGCACGGGGAGCGGTACCGCCCCGAAGGAACCGTGGTTGAGGTGGCTGACTGCGGGGTCGAGCCGGAACAGGTCCCGCCCGCAGGGGAATTCGGCGGGGCGTATGGCCCCGGCGGACCCGGATGGATCGGCGGAGCGGGCTGCGTCGTTCATGTACGTGGACCTCCGTGGGTGCGGCGCGGCTGTCGTCAGCTTGATCATGCCCCGACGCCGCCCTCGGCGGCACCCCCTCCCCGCGGTGGCGCCGCGAAGGCGCGGCGGCAGTGCGGGAGCAGCTCCCGCACGGCGGGCCGGCGGGCGTCGCGCCAGACGAGGGAGAGCAGGGCCGGGATCTCCACGTCCGCGAAGGGCCGGGCGACGAGGCGGTCCTCGTAGGACTCGGCCATGGAGGCGCTGAGAACGGCGACCCCCAGCCCGCGCGCGGCGAGGTCGGCCATGGCGTCGGAGGCGCCGGCCTCCAGGGCGATCGCGAGGTGCAGGCCCTGGGCGGCGCAGGCCCGGTCGAAGACCGTGCGCAGCCCCGTACCCGGCGGCATGCAGATGACGGGGTGGCCGCCCAGGTCGTGGAGGGTGACCCGGTCCGTCCCGGCCAGCGGATGCCCGGGCGGTACCGCCGCGACCAGGTGCTCGCTGACGATGGTCAGCGCCTCCAGCCCCTCGGGGGCGGTGGCGGCGGTTCCGACGAGGGCGAGGTCGACGGCGCCGGTGCGCACCGCCTGGACCAGCCGGTCGGAGTTGTCCTCCAGCAGCGCGAGCTCCACGCCGGGGTGGGCCCGGTGGAAGGCGGCGAGGGCGTCGAAGAGCGGGGTGAGGGTGCAGCCGACGACCATGCCGACCGTGAGGCGGCCGCGGATCAGGTCGGTCACCTCGCCCACCGCCTGCGCGAGGGCCCCGGCGGCGGCCAGGGCGGTGCGGGCGTGTTCGAGGGCGGCCTTCCCGGCGGTGGTGAGGGTGGCGGTGCGGCCGGACCGGTCGAAGAGCTCGGCGCCCAGTTCCCGTTCGAGCTGCCGGATCTGGGCGCTGACCCCGGACTGGCTGATGTGGACGCGCTCGGCCGCGCGGGTGAAGTTGCGCTCCTCCGCGACCGCGACGAAGTAGGTGAGCTGCCTGAGTTCCATGACTGCTGATTCTAGTTCCGAGCAGAACCAGCTGTTGGACTTCTGATGAGGGCCACGGGAGCCTGGATGCACCCGCAGGGGGCACGACCGGGAAAGGCACCGGGCAGTGCTCCGAGCCCGCGAACCAGGAGGAAGCGATGACGGACTACGCGTCGTACGAGAAGGCCCTTCGCCCCGAGGACATCACCCGCCTGTTCGTCGAGCGGTCCAACGCCGGTGACGCGGCCGGGGTCGCCGCGCTCTACGAGGAGGGGGCGGTGATGGCCTTCCCGCCCGGCGAGCTGACGGTGGGACGGGAGGCCATTCGCGCCCTGTGGGCGAAGGTGCTGGAGCACCGGCCCCGCTTCGAGCCCGAGCCGCCGCTGCCGACGCTGGTCAGCGACGGGATCGCCCTCACGTCCACCCCGCCCAGTGACGGCACGGGCGCCCGTGCCCAGGTGGTCCGCCGTCAGAGCGACGGCAGCTGGCTCCGACTGCTGGACCAGCCCGAGTTCGCTCCGCCGCCCGCCGCGCGGGGCTGAGCCGCCGCGGCCGGTCCCGGTGGGGGTAACGGCCGGTCCCGGTGGGCGCCGGGCTGGTTCCGTCTACTCCCGGCCGCTCGTGGCGGCTTGGTACTGGAGGTCCTGGACCTCCACCTCGCGGTCCACGGGGAAGGGCAGCCGTACCTGGGCCCCGGCCTTGCCCTCGCGCACCACGGTCGCCGAGCTGGTCCCCGCGTTCAGCGGCAGCAGCTCGGCGTGGACCCCGGCCGGGGCCTCGTGGGCGCCCTTGGCCGGCCCGACCGTCCTGACGACGGACGCGGGCGCCGTCAGGAAGCTGAGCACCTCCACCGTGTCCCGCGAGGCGGCGCTGCCCTTGCGCAGCGACATCACGAGGGACTGGTCGCCGGTGGGGTCGGCGGCGGCGAACTGGGTGCGCGAGGTCAGGTACAGCGTGTCCCGGACGATCTTCGGCCAGCTGCCCGTCTTGAACTTGGCGAGGTAGTAGGAGGACAGGTCGAGGTAGGCGTGCCCGTTGTGCTGGGAGGGGGCGAACTGGCTGCCCTCGCTGTAGTCGTTCCAGGTCGTGAGCTGGACCCAGTCGGCGCCGTCCTCGATCGCCCGGGTCCAAGTGGTCCGCAGCGTGGCGGTGTTGCCCGCCTCGTCGTAGATGCCCTGGTTGGGGCGGGCGTCCTGGACGGACACGGGCTGCATCCAGATCTTGCCCATGCCGTGCGCCTTGCGGACATCGGCCGCGGCGCCCTCCTGGCCGACGTAGCTGCGGCTGCCCCACTCGGAGAACCCGAAGCTGATCGGCGCGAACCGCTCGCCGTTCGCGCCGAAGTCGAGGAAGAGCGGGACGAAAGCGGTGCGGACGCCGTGCTTGGAAGCGAGGATCTCGATGACCTCGGTCCACCAGGCCACGCCCTTGGCCTCCGCCTTGAACGGCGAGACGACCAGCCGCCCGTCGGGGAGCCGGTGCGCGGCCGGGGAGTCGGCGAGGTCCGCGAGGGCGTCGGCGAGCACGCCCGGTTCGTCGGTCTTCACGGAGGTCATGTCCGGCATCAGCATGATCTTGAAGGCCGGGTCCACCGAACGGGCCGCCTCCATCAGGAGCTCGGAGCGCTCCCAGTTCTTGCCCGAGAGCGAGAGCAGGTCGAGGGTGAACCCGTCGATGCCGGCGGCGCGGGCGGTGCGCACCTCCTGCTGGAGGTTGGCGAGTTCCCAGTCTCCGCTCTTGGGCGGGACCGGGAGCGGCCGGTCCCGCAGCAGGCCGCCGTACTTCTGGTGCTTTCCGCTCTCGCCGTCCGGGTTCAGGTAGTTGCGGGTGTAGTAGTCGGAGCCGGCGCTCGCGTTGTCGAGGGAGAGCGGGTACGGCGTGAAGTAGTGGGCGAAGACCAGCTTCTTGGCGGCGGCGCCGGAGCGCAGCGCGGCGGGCTGCGGCAGGTCGAAGGGCAGGGCCCCGGCAGGGCGCGCCCCCTCGTCCGGAACGGACTTCGGGGTGGCCTCGGGCTTCCCGGTGGCGTCCGGGCTCGGCGGGCCGGGTGTCGGGGCGCCCTGGCCGGTGGCGCCGGGCGTGGCGCCGGAGCCGTCGGCCGGGCCGTCGGCGAGGGCGGATCCCGGGCGCTCCGTCAGGCCGGAGACCGTCAGGGGCTCCCAGGCGATACCGGCGGCGGCGCAGACGCCGAAGAGGAGGAAGGCGGACAGGAAGAGGGCAGACAAGGGTCTGCCGCCCCGGAAGCCGGGTCGGCGCCGGTGCGACACGGGGCCCTTCCCCCGCCCGGCCGGCCGCTGGTCCGCGTCCATCGAGATGTCCTCCCCCGCATGCGCCCGCGTTTCGGGCCGCACCGCAGTACATCCGATTCCCGCCGCCCGGACAACTGTTCTCCTGGGGAGGGGCCCTACCCCGGCAGGACCGCGGGCGGCGTGTACATCTGCGGTGATCGCCGGGCGGTACGGGCCTTTCAGCGGAATGGGCAATTCCCCTGGTCTTACGGTGAAACTGACCCATAATCATCTTCATGCGGCTCGAAAGAACCTCTTGCCGCGTAGGGTCACGCATGCGTGGGGGGCATCGTGCCGATGGGGGAATCCGCCAGTGCCGGCACGTTACCGGCGACGACCGCCGAGCTGTCCCGCCTGCTCACCGCCGTACGGCGGGGCCGGGTGCTCACCGTCACCGGGGGCTTCCGGGAGCCCCGGAGCCTGCTGGTACGGGAGATCGGGCAGCGGCTCGCGTCCAACTTCTACGACGGGGTGGCCGTGGTCGCCATGGACCACCGCTCCGGGGTCCGCGATCTGACGGCCGCGCTGGGCTGCGTACCGGGCATGCCCTTCCTGCCGTGCGGTACGCGGAACGCGGCGTCGTGGCTGGCCGAGCGCGACGTCCTGCTCGTCCTCGACGGCTCCGACCATCTCGCGGCCGAGGCCCTGGCCTGGCTGCGCGACCTGCTCGCCGTGGCGCCCGGGCTGCGCATCCTCGCCGCCGGACGCCATCCGCTGGGCTTCCCGCGCGAACGCGTGCACCGGCTCTGAGCGGGGGCGAGCCCGCGGCGGGCCCGGGGGCAGCCGGGCGGGGCCGGGACCCGGCCGCGGTACCGCGGGCTACTCGCCCCGCCACTCGTCCGCCCGCAGGCCCATGACGACCTCGTCCAGGAACTTCCCGCACACCCAGGCCGCCCCGCGCAGGGTTCCCTCCACGGTGAATCCGGCCGCGCTCGCGGCGCGGATCATGGCGGCGTTGTCCGCCAGGGTGTCCACCTGGAGCCGGTGCAGCCCGCGCACGGAGAACCCGTAGCCGCACAGCAGCGCCACGACCTCCGCGCCCAGTCCGCGCCCGCGGCAGCCGGGGCGCAGCGAGATGCCCAGGTGCGCGGAGCGGTTGTGCGGGTCGATGGCCCACAGCAGGGCCTCGCCCGCCAGTTCGCCGGTGGACCGTTCCACCACGGAGAAGACGGCGACGTCGTCGGACGGTTCGCCCGGCACGTACGGCGAGTGTCCGCTCTCCGCGCCCACCGGCCGCCAGGGCCGGGTGTCGGCGCGCGCACGCGTGGCCACGTCCTCGTAGAGCTCGGCGTGCAGGACGGCCACGTCATCAGGGTGCCGGGCGCGCAGCCCGGCCAGTTCTCCGTTGATCATGCGGTCTTACTAGCCTTCGCGGGGCCCGGACCACAACCGGGTTTCCGCGCACGCGCCGCCGGGGCACGCGCGAACGGGTCCGCCCCGGCCGGCTGCTGCCGACCGGGGCGGACCCGTCAAACGGTGGAGCGGCTGGGGCGCGGACCTCAGCCGAGGATCGCGAGCGCCTGGTTCAGCGTCGCGGACGGCCGCATGATCGCCGCGGCCTTGGCGGCGTCGGGACGGTAGTAGCCCCCGATGTCGGCCGGCGAGCCCTGCACCGCGATGAGCTCGGCGACGATGGTCTGCTCCTGCTCGCCCAGCGTCTTGGCGAGCGCCTCGAAGGAGGCGGCGAGCTCGGCGTCGTCGGTCTGTGCGGCCAGCTCCTGCGCCCAGTACAGGGCGAGGTAGAAGTGGCTGCCGCGGTTGTCGATGCCGCCCAGCTTGCGGCTCGGCGACTTGTCCTCGTTGAGGAAGGTGCCGGTCGCGCGGTCCAGGGTGTCGCCGAGGACCTTGGCGCGGGCGTTGCCCGTGGTGGTGGCGAGGTGCTCGAAGGAGACGGCCAGCGCGAGGAACTCGCCGAGCGAGTCCCAGCGCAGGTAGTTCTCCTTGACGAGCTGCTGCACGTGCTTGGGGGCGGAGCCGCCGGCGCCGGTCTCGAAGAGGCCGCCGCCGTTCATGAGCGGCACGACCGACAGCATCTTGGCGCTGGTGCCCAGCTCCAGGATCGGGAACAGGTCGGTCAGGTAGTCGCGCAGCACGTTGCCGGTGACCGAGATGGTGTCCTCGCCGCGGCGGATGCGCTCCAGGGAGTACGCGGTGGCCTCGACCGGGGAGAGGATCTCGATGGTCAGACCGTCGGTGTCGTGCTCGGCGAGGTACGTCTTGACCTTGGCGATGAGCTGCGCGTCGTGCGCGCGGCCCTCGTCGAGCCAGAAGACGGCCGGGACGCCGGTGGCGCGGGCGCGGGTGACGGCGAGCTTGACCCAGTCCTGGATCGGCGCGTCCTTGGTCTGGCAGGCGCGGAAGATGTCGCCGGCGGCGACCTGCTGCTCCAGGACCGTGGCGCCCGAGGCGTCGACGACGCGGACGGTGCCGGCGGCGGCCAGCTCGAAGGTCTTGTCGTGGCTGCCGTACTCCTCGGCCTTCTGGGCCATGAGGCCGACGTTCGGCACCGAGCCCATCGTGGACGGGTCGTACGCGCCGTGCGCGCGGCAGTCGTCGATGACGACCTGGTAGACGCCGGCGTAGCTGCTGTCGGGGAGGACGGCGAGCGTGTCGGCCTCCGCGCCGTCCGGGCCCCACATGTGGCCGGAGGTCCGGATCATGGCCGGCATCGAAGCGTCGACGATGACGTCGGACGGGACGTGCAGGTTGGTGATGCCCTTGTCCGAGTCGACCATCGCGAGGGCCGGGCCCTCGGCGATCTCGGCGTCGAAGGAGGCCTTGATCGCGGCGGCGTCGGGCAGCGCGCCGAGGCCGTTCAGGATGGTGCCGAGGCCGTCGTTCGGGGACAGGCCGGCGGCGGCCAGGGTCTCGCCGTAGCGGGCGAAGGTCTTCGGGAAGAAGGCGCGGACCACGTGGCCGAAGATGATCGGGTCGGAGACCTTCATCATCGTGGCCTTGAGGTGCACGGAGAACAGGACGTCCTCGGCCTTGGCGCGCTCGATCTGGTCGTTCAGGAAGGTGCGCAGCGCGTCGACGTGCAGGACGGACGCGTCCACGACCTCGCCGGCGAGGACCGGTACGGAGTCGCGCAGCACCGTGACGGCGCCGTCGGCGTCGACGTGCTCGATGCGCAGCGTGCCGGGCTCGGCGATCACGGCGGACTTCTCGGTGGAGCGGAAGTCGTCGGCGCCCATGGTGGCGACGTTCGTCTTCGACTCGGGGACCCAGGCACCCATGCGGTGCGGGTGGGCCTTGGCGTAGTTCTTGACCGAGGCGGGGGCGCGGCGGTCGGAGTTGCCCTCGCGCAGGACCGGGTTGACGGCGCTGCCCTTGATCTTGTCGTAGCGGGCGCGGTTCTCGCGCTCCTCGTCGGACTTCGGGTCGTCCGGGTAGTCCGGAAGCGCGTAGCCCTGGCCCTGGAGCTCGGCGACCGCGGCCTTCAGCTGCGGGATCGAGGCCGAGACGTTGGGCAGCTTGATGATGTTGGCCTCGGGCGTCTTCGCCAGCTCGCCGAGCTCGGCGAGGGCGTCCGCGATCCGCTGGCCCTCTTCCAGGTACTCGGGGAAGCTGGCGATGATGCGGCCTGCCAGGGAGATGTCACGGGTCTCGACATTCACACCGGCCGTCGACGCGTATGCCTGGATCACAGGCAGGAACGAATACGTCGCGAGGGCCGGGGCCTCGTCAGTGTGCGTGTAGATGATGGTCGAGTCAGTCACCGGATGCTCCGCTCCACAGTCTGCGTCTCTCGTCTGCAACATTGCTCGACATCAAGATATCTCGTGAACCGGCCGGTCTGGACAGTCCCCCCGCGCAAGCGCGGACGAGACGCGTGTCACGCACGGTGTCCGGGAGTGCCGGGACACCCGAAAACACCGAAGCGCCGCCACCGGCTGTTTCCAGCCAGGGGCGGCGCTCACGCTCTACAGGTCACGGACCTGCTCAGGCGTGGACGGCCTTGGGGCTCGGGCCGAACTGGTTCGGGTTCGGCTGGCCCTCGGTGGCCAGCAGGACCAGCAGCCAGATGCCACCGATGAGCGGGACGATGCCGATGAGGATCCACCAGCCGGACTTGCCGCTGTCGTGCAGGCGACGGACGGTGACCCCGAGGTTGGGCAGGAAGGTCGCCAGCGCGTAGAGCAGGTACAGCCACGGGGAGGTGCCGATGACCGCGTCGATGATGGCGACGACGATCAGCGCGCCCAGGTTGAAGAGGAAGAACATCCAGTACTCCTGGCGGCGCGCGCGGCCGGAGAAGTCGGCGTACTTCTTCAGAACGTCGGTGTAGTAGTGCATGGGTCCCCCCAGAGGACGGTTCGTCGGCCCGTCCTGATGGAGCAAGCCGGGGCAGAACTTATGCCCCGCTTACGGCGCGGTCAAGCCAGTTGGCAAGGCATCAGAAGGGTTACTTTTCGTCGCTCGGCGGCCTAAACACATCGGTACCGGGAGCAACTTGGGACCCGCAGGTCCCATATGGTCACCGGTCGTGACGAAATGACCTGACGGAAGTCTTACGGAGGGGCGTGGGAGCCGCCCGCCGGCCCCGCAAATCCGTAGCGTCGCCGCCATGCGCGTACTCGTCACCGGAGGAGCCGGGTTCATCGGCTCCCACATCGTTACCACTCTGCGGCTTCACGGCCATGATCCGCTCGTGCTGGACCTCAGGCCCCCGTCCGGCGGCGAGTTCGTACGGGCCGACGTGCGCGACGCCGAAGCCGTGCGGTCCGCCCTGCGCGGCGTGGACGCCGTCTGCCACCAGGCGGCCATGGTCGGCCTGGGCAAGGACTTCGCGGACGCCCCGTCGTACGTCTCCCACAACGACCTCGGCACGGCGGTGCTGCTGGCCGCGATGGCCGGGGCCGGTGTGCGGAACCTGGTGCTGGCGGGCTCGATGGTGGTCTACGGGGAGGGGCGGTACGCGTGCCCCCGCCACGGGGACGTCCGCCCGGGCCCGCGCCGCGTCGCGGACCTGACCGCCGGACGCTTCGAACCGCTCTGCCCCGCCTGCGGCGCGGACCTCGCGCCGGGGCTCGTGGACGAGGACGCGCCGACGGACCCGCGCAACGTGTACGCGACGACGAAGCTGGCCCAGGAGCACCTGTCCGCGTCATGGGCGCGGTGCGTCGACGGCCGTGCGGTGTCGCTGCGCTACCACAACGTGTACGGGCCGGGGATGCCGCGCGACACCCCGTACGCGGGGGTCGCCTCCTTCTTCCGCTCCTCGCTGGCGCGGGGCGAGGCGCCCCAGGTGTACGAGGACGGCGGCCAGCGGCGGGACTTCGTCCACGTACGGGACGTCGCGGAGGCCAATGCCCTGGCGCTGGAGGCATCGACGCCGGCCGGCGCGTGCACTGCGTACAACACCGGCAGCGGCACCCCCCACACCGTCGGGGAGATGGCCACCGCCCTCGCGCGGGCACACGGCGGCCCCTTCCCGGTGGTCACCGGCGAGTTCCGCCTCGGCGACGTCCGCCACATCACCGCCGACTCCCGCCGCCTGCGCACCGACCTGGGCTGGTGTCCCCGCGTCGGCTTCGAGGCAGGCATGGAGGAGTTCGCCCGCGCCGGCCGGCGCCCGGCCGAAGCCGCTCAGGCCGACGCCGCTCAGGCCTGAGCCGGGTCCGGCAGGGTCACTTCGAAGCGGCAGCCGCCGGGTACGTTGCGCACCGCCGCCCGTCCCGCGTGCGCCTCGACGATCCCCCGGACGATCGCCAGACCCAGCCCCGCCCCGGCGGGCGGCACCTGCCCCGCCCCCGACGGAGGGGTCCGCGCCGGCGTGCCCCGCCAGCCGGTGTCGAAGACCCTCGGCAGGTCCTCCGACGGGATGCCCCCGCAGCCGTCCGTCACGGACACCACCACCGCGCCCTCCCGGCGCGCGGCGGCGATCGCGACCGTCCCGTCCGCCGGCGTGTGCCGGATCGCGTTGACCAGCAGATTCGCCAGGACCCGGGTCATCTCCTTGCCGTCCACCTCCACCGGCACCCGGTCGACCGCCTCGCCGATCAGCCGTACGCCGTGCTCCCGCGCCAGCGGGTCCACCCCTGACAGGGCGTCACCGACCAGGTCGTACACGGACATCCGGCTCGGACTCAGCGCCAGCGCCCCCGCGTGGATGCGGGACAGCTCGAACAGGTCTGCGACCATGCCGTTGAGCCGGTCCACTTCGGTCCGGATCTGCCGGTGGTACCGCGCCGGATCCGTGGCCATGCCGTCCTCCAGCGCCTCCGACATCGCCCGGAGCCCCGCCAGCGGCGTCCGCAGATCGTGCGAGATCCAGGCCACCAGCTCGCGGCGCGACTTCTCCAGGGCCCGCTCGCGCTCCCGGGACGCGGCCAGCTTCCCGCTCGTCGCCGCCAGCTCCCGGGACAACGCCGCCAGTTCCGCCGTCGCGGGCACCGCCGGCGCCGCGAAGCTGCCCCCGTCACCGAAGTCCCTTGCGGCCAGCGACAGTTCCCGGCTCCTGGCCACCACCCACCGCCCCAGCAGCAGAGCGGTCGCCAACGAGACCACCGCCGCCATCGCCACGACCAGGGTGACCACCCCGAGGTCGTGGCGGGAGAGGAACATCGCCCGGGCCACCGCGAGCGTTCCGGCCAGCATCGCGGTGACCGCCACGGCGGCGATCACCGTCAGGGACACCGCCACCGACCGGCGGCGCACCAGACGCAGCACGACCGCGCCCAGGGCGCCCGCGCACGCGGCCCCGCCGAACGCGAACAGCGCGATGAGCAGTATGTCCCTCATCGCGGAACCACCGCTTCCGGGTCGCCCGGCTCGAAGCGGTAGCCGACGCCCCACACCGTCTGGATCAACGCCGGTCGGCCCGGGTCCTCCTCGACCTTGGACCGCAGGCGGCGTACGTGCACCGTCACCGTGGACAGGTCCCCGAAGTCCCAGCCCCACACCTCGCGCATCAGCTCCTCCCGCCCGTGCGCCTGCCCGGGGTGCCGCAGGAAGTGGGCGAGCAGGTCGAACTCTCGTACGGTGAGGGCCAGTTCGCGCCCGTCCTTGGCGGCCCGGTGGGTGGCCGGATCGAGCGTGATCCCGGCGCCCGTCAGCCGGTCCTCCCCCGCGCCGGCCACCGCGCTCCCCGCGGACCGCTCGCTCCCGCCGCGCCGCAGCACGGACGCGACCCGCAGGACGAGCTCGCGCGGGCTGAACGGCTTCGTGACGTAGTCGTCGGCGCCGGTCTCCAGTCCCGCGATGCGGTCGTCCTCGTCCCCCCGCGCGGTCAGCATGATCACCGGTACGGGTCCGCCCGCCCGGAGCCTGCGGCACACTTCCAGCCCGTCCAGGCCGGGCAGCATGAGGTCCAGTACGACCAGGTCCGGCCGGAACCGCCCGGCGAGGGCGAGTGCGGCCGGGCCGTCGGCGGCCGTCTCCACCGTGAAGCCGGCACCGCGCAGGTACCCGGTGACGACCTCGGCCACGGTCGGGTCGTCGTCGACGACGAGGATCCGACCGGATGCTGTTTCCCTACCGCTCATGCCGTCCAGCCTCCCATCCGGCGGACCGCGGCGGGACTGCGGACCGGGACCGGGAGGGCGACGTCCGCGTTTCGTAAGGAGTCCGCGGCCCTTTCGCGGCGCCGTGGTTCCTACGGTGGAGCCGTGAGCGAAACCGTGACGGTCGACGTCGTACTCCCCTGTCTGAACGAGGCCGGTGCCCTGCCCTGGGTCCTCGCCCGCATCCCGGCCGGCTGGCGGGCCCTGGTCGTGGACAACGGCTCCACCGACGGCTCCGCGGACCTCGCGCGGTCGCTCGGCGCGACCGTGGTCACCGAGTCCCGGCGCGGTTTCGGCGCCGCCTGCCACGCCGGGCTGCTCGCCTCCGACGCAGACGTCGTCTGCTTCTGCGACTGCGACGCCTCGCTGGATCCCGGGCTGCTGGTCGGCTTCGTACGCACCCTCGCCGCCGGGGAGGCCGATCTGGTGCTCGGCCGGCGCCGTCCGCAGGGCCGTGGCGCCTGGCCGGCGCACGCGCGGGCCGGGAACCTGGCGCTGGCCCGGCTGCTGCGCCGGCGGACCGGGCTGCGGCTGCGCGACCTGGGCCCGATGCGGGCCGCTCGCCGGGAGGACCTCCTCGCGCTGGACCTGTCGGACCGGCGCTCCGGATACCCGCTGCAGATGGTGGTCCGCGCGGCGGACGCGCACTGGCGGATCCGGGAGGTGGACGTGGCGTACCTGCCCCGGTCGGGGAAGTCGAAGGTGACGGGCACCTGGCGGGGCACCTGGCAGGCGGTGCGCGACATGAGCCGGGTCCTGGCCGAGCCCGCCGCCCCGCCCGCCGCCGCTCCGCCGGGGGCGGGCCACGGCTCGGCCCCCGGTCCGGGCGCGGGTTCGGCCCCCGGTCCGGGCGCGGGTTCGGCCCCCGGTCCGGGCGCGGGATCGACCCCCGGTCCGGGCGCCCGGTGAACCGTACGACGGCCCGCGCGGGCACCACGCTGCTCGTAATCGCGAAGGAGCCGGTCCCGGGTCGGGTCAAGACGCGGCTCACCCCGCCGTTCACACCGGCCCAGGCGGCGGAGCTGGCCGAGGCCTCGCTCGCCGACACCCTCGCCGCGGTCGCCGCGACCCCCGCGGCGCGCCGGGTCCTGGTCCTGGAGGGCCGGCCCGGTCCGTGGCTCCCGGTCGGGTTCGACGTCGTCCCGCAGCACGGGGGGACCCTGGACCTGCGGCTCGCGGCCGCCTTCGGGGCCTGCTCCGGGCCGACGCTGCTGATCGGCATGGACACCCCGCAGGTCACTGCGCGACAGCTGGAAGTCGACTGGTCGGCGTACGACGCATGGTTCGGCCCGGCCTTCGACGGCGGCTTCTGGGCACTCGGACTGGCGGTCCCGGACCCGGCGCTGCTGCGCGGCGTACCGATGTCGGTCCCCCGGACGGGCGCCGTCCAGTACGAGCGGCTGCGCGCGGCCGGGCTGCGCACCGGCCGGCTGCCCGTCCTGCGTGACATCGACACCGCCGAGGACGCCCGGCTGGTCGCCGCCGCGGCCCCGGCGGGTGCCTTCGCGGCGCGGCTGGCGGACATCGACGCGGCGGTCCGCCGATGAACACGCTCACCTCCGCGAAGGCACCCCACGCGTCGGGTCCGGCGGGCACGGCCGCCGCCTGGTCCGCCGACCCCTACACGGCGGCCCTGCGCAGCGGCCGGGGCCCCCTCTACCTGCGGCGCGGCGACGGATGGCTGCTGCCGCTGGACGTGGAGCGCTGGTGCGAGGCTCCGGACGGCGCGGACCGGACGGTCCTGAGCCGCTGCCGGGGCGCCGTCCTCGACATCGGCTGCGGCCCGGGCCGGCTGGTGTCCGCGCTCGCCGCCCGGGGGCACCGGGCGCTGGGCATCGACGTCAGCCCGGAGGCGGTGGCCCGGACGGCTCGCGCGGGCGGCACGGCGCTGCACCGGTCGGTCTTCGACTCCCTGCCCGGCGAGGGCCGCTGGGACACGGCTCTGCTGATCGACGGCAACATCGGCATCGGCGGCGACCCGGCGGCACTGCTGCGGCGGCTGTCCGAGGTGCTGGCGGTGAGCGGCTCGCTGATCGTGGAGTGCGCTCAGGCGGAGCCCGAGACGGAGGTGGACGAGCGCTGCGAGGTCCGGGTCGCCGACGGCCGGGGCGGCCTCGGTGCCCCGTTCCCCTGGGCCCGTGTCGGCCCGGCCGCCCTGGCCCGGCACGCGCGGAGCGCGGGCTGGGCCCCGGCCGACCGCTGGGCCGCCGGGGGGCGGGCCTTCAACGAACTGATCCGCCCGGGCGGGGCCTCGTAGAGCAGGACGCGTCCGTCGGGCGGGCGCCGGCTCACGGCCGGCGGGCCACCCACAGCGCGCGCTCCGTGCGGACGCCGAGGCCCGTGCGGTGCAGGAGGGCGTCCGGGCCGTCGTCGTCGAGGAGGGCGTCGAGGGCGGCCAGGTCCTCGGGGTCCAGCGCGTCCGCGAGGTGGTGGCGTACGCGGCCCAGGGAGGCCCGCGCGTAGCGGCCGGTGGCGGCGGGCAGCGGAGCCGTCAGCTCGACGGCGACGATCCGCTCGGTCTCGACGGTGAAGCCGGCGGCCGTCAGCAGGGCGCCCCAGTCGGAGCCGAGGTGCGGCACGCCGGCGGAACGTGCGGCGTCGACGGCGGCGTGGACGCGCGCTTCGAGACCGGGGCGGCCGATGCCGATGTCGTCGGGGAGGAAGCGCGGGAAGCCTTCGAACTCGGCCACCGCGAGCAGGCCTCCGGGGCGCAGTGCGGCGAAGACCTCGGCGAGGGCCCGGCCGGGGTCCGCCATGTGGTGCAGGGACACGGACGCCCACACCAGGTCGGCGGGGCCGACGGCCGGCCAGGCCCCGTCCAGGTCGGCGCGTACGGTCCGGACGCGGTCGGTGACGCCGAGGGCGCGGGCCTTGGCGCCGAGGCGCTCCAGCATGCCGTCGGAGACGTCCAGGGCCGTCACCCCGGCCTGTTCGAAGCGCCGCAGGAGGGCGAAGGTGCCGGTTCCGGTGCCGCTGCCCACGTCGAGGATCCGGCGGACCGGCTGCTCCGGGGCGACGAGGTCGCTGATCACTCCGGTGACCTCGGTGAGGTAGCCGGCCAGGACCTCGCCGTCGAGGTCCAGCAGCTCGGCGAGGGCCGCGTCGTCGGCCGGGACGTCGTGGGCCGAGACGTCGTGGGCGTGCCCGTGGGCGTGGCCGTGGGCGTGGCCGGGCCCGTGGCCGTGTCCGCGGTCCTGGTGTTCGTGTACGGCCTGGCGGCGGTGCTGCTCCGTGGTGCTGTCGCTGTCCATGGATCCAGCCTACGAGGGGGTTGCAGTCCTGGCATACCATCTTGCGTATGACGCAAGACAGCGAGCTCGACACCCTGGTCCGCACCCGGATCCGGGGCCTGCGCCTGGCCAAGGGTTGGTCGCTCGACGACCTGGCCGCGCGCTGCTACCTCAGCCCGTCCACGCTCAGCCGCATCGAGACGGGCCACCGGCGGATCAGCCTCGACCAGCTGAGCCCCATCGCCCGGGCCCTGGGAGCCACGCTCGACCAGCTGGTGGAGTCCGCCACCGATGACGACGTCGTGATCCGGCCGCACCACGACGAGGCGCGGGGCATGACCAGCTGGCTGCTGAGCCGCGACGGCGGACCGCACGGAACCACCGTGGCGAAGATCCGGCTCACCAAGCCGGCCCCCGCCCGGGACACGGCCACACTGGGCGTCCATCCCGGCAAGGACTGGTTCACCGTCCTGTCGGGCACGGTCGAACTCCTGCTGGGCGAACGGAACATCCTGGTCAGGACCGGGGAGGCGGCCGAGTTCTCCACGATGGTTCCGCACGCCTTCGGCGCGTACGACGGGCCCGCCGAGATCCTTTGCATCCTCGACCACGACGGACAGCGCACCCACCTGCGGCCCTCCGCCTCAGCCTGAGCCCGGCCGCGCCGGTGTCCCCGGTCGCCCTCCCCGTCCCGGCTCCCGCCCCGGGTCCGACGGGGGGCGGGAGCGCCGCCACCGGCCCGCCAGTGCCACCACCCCGGCGGCCACCGCCACCGCCACGAGCACCAGGGCCAGGTTCCGCCCGTAGGGCAGCGGCAGGGCCGACGGGTTCGGCGGCGGCCCCGGTCGCAACAGCAGGGGCAGGGTGACCAGTACGAGCGCGCTCGCCGTCAGCAGGGCTCCCCGTACGACGCCCCGCGCGGGTACGGCCGCGACGGCGAGGCCGCAGGCCAGGACGAGCGGTGCGACGACCGCGTCGTGCAGGACCAGCGCGCCGCCCAGCCACACCATGACGTCCAAGGGGTCGGGCAGGACCGACAGCAGCCGCCCGCCGATCGCGATCAACAGCAGCCCACAGCCGCCCAGTAGCCACCGCAGGGTCCTCACAGCACCTCCAGCAGGGTGACCCACTTGGTCTGCAGGACGCCTGGCCGGTTCGGCGCGATGACGCGCGCCGGGTAGCCGTGGTCGACGGTCAGCACCTGGCCGTTCAGTTCCAGCGCGAGCAGCGTCAGCGGGTCCTCGGCGTAGTCGCGTCCCATCTCCATCACCCGGTAGGAGCCTCCCGTTTCCAGCGAGGTGACCCGCAGTCCGGCGCCGGGCGGGGCGCCGGCCCGCGCGAGCAGGTCACTGATCCGGACACCGCTCCAGTGTGCTTCCATGCTCCAGCCCTCCACGCAGGCGATCGGCAGCCGCGCCGCCGACCGTGGCAGCGAACGGAGTTGGCCGAGCGTCAGGCTGTACGGGGTCGGCCCGCGCACGTGCAGGCGCCAGTCCCGTACCGCCCGCTCGGTGATCCCGGCGGCCGCGGCCGTGCGGTTGACCGGCAGTCCCTGCGGTCCGTGGCCGGGGTGGCGGGGCGCGAGCAGGTCCAGTCGGCCCAGGGGGGTGAAGGACTGCCCGACGGTGGTGAGGGTCACGGCTCCGACGGCCGCGCCGACTCCGAGCATCAGCGAGCGCCGGTCCGGGCCGTCCCCGGCGGGCAGTCGGAGCGTGCCGGGCGAACGGCGCGTCCAATGCCCTTTGATCTCGGGGGCTTTGACGGCGATGTGCAGGAGCAGCGAGCCCGTGACCACCCAGGCGAGGGCGAAGTGCGTCTGGATGAAGCCGAACGGCCACGGGTACCACTCGGCGATGTTGAGGAGCCCGGTGAAGACCTGCAGCACGGAGGAAGCCACCAGCACCGCCACCGAGAGCCGTTCCAGCGCGTGGCGGAGTCCTCGCACCGGCGGCCACACGAAGAGCCTCGGGTACACCGTCCACAGCTTCACCAGCAGCAGCACGATCGCGGCGAGCCCGGTGGCGATGTGCAGGCCCTGACTGAGCCGGTAGCCCCATACCGGCCGGCTGGGCAGCGAGTCCGCGGCCCAGCCCGGCGGATGCTGGAGGTAGTGGCTGATGAGGCCGGTCACGAAGCAGACGGCGAAGGCGGCCCCGAGCCAACGGCCGACCGAGGTGGCGGTGCGGGCGTCGTGGAGGCGGCCGGTGAAGGTGGGCGGCCGCAGAGCCGGTGGGGCGAGCCGGGCGGGCCGCCGCGAGGGCCGTGGAGCGGGGGATCTCATGGCGTCCATCAGAGCGCCGCGCGACCCCGCGCGGGCGGTTCGACACCTTACGAAACGCGGACGCCGGGCGCGGTCGCCGGCCCGGCGGCGCCCTTCGCTGCCAGGCTGGCCCGCATGGACCACCCCCGCGCCCGGACCTTCCCCACCGTGCTGCTGCTCGCCGCGCTGACGGCCGCGCTGCTGCCGGCAGTCCGCGAGGAGGGCCACTTCGCCGACCCCGCGCGGCTCACCTGGTGGTACGCGGCCGCCTGGGCCCTTTTCGGCGCGGCCGCCTGGTCGCTGCGCCGGGTGCCGGGCCGGCACGCGGTCCCGCTCGTGCTGGCGGGGGCGGTGGCCTGCTGCGCGGCGGGGCTGGCCGGGCCGCCATCGACCAGCACCGATTCCTTCCGCTACGCCTGGGACGGACGGGTGCAGGCCGCGGGGATCTCCCCGTACGACCACACCCCGGCCGATCCGGCGCTGCGCGCGCTGCGTGACGACTGGCTGTTCCCGCGCGGCGCGGCCGGCTGCGCGGGGCCCGACCGGGTCCCCGTCGAGCCCGGGGTGTGCACGCGGATCAACCGGCCCGGCGTGCACACCGTCTACCCGCCCGTCGCGGAGGGCTACTTCGGGCTCGTCCACGTCCTGTCCCCGCCGGGCGTGCGCCACAAGGCCCTGCAGGCGGGCGGGGCCCTGCTGGCCCTCGGCGTCACCGGGGCGCTGCTGCTGATCCAGCGCCGCCGGGGCGCGGAGCCCCGTACGGCCGCGTACTGGGCCTGGTGTCCGGCGGTGGCGGTGGAAGGGGTGAACAACGCGCACGTCGACACGCTCGCCGTGCTGCTCTCGGTGGCGGCACTGGGCGTCGTGGTGCGCCGACGCGCCCTGGGCGGCGCCCTGTTCGGGTTGGCGATCGCGGCGAAACTGCTGCCCGCCGTGGCGCTCCCGGGCGCGCTGGCCGGCGTACGGCGGTGGCGGGACGCGGCGGCGCTGCTGGTGCCGGCGGCCGCGGTGGCGGGTCTGGCGTACCTGCCGTACGCGATGCTCTCGCGCGCGTCGGTCTTCGGGTACCTGGGCGGCTACGCCGAGGAGGAGGGGTACGGCGATCCGGGCGCGGGCGGCCGCTACGCGCTGCTGCGCCTCGTTCTCCCGGACTCCTGGTCGGTGCCGGCGGTCGCGGCCGGGATGCTGACCGTGGTGGCGTACGTGTGGTGGCGCGGCGACCCCCGACGGCCGTGGAGCGCGGCCCTGTCGGTGACGGGCACGGCGGCCCTGCTGACGACCCCGGGGTACTCCTGGTACGCGCTGCTGCTGATCGCGCTGGTGGCACTGGACGGGCGCGCCGAGTGGCTGGGGGTGGCGGTCGCGGGGGCGGCGGCGTACGTCTCGGTGCGCACGCTCGGCGGCGCGACGATCCCGGTCGCGTACGGGCTGGCGGGCGCGGCGGTCCTGGTGGGGTGGGCGGTGCGGCGGCGGGCTGCGGCCCGGGACGGGGAGGAGGTCCGTCCCGGGCCGCCGCCTACCGGCCGGGCCGGTCAGCCGATGTGGAAGGGGTCGCCGTAGACCTTCCAGTCCAGCGGGGTGTTGAGGTTGAGGTTGCCCTTCTTGACCCACACGCGCTGCGCGGTGTCGACGCGGCTGGTGTCGCTGTGCGCCTCTTCCTGCTTCATCGCCCAGACACGGGCGTCGAGGAAGGCGTTGAGCCAGGTGGTCTCGTTGCCGCCCTGGGACGGGGGCTTGGCCTTGGAGAGGGCGCGCTTGCGGATGTTGCGGAAGCTGGTGGAGTCGGTGCCGTCGCCGTGCATGACGATGGCGTCGTAGTAGATGAACTGGCCGAGCACGCCGACCCCGTCGGACTTGCCCTGGCCCACGGCCGGGTTGAAGTAGACGCGGTCGCGCTCGTGGTCCTGGGCCTTCTTGAAGTCGGTGTCGGAGGCCGCCTTGACCCAGTCCTTGGTGAAGTTGGGGTCGAGGCCCGCGTGCGAGTCGCTGCCGTCGACCTTCTTCAGGGCCGGGAGGTACTTGGCGAGCACGTTGCCCGGCTTGACGCTCGTGTAGTACTGCACGAGTTCGAGCATGTCGTGGGTGCCCGAACAGAAGCCGATGATGCCCGCCGTGTAGCCGCGGCCGTCGTCTATGTCCTCGATGTACTTGTACTGCGCCTTCCAGTTCAGCGAGGAGTTCTCGGCGCTGGAGACGATCTGCATGGCGATGTCCTTCTTCACCGGATCGTCGAGCCCGACGGCGGCGGCCGCCGAGACCCGCGCGGCGGGCGCGGCGTCGGGGGCCGCGGTCGCGTGGGCGGTGACCGGTACGGCGAGAAGGGCAGTGCCGAGCACGGCACTGACGGCGAGTCGTTTGCGGCGGGGGGTGAACACTGGGCCTCCATAAGGGAGTTGCTGCTCCGGCGTCTTCGTTAGGAAACTTTACTACCAGAGCTCGGGCCACCTCAAGCCCCCGGAACGGAACTACTGAGACCGGAAAGGTCCGGTGAGACCGCGCCACCGGCCCGGCGGGCCTGCGGCTTCCAGGCGACGCGTCGACTCCGGCAACTTCGGGCGCGCCCTCCGCCGACGGCGGGACCCCACCCGGCGTCGACGACCGGCTCGACGGGGACTCGCATCGGCGCCGGCGAGGCGGATCGCGCGAAGCCGGCGCTCAGAGCCAGCCGTTGCGCCGGAAGCCGCGGTGGATCACGAAGCAGGCGACCGCCATCACGCCGACGACGAGGGGGTACCCGTAAGTCCAGTGCAGTTCGGGCATGTTGTCGAAGTTCATGCCGTACACCCCGCAGACCATCGTCGGGACGGCGACGATGGCCGCCCACGCGGTGATCTTGCGCATGTCCTCGTTCTGGGCGACGGTCACCTGCGCGAGGTGCGCCTGGAGGATGGAGTCGAGGAGGGCGTCGTACGCGCCGATCTGGTCGGTGGCGCGCGTGAGGTGGTCGGCGACGTCACGGAAGTACGTGCGCATCTCCGGAGGGATGACCGGCACCGGCTGCGTGCTCAACTGCTGGAGCGGCCGGCCCAGCGGGGCCACCGCCCGCCGCAGCTCCAGCAGTTCGCGCTTGAGCTGGTAGATCCGGCCGGCGTCGCCGCGGCCGCCGTGCTCGCTGAAGACCATGGTCTCGACGGCGTCTATGTCGTTCTGCACCGCGTCCGTGACGGCCACGTACTCGTCGACCACGTGGTCGGCCATCGCGTGCAGGACGGCGACCGGCCCCCTGGCCAGGTGGTCGGGGACCGCCTCCAGCGCCTCGCGGACCGGCCCGAGCGTACCGCGGCCGCCGTGCCGGATGGTGATGACGAAGTCGTCGCCGGCGAAGGCCATGAGCTCGCCGGTCTCCACGACCTCGCTGGTCGCGGTCAGCTCCTCGTGCTCCACGTAGCGCACGGTCTTGAGCACGGCGAAGAGGGTCTCGTCGTAGCGCTCGATCTTGGGCCGCTGGTGGGCGTGGACCGCGTCCTCGACGGCGAGCGGATGCAGGCCGAACAGCTCGGCGAGGCCGGCGAGCTCGGTCTGCGAGGGCTCGTGCAGGCCGATCCAGACGAAGGCGTCGCCCGTCTTGCGGACCCGGCGCAGTGCCTCTTCGGCGTCGGCGCAGCCGTCCTGGCGCACGCCGTCCCGGTAGACGACGCAGTTGACGACGGCGCTGCCGAGCGGAGAGCGCGCGGGGTGGCTGAGGTCGACGGTCCGCCGGTAGCCGCGGCGTACGGCCCGGCGCAGGGTGCTGAACATGGACATCGACGGACTCCCCTTCGGCTGATCACCGGCCAGTGTGCCACCGGGGCGGCCACGGGTCGCCGTCGGGCGGGGTGGGGGCACGGCGCGGGCGGGCGGGCCGTACGGGGCGGGGGCCGGGCCGGGCCGACGCAAGGGCACGGCCCGCACGGCCTCCCCCGGGAACGCGCGTACGGGAAACGTTTGTGCTGTCATCGGCCCCGGCCCCTATGCTGCCGCGGTGACCACACCCCCCGGCATGCCCGCGCGCCGCCCCTTCCGCGAACGGGCCTCCCTGATCGCGCTCGTCGTGATCGGCCTGCTCATCGTCACGGGCCTGTCCTTCGTCGGGTGGAGGCACTGGCAGCGCAACCACCCGGGCGATTTCACGGCCGAGCCCCGGCCCTGCACGCTCGTGTCCCCGCAGACCGTCCACCGGCTGGTGCCCACCTCCTACGGCGGCCGCGGCGACGCGGACTCGTGCAGCTGGTCCGCCCCGCGCGAGGAGAGCCCGACCCGGGCCGGGGTCTTCCTGCAGGCCTTCGTCCTCACCGAGGACCTCGCCGTCGAGGACCTCCGGGAGGACCGCGCCGACACCCTGGGCTGGGAGAAGACCCCGCCGGTGGACGTCACCGGCATCGGCGACGAGGCGTTCGTCCGCTTCCGCTCGACCGGTCCCGAGCGCCCCGCCGCCGCGCAGGTCTGCTTCCGGCTGAGCAACATGGTCGTCAGCGTCACCTACACCCGCGCCGACACCGACCGCGAGGCCGCCCGCGCCGGGGCCGTCGACGCGGCGCGCGAGGCGTCCGACCACCTCAAGGCCTCCGTACGCTGAGAACCGATCACGCGCGATCGATGAAGACGCTCGTCGACTTCACCCGCGCCGTCGCCCGCGCACCCACCTCCAGGCCGAGTTCCTCCACCGCCTCGCGGGTCAGCAGCGACACGATGCGGTGCGGTCCCGACTGGATCTCGACCTGCGCGTCGACCGTGCCCAGCTTCACGCCGGTCACGATGCCGGGGAAGGCGTTGCGCGCCGAGGTGTGCGGGGCCTCCTCGCCCTCGGCGCCCTCCTGCGCGACCTCCACGCAGAACGCGGCCAGGTCCGGCCCGTCCACCATCCGCCGCGTGCCCTCCCGGCGTGTGGGGAACCGTTCCGCGTCGGCCCACCGCCGGGCCGTGTCGACGCTGACGCCGAGCAGCCGCGCCGCCTGGCCGATCGTGTAGGACTCCATGCCCGCAGCCTATGTCCTGGTCCCGGCGCTCCCGCGGGACGCCGGGGCGTACCGGACGCCGACTCGGCGGCCCGTCACCACGCCGGCCCGTCGGCCGGGGCTACTGGAGCAGCGCTGTCGCCGCCGCCCCCGCGACCGCCTCCGCCACCATCGCCAGTGCGGGCGAGTCCAGCTTCCACTGCTGCCAGTAGAGCGGTACGTCCAGGCTGCGCCCGGGCGCGATCAGCACCAGCTTCCCGGCCTCCAGCAGCGGCTCGGCCTGCGCCTGCGGCACCATCGCCCAGCCCAGTCCGGCGACCGCCGCGTCGCAGAACCCCTCCGACGTCGGCACGTAGTGACGCACCGTCGACGCACCGGCGCCGGCGTCGCCGGTCAGCATCCGGACGAAGGCGTCCTGGATCAGGTCCCGCCGGTCGAAGATGACGACCGGCACCTGCCGCACGTCCCGTTCCACCGGGCCCCGCAGATACCGGGCCGCGAATCGCGGGCTCGCCACCGGCAGGTACCGCGCGAGCCCGAGGCGCCGTACCGTGCAGCCCGCAACCGGTTCGGCCTGCGAGGTCACCGCCGCCATCACGCGGCCGTCCCGTAGCAGCTCGGTGGCGTGGCCCTCGTCCTCGCGGTGCAGTTCGAAACAGACCGGCGGGTCCTGCGGCACCCCCGTCAGCGCGGGCAGGAACCACGTGGCCAGCGAGTCCGCGTTGACGGCGATCGGCAGCCGCACCGGCCCCAGGCCCTGCGCCATGCCGAGCTCGGCCCGCGCGTCGCGCTCCAGCCGGGCCAGCTGCCGCGCGAAGCGGACCACGACCTCCCCCGACTCGGTGGCGCGTACCGGCTTGGTCCGCATCAGCAGCACCCGTCCGGTCCGCTGCTCCAGCGCCTTGACGCGCTGGCTGACGGCGGACGGGGTCACGTGGAGGGCGGCCGCCGCCGCGTCGAAGGTGCCCTCGTCGATCACCGCGAGCAAGGTCCGTACGTGGTCCACAGGCAGCTCATCCATCACAGCAGCTAATGCTACGTAACAATCTTTAGCTGTACTGCTCACCTCACCGCTGCATACGGTCGAAGACATGACACACGGCATCATCCCGGCGGCCCTCGCGGGCTTCGGAACCGGACTCTCCCTCATCGTCGCCATCGGCGCCCAGAACGCCTTCGTGCTGCGCCAGGGCGTTCGCCGCCACTCGGTCCTCGCCGTGGTCGCCATCTGCGCCCTCTCCGACGCGGCCCTCATCGCCCTCGGCGTGGCCGGAGTCGGCACCTTCGTCACCGCCTGGCCGCCCGCCCTCACCCTCGTAGGCCTCATCGGCGGCGCCTTCCTGATCTGCTACGGAGCCCTCGCCGCACGCCGGGTGCTGCGCCCCACCCCGGGCGCCGCCCTCACCGCCGAGGCCGCGGGCTCCGGCGCGGACTCCGGCAAGGGCCCCGGCGCCGGCTCGGCCGGCGCCCGCCGCGCCGTCCTGACCTGCCTGGCCATGACCTGGCTCAACCCGCACGTGTACCTCGACACCGTGCTGCTGCTCGGCTCGCTCGCCGCCGACCGAGGCGACCTGCGCTGGGCGTTCGGCATCGGAGCCTGCCTGGCGAGCCTGACCTGGTTCGGCACGCTCGGCTACGGCGCCCGGCTGCTCAGCGGCCTGCTCGCCCGGCCCTCGGCCTGGCGGGTGCTGGACGGCATCGTGGCCGCCACCATGGTCACGATGGGCGGCATGCTCCTCGCCCGGGCCTGACCCCGGCCAGTACGGGACGGGGCGGGAGCACGGACGCTCCCCGAGCGGGTAGGGATCACGCGCGCGCACCACACGCACGCCGCACACCCCGCACCCCCGCACCCCAGGAGCCTTCCGTGCCGGATCAACCCCCCTACACCGACTCGGTCCGTGCCTACTACGCCGCCCAGCCCGCCCCCCTCGTGGCCGCCACCGGGATCGTGCTGGACCCGCGCGGGCGGGTCCTCGTACTGACCACTTCGTACAAGACGGAGCTGGAGCTGCCGGGCGGAGGCGTCGAGGACACCGAGACGCCGGAGGAGGGGCTGGCCCGCGAGCTGAAGGAGGAGCTGGACCTGAGCGTGCCGGTCGGGCGGCTGCTCGCCGTGGACTCCCGGCCGCCGGGTCCGCTGGGCCGTTCCCTCGTCGTCCACCTCCACCTCGTCGGACCGCTCACGCCCGCGGAGGCCGCCGCGATCTCCTTCCCCGACGGCGAGGTCACCGAGGCCCGCTGGCTCACCCCGGACGAGGCCTACGAGGCCCTGCCCGCCCGGATCGCACCGCGACTGCGCGCCTCCCTGTCGGCCCTGTACGCCGGTTCGATCGCGCACCTGGCCGGCGGTGTCCCCCAGCCCGGCTCCCCGGCCGGCCTCGACCCGGCGCGCCGGGCGGAGCTGGAACACTCCGGCGCCTTCGACCCCGCCGGCCACCGGGCCGCCCGCCCCAAGGCCCTCACGGCGGCGAGCGTGCTGTTCACCGAACCCGGGGGCGGGGTGCTCCTGGTGCAGCCCGCCTACGGCAACCCGGACCACTGGAACCTGCCGGGCGGCGGCGTCGACAGCGATCTCGGCGAGATCCCGCGCGCCGCTGCCCGGCGCGAGGTGCTCGAGGAGCTCGGCCTCGACCTCGCACCGGGCCGCCTGCTGGCCGTCAACTGGTCCCACCATCCCGGCTATCCGGCCCGCGTCCGCTTCCTCTACGACGGCGGCACCCTCGACGCCGCCGCCCTGGACCGCATCCAGCTGCCCGGCACGGAACTCCTGCAGTGGCGGGCGGTACGCCCGGCCGAGCTCCCCCGGTACGTCAAACCGGCCCTCCGCCGCCAGATCGAGGCGAGCCTCGCAGCCCGCTCCACGGCCTCCGGCCCCCTGGAACTCCACGCGGGGCGCCCGGTCCCGCTCGCGTGACTCAGCGTCCGGCGGCCTTGCCGCGTTCACGGCCGCGCCGGACGTCGAAGGCGAAGAACCGCTTGACCGCCCCGCCCAGTCCGTCCGGGCCGGAGAACCCGCGTCGGGCCATCTCGACATCGGGTGACGTGCCGTGCCGTTGCCAATGGCGCAGGAAGAGCTTCGCGCACATCGCGGGCGGCGGGACCACGAGCCGGGGCCGGGCCTCCTCCGCGGCCTCGTCCGCGCGGGCGACGACGTCGCACCACTCGTCCCAGCGCTCGGATTCCCGCAGCCGGGCCAGGACCGCGGGCCGCCAGTCGACCGACTGCCACACCGGCCACACCCTCACCATGAGGGTCCGGATCCGGTCGGCGGCGGCGAGCTGCTCCAGCTCTGTCTGCGTGAACCAGCGGGTGAAGGGGTCCGGCAGCGGCGAGCGGTCGTCGAGTCCGAGCTTGGCGAGCGCGTACGCGTCGGCCGTCATGCCCCTGGCGCCGGCGAGGTCTTCCAGCAGCCCTGACAGCACGTCCTCGTGCAGGGCGGGGTAGTCCTCGTCGAACAGCCGGGCGGCGTCCAGGACGTCGAGGTCCGACATCCACCGCCCGGGAGAGTACTCGCGCCGGGTCCGGCGGACCAGGGACTGGCTGCGGCTGATCCCGGTGAAGGGCACTGCGCCCGTCACGGGAGCGGGCGCCGCGGCGCCGCGGCTCGCGACCTCGGTGAGCGCCGCCACGGCGTCGAGCCGCTTGAGGTCCCAGACGCCGGAGGCGATCATCTCCTCCAACGTCCGCAGGGCGTCGTGGTCCTCGTCGTCCAGCGCCCGCTCGATGTCCTTCCATCCGCGGTGGGTGAAGGGCAGGGCCGCGGCCGCCGCGACGATCCGCCGCCCGGACCGCGCCTCGACGAGTTCGGTCTCGGCTCCCTCCTTGCAGCCGTAGCGCAGGTTCACCAGCGCCACGGTCTGCGCCGGGTACCCCATCTCCGCCGGACCGTGCAGAACGCCCACCTCGTCGTCCCCGTCGATCTCGCCCGAGGCGTACATCCCGTAGACGACGCCGAGTCCCCGCATGCCGCACGGGGCCAGTTCCGCGGCCCGCAGCGCGCCCATGCTCGCGGCGCCGACGACGTCCGCTCCCTCGGTGAGCACGTGGAGGATCTCCTTGTGGCCGACGGAGCGCCGTTCCCGGAAGTAGCCGTCGATGACGACGGCGACGTCCCCCGGCCGCCAGTGCTCCGCCAGCAGATCGCCCCGGCCCGCGGGAGGCCGTACCTCCGCCCGCGGGAGCACCGCGTGGACATCGGCCGCGGAGATCGTCGGCCCCGCGTAGACGACGACCCTGGATCCGCTCACTACAGAACCGCTCACTACAGCACCTCCGGACACACGCGACTGCCCGGCGCCACGACCTTGACGACCGGTACCCCGATCTCGTCGCGCGTCAGGTCGACGACGAGGGGCGGGTGGGAAAAGGCGGCGGCCGACCGCCGGACCACGTATTCGAGATCGCCGAGCAGGCTGTCGTGCCGGACGGGCTCCGCGACCAGGCTCCCGATGTCGGCCCCCACACCGGACGGCGCGCTGGTGAGGCGGCCGACGTCCACGTGTCCGAAGTCGTCCCGGAGGTCGTCCCTCGCCCCCGATATGTACGCGAGCCTGGCCTGAGCCGCCTCGGAGACGGCGCGGGTGAGTGCGATCCCGGGATCGAGGTGACATCCGAAACCGAACATCGGAGCGGGGTACTCGTGGCTGGCGACCCAGGCCAGGAAACACGGCAGACCGGTGGGCGACGGTACGTAGCGGACCTCGAGGGTGACGTCGGCCCGCTCGATCAGGGCGCACAGCTCCGCGGCCTCCGGCGCTCCCGAGGTCCGCGGGTCGACGCGCACGCCCATCTCGCCGCCCCCGGCGACCGCCGCGGTCATGGCGTCCCGCTCGATGACCTCGCACAGGGCGTGCAGTGCGGCTTCCACCCGGGTGTTGCCACTGGCCAGCCCGTTGGTCGACTCGAAGAACACCGGCGGGTTCCAGTCGGTGTGCTCCTCCAGCGTCAGCCGGACCACGTTCACGGGGACGTAGGTCCGCGCGCCGTCGACCAGCGACCGGGCCGCCACCCAGTCCAGCGGCAGCCCGTCGTGGAGCAGGCTCGGTGCGCAGGGCGCCAGGGCGGAGACCTCGTAGCCCAGCTCCCCGCCGATGTCCCGGGGGGCGGCCGTCAGCGCGGGCGGCGCCGGCTGTTCCACGTGCCAGGTCTCGACCGACTCCATCACCGCCGACAGCTTGGCCAGTTCGGCCGTCATCCCCTTGCCCTGGGAGACGGCGAGCGTCCTGGACAGCGGCCGGACGGCCTGGAAGGTCGGGATGCCGATGCTGTCGAGCCGGGTGATGTCGGCGACCCTGGTGACGCCCACCTTCGCCGCCGCGCGCGTCGCCATCTCCCATGTGGCTGCCGGCGGTTGGGCCCTGTTCGTCCCCGGCAGGCACAGCACCGAGCGGTCTTGCCGGGAGGCGAGCCAGGACAGGGACGTGTGTTCGTTCTGCACGGTGAGGGACTCCCTGGGGGTCAGAGGTTCCGGGTACGCCGCAACAGCGCGCGGCCGGCGACGAAGTTGGCGACGAGGGCGACCGCGGCGAGGACCGCGAGGGAGGGCCACGCCTCCTCCAGGCCGAAGATCGCGGCGTCGCGCATCGCGGTGACGGCGTACGACACCGGGTTCACCGTCGAGATCCACTGGAGCACGGTGGGCAGCTGTTGCGCCGTGGACAGGGACGGTGCGGCGAAGACGAGGACGGGCACCGACACGCTGGTGAGCACCATGAAGGTGCGGTAGTCGGTGATGAGGACCGCCGCCGCGAGGTAGATCCCGTTGAACGCGACCGAGGACAGCACCAGTGCCAGCAGCAGCCAGATCCAGTGGGACGCCTGGAACGGGTAGTCGAAGATGAGCGCGGCGACGATCAGGGCCAGCAGGCTCTGGGCCAGCACGAGGGTGACCCCGGCGAGCAGTTTGCCGGCCAGGAAGCGCGACCGGCGCAGCGGCCAGCTCCACAGCTGGGTCGAGACGCCGCTCATCTCCTCCTGGAACATCGCCATGCCCGTCGTCCCCGACGCGCTGACGACCGACATCGCCAGCACCATGGGGAGGAGGAAGACCGAGAACGGAAGGGTTTCGCCCCGGTAGGTGATGTCGCCGACGACGTTGCCCAGCGAGGTGTTCACCAGCAGCAGGTAGACGAGCATGGGCGTCAGGCCGAGGATGAGGTTGACCCTGTTGCGGGCGAGGAGCGCGTACTCGCGGTAGAAGACGGCGGTGAAGTCGGCCGGTTTTCCCGTTCCGACGGGTGCGGTGGTCTTGAATCCGAGGTCGGCCACGGTCTCAGCCCTCGTTCCCGGTCATGCGCAGGAAGACCTGCTCCAGCGAGTCGGTGACGGTCGAGATCCCCGAGATCACGACACCGGAGTCGTGGCAGTGCCTGGACAGCTGCGGCAGCACGTCCCGGACCTGCGCGTTCTCGATGCGCACCTCGGTGTCCTGGGCGGTCGCGGTAAGTCCTGCCGCGGCGGCCCACTCCTTGACGACCTTGGCCGCGACCGTGTCGTCCACGCTCACCATGAGGTGCGCGCCGCCGAACTCCCTCACGAGCTCGCTCGGCTGGGCGAAGCGGACCACTTTGCCCTTGTTGATGACCAGGACGCGCTGGGCGTTGCGCTCCAGTTCCTCGATGATGTGGCTGGTCCAGATGACGGTCATGCCGTTCTCCTCGCGGAGCCAGCGGACGAACCGCTCGATCTGGTGCCGGCCGGCCACGTCCAGCCCGGCGGAGGGTTCGTCGAGGATCAGGAGTTCGGGGATGGTCAGGAGCGCTCTGACGAGCTGCAGTCGCTGGCGTTGTCCCCCGGACAGCTGGAAGACGAGCTGCGAGAGGTGGTCTTTGAGTCCGAGGTACTCGGCCACCTCCATCGCCCAGGGACGGGTGGTGCGCCATGAGAGGCCTCTGAACCGCGTGGCGATCAGCAGGTTGTCCAGGGCCGACAGCATCTCGTCGTAGGGGGCGGACTGGTGCATCGCACCGATGCCGCTCTTGGCGGCGACCGGGTCACGGGCCGGGTCCACGCCGAACACGCGGATCTGCCCGGTGGTGGGAGGGGTGACGCCGCAGATCATCTTCATCAGGGTCGTCTTGCCGGCGCCGTTGGGCCCCAGCAACCCGATGGTCTCGCCTTTGGCGATGTCGAATGAGATCCGGTCGACGGCCGGAGTCTCTTTTCCGCGGTAACGCTTGGTCAGTTCTTCGGCGTTCACCACACCATTCGCCACGGTCCGCCCTCCACAATGTGATTGATGTTTCCTCAGGATTGCCGATCGAGTAGCTGGGGCTGGAGGTTACGCCTATCGACCAGTGCGGAAGCGGCCGTTTCCCAAGCTGCCGTGCAACTGCCTCTGTTCTGCCGCCTCGCTCACCGTCCCGTTGGCTAGCATTCGCAGCATGAGCCGTTCAGGACATGCCGAAGACCGCGACGGAAAAGCCGTCGTGGTTCTTGTGAATTGCGCGGGCGGCCGTGAATTGGAGATCGTTCGCGACGCATTGACGGGGCCGTTGGAAACACCCACGATATTGATCCGGCAGGACGAACTCACTTCGACGCCCATGGCGCTCGACGTGGACACCGGTCTGCTGGACGTCGCCGGACGCCGGGTCAGGCCGGCCGTGGTCTGGGTGCGCCACGGGTCGGCTTGCGCCTTGCTGGCGCAGGCCCGGCCGGCCGGCTCGATGACACCGTTGCAGGCGCAGTCGTGGTCCGGGTTCCTCGGGCAGGTGGCGTCCTCGGCGAGCGCCGCTCTGCCCGGCGGCACGGTCGTGGGACCGGGCCAGTTGGCGCAGGCCCGCCGCCTGGGCGTGAAGACGCCCCGGACGGTCGTCACCAACGACGTCCGGGCGGGTGCGCGCGACGTGGGAGCGCGGACCCTCGTGGTCAAGACGCCGGACTTCCGGCTGTTCGAACCGGACCGGGGGAACTGGAAGGCGTGCCTGCCCTCGGTCGTCGGCGGCGAAGGGGTGGCACGGGATCCCGCGACGGCCGCCCCGGCGGCCGACGGGCGTCCGGTCGTCGTCCAGGAGTACGTGGCTCACAGCCGTGAGCTGCGCGTCTACCACCTGGACGGCGGGATCTGCGCCTTCGATGTCCGCAAGCCCGATCCGTCGAGCCCGATGACGGATCCCGACAGTGTGACGGTGACACGCGTCGACTGCCCGCAGCCGGCGGCGGACGCGGTGCGCACCCTGTGCGCGGCGTGGAACCTGCGCTACGGGGCGTTCGACCTGCTCGTGTCCGACACCGGGGAACCGGTGTTCCTGGAGGCCAACCCGGACGGCGACTGGCTCTGGTTCGAACGCAAGGCGCGCTGGCACGGCGTCTCGTTCATGGCCGCCGTCATGGTTCGTGAGTTGTTCGTACGGAGTACGTCGTGAGGAGATCGCGCTGATGACGGCGATACGGGGTGCTGAGATCTCCACCCGGGGCCTGGTGCTCGTGGCCATGGTGGCGCGGGGTCACACGACCGACCGCGTGGCCCGGGCGCTGCGCCTGAGCAGACACACCGTCGGCGAGGAGATCAGCGGTCTCCTCGACCGGTTCAACTGCAGGAACAGAGCGGAGCTGGTGGCCTACTGCTACGTCAACCGGATCTTGCCGATCGACATCTGGCCGCCGCCGTGCGGCCCCGTGAAAGGGGTGGATGACGTGTTCGACCCTCTGATCAGTCTGCGCGAGGCGGGACTTCCGGTCGACCAGCTGAGCGCGGCGCAGCGCGACGTGCTGGCTCACCTGACCGAGGAGGAGACCGCCGTCGTCGTATCGGTCCAACACCGTTTGGTCCAGGCGGATGCCGGGTCCGACGCCGAGGTGTGGGCCCACGACCTCAAGCTGCTCTGATCCCCGCCGCTCCTATTCCCGACGGCCGCCCCGATGGGCGGCGGACGCCCCCGGAGGAGGACCCCGTATGAGCCGCAGACTGGTGGTCGTCCTCTTCCTCGACCTCGTCGGATGGACGCGGCTCGCCGAGCGCGTCGATCCGGAGGCGCTGCAGCAACTCCTCGAGCAGTACTACGAGATCTGCTCGGCAGTGGTGGAGGAGCACGGCGGGGTGGTGGAGAAGTTCATCGGCGACGCCGTCATGGCGGTCTTCGGCGCGGACACCTCCCAGGAGGACGACGCGCTGCGGGCGCTGCGGACGGCCATCCGCATCCGGTCCGACGTGCGCGAGCTGCGCACGCCGGCCGCCGGCGCGGCGCCGGTCGAGGTCCACTGCGGCATCGCGGCCGGCGAGGCGCTGGTGACGCGTTCGGCCCGGGCGGGCATCCGGGTCGTCGGCGACGTGGTCAACCTCGCCGCGCGCCTGCAGTCGCTGGCGGTCGCCGGGGAGATCATCGTCAACGAGACCGTGGGGCACCTGGCCCGTCCGCACTACTCCATGGCCGCGCTGCCGCCGGTGGTGCTGAAGGGCAAGGCCGAACCCGTTCCCGTACTGCTGGTGACCGGCGAGGCCGCCGCCGACCGGACGCGCGACGGTTCACCCATGGTGGACCGCGGCGCCGAACGCCGGCGGCTGCGCCGGATCTACCACCGGGTGGCCCGCGACCGGCGGCCGGAGCTGGTGACCGTGCTCGGGCCACCGGGCATCGGCAAGACCCGCCTGGTCAGAGAGACCGTGGACGACCTGGTCGCGGCGGGGGCGCGGCCCATCGCCGTGTTCGGCAGCTGCCAGTCCTACGGGACGAACGGGAACTACGCGGCGCTCCTCGAAGTGCTGGAAGCCCTGACCCGGCAGGTCCCGTCCAGCGCGGAGCTGCTGCGCGCGGACGAGCGCGTCGCCGGGGTGCTCACCAGCCTGCGCGACGCCTCGCTCTCGCGCCTCGCCGGTTCCGTTCCGGGACCGGGCGTGGAGGAGGTGTCCTGGGCCGCGCGCGAACTGCTGACCGCGGCGGCCTCGCGCCCGCTCGTCGTGGTGTGGGACAACCTCGCGTGGGCGGGGAAGTCGCTCCTGGGACTCATCGGTGAGCTGATGGAGAGCCTGCGCGACATCCCGCTCCTGATGGTCTGCGTGTCCAGACCGGAACTCGCGGGGCTCGAAGGTCCCTGGTTCCCGGACGACGTGATCGACGTCGGAGCGCTGGTCCCGATCGACAGCGCGCGCCTGGCGATCTCGCTGGCGGGGCGCGGAGGCGGCGCGGAGGTAGAACTGCACGACCTCGACCTGGTCGACCGGGTCGCGCTGTACAGCGCGGGCAACCCGCTGTACATCCGGCTGATGATGGACTGGCTGCGGGACGGCCGCACTGTCGAGGAGGTCCCGCCGACCATCACGGCCATGGTGGGCGCGATGATCGACCGGCTGCCCGCGCCCGCCCGGCGGCTGCTGGGCGCAGCGTCCGTGATCGGCCCCTCCTTCACCCTGGAGCAGCTCGCGCTGCTGGGCGAGACGGAGCCGGCGGCGGCCGTCGACGCGCTCACCGAACAGCGGCTGTTCCACGCCACGGGCGAGGACGGCGGCTACCGCTTCGTCCAGCAGCCGGTGCACGAGGTGGCCTACGGCCGGCTGGAGAAGGAGCAGCGCATCGCGTGGCACCGGCGCCTGGCCGGGGCCGGCTTCGGTGCCGGTTTCCACCTCGAGGCCGCGACCCGGCTGCTCAGCGGTCTTCGCCCGGACGACACGGAGCTGCCGCGGTTGGCGCGGCAGGCGGCCGAGGCGCTGCTGGGCGAGGGCACCGTGGCGCTGCGCCAGCGGGACGTGCCGACCGCGATCGGACTGCTCGGACGAGCGCTCGTACTGGCACGGAGCAGGCCGGACCAGTGCCGCTCGGTCGCGGCCGTCCGCCTCAGCGACGCCCTCATGCTGTCCGGGGACACCGCGGGTGCGCTGGAGGTGGTGGCGGCGGGCGCGTGGGACGGCCCCGGTGAAGGCTCCGCCGCAGGCCCGCCTGGGCGGCGGCCGTGCCTGGTTCAGGTGCAGCGGTCCCTGCTGGCGGCGCGGCTGGGCAAGGTCACCGAGGCCGAGGTGGAGGAGCTGCGGGCCGAGCTCGGCGGCGAGGAGCCCGACCGGTTCGCCTGGTGCCGCTTCGAGCAGCTGCGGATGCTGCTCCACTTGGACCAGGGCCGGTTCGGGGCGGCCGAGGAGGCGGCGGGCTCCGCGCTGGAGCACGCCCGGGCGGTCGGTGACGCGTACGAGGAGGACCGGCTCCTCGTGGCGCTGTGCGAGATCCGGCAGTGGTCTCCGACTCCGGTGCGGGAGAAGCTGTCGGGATGCGCGGAGCTCATCGAGCGGTTCGCCGCCGACCGGTTCCTGGCACTGCCCGCGCTGGCCGCCCGTGCCCGCTGCCTGGCTCTGATCGGGGACGGCGCCGGCGCGCGCTCGGCACTGGCCGGGGCCCGATCGGTCGTGGAACAGCTCAGGTTGACCCTGGGCGGTGTCCTGGTCGATCAGGTGGCCGCCCTGGCCGCCTCGCTGGACGGCGACCACGACGAGGCCGAACGGCGCTACCGCGGCGCGGCCGATGCCCTCGAACAGGCCGGCTACGTGCCGGTCGCGCTGACCATGCGGGTGCAGGCGGCACGCGAGCGCGCTCGGTGTGACCGGGCGGACGGAGCCGCCGGCCGGATCGCGCAGCTCCTCGGACGGCGTGACGAGATGGACGTCCGGGGGCGGATCCTGTGCATGTCGGCCGCCGTGCTGAGCGCCGCCGAGGAGGGCCGCCGCGACCCGGTGCGCGCCGAGGTGCTGGCCTTGCTGGAGGACATCGACGACCCTTGCCTGCGCGGCGAGGTCTGCTTCGACCTGGCCCGCGCCCACCGGTGCCTGGGCGAGCGGGCCGAGGCCCTCGCCATGGCCGGGCTGGCCGCCGACGCCTACACCGCGGTCGGTGCGACGAAGCCCCTGGGAACGGTGCGGGTATGGATGTGAGCGGTGTGCCCTGGCGGCGCGAACGGCTGCCGCACGCTTCGGGGATGCCCGCGTGGAGCATGCCGGCCGACGGCGGTCCCAGCGAGCCCGTGCCGACGGCCCTGTTCGAGGGGATCGACTCCCGCTGGGCCTGGGAGGGCGCGACGGGCGAGGGGGTTCGCGTCTGTGTGCTCGACAGCGGGGTCGAGGCGGACCATCCGCTGGTCGGGCCGGTCGAGCGGGCGTGGCACGTGGTGACGGCCGAGGGCCGGGCGCCGCGCGTGGAGGAGTGCGAGCCGCTCGACAGTGCCGGGCACGGTACCGCCTGCGCGGGGATCATTCGCGGCATCGCCCCGCGGGTCTCGCTCAGTTCGCTCAAGGTCCTCGGTGACGGGAGGTCGGGCAGTGCCTCCGCGCTGATCGCCGGCCTCGCCTTCGCGATCGAGGAGGGGTTCGACGTCATCAGCATGAGCCTGTCGACGAACAGGATCGAATTCCGCGACCGGCTGGGCGAGTTGTGCGACCGCGCGTACTTCCGCCGGACGGCGGTGGTGGCGGCGGCGCACAACATGCCGATCGAGAGCTTCCCGTGGAACTTCGCGTCGGTGATCTCGGTGGCCAGCCACGCCGAACCGGACGGCATGCGCTTCTACTACAACGCCGCGCCGCCGGTCGAGTTCCGAGCCCGGGGGGTGCGCGTACCGGTGGCGAGCCCGGGCGGCGGCACGGTCCGCAACACCGGCAACAGTTTCGCGGCGCCGCACATGGCCGGGATCGCGGCTCTCGTCCTGAGCAAGCACCCGTGGCTCACGCCGTTCCAGCTCAAGAGCGTCCTCTACCACTGCGCCGCAAACATCTCGGTCCAAGGAGGCGGAGCATGAAGCCCTGGCCGCACGATCTCATGGCCACCGAACGCCAACTGCTGCAGTCCGTCGTCTCGGTGGCCCGGTACATCTACGGAGCCGCCGCCTCGTCGGTGTTCATGGTGAGTCCCGACACCGGCGAGCTGATCTTCGCGGCGGTCGCGGGGGAAGGCGAGCAGGGCCTGGTCGGCAAGCGCTTCGAGCCCGGTACCGGCATCGCCGGCTGGGTGGCTGCCAGCGGTCAGCCCATGATCACGGACGACGTGGCCGGGACCGACCGGTTCGCCCGGGACGCCGCGGCTTCCACCGGCTACGTTCCCGCGAGCATCATGGCCGCCCCGCTCATCGCGGACGGGGAGTGCATCGGCGTCCTGGAGGTGCTGGACCGCCACACCCGCGACCCGGACGCGCCCGGCCGGGAGCTCGACGACATAGAACTGCTCGGCATGCTCGCGACGCAGGCCGCGCTGAGCCTCGCCCTGCTGCGGCGCGGCGAGTCCGCGAGCGCGGCGCCGCGCATGGGCGATCTGGTGGCACGCCTGTCGGAGCACGCGGTCATGGACTCGTCCGACCCGCTGGCCGTCTCGCTGCTCAGCATCTCGCTGAGCCTGCTGGACCGCGGTGCGCACCCCAGTTCGAAGCCGGGCTGACGGCCGACGGAGACGGATCGCAGACGTGCCGGCGACGCACCGGAGACGCGGACGGAACGGGCCCCGCCTACGCTCCTGGCCCATGGTCCACAGTGCCGAGGCCGAGGCTTCGCCGTTTCCCGAGCTGCTCCGCTTCAAGCGCGTTCAGGCCGGACTCACGCAGCGAACGCTCGCCGACTTGTCGACGATCAGCCCGCGGACCATCCGCGCCCTGGAGTCGGGCCGGGCGAACGCCCGGATCCAGACGGTCCGCCTGCTCGCGGACGCCTTGCGGCTCGAGGGGCTGCCCCGGGAGCTGTTCATCAAGGCGGGGGCGGGCAGCCAGCGGCAGGGGCCGAACGGGGTCGATCCTTGCCTCACGGTGCCCAGGCCGGTCAACGCCCTCCTCGGGCGCGACGTCGAGGTACGGGCGATGGTGGGCGCCCTGGAATCGGACCACCGCCGGATGATCTCCCTCTCCGGGCTCCCGGGAGTGGGGAAGTCGAGGGTGGCCGCGGAGGTGGCGGCCCGGCTCAGCTCGCGCCGCGGCTGGCCGGTGCTGTGGATCGGGGCCGGCACGGCGGCCCTCGACGGTCACGGAACGGCCTTCGGATCCCTGCTGAAGTCGTTGCGCCTGCTCGTCGAATCGGGTGCGGAGGACGTCTCGACGGTCTGCCGGCTCATCGGCCGGCACGAAGTGCTGCTCGTGCTCGACGGGCTGGCCGACGTGAGGACGCCGGTCGGTGTGGAGGAACTGCTGGCGTACTGTCCGGGCATCCGTGTGGTCAGCGCGTCGCGTGCGCCCTGGCACGTCGCGGGCGTCCAGGGGACGGTGATCTCGCCGCTGGCCACGCCGGCGGCCGAGGGGGACGCGGGGGGTTCCCTCGACGACCTCACCTGCGTGCCCTCGGTACGGCTGCTCCTGGACAGGCTCTGCGAGGTCCGGCCGGGCTTCGCGCTCGGCCGGGCGGACGCCGGGGCGGTGGCCACGCTCTGCCGCAGGCTCGACGGTCTGCCCGTCGCCCTGGAGGCGGCGGCCTCCCGGTTCCGGGTGCTGAGCCTGCGACAGCTCGCGGACACGCCCGCTCCGGACCTGCTCGACCTGCCGGCTCCGACGCGCTCCGCCGGTGTCCCCGAGACGGTCGGCCGCCTGATCCGGTCCGGCTTCGAGCACCTGGACCTCGCCCACCGCGCGATCTTGTCGGAACTGGTGCGCTTCGACCGGGCGTTGACCGTCTCCGAGGCTGCCGACGCGCTGCACCGGCCGCTGCACCAGGTGGTGGACGAGCTGGGCACGCTGATGGGCCGCGGACTCGTCCGGGCGTCGCACGAGGAGGCGGAGACCCGCCTGCACCTGCCGAACCTGCTGCGGGCCGCTCTGACCCGGCAGTGACGGACCCGCTACCGCGGACCCGTCATGCCATGTGCTCGGCGAGGAACCGTTCGACCGCCGCGTAGTAGGTCTGGCGGTTGGCGGGCCGGGCCAGGCCGTGGCCCTCGTCGGGAAAGAGCAGGTACTCGTGCGCGAGACCCTTGGCGGCCAGCGCCGCGACGATCTGCTCGGCCTCCTCCCGGGGCACCCGGACGTCGTTCGCCCCCTGGACCACCAGGACGGGGATGCGGATGTCGTCGACCCGCGACAGCGGAGACCTCTCCCACAGCATGTCGCGCTCGGTCTGCGGATCCCCGACGTGCGCGTACATGAACGACCGCAGCGGAGTCCGGTAGGGCGCCCCGGCGGCCAGCAGCGTCAGCAGGTTCGAGGGACCGCAGAGGTCTATCGCGCAGGTGAACACCTCCGGGGTGAACGCCGCACCGACCAGCGCGGCATAACCGCCGTACGAGCAGCCCATGATCGCGACCCGCGAACCGTCGACGCTCCCGTCGGAGACGAGATGGGCGAGCGCGTCGAGCAGATCGTCCTGCATCGCGGCACCCCACTGCTTGGCGCCCAGGTTGCGGAAGTGCTTGCCGTAGCCCGTCGAACCGCGGAAGTTGACCTGCACGCAGGCGTACCCGCGGTTGGCCAGGAGCTGCGCCTCCTCGTCGAACGCGAACGTGTGACGGGCCCAGGGTCCGCCGTGCACGTTGACCACCGCCGGAAGGCCCCGGCGCTCGGCCCCGGGCGGCCAGGTCACGTAGCCGTGCACTTCGACCCCGTCGCGCGCGCAGAACCGGAAGGGCTCCATCCTGGCCAGCCGGTAGCGTTCGAGCTCCGTCTGGTGGCTGAAGAGGTAGCGGAGCCGGCCGGCCGCCCGGTCGTAGACGTAGTAGAGGACCGGGCCGGCTCCGGTCACCACGGAGACGGTCCACAGCCGGTCGCGGCGGTCGGTGCGGTCGAGGTAGACCTCGCCGTCGATCGCCTGGAGCGCGAGCTCGCCGCGGATCCGCCCGACGTCCTTGCCGAACTCCTCGTCGAGGAAGACCCACTCGTCGCGGTCCTTGGCGAACAGCACCGCTTGCGGCCGACGGGTCACCGGGTCCATCTCGACCTGCTTGACGTCGTACACCGGGTCGGCGGCGAGCAGGGTGCGCCGCCCGGTCGCGACCTCGACCTCGAAGAGCCGGCCGGCGTTGGCCCCGATGGAGGACAGGAGGTGGCACGTGGCGCCGTCGCGGGAGAAGCCGATGACCCGCGTCCCCACGGCGTCCTCGTACGGCACGTCGAGCCACGGGGGCGCTCCCTCCGGCGCGTCCGGCGGGTCGAGGAAGACGGACGTGCCTCCGTCGGGCTTCATCGCCGTGCCGCCGCGGACCCGCAGGTCGGTGTCGATGATCCAGCTCAGGTAGCCGGGATTCTCCGCGACCATGGTGAGTCGGCCCGTCACCAGGTCCAGGGCGTAGACGTCGTGCAGGCCCGGCCGGTCCTTGTTCAGCCCGATCAGGACGGTGGTCGGGTGCCACCGGTTGTGCGCCAGTACGCGTGCCTGGACACCGTCGAACGGTGTGGCGCAGCGCTCCTCGCCGGAGACGAGGTCGACGAGGTACACCCGCCAGCTCTCGTCGCCGTTCTCGTCCCGCAGGTAGAACAGCGTGCGGTCGTCGTGGCACAGGCCGTACGTCCGGATGCCGCGCCCCCGGTCGTGCGTCACGACCGTCGCCTCGTGCGGCCGGTCCACCGGCGCCACCCATACGTTCAGCACGCCGTCGTCCGGAGCCAGGTAGACCAGGCGGGTCCCGTCCGGGGAGATCTCGGGTACGAGGTACGAGGGGTTGCCGAAGAGGACGGAGTGCGGGATCAGCGGTACGGCTTCAGTCGTCACGGTTCTCTTCCCGGGTGGGTCGGTGGTGCCGGGGCCCCGAGAACCACCACTCGCGGAGGCCGGGGAACTGGGCGACCGCCTCGTCGGTGTCGCGCGGCGGGTTCGCGTCGCCGGACACCCCGCTCGGCAGGGGCGGCTCCGCGGCCCAGAGCGAGGGGACCGGTACGGGGGCAGGCGCGGAAACCAGCGTCTGCGAACGGAAGAGCTGCGTCATCAGAGCCGGACTGGTGAGCACTGCCTTGGAGACCCTGGCCCTCATCCGGTGCCCGGCGTCGGACGCGGAACCGTGCGCTCCGGCCCGCGCGCGCACCCGGTCCTGGTCGGTCGCCATCTTCCATGACCCGGCCGCCACGTGCGCCACCGCGGCCTGGAGTCCGGGGAGGACGCGCGGGTCTGCGCCGCGCCGTGCAAGCTCTCGGTCCAGTCGCACGGCGCTGAGCAGGGCGACGGACATCCCGTGCGAGTAGACGGGGTTGACCGCCGTCAGCGCGTCGCCGACGACCAGGAAGCCGTCGGGCATCGCCGCGCGTTCGTAGAACCTCCTGCGGTTGGCGGTGGCCCGGTACGGCCGCACTCCCCCGAGGGGTTCGCCCGCGCCCAGGAGCTCCGCCACGATCGGCGAGCGCAGCGCGCGGGCGCAGCCCGTGAACCCCCGCTCGTCGGTGGGCGGGGCGGCGGCGCGCGTGCCGGTCAGCGTGAAGATCCACCGGCCGCCCTCGATGGGGAACACCGTCGCGCCGAAAGCGGGCCGGCCGTTCTCGGGACGCGGGTGCACCATGACCGCGGGGATGCCGGCGGCGAGGCCGGGGGGCGCCCGGTAGATCCGGGTGGAATACGCCTGGCCCGAGTCGACGACCTCCTCCTCGACGCCGGGCCCGCCGATCGCGGCCAGCCAGCGTACGGCCCGCGACCGCCGGCCCGTCGCGTCGACCACGATGTCGGCGTGCAGGGTCTCGGCGGAGCCGTCCTCCCCCGCGACCACGACACCACTGACCCGCGACGCGTCCCCCACGAGTCCCAGGACCCGGGTGCGCTCCCGCACGGACACCGCGCCGTCGGCCAGGGCCCGCTGCCGGATGACGTGGTCCATGAGCCACCGGCTGCACGAGACCAGGAAGGCCCCGGTCTCGTGGCGCCGGAACCAGCCGTCCGCGCTCAGGATCAGTGCGCCGTCCGCGAGGCCCCGCCGGTGCGCTCCCTGGTCCAGGAGCGCCCGCAGTGTTCCCGGGAGCACCGTTTCCAAGGCTTCGGCGCCGGCGGTCACGAGCACGTGGCTGTGGAACGCCTGGGGCAGCCCCGTCCGGGCCCCCGGGCCCACCGGGTACCGGCCGCCCTCGACGACGGTGACCTCGTCGACGTGCCGGGAGAGCACCTTGGCCACCAGTACGCCCGCGAAGCCCCCGCCGAGGACGACGGCCCTGGTCATGACCGCGCGGCCGGCTCGCTCCGCGTCTCGGCCCGCATGTCGGCCGGCGTCTCCTGGATCAGATCGGCCTCGACCATGGAGCTGATGAACGCGTCCACTTCGGCGCGGATGCGAGCGGTCATCACGGTGTTGTGACCCGCGAACAGGAGGGACAGGTTCCTGATGACCGTCTCCCGGTCCCCGTCGCTCTCCACGAGCGCCCAGATCTGGGCGGCGGTCGAGTTCAGGGTGCGGAAGTCGCCGGACTCGCTGTGATAGAGCGAGATGCCGTCCGGGGTCTCCTGCCAGATCACCGCGTCATTTATGCGCAGGGACATCGCCCAGCCTCCTGTTCACCGGCATGATGGGAATCAGTTCACCGACCTTGATCCCGGGCACGGGCGCGGGCGGGCGGACGTAGGTCTTCCACTGGTCGTGGACCGCGTGCACCTCGCCGGTGGCGACCATCCGGGGGATCGTCATGTCGAGGTCCTTCTCGGCGAGCTCCGCGCGGGTCACCCCGGTCTCCTGCCACAGCTGCGTCGTGACGCCGTGCCGCAGGATCCGGCACAGGTGCCGGCTGTTGCGCCGCAGGTCCCCGGACTCCGACATGTGCGCGGCCCGGCATCCGCCGCCGCAGTTCGCCTTGATGTAGCACTTCTCGCAGTCGGAGTGGAACTCCCCGCCGTACACGGTGCTCTGGCGCATCGCGCTCAGCACCGGACTGGCGAAGATCTCGGACAGCCGCTGCTTGCGGATGTTGCCGGCGTACTCCCCCTTGCCCGTGATGAGCTTGCACGGGTAGACGTCACCGAGGGAGTTGATGTAGATCTCGTTCCCGCCCATGCCGCAGTTGCCCTTGACCGAGCACGGGGTCACCGGCCTCGGGCCGTCCGGCTTGAACTTCCCGGCGACCGGCGAGGTCCAGACGAGCTGCTGCACCCGCAGGTGGTCCTGCCAGCCGAAGTCGTAGTCGTCGCCGACGCCCCGGCCCAGGTCGTTGTGGTTCATCAGGCGGACGCTGTGGATCTCGATGCCGTCGAGGAAGGAGGCGAAGTCCTCCAGCTCGTCGACGTTGTCCGAGGTGACGATGTGGTTGATGGCCGGCGCCACGCCGACGTCGTTGAGCAACTGGATCGCCCGGTGCGTCTTGGCGAACGCGCCCTTGCCGCGGGTGCGGTCGTGCGTCTCGGCCGTGCCTCCGTCGAGGCTCACCGTGACGGCGTCGAACAGCTCGGCGAACCGCTTCGCCGTCGCCGCGCTCCGGATCATCGTCGCGTTGGTGATGACGTTGGCCTTCAGGCCGCTGCGCTTGGCGTGCTCGACGATCTCGAACAGGTCCTTGCGGAGCATCGGTTCGCCGCCGGTGAAGATGATGGTCTTGGTGCCGAAGTCGGCGATCTGCGAGACCAGGTCCAGCGACTCGGCGGTGCCGAGCTCGCCTGGAAGGCACTTCTCCGACGACGCGTAGCAGTAGGGGCAGCGGAGGTTGCAGCCGTCGGTGATGGCGTAGTAGGCGACGTTCAGGGGCGGTTCACCGAGCTTGACCTTGGGCCTGTTGCCGTTGAAGTACACGATCCAGTTCAAGATGAGCTTGGCGAGGACGCGCTCCGTCTCGTCGTTCGCCTCCAGTGACGCCTGCTCCCCGCGGGCCTGGGCGGCGGCCAGGGCTTGGAGGACCCGGAACTCACGTCCGGTCAGGACGCACCGTGCGGCCACCTCCGGGTTGACCACGAGGTGGTCCTCGTCGTGCACAAAGTACGTCAGGTCGTTCGGCACCTCGAACAACGACAGGTTCCGGACCAGATTCCCGCGCATCCCGCTCCTCTCTGGGCTGGCACAGGCGCGGCCCGACGCGATGGGCCGTCGGACCCCGCCTGTGGACTGTCGGACTACTCGGCCTGGCCGGAGCCCGACCAGAGGCCGCACGCACAGAGCATCGCGGCGTCGAAGCCCTCCTTCGTGGCCTCGGGCGAGGTCCAGTCCTGAGAGTGCGCCGCCACGTCCGGGAGGATCGCCGCAAGGCGGGTCTTGGTCGAGATGAGGACCTTGGTCTCCTCGGCGGTCAGGCTGGCGTAGAACTCCTCGAGTGCGGGCGCCATCGTGCCGCCGATGACACCGGCCGCACGGAGGGACTCCAGGGCGTTGAAGGTCATGCTTCCACCTTTCGCTGTCGCGATCGATCCGGGACGCAACCGAGACTGCGCGCGGGAGACCGGTGAAACAACCCCACGATTGTGGGTTGTGCCGGAGCGGGGTCGGGGGACATACGCGTCGCGGGCGACGGCTCTCGCGGCGGCGCATCAGAGCGGCTAGAACGCGCCACGCAGGGGTGTTGACGATCTCCAAGCCTTGCTTCACGCTCATACCACAGCCGTTGTGAAGCTCATGTGAAGCGAACGTGGAAATCGGGATCAATGGAGCGCCCACCCGGCGGCCGGCGGCCCGTCGGACGACCCGAGAGGTGCGATGAATCCCACCGGCTTAGGCATCGTGCACATATCGCTGCTGCCAGGCTTCGTCTGCCGCACTGGTCAGCGGATTGCCGATCTCAGCGACATCCAGCAGCGGCTCGTCGCGGCTCTGGTGCTCAGCGACCGCCCCATGCGACGCGGCGACCTCGCCGCACGCCTGTGGCCCGACGCCCCGCCCGCCCGCGCGGGGGCCAGATTGCGCCAAACTCTGTGGCGGTTGAACCAGGCGACGTCCGGCGGCCTCCTACACGCCTCACACACCACCATCACCCTCGCCGACCACGTCGAGGTGGACTACCGGGCGGCGGCCGGACTGATCTCGACGGCGTCCGGGGCGGGCGGGGCGGCGGTGAGCTACGACCGGCTGCCGCACACCTGGAGCATGCTGCGCCACCCGCTGCTGTACGACTGGGACGACGACTGGCTCGTACCGTTCCAGGAGAAGTGGAAGCTGCAGCGCGTCCAGACCCTGGAGCTCCTCGCCGAGAACTTCCTGCGGCGACGGCAGCACTCCGCCGTGCTCGAACTGGCCGACGCCGCGACCCAGGCCGACCCTCTCCGGGAGGGCCCGCGGCGCATAGCCGTCCAGTCGTGCCTGCACGTCGGCGAAGTCGCCGACGCACACCGCCGCTACCGCGGCTACCGCGAGCTGCTGTTCTCGGAACTGGGCGTGGCCCCGAGCGGCGCCATCCCCCAGCTCCTGAAGCAGGACCGCGACCGCCAGCTCGCCTTGACGGCGGACTACTGACCGGCGGGATCCCGTGACGAGCTCTCAGGGCATCACACCAGCAGGGGCCCACCGCACCGTTCGGCGCCTTCCTTCACGGCGACCAGATTGGCCTGCACATAGGAGATGCGGTTCGCGGAGTGCCAGTCGGTCGGGTAGTAAGTGACCAACCGCGAACGGTGGAACCGCGCCCGGATCTCGGGCACGAAGGCGCGGTACTGGTTGTCGGTGTAGTACCAGAACGAGTTCTCGTTGTAGTAGGCGACGTGCGTCGGGTCCTGGTAGGCGCCCCGGCCGTCGGAGCTGGGAGTCTGACTGAGGAGCAGGCCACCCGGGGCCAGCAGCCGGTACAGCTCGTTGATCAGTGGAATCTTCGCGGGCACGTGCTCCAGGAAGTCCACGGCTCGGAGCAGGCCGACCGAGTCGTCGGGAAGGTCCAGGGGCTCGGGCAGCCTCGCGACGATGTCGACGCCTTCCCGCGCGTACTGGTCCACGCCCAGGTAGCCGGGCGGCTTGCGGTGCGCGGCGCCGAGGTCCAGCGCGAGCAGCCCACGCCGCTTGGTCCACGCGAGCGCGTTGGCCTCGATGTATTTGTCGTACAGGGCTACCGTCTCGCGCTGGATGTGCGCGTTGACCTCGCCGTCGCGCTGGGTGTTGTGGGGATGCATCCGCTGCAGGTACAAGCAGCTGGGGATCCGATGGAAGTCACCCGCCTGGAAGAGACGGCACATCAAGTCCTGGTCGTCGAGCACCGTGCGGGTGGCGTCATACCCGCCAACCTGCTCATAGGCGTCCTTGCGGAAGGCCCGCACGTGGTTGGGGGCGTACCAGATGTACGACACGTTGTGCGGCGTCGGCGCCATGGCGACGGCCTGCAAAAGCCGGCGGCCGTCGACATCCACCTCCTCGTACTGCCAGCCGTGCGCCTCGTTGAACCGCGTGTCGTCGCGGCTTGCGTCCTCCGCGATCTGGGCGGTGTGGCTGTAGACGAAAACGACGTCGGGATTCTCGTCGAAGGCCTCCGCCAGTTTCCCCAGGCAGTCCTTTGCCAGCAGGTCGTCGTGGTCGAGCTCGACGAGGATCTCTCCGCATGCCAATTCGCAGGCACGACGCTTGGCCGCTCCAACGCCGCGGATGTCGTCGGCGATCTCTACCCGGACACGGTCATCGGGGTGTTCCGGCCTCCATCGCGCACCGTTGTTGAGGAGCACGATCCACTCCCAGTCGGAGCAGGTCTGCGCTTGCAGGGTCGCGAGGCATTCGTCCAGGAAGCGCGGTCGGTGGCTGGGAGTGAAGACAGAGAATTTCGGCGTCGGGGAAGAAGTCATCTGCTCGTACCTGTCTGAGTGCCTGTCGGTGCTGCGGTCACGGAATCGCGGAACTGTTCGGGGACGAGCTGTCGGAGCGACCGGGCGGCGCGGACGGCGAGGCGGGAGGCATCCTCGGCCTCGCCGTCACGGTCCTTCCTCACCAGGGCCTGTCCAAGGTGCGAGCGCCGTCCGCTTCTTCACGGGGATCTACCAAACCGATCTGGGTACCGACCGACTCGGCCGACAGGGCCACGCACGGACATCGGTGAGGGCCGGCCGGCCGAGCGAGGCGCGCGGCCCGGGGTTCACGGAGCGCACACCGCATAGACGGTGATCGTGCGCACGTCGGCCGCGGTGGCCTGCCAGCCAGTAGCCGGGGAGCCACCGGTGGGCCGGTTGAAGATCATCTCGAGGTTGCCCGACGCATCGGTGGCGAAGCCGCCGCCGAGGGCGAACCTACCGGCGGGGCACATGACCGCGGCATTGCCCGTAGCGGTGGTGGCCGTGACGACCTGACTCTGCGCCCCCGGGCTTACACCCTGGTTGCCCTGGACACCCTGGTTGCCCTGGAAGCCCTGACTCCCTTGGACGCCCTGGTTCCCCTGGAACCCTTGGAACCCCTGGTTCCCCTGGTTCCCCTGGTTGCCCTGGAACCCCTGATTGCCCTGGTTCCCCTGCGAGCCGGACTCACCCTGACTGCCCTGGTTCCCCTGGAACCCCTGGTTACCCTGGTTCCCCTGCGAGCCGGACTCACCCTGACTGCCCTGGTTGCCCTGGAACCCCTGGTTACCCTGGTTCCCCTGCGAGCCGGACTCACCCTGGTTCCCCTGGAACCCCTGGTTACCCTGGTTCCCCTGCGAGCCGGACTCACCCTGACTGCCCTGGAACCCCTGGTTACCCTGGTTCCCCTGCGAGCCGGACTCACCCTGACTGCCCTGGAACCCCTGGAACCCCTGGTTACCCTGGTTCCCCTGCGAGCCGGACTCACCCTGACTGCCCTGGAACCCCTGGTTGCCCTGGTTGCCCTGGAACCCCTGGTTTCCCTGCGAGCCGGTAGCACCCTGGTTCCCCTGGAACCCTTGGCTCCCCCGGCTGCCCTGGCTTCCCTGGCTGCCCTGCGGACCGTTAGCACCTTGGCTCCCCTGGAACCCCTGCGGCCCGGTGTGGCCCCGGGGCCCTTGCTCGCCCTGCGGACCCTTGTTCTGGTGATACCCGCCGTTGCCGCAACCAGACGGTCCTTCTTCGTCCTCGTCCTCGTCCTCGTCGTCATAGGCCGTCGGCCAAGGGTCGGGGTCGAATGCGATCCCCCGCGCACCGTTCGGGCCTGGCACCGAGTGAGGGCAATCGACACCTGCCGGCTCGATTGAATGAGCCAGAGCGGTCGTCGAGGAGACGAAGTTGACGACCAGGCCAAGAGCCCCCGCCGAGAACATGGCGGCGGTCTGGAGCCAGGACTTGCGAAGCGACTGACGCTTCATCACTGAACCTTCCTGCAGGACCGGAAGCGAACACGCGGACATGCACCGAATTCACGGGGGCGCAGTGGTGTGCCACGCCGCCCCGGAGGGCCACACGGCGGCATGTGGGGGCCTACTCGTGCTGTAGGTATGCCGACTCCAGCCTGTGGCATCCCACAACCTCGCCGTGCTTCATTCCATTGGGTTACGGGCTGGTCCGGGCCACTGCCCTCGACCTCATCGCCCTCGAAATCACCGACTTGGAGGCCGTCCGTACCGCAGTCGCCGACCACGACGTGGTGGCCGACTGCGCCACCTGGACGGATGTCCACGACCGGGACCGCCGAGGCCGCCACCACCGCTTTGAACCCAACGGGCGTCGGCCAGCCGGCCCTTGCGCGCCCGGGATGCCGGCTCGACGTTCGGCGCCCGGCGACGCCGCACGACATCGGCGACGAACGGCAGGGCGCCGGCATGCGCAGCCTGCGCCCGCGTGGCAGCCCGCGGTTCGCGGAGCGGGTCGAATGCGTCGCAGCCGGACAGTCCTCCCCACAACGACGTGCGGCAGAGGCCCAGCCGGTCCCCAAACGATCAAAGGCCGTATCGGATGATTCCGATACGGCCTCTGACCTGCGACTCTTTCGAGTCGGGACGACAGGATTTGAACCTGCGACCCCTTGACCCCCAGTCAAGTGCGCTACCAAGCTGCGCCACGTCCCGATGCCCGCTGACCTGGGATTTCCCCTGGTTTGAACGCGCAGGAGAACAATACCGCACTTCAGGACGTACTCGCGCGCACCTTTCTTTCCGGCCCTCCGGCCCTCCGGCCCTTCCGGCGGCCGGACGGGGGCGGCAAACGCGGACACTTGACCTCAAGCACGCTTGAGGTTGAAAGATCGAGCCATGACACAGGCAGCCGCGGACACCCGGTTCCGCTACGAAGACCTCGGACCGCTCATGGCGCTCATGACCGGAGCCGAGAAGCACGGCCCCGCCGCCACCTCCACGCTCGACGCGCTGTGGGTGCTCTACGACCGGGTGCTGCGGGTCGGACCCGCCACCGCCGGGGATCCCGGGCGGGACCGGTTCCTGCTCTCCAAGGGACACGGGCCGATGGCCTACTACGCCGTACTCGCCGCCAAGGGGTTCTTTCCCGTCGGCTGGCTGAGCGGGTTCGGCGCCTACGACTCCCCCCTCGGGCACCACCCGGACCGCACGCTGATCCCCGGCGTGGAGATCGGCAGCGGCTCGCTGGGTCACGGGCTGCCGCTCGCCGTCGGCAGCGCGCTCGGGCTGCGGGCGCAGGGGCTGACCGAGTCGGCGGTGTGGGTGCTGATAGGCGACGCCGAGCTGGACGAGGGAAGCAATCACGAGGCGATCGCCTACGCGGGCCCGGCGGGTCTGGAGCGGCTGCACACGGTCGTGATCGACAACGACTCCGCCACGCACGGCTGGCGGGGCGGCATCGCCTCCCGCTTCGAGGCGGCCGGCTGGTCGGCGCTCACGGTGGACGGCCGGGACCACGCGGCCCTGCACGCCGCTTTCACCGCACCGCACCCGGGCCGGCCGCACGCCGTCGTCGCCCGTGTCGAGAAGAAGCAGTGAAGAAGCAGGAACGAAGCAAACGAGCAAGTACGCAGGCAGCGAGATCAGGGGGAGACATGGACACCATGCGCGAACGGTTCATATCAGTCACATCGGACGCACTCGACGAGGATCCCCGGCTGGCCCTCGTGCTCGCCGAGATCACCATGGACGGCTTTCGCCCCGCCCAGGAGCGCCACCCGGACCGAGTGGTCAACGTCGGCATCCGTGAGCAGCTGCTGATCGGTGTGGGCGGCGGGCTGGCTCTCACCGGACTGCGGCCCGTCGTGCACACCTTTGCCAGCTTCCTCGTGGAGCGGCCCTTCGAGCAGGTCAAGCTCGACTTCGGGCACCAGGGCACGGGCGGGGTCCTCGTCAGCGCGAGCGCCAGTTACGACTGGCCGGCCGGCGGCTTCACCCATATGGCTCCGGGTGACGTGGCCCTGCTGGACACCCTGGACGGCTGGACCGTCCACGTCCCGGGCCACCCGGACGAGGCCGAGGCGCTGTTGCGCCACGCCTACGCCGCCGGGGACGACAAGGTCTACGTCCGGCTCTCCGCTCAGTCGAACGCGCGGGCCCGGCCCGTCACCGGCCTCGGCTTCCAGACCGTTCGGGAGGGCCGCGCGGGCGTCGTCGTCGCCGTCGGCCCGCTGCTCGACAACGTCCTCGCCGCGACGCGGGGCATGGACGTGACCGTCCTGTACGCCCCGACCGTGCGGCCCCTGGACGACGAGGCGCTCCGCTCCGCCGTCGGGCGCGCCGCTGCCGACGTGGTCCTGGTCGAGCCCTACCTCGCCGGGACCTCCGCGGCGGCCGCGGGCGAAGCGCTCGTCGAGGTGCCCCACCGGGTGCTCGGGCTCGGCGTCGGCCGCGCCGAGCTGCGGCGCTACGGAACGATCGAGGAGCACACGGCCGCCCACGGCCTGGACCCGGCGTCGTTGCACACCCGGATCGCCGCCCACCTCCGCGCCTGACACCGGAGCCCGGGCCGGCTCGGCACCCCGGCCGAGCCGCCTCGTACGGCCGCGCCCTCAGCCGCCCAGTTCCGGGTGGGCCGCGGCGAGGCGTTTGGGTGCCGCCTGGAGCCAGGAGTCGGTCAGGATCGAGCGCAGCTCAGCCGCGTCCCGCACCGCCGCCAGCCGCACGCGCAGCCACGCGTAGTTGTCGTCGTGGCCCGGTCGTATGAAGAACTTCTCCGGCTCCGCCGCGATCAGCTCCGCCCGCTCCTCCCTCGGGCACTTCACGCCGATCGACGTGTCGTCGTCGGCGAGCGCGACGAAGATCTTCCCGGTCTTCCCGTTCTTCCCGCCCACCCGGAAGGTCGGCATGCCCCAGGCGGGCTTCTCGCAGCTGTCCGGAAGCGACAGTGCGATCGTTCTGACGTCCTGCGCTGTCGTGGCCATCCCCGCGACTCCTCTCCGGATACCGGTGTCCCTCGTCTCCGACCGTAAACCCGGCCACTGACAACCGCCCGGGCCGCCCGGGCCGACGGCCCGGGCGGCGGGACCGCTCACCCGCGGCGGTCCTCCCGCTCGTGCACCAGCTCCACCAGCTCGGCCGCCAGCGCCTTCACCGCCGCCAGCCCGTCCAGCCCCCACCGTCTGGGCGTCACGTCCACCGCGCACACCGTGCCCAGGACGATCCCGCGCCGGTCGGTCACCGGCGCGCCCGCGTAGGAGCGCACGCCGCTCTCGTCCACGACGGCATTGCCCGCGAAGCGCGCGAAGTCCCGTACGTCCTCCAGGACCAGCGCCCGCCGCCGGGCCACCACGTGCGGGCAGTAGCCGTGGTCGCGGGCGAGCACCCGTGCCGGGTAGCCGCTCGCCGGCGCGCCGGGCGCGTGGTGCAGGCCGGCGAAGAACTGACGTTCCTCGCCGATGAAGTTGACCCCGGCGTAGGGCGCGCCCAGCGCGTCCGCCACCCGTCGCGCGAAGGCGTCGAGCTCTCCGTCCGCCCGCTCCCCCAGCCCCAGCTCACGCAGTCGCACCACGCGTGCGGGGGCCTCCCGGTCCACTGGTGTGAGCAGCAGGTGCCCGGTCGATTCGAAGTAGGTCATGGCGTCTCCCCCGCATCCCGTTTCCGACGAATTCCGTTACTCCGAGCACTTCAACTCCGAGTACTTCACGATGTCGCGCGCGGCGGGGGCTCCGCCGTCGACAGCAGGTGGTGGACGAGGGCGGCCAGTGCGCCCGTGCCGGAGCTCGGCAGCCGCGCGTCGCACCGTACGACGGGCACCTCCGGCGCGAGCCCCACCGCTTCCCGCACCTCGTCGGCCGCGTAGCGGTGCCCGCCGTCGAACTCGTTGACGGCGACGACGAAGCCGATCCCGCGCCGCTCGAAGAAGTCCACGGCGGGGAAGCAGTCGGCGAGGCGGCGCGTGTCGGCGAGTACCACCGCCCCCAGCGCTCCCGCGCACAACTCCTCCCACAGGAACCAGAAGCGCTCCTGGCCGGGCGTGCCGAAGAGGTAGAGCACGTGCCGCTCGTCGAGCGTGATGCGGCCGAAGTCCAGCGCCACGGTCGTGGACGTCTTCGACTCGACGCCGTCCAGCGGGTCGGCGGCCTCGCTCAGTCCGCTCAGCAGCTCCTCCGTGCTCAGCGGTTCGATCTCGCTCACCGCGCCCACGAAGGTGGTCTTGCCCGCCCCGAAACCGCCCGCGACCAGGATCTTCAAGGTCGCGGGGGCCCCGTGGCCGGGGGCCTCAGAGCCTCTTGCGCAGGCCATCGAGCACCGCCAGGAGAAGGGACCGGTCGTCATCTGCGAACGCGCCGGCGGCCGGACTCGGGAAGCGCGGGGCCCGCACCGTCACCGCCCCGTGTTCCATCAAGTCGGACAGGAGCACCTTGACCACCACGGCGGGCAGTCGAAGCTGTCCAGCCACCTCGGCGACGGTGACCGCCGCCGCGCCGGCGCACAGTCGCAGCGCGAGGGCGTGCTCGGCGCCCAGCGGTCCGCGCGGTCGGACGCCGGTGGCCGTCACCAGCGACAGCAGGTCGAGCGCGACGGCGGGCCGGGTACGACCACCGCTCGCCGTGTACGGGCGCGTCACGCGGCCCGCCGAACCGTCCAGCCACGGCGTGTCACGCGGCGCCCCCGGTGCCGTTGCCCCCCTCGCCCGGGCCCTCATCGCTCCGCGTCGGCGGCGGGCCGCCTCGGCGGAGCAGCCAGGTACGGGCGCACGCTCTTGACCAGCATCGCCATCTCGTATCCGAGAACGCCCGCGTCGGCCTCCCGGTCCGCGAGCACCGCGAGGCAGGTGCCCGATCCGGCCGCCGACACGAAGACGAGGGCCGTGTCGAGCTCGACCACCACTTGGCGCACCTCCGCGCCGTCCGCGAACCGGGACCCGGCGCTGCGCCCCAGCGAGTACAGCCCGGAGGCGAGCGCGGCCAGGTGGTCGGCGCTGTCCGCGTCGAGCCCGTGGACGCACGAGACGAGGCCGTCGGAGGTCAGCAGCACCGCGCTGCGCGTGTACGGCACCCGCTGGACCAGGCCGCCGAGCAGCCAGTCGAGGTCCGAGAGCCGACTGGTCGTGGTCGCCACTTCGCCGCCCATGGGGATGCGCTCCTTCGCTTTCGGGTGAGAGGCCGGGGTCACGTCTGGTGCTCCGACTGGGCGAGGCCGAAGCCCCGTTGGAAGGCGGCCATCAGGCCGGGATCGTGCACGGGCTGATCCGCGCGCGCGTCCCCGGCCGGCCGGGGTACGGGTGCCTCGCGCAGCTGGCGGGCGACGTGCTGCTGGGCGCTGCGCCGGGGCAGCGACGGCCGCTCCTCGCCGGCCCGGGCGGCCGGCACGCTCACGGTCACGGGCGCGGTCACGGGCGCGGCCAGGGGCGCACCCCCCGGCAGCGGCCCGGCCCCGGACTCCGGCGCGGTCACGGGCACCGGCACCGGCACCGGCACCGGCACCGGCCCGAACGCGGTCACCGGCCCCGCCGCGGCTTCCGCCGCTTCCCCGGCGTCCGGTTCCGTACGGGGCGCGGCGGCCGGGACGCCGACGGCCCATCCCGGCACGGCCGGTGGAGCGCAGGAGGACGCCCCGGGCGGGCTCACGCGCACCGGCTCCAGAGGCGGCGCGCCCGCCCCCTCACCCGTGCCCCACGAGGTGGCCCTGGAGCCGCCCAGGGCATCGGCCGCACCCGGCGCTTCGGCCCCCAACAGCTCCTGCGGCAGGACGAGCACGGCGAGCACGCCACCGTAGATGTTGGACTTCAGCTCGACGGCGATCCCGTGCCGTCGGGCCAGCGCCGAGACGACGAACAGGCCGATCCGCCCGTCCGCCAGCAGGTTCCGGACGCTGATCTGGTCGGGGTCGCCGAGCAGGGCGTTCATCCGGCGGGCTTCCTCGGACGGCATGCCGAGGCCCCGGTCCTCCACCTCGACCGCGATCCCGGCCGTGACCCGCTCCGCGCGCACCACGACGTCGGTGTCGGGGGCGGAGAACACCGTGGCGTTCTCGACGAGTTCGGCCAGCAGGTGCACGACGTCGGCGACGGCGTGGCCGCGCACCGTGCCGCCCGCCGGGGGCACCACCTTGACCCGGGTGTACTGCTCGACCTCCGCGACGGAGGAGCGCAGTACCTCGCTCAGGTCGATGGGCCGGGTCCACTGGCGGCGCGAGGCGGCGCCGCCGAGGACGGCGAGGTTCTCGGCGTGCCGGCGGATCCGGGTGGCGAGGTGGTCGACGTGGAAGAGCTCCTTGAGCAGGTCCGGGTCCTCGACCGCGTCCTCCAGGTCGTCGAGCAGCGAGATCTCCCGGTGCACGAGGGACTGGAGGCGGCGGGCGAGGTTGACGAAGACCTCGACCTTGCGGTCGCTGTCGGAGGGCGCGACGGGACCCCCGAGGCGGACCAGGGTCGCGTGGGCCTGTTCGCGGGCTCCGCGCAACTCCTGGGCGAGCAGCCAGAACTCGTCCACTCCCCCGTCCGAGCCGGAGGCCGGCCCGGCCGGTCCGGCGCGCACCGGGAGGGCGGACGGCTCGCCGCGCTCCAGCCGGTCGGCGGCGGTGAGCAGCTCCTGGCGGCCGCGCACGCTGGAGCGGCGCAGCGACTCGCAGCGGTCGCGGACGGTCTTGGCGGCGCGCTGGGCCCCGAGCAGGGCCGCCGCGAGCGCTCCTACGACGAGCAGGGCGCATCCGGCGAGCACCGGCCACAGCCGGACGTCCCGGGCGCCCGCGCCGCCGCCGAGCTGGAGCGTGAAGATCACCGCTGCGGCGCCGCTGAGCCCGGCGGCGAGGGTGGGCAGTACGGCGGCACGGACCAGCTGGGGGCGTATCTGCCGGCTGGGACCGGTGACGGCGTGTCTCGACGGGGAGTGGCGGGCGGCGCGGAGTCCGGACATCGGCGTCCTCGGTCAGTGGGGCCCGGCCCCCGGGCGTCCCGGGATCCGGTGTTGATCACCGGATACCCACGCTAGACCGCTCGCTCCCGCCCGGGACGGCCAGTTGGGGAACTTCGCCCGGGTGCTTCCCCCTCCCGGTGGAGCGCTCGCACGCGAGCCCGAATGCGCCGGGAGCGCGCACGCCCGCACAGCCCGGGTCGCTCACCACCCGTCCCCGGCGCCCCGTGCTCCCCGTCGGCCCCGCCGGGCGCCGTGGGCGGCACGTCACCCGGCGGCAGCCCGCTACGAACCGACCGCCTCCGGCTCCTCGCGCGTCTCGCCCCGCGCGCGGCCTGCCGCGCCGACCGGCCCGGCCGCACCGCCCGCGGCGTCCGGCGCCACCGCCGCACGCACGCCCGTGCCACCGGCCACGAACGGCCGCCACCAGGGCGAGCTCGGGGCGTCTGCCGCACCCGGCTCGAACGGCTGGCCCGGAATCGGCAGCGCGATCGCCGCCCCGGCCCCCTCGGCCGCGGCGACCGTGCCCTCGCCGGGCTCGTCCCACGGGTGCGGAGCCAGGTTGAAGGTTCCCCAGTGGATCGGCAGCATCGTGCCGTGCGGGGTGCCGCCCTGGAGGTCGAGGTGGGCGCGCATGCCCTCCTCCGGGGTCATGTGGATGTCGGGCCAGTACTCGCTGTACGCCCCGATCTGGATCATCGTCGCGTCGAAGGGCCCGTGCTCCGCGCCGATCTCCTCGAACCCGGGGAAGTACCCCGTGTCCCCGCTGTGGAAGACCCGGTGCTCGTCCCCCGCGACGACCCAGGAAGCCCAGAGGGTGAACTGCTGGTTGCGCAGGCCGCGGCCGCAGAAGTGACGGGCCGGGGTGGCCGTGAGGGAGAGGCCGGCGACCTTGGTGGTCTCGTTCCAGTCGAGCTCGCGCAGCCGGTCCGCCGGGACGCCCCAGCGCTCCAGGTGCGCGCCGACGCCGAGCGGCACGGCGAAGACCGTGTCCGTGCCCGCCAGCTCCTTGATGGTCGGCAGGTCGAGGTGGTCGTAGTGGTCGTGCGAGATCACCACGACGTCGACCTCGCCCAGCGAGGCGAGCGGCACCGGGACGCGGTGCAGCCGCTTGGGCCCGGCGAAGGGGAAGGGGGAGCACCGCTCGCCCCAGACCGGGTCGAAGAGCACCCGTCGTCCGTCGATCTCGACGAGCACGCTGGAGTGCCCCATCCAGGTCAGCCGCAGTCCGCCGGCCGGAGGCTTCGCCAGCTCGGCGAGCGTCGTCGGGTAGACCGGGATGGGGGCGCCGGGGTTGCGCCGGAGCCGCTGCTCCTTGTGGAAGTAGATCTTGGCGAACTCCGCCATCGACCCGGAAGGCCTGGTGCGGGCCCCCACCGGATTCTGGAACACGCCGTCGGCGAAGTTCGGCGAGCGCCGGATCCGCTCCAGCCGGGCACCGGACGGATCCGCGCCGAAGGCTTCGGGCCGCAGGGCGCGCAGCCGTGGACGCAAGGGACGGGAGCCGGTCAAGGCGCCTCCTGGGTGGGGTGCGGGCAGGGTGTTCTCATGGCTTACCACCTTCCCAACGCGCAGCACTCCCGAAGGATTCCGCTACGCGTCCGCGAAGGGTTCCGTTCCCGGTTCCCGGAGGATCGTGTTCCGCGCCCCCGGTGCCGCCCCGCCCGCTCCCCCGTCCCGCCCCTCGCGCCCGGGCGCCCCCGTCCGCTTCTACAGCGGCAGCAGGTCCGGCCGCTTCGCCTCGACGTGGTCACCGGAGGACTCCCCGCGCAGCCGCCGTCCGATCCAGGGCACCAGGTACTCGCGCGCCCACTGGATGTTGTCGCGGGTCACGTCCACCGACCCGCGCGGCCGCAGCGGCGGCCAGGGCTGGTCGGGGTCGGCGGGCACCTCCAGGCCGAGCACCTGCGCGGCGCGCAGCGCGACCCGGGTGTGGCCCTCGGGCGAGAGGTGCAGCCGGTCGGCGTCCCAGGCCCGCCGGTCCTGTACGGACTTCAGCGACCACAGGTCGAGCACCGGGCAGCCGTACCGGTCGGCGATGGAGTGGACGTGCGCGCTGAAGGTCGCGATCTTGCCCCGGATGTGCTTGAGGACGGGCACGTCCCGCGTGTCGAAGCCGGTGGTGATGACGACCAGGCCGACCGCTCCGGTGAGGTCGCGCACGGCCGCCTCGTACCGTTCGGCCACGGCGTCCGGGTCGCTGCCGGGCCGGATGATGTCGTTTCCGCCCGCGCAGAAAGTCACCAGGTCCGGTGCGAGCTCCTTGGCCCGGGGGACCTGCTCGGCCACGATCTGGTCCAGGAGGCGGCCGCGCACCGCCAGGTTCGCGTACCGGAAGTCGTGCTCGTCGCGCTGATCGGCGAGGAGTACGGCCAGCCGGTCCGCCCATCCAAGAAACGTTTCCCCGGGTCCCGGGTCCCCAACGCCCTCGGTGAAGCTGTCCCCGATCGCCGCGTACGAGCCGATGGTCTTGAGTGTCGTCGTCGTCGCTGCCACGGGACCACATCTTTCACCCCGGGCGACCACCTACGCGACCGTAGCCACGGACTTACGTACCGTGATCTTCACCACCCGTCAGACGAGGAATAAAGGACCGGCGCCGGAAGGGGCGGCGACCCCCCTCCGGTCGCCGCCCCGCCGGGGTCATACGAGTAGCCGGGTCTCGGCGCTCGGCAGCTTGCCCCACCAGTGGCCGTACCGGCGGTAGACCTCCGGGTCGCGACCGGCGAGGAAGGCCGTCAGCGACCGGGCCTCGGCGGCGAGCGCCTCCCAGACCGGCTCGGGCAGCGGGTGGAAGGCCGTCGCCTCCACACCCCCGCGCGCCGGGCGCCACACTCCGGCCACGTACCCGTCGACCAGCAGGGCCGCCAGCGTGTCGCCGTTCACCCGGGTGACGAGCCTGCGGTACTGCGGCGGGACGATCCGGGCGCGGTCGGAGTAGGCGAGCAGGACGCTGTCCCACATGGCCATCAGCCGGGGCGGCGCCGGCGTGTCGCCGTCCGGCAGGGGCGCGCCGGGAACGTCGAACAGCTCCTGGCCGTCCGGGCCTTCCAGCCGCTGGACGGCGCCGCGGAGCCCGGCCTCCCGGAGCGCCTTCCTCACCCTGGCCCGCTGGACCATCGAGAACTGCGCCACGTCCGCCACCGACGCCGGACCGAAACCCTCCAGGTAGCGCACGACGAGTGTCCGCAGGGACTCCTCGGAGGCCTCCGGGTCCGCGGGCACCGCCCGCGTCGTCCCGTGCGGGAAGGCGATGTAGGAGGGACGCTCGCCGAAGGACCACGGCGGCGCGGTGGGCGCGTGCAGCAGCGGCGCGTACTGCCGCAGCCCCCACCACGCTCCGGGCTCCGGCGGCGCGCCCAGCCGCCGTCCGAGCCACTCCTGGCACTCCGCGGCCGTACGGGGCCGGTCGGCGAAGGCCAGCAGTTGCGGCACCAGCGCGTCGGCGTCCTCGGCGGTCAGCCCCGACGCCGTGAACCGCCCGCCCAGCCGGGCAGCCCGCACGCCCGGCTGCACCGCCTCCCGGAACGCCGGGAAGTCATCGGCGTGCACGGCGTGCAGGGTGATCCGCATCAAAGTCGACTTGACGACTTCGTGGCCGCTGAAAGCCGCGTCGAGTTCGGCCGGGTCGAAGTCCGCGAGCCGGTTCCACAGGGCGAGGTACGGCGAGGCGGCCTGCTGCGCCTGCAGCGCGACCACCCGCCGGATCCCGTCGCCGACGCCGAGCGCCTCCCGCCCGAGCAGCAACTGCCGTGCGAGCGTGGAGCGGTTGAGCTCCCTTGCCGTGACCCTCATGCCGTGAACCCCGTTCCGTGGCCGCCTCGTCCCCCGTCTCGTGGACCGGTGACGGCGACGTCCACGAAGGCCGGACGAGCAGCTTAGGTCGTCTCTTTCGGATCGTGGCGGCCGAGCCCGCGGCGTCTGGTGCCGTGCATGGCAAGGCGGAGGCGCCGTGCCGCGTACTGGTACGTACTGGGGCGCCCCGACAACGCGGCCAGGTGCGGTGCCAGGCGTCGCGGGCCCGGCAAGATCCGAAGGAGACGGCTTCGTGCCGCGGCAGGTGGACCTTCCCGGACACAGCACCAGGCCGTCCCTTGCGGATCTTGCCGGCTCGGCAAGATCCGAAGGGACGGCCTGGCGGCGGGCCGGCTCGGCTCAGATGCTGACGCCCTTCGACCGCAGGTAGGCCAGCGGATCGATGTCCGAGCCGTACGACGGCCCCGTGCGGATCTCGAAGTGCAGGTGCGGGCCGGTCACGTTGCCGGTGGCACCGGAGAGGCCGACGCGCTGCCCGGCGGTGACGCTCTGGCCGGTCGAGACGGAGAGCTGGGAGAGGTGCGCGTACTGGCTGTACTTGCCGTCGGCGTGCCGGATGACGACCTCGTTGCCGTACGCGCCGCCCCAGCCGGCGGACACGACGGTGCCCGCCCCGACCGCCTTGACGGTGGTGCCGGTGCTCGCGGAGAAGTCGACGCCGGTGTGGTAGCCGCTGGACCACATGGAGCCGGCCGTCTTGTACGCGGTGGAGGCGCCACCGCTGACCGGGGCGACGAATCCGGCGGAAGCGGGCGCGGCGGCCTGCTCCTGCTCGGCGGGGGCCTCGGGAGCGGGCGCGGCGGCCTGCTCCTGCTCGGCGGGGGCCTCGGGAGCGGGCGCCGCCGGGGCCCCGGCCTCGTCGGACACACCCCGGCCCGAGCCGTTGTCGCCGGAGGAGGCCTCGTCGCCCTCGGACTCGATGCCGGCCTCGCCCCCGGAGGAGTAGGAGGCGGAATCGGCGGAGGAGTCGGCGGCGGAGTCCGGGGAGCCGGCGGGGGCGGAGGACTGCTCGACCGGAGCCTTCGCGCGGCTCGGAGCGCTCTCGCCGGCGCCCTTCGCGCCGAGCGTCAGCCTGAGGCCCGGGTGGATCAGCGACGGGTCGGAGCCGACTGCCTCGCGGTTGTCCGCGTAGAGCCGCTGCCAGCCACCGCTGAGGTGCTGGCGCTCGGCGATCTTGGAGAGGTAGTCCCCGGGCACCACCGTGTAGACCGTAAGGGTGACCCGCGGGGCGGCGGGCGCGGCCCGGAGCGAGGCCGGAACCTGCGGAGCCTGGACCGGGACGGCGGCGGGCGCGGTGGCCGGGGCGCCGGCCGCGTGGGCTCCGGCGGCCCCGAGCAGCGGGAGCGCAAGGGCCGCGCCACCGGTGCCGGCGGCCGCGAAACCGCGGGATATCGAGCGGGACTTCGGACGGCGGTGCTTACCCGTTGCAGGCATGTCGAATTCCTCTCCGGCGCCTGCGAGGTGAGCTGTCGGGTTCGGACTGGAGATGTCCGGCCTCCCATGTGCCGGCGGACTGCACATGGACGGCTTCACCCCGAGCTGTCCCGTTGTAAAGATCTCGGCGGAGATCCGGGACAGCGGCTTACCTGGTTCCCCCGCTCCTGCCACGCGCGTGAATAGTCGAGTGCGGTTTCCGGTCGGCGGCAGGATTAGGCGGTCCGTCCGGATCGATCGCGAACGTAATCGAGGCCGGGCGCAGGGAACAAGTCATGAATTCCCCAACAGAATCTTGAAGATGACGGGCCGCCGGAATTCCGGTCACCCTCCGTCCATTCCCCACCTGCAACAACCGCCCCGGCAAGGCAATTCGCCATTCGTGATCAGGCACTCACGGTCACCGTATGATCTGGCTCACGGGGACGTGTCCGATCTCGCCCCTCGCTATGGCAAGTTGGCCGGAAGTAGCGTAATTCGGACACTCACGACGAAGACACGGAGGAGCCCCTGTGACCCAGCTGATACCCGGAACCCCCCACGCGGAGCCGACTCTGGCCGGCGTGCGCAACTTCCGTGACGTGGGCGGATTGCCGACCACGGACGGCCGGCAGGTCAAGACGGGACGACTGTTCCGAAGCGGACATCTCGCGCATGCCACCGATACCGACGCGGCATTCCTCGAATCGCTCGGGCTGCACACCGTCTTCGACTTCCGCAACGGCGCCGACCAGGCGCTGGAGGGACCGGACGTGGAGCTCGCCGGCGTGCGGAACGTCAACATCCCGCTGTCGGACCCGGCCGACGGCCGGGAGTTCTGGAAGATGGTCCGCGACGGGGACCTCGCCCAGCTCCGCGAGGTCCTGGGGGACGGCAAGGGGATCGCGCGGATGTCGCGTTCGTACCGCACGATCATCAAGACCCGCACCGCCGAACACAGCCGGGTGGTGCACGCCCTCGCCGACGACAGCGTTCCCGCCCTGATGCACTGCGCGGCCGGGAAGGACCGGGCCGGCCTGTCGATCGCCGTCACCCTGCTCGCGCTGGGCGTCGAGCGCGAGGCCATCGTCGCCGACTACCTGGAGTCGAACGCCCCCCACAACCGCTACCGGGTCCGCCGGGGCAGCGAAGCGGCGCGGCCCCGCACCGCCGAGGTGACCGAGCTGCTGGCCCCGCTCTTCGACGCCCGCGCCCCGTATCTGAGCGCGGCCTTCGAAACCATCGACGAGGAGTGGGGCGGGGTGGAGCGCTACCTCGCCGAGGGCCTCGGACTCGCGCCCCAGACCCTGGAGCGGCTCCGCGACCGGCTCCTGGACTGACATCCCGGGGGCGGGCGGGCCGCCGGATCACCGACCCGGCGGCCCGCCCGCGAACCCGCCGGCCCGCTCCACCAACGGCCCGCCGCACGGCTCAGCGGTTGGCGACGGCCTGCTTCACCAGCGTCCTGCCGAAGTCCCACATCAGCGCGCCGCCGCCGTGCGCCTCGTCCATGACCTCGCGGAAGGCTCCCACGAACCGGTCGACGTCCGCCTCGTCCACGATCAGCGGGGGGATCAGCTTGATGACTTCGAGGTGGTCGCCGGAGACCTGTGTGAGGATCCGGTGCTTCTGCAGCAGCGGCACCACGACCATCTGCGCGAACAACCCCTTGCGTGCGGCCTGCAGCATGGTCCACCGGCTCCGCAGCCCCAGCGAGGAGGGCCGGCCGAACTCGATGCCGATCATCAGCCCGCGTCCCCGTACCTCGTGCAGCAGCTCGTACTCGTCCACGAGCCCCGCGAGCCGGCCGCGCAGCAGATCGCCCATCGAGCGGGCGTTGGCCACCACCTGCTCGTCCTCCATGACGCCGAGCACCGCGAGGCCGGCCGCCATCGCCTGGGCGTTCGAGCCGAAGCTCGCCGAGTGGACGAGCACGCGGTCCATGGACGAGTAGACCTTCTTGAAGATCCAGTCCTTGCCCAGGGTCGCGCCGACCGGAACGTACCCGCCCGAGAGGGCCTTGGCCACGCACACCAGGTCCGGTTCCACCCCGGCCTCGTGCTGGTACGCGTAGAAGTCGCCGGTCCGCCCGAGGCCGGTCTGCACCTCGTCCGCGATCAGCAGCGCCTTGTGCCGGCGCAGCAGCTCCTGCGCGGCGGCGAGGAAGCCGGGCGGGGCGGCGATCACCCCCTTGCCCTGGACCGGCTCGACGACGAAGGCCGCCACGTCGCCCTTCGACAGCTCCCGCTCTAGGGCTGCCAGATCACCGAGCGCGATCTTGGTGTCGGGCAGCAGGGGTGCGAAGCCCTCCCTGAAGCCGCCCTCGCCGTTGACCGACAGCGACCCCGCCGTGAGCCCGTGGAAGGCGTGGTCGCAGTAGAGGACCCTGGGGCGCCCGGTGGCGTACCGGGCGAACTTCAGGGCGGTCTCCACCGCCTCGGTGCCGCTGTTGCCGAAGAAGACCCGGTCCAGGTGCGGGCTGTGGGAGAGCAGCTTCTCGGCCAGCAGGCCGGGCAGCGGCTGGCAGTCGAAGCGCGTGAGGTCGGCGAGCTGGGCGTCGAGCACGTCGTGCAGGGCCTGGCGGACCACCGGGTGGTGGCGGCCCAGGCCCATCACCCCGAACCCCGCCAGCATGTCGAGGTAGTCGTTGCCCTCCGCGTCCCAGAAGTGGGCTCCCTCGGCCCGCTCGTAGAACTTGTCGAAGCCGATGGTGTGCAGCATCCGGGGCAGCTGGTGGTTGAGGTGGCGTGCGTGCAGCTCGTACCGCTCGCCGCCGCGCTCGGCCAGCAGGGCGCCGAGGTCGAAGCCCTTCGCCCTGCCACCCCGGCCGCCCTCCCCCGCGTGGCCCGCGCTCATGCCGACTTGCCCCGGTTTCCGCCCACGGTCTCGCGGGCCGCCCTCAGCGACTCCTTCAGCGACCCCATGGTGGCGAGGACGGCGGTGGGTTCGTACCCGCAGTGCGCCATGCAGTTCGCGCAGCGCGGGTCCTTTCCGCGGCCGTACTTGCTCCAGTCGGTGTCCTCGATCAATTCCCGGTACGAGGGCACGTATCCGTCGCTCATCAGATAGCAGGGGCGCTGCCAGCCGAAGAGCGAGTAATTCGGAATGGCCCAGGCGGTGCAGGGGAAATCGGCCTTGCCCTCGAGGAAGTCCAGGAACAGCGGGGAGTGGTTGAGCCGCCAGCGCCGCCGGTTGCCGCCCGCGAAGGCCTTCTTGAAGAGTTCACGGGTCTGTTCGACTCCCAGGAAGTGTTCCTGGTCGGGGGCCTTTTCGTAGGCATAGGCCGGCGAGATCATCATCTCGTCCACCTGGAGATCGTCATTGAGGTAGTTCAGCACCTCGATGATGGTCTGCGGGGTGTCCGTGTTGAAGAAGGTGGAGTTGGTCGTCACCCGGAAGCCGCGCCTCTTCGCCTCCTTGATGGCCGCGACGGCTTCGTCGAAGACGCCCTCCTTCGCCACCGACTCGTCGTGGCGTTCGCGCAGTCCGTCGATGTGCACGGCGAAGGCGAAGTACGGGGAGGGCGTGAAATTCTCGATCTTCTTGCGGAGCAGCAGCGCGTTGGTGCAGAGGAAGACGTACTTGCGCCTCGCCACCAACTGGCGCACGATCTCGTCGATCTGCGGGTGCATCAAGGGCTCGCCGCCCGCGATGGACACCATCGGCGCACCGGACTCCAGCACGGCCCCGACGGCCTGGGCCACGGGCATGCGCTGCTTGAGCACCCCGGCCGGGTGCTGGATCTTGCCGCAGCCCTCGCAGGCCAGGTTGCAGGCGTAGAGGGGTTCCAGCTCGACGATCAGCGGGAACTTCTCACGCTTGCGGAGCTTCTGTTCGAGAAGATACGTCCCGACCCTGATGGTCTGTCGCAGTGGCATTGCCATCTGGCTCACCTCCTGGGGAGCAGCAAAGAACGGTGCCAGTCATAAAACGCGGGCAGTACGGCACGCAATACGCGAAAGGCCGATATTCCCCCCCGAACAGTGCCGATACGGACGAGCTCGTGCTCCGGAGCGTCCACGATCACCCGGACGGCCGCAACGGGACGGTCCGCGCCACCGGCAACGGTCCCGCCCCGGGCCGCGGTCCACAAGGTGGCCGCCGACTCCATGTCGACCCCGATGGCGCCGGTGGCGCGCAGCTGCGCGCGCTCCTGGCCCCGGACGACGTGGTCGGAACCGGTCAGTGCGCCGAGGTGTACGGTCCGGCCGGGCAGGACCCGGGCCAGTGCCTCGGCGAGCAGGTCGGTGCCGGCGCACGCGACGGTGCCGCGGGGGTCCCGGGTCTCCTCGGCGACGATCAGGTCGCCGGGGCTCATGCCGGGCAGCAGTCCGGCGCAGAATCCCGTCGCGAGGACGGCGGCCCCGCGCAGCGCCGGCTCGCCGAGGGCCCGGCCGACGGCGCGGTCGGCCGCGCGCGGACCCATGCCGGTGCGCAGGACCTCGTACCGCCCGGGCGCGCCGGGCCCCCGGCCACTGCGCAGGGCCGCCCGCTCGATGCGCAGCGCGCAGGCGACCAGCAGCGGGGGCGGTACGCCGGCGGGGCCGGACCTCATCAGGCCTCCCCCGGCAGCGGGGCCGCGAGCCCGGCGGCGGCCGGATCCGCGTGCCGGCCCTCCGGGCCGAACGGTTCGCCGTACAGGTAGCGGCCGAGCGCGGTGAGCGGGAAGACCTGCCGGTACAGGTGGTAGTTGATGGAGAAGTCCCAGGGGAAGCCTGTCCCGGTGAAGTACGGCTCGTCCCAGCCGCCGTCCTCGCGCTGCGTGGAGACGAGGTACGCGATGCCCCGCTCGACGCTGTCGCCGTCGCGCTCCCCCGCCGAGAGCAGCGCCATCAGCGCCCACCCCGTCTGGGAGGCGGTCGAGGTGCCCTTCCCGGCCCAGGACGGGTCCTTGTAGGAGCGCTGGTCCTCGCCCCACCCGCCGTCCTCGTTCTGTACGGATTCCAGCCAGCGCACGGCCCGCCGGATCGCGGGGTGCGAGGGGGCGAGGCCGGCGGCCGTCAGGGCCGGGACCACCGAGCCGGTCCCGTAGACGTAGTTCGTGCCCCAGCGCCCGAACCAGCCGCCCTCCGCCTCCTGTTCGGCGAGCAGCCAGGCGATGCCGCGCCGGGTGCGCGCGTCGCCCGCCTTCCCCTCGACGGCGAGCATCTCCACGACGTGGGCGGTGACGTCGGCCGAGGGCGGGTCGGTGACCTCGCCGAAGTCGCAGAAGGGCAGTTTGTTGGGCAGGCGGCTGGTGTTGTCCGCGTCGAAGGCGCCCCAGGCGCCGTTCTTCGACTGCATGCCGAGGTTCCAGGACACTCCCCGGGCGATGGCCGCCTCGACGCGCGCCGGATCGGGGTGCTCGACGCGGCGCAGTGCGAGGACGACCTCGGCGGTGTCGTCGATGTCGGGGTAGGTGTCGTTGTGGAACTCGAACGCCCAGCCGCCCGGGGCCAGTCCGGGCCGGCGGACGGCCCAGTCGCCGCTGCGCGTGATCTCCTCGCCCAGCATCCAGTCGGCGGCCCTCACCAGGGCCGGGTGGTCGCAGGGCACCCCCGCGTCGGCCAGTGCGATGACTGCCAGGCAGGTGTCCCACACCGGGGACTGGCAGGCCTCGATCATGCGGGCGCCGTCCGGGCGCCACACCGCGAACCGGTCCAACGACTCCAGTCCGGCCCGCATCACCGGGTGGCCGAGGTCGTAGCCGAGCAGGTGCAGGGCGATGACGGAGTACACGGCGGGCGGCTGGATCCCGCCCCAGCAGCCGTCGTTCTCCTGCCGCTCCACGATCCAGCGGCCGGCGCTCACCATGGCCGCCTTGCGCAGGCGGTGCGGGGCGAGCCTGCGGTAGACGTGCAGGGCCTTGTCCATCCGCTGGAAAGCGCCGCCCCAACTGGTCAGCGGGGCAAGCCGCTTGGCGGGGTAGGGGTTGCGCGGGTCGGCGTGCAGCTCGTCCAGCGCGAAGGGGGCCGGGCGGACCGGGCGCAGCGCGGAGACGATGGTGAGGGGGACGATGGTCTGCCGGGCCCAGCAGCCGAAGTCGTAGATGTTCAGCGGCACCCAGTGCGGCAGGAAGACCAGTTCGGGCGGGAGTTCGGGCAGGTGGTCCCACTTCCACCAGCCGAAGAGGGCGAGCCAGATGCGGGTGAAGACGCGGGCGGCGGCGATCCCCCCGTGGCCGCGGATCCACGCCGAGGCGCGGGCCATGTGCGGCGCGTCGGGGGCGTCACCGGCCAGGCGCAGGGCCACGTAGGCCTCGATGGTGGCGGACAGGTCGCTGGGGCCTCCGTGGAAGGTGGCCCAGGTGCCGTCGGACCTCTGCTCGCCGCGGATGAACAGGGCGGCGGCCCACGTGGTGGCCTCGTCGCGGATCCCGAGGAACTGGCGCAGCAGCAAGTCCTCGGCGTCCATGGTGACGTTGGTCTCCAGGTCGCCCTTCCACCAGCCGGCTTCGTCCTGCCGGTCGAGCAGGTGGCGCACGGCCCTGGCCGTGGCTTCGTGGACGACGGACGGCCCGGCGGCCGTACTGTCGTCCGGGTCGGCGGCGCGTGCATCGGCTCCGCCGTCGGTCGTCGCTGTCATGGCTTCCCCTTTGCGTGCAGTGTCCTCTGCTGTCCTGGGGTCCGCCGTCGGCCGGTACCGCCTTCAGGCGGTACCGGCCGGCGACTCGCGATTCATATGCGTGACCGAGTGGCGATCACCTCTTGCGCACGACGACGAAGTCGGCGAGCGCCACGAGCTGGTCGCGCACCCGCTGGTCCATGTCCACGTCGTCGAGGGCCTTGATCGCCACCGCGTGCTGGCGCCGTGCCTCGTCGGCGGTCCACTGGCGGCCGCCGGCCGCCTCGATGAGGGCCGCGCGGGCAGCGAACTCCTCCTCGGAGAAGTTCTCGAAGTCGTTGCTCTTGGCGTCGGCGGCGAGCAGTTCGGCGAGCTGCTCACAGGCCGGTCCGCCGGCCGCGAGGGCGGCGACGACGGGCAGCGACTTCTTGCGCTGGCGCAGGTCGCTCCAGGTCTGCTTGCCGGTGGACTCCGGGTCGCCCCAGATGCCGAGGAGGTCGTCGACGGCCTGGAAGGCGAGGCCGAGGTGGTAGCCGTACTCCTCCAGCTTGTCGGCCGTACGGTCGTCCGCGCCGCCGAGCACGGCGCCGATGGAGACCGCGCAGGCGAGCAGGGCGCCGGTCTTGTTGCCCTCCATCTCCAGGCACTCCTCGACGCTCACGCTCTCGCGGTGCTCGTAGGAGATGTCCTGCGCCTGGCCGTCGATGAGCTTGCGGCTGGCGGTGGTCAGCCGGCGCGCGGCGCGCCCCGCCTCGACCGTGCCGAGCTCCAGCAGGACCTCGTTGGCCAGGGCGAACAGCGCGTCGCCGACGAGGATGGCCAGGGCCGGGCCGTGGACCTTCCACACCGTGTCGCGGTGGCGGCGCTGCTCGTCCCCGTCCATCAGGTCGTCGTGCAGGAGCGAGAAGTTGTGCACGAGCTCGACGGCGACGGCTCCCGGGACGCCGACCTCGGCCGCGGCGCCGGCGGCCTCGGCGGAGAGCAGGGCGAGGGCGGGGCGGACGGCCTTGCCGCCGTCACCGTCCGCCGCGTTGCCCTGGGCGTCGATCCAGCCGAAGTGATAGGCGGCGACGGTGTCCATGGGCGCGGCGAGCCGGTCCACGGCGGCGCGGAGCGCGGGCGTCGAGAGCGTGCGGCCGCGCTCCAGGAGGGCGAGCGTGTCCGCCTTCTCCCCGCCGGCCGGGCCCGTACTGGCGCCCGAGTTCTCGACGGCCGGATTCCCCGGGTTCACTGGCTCTCCTCTGGTTCCTGTACGTACTGCGGTGCGTGTTGCTGCGGTACCGGTGGTGCTCGAGTTGCCGGTGGTGCTGGTACCGATGGTGCCGGTGGTCGTCATACCGCCTCCTGCAAGGGGTGTACGCGGTGGCGGCCCAGCATGACGAGTGCGGCATGAGCCGCGCTCAGTCCACTGCGGACGGCGCCCTCCATGGTCGCGGGCCAACCCGTCGCGGTCCACGCACCGGCGAGGTAGAGCCCCGGCGTGTCGGTCCGCGTGCCCGGCCGCAGGCGCCCGACACCGGGCGTGGGAGCGAAGGTCGCGGTCCGCTCCCGGGTGACGAAGAAGTCCCGCACCTTGGCGCCGCGCGCCGCGGGAAGCAGCCGCTCCAGCTCGGGCAGGTACTTGGCGCGCAGGACCGTTACGGGCTCGTCGATGTCCTCGTGGGCGACCGACTGGGACAGGGCCAGGTACTGGCCGCCGTCCGGGAGCCCGGAGGAGTCGGTGCGGTCGAAGACCCACTGGACGGGAGAGCCGAGCGCCGCGAAGAACGGCTGCTTGAGCACCTTGCGGTCATAGACGACGTGCACGTTGAGGATCGGCGCGGTGCCGATGTCCAGGAGCTTGTCCGGGTCGGCGAGGGCCCCGGCCGGGAGCAGCCCGTGCGCTTCGCGCTGCGGGACGGCGAGGACGACGGTGCCGGCCTCCAGCGACTCCCGCTCCGTGTCGACCCGCCAGCCGCCTTCCGCCGTACGGGAGATGCCGGTGACCCGGGTGCGCAGTTCGGTGCGGACGCCGGCCGCGTCGAGGGCCTTGCGGGCGAGGGTGTCGTGCAGGTCCCCGAGCGGTACGCGGGCCCAGCCGATGTCGGCCGCGCCGTTCTCGGAGAGCAGGCCGGTCTTGAAGACCATGGCGGCCAGGCCCAGCGAGGACTGCGCGGCGGTCGCGTTGAGGGTGGCGATGCCGACGAGGTCCCACAACGCCTCGATGGTGCGCGGGCTCTGGCCGTAGCGGCCGAGCCAGGTCGCGAAGTCCAGGCCGTCGAGCGCCGGGTCGGCCGGGTCGAGGCGGCGCAGCGCGAGGGCGGCGCGCCCGACGCTCGCCCGCTCGGCGAGCGAGAGGTGGGGGTAGCGGGCGAGGGAGCCCGCCAGGTGCAGCGGTACGGGCAGGGCGCTGCGGCGCAGCCGGCCGAGCCGGGGGCCGCCGGGGTGGGCGACGTCGAGGACGGGTACGTCGAGCCGGTCCTGGAGGGGTGCCAGGCCGGCGCCCCCGACGCGGTCGAGGAACCAGCGGTAGGCGGTGCAGCAGCGCAGGTAGACGTGCTGGCCGTTGTCCACGGTCAGGTCGCCGCGCTTGAAGGAGAAGGCGAGGCCGCCGAGCCTGGGCCGGCCCTCCAGCAGGGTCACCCGCAGGCCCGCGCCGGCGAGTTCCAGCGCGGTGGTGACACCGGCCAGGCCGCCGCCGACGACCACGGCGTGGTGCGCGGTCATACGTCCTCCTCCGTCTCTTCGACAGACGCCGCCGCGGGCGTCGGGGTTGCTCCCGTTCGGTTCGCGGGCGAGGGCGGCCCGCCCGCCGCCATCAGAGCCGCCTCCGGGCACTCTGGCGCGCGATGGTCCGCGCGTCGAGGCCGGAGAGTCCGCGGACGGCCACGTACGCCTTCTCGTGCGGCGGCAGCGAGACCCGGCCGCGGAGCACGGCCTCGGGCTCGCGCTCGATGCGGTCCAGGAGCCGCCGGTAGATGCCGGCCATGGCGGCGACGCACGCGCCGCTGCGCCGGTCGAGCATGGGCAGCAGACGGTAGCCCTCGACGAACAGCGCGCGGGCGCGGCGGACCTCGTGGTGGACGAGCCCGGCGAAGTCGGAGCCGGCCGGCATCCGGTCGCCGAGGAAGCCCTCCGAGCAGCCGAACTTGGCCAGGTCCTCGGCGGGCAGGTAGGTGCGCCCGTTGGCCGCGTCCTCCCGGACGTCCCGCAGGATGTTGGTGAGCTGCAACGCCAGGCCGAGGGTGTCGGCGTACTCGCCGGCGCGTGCCTCGTCGCGGGCGCCGGGGTTCGCCGTGCCGAACACGCCGAGCGAGAGGCGGCCGATGGCACCGGCCACGCAGCGGCAGTAGACCTTGAGTTCGTCCCAGCTCTCGTACGTCTCGCCGCGCACGTCCATCAGGACGCCGTCGATGAGCTCGTCGAGACCTTCGAGCGGGATCGGGAAGCGGCGGGCGGCGTGCGTGAGGGCGACGGCGACCGGGTCGGTGTCGTCCTCGTCGATCCCCTCGGCGCGGATCCGGCCGAGGACCGCGCGCGTCTCCTCCAGCCGGGCCAGTTTGACCTCGGGCGCAAGCGTGCCGTCGCCGATGTCGTCGACCCGCCGGGAGAAGGCGTAGAGCGCGGACATCGCCTGCCGCTTGTCGGCGGGGAGCAGCCGGATACCGTAGGCGAAGTTGCGCGCCTGCGCGCCGGTGACGGCCTCGCAGTAGCTGTACGCCGCCAGGACCGGTGCGGACGGGGCGCCCGGTGCGGACGCGTGTGTGGGGCCCTCCACGGTCGGGCTCACCCCTTTCTCGGCGCTGTGCGCAGGACGGCGGCCACCTCGCGGAGCAGGCCGCTCTTGGTGGGCTTGGGCGGGCCGGGCAGGACGTCGAAGCCGGCGGCGGTGACGGCTCGAAGGGCGGCGCGCCCTCCTCCCACGAAGCCCGCGAGCAGCAGCCGGAGCCTTCCGTGGACGCTGCCCACGAGCGGTGTGCCCTCGTCCAGGAGGTCCCGCGCGCGCTCGGTCTCGAAGGCGACCAGGGAGCGTACGGACGCTCCGGCGGACGGTGCGGCCAGGTCGGCCTCGGACACGTGGAAGCGGCGCATGTCCTCGCCCGGGAGGTAGATCCGGTCGCGGCCGAGGTCCTCGGCGACGTCCTGGAGGTGTTCGGCGATCTGCAGGGCCGTGCAGATGGCGTCGGAGCGGCGGATCCGCTCGGGGGTCGCGGTGCCGGTGAGCTGGAGCACGAGGCGGCCCACCGGGTTGGCGGAGAGCTCGCAGTAGCCGAGGAGGTCGCGGTACGTGGCGTAGCGCGCGACCCGCTGGTCCTGGCGGTTGGCCTCGATGAGTCCGAGGAACGGCTCGGGAGTGAGCCCGTGGGTCCGTACGACGGGCTGCAGGGCCAGCATCAGGGGGTGGCGCGGGGGGCCGTCGGTGCCGCCGAACACGCGCTTCAGGTCGGCCTCGAAGGCGTCGAGCACGGCGAGCCGGTCGTCCGCGGCGGAGGGGTCGAGGCCGAGGAGGGCCGCGTCGCGGCCGCCGGGGGCGAGGTCTCCGTCGCCGATGTCGTCGACCAGGCGGGCGTACCCGTAGACCGCCATCAGGCCCTCGCGCCAGGCGCGGGGCAGGAAGGCGGGGGCGACGGGGAAGTTCTCGGAGCGGGCTTTGGCGAGGGTCGCGCCGGCGACGGCGGAAAAGGGGTCGCGGACGCCGGTGGCGTCGAAAGCACCGGAGGTTTCGGGAACCGCGTGCGGCCGGGGGCTGATGCCGTGCCCCGGGATCACCGCCCGCCGCCCGCGGCGGGGACGGCCGTCGTGCGTGGGGGCCGGAGAATTCCCGTAGCCATTGCCGTCACATCTCCCGTTCTACACTGCAAACCCAATACATCCTATTTCGGACACGCCGCCAGGCTTTCCGCGGAGTGTCCCAGGCTTTCACCTGTATGGAATCGTCCCCTCTTGCCCGCGATTGCGGCCCGGCCCAGCTTACGCTGTACAACGGCGCGGCGACTCGAGGGGTATTCGGTCCGCTACCGGATGTCGCCCGCGCGCAGGGCGCCCCGCGGCATGGCGAGGCCCCCGCCGCGTGAAGCGGCGGGGGCCCGGCGGTGTTCCGTCAGCTGGTCGCCTTCTCGTATGCCGAGACGACTTCCTCGGTGGGGCCGTCCATCAGGAGTTCGCCCCGCTCCAGCCACAGCACCCGGTCGCAGGTGTCGCGGATGGAGTTGTTGTTGTGACTCACCAGGAATACCGTGCCGGCGCTCTTGCGGAGTTCCCGGATCCGGTCCTCGGAACGCACCTGGAACTTCCGGTCACCGGTGGCCAGCGCCTCGTCGATCATCAGGACGTCGTGGTCCTTGGCCGCGGCGATGGAGAAGCGCAGTCGCGCGGCCATGCCCGAGGAATAGGTGCGCATCGGCAGGGAGATGAAGTCCCCCTTCTCGTTGATGCCCGAGAAGTCGACGATGCCCTGGTAGCGGTCCCTGACCTGCTCGCGGCTCATGCCCATCGCGAGACCGCCGAGGACCACGTTGCGCTCACCGGTGAGGTCGTTCATGAGCGCCGCGTTGACACCCAGCAGCGAGGGCTGGCCGTCGGTGTAGACCTTGCCGGCCTCGCAGGGCAGCAGACCCGCGATGGCGCGCAGCAGCGTCGACTTGCCGGAGCCGTTGGAGCCGATGAGGCCGATGGCCTCGCCCCGGTACGCGGTGAAGGAGACTCCGCGTACGGCGTGGACCCGGCGGACGCCGGGGGAGTCGCCCTTGCCCCGGCGGACTATCTTGCTCAGCGCGGCAGTGGCGCTGCCCTTGCCGGAGCTGCCGGTGTTGACCCGGTAGACGATGTGCACGTCGTCGGCGATGACGGTGGGGACGTGCCCCCGGTTGTTCTCAGCCACGGCCGTAACGCTCCTCAGCCTTCCAGAAGTACACGAAACCGCCGAGGCCGATCAGGACGGCCCAGCCGACGGCGAAAGCCCAGACGTGCGGCGGGAGGTTCTCCCGGCCGTAGCCGTCGATGAGCGCGAAGCGGACCAGGTCCATGTAGATCGCGGCGGGGTTCCACTGGAGGACGTCCGCGATCCACTCGGGCTTGCCCTTGAGCATCTCGCTGATCGAGAACATGACGCCGGAGGCGTACATCCACGTGCGCGTGACGAACGGCATGAGCTGCGCGAGGTCGGGGGTCTTGGAGCCCATCCGGCCGAAGATCAGCGCGAGGCCGGTGTTGAAGGCGAACTGGAGGACCAGCGCCGGGATGACCAGCAGCCAGGACAGCTTCGGGTAGTTGCCGAAGCCGACCGCGACGAAGAACACGACGATCATCGAGAACATCAGCTGCTGGAGCTGCTGCAGCGAGAAGGAGATCGGCAGCGAGGCGCGCGGGAAGTGCAGGGCGCGGACCAGGCCGATGTTGGCCGGAATCGCTCTGACACCCGCCATCAGCGAGCTCTGCGTGAAGGTGAAGACGAAGACGCCGATCACCAGGAAGGGGATGTAGTCGTCCTTGTCGATGCCGCGGCCGGCGTCCAGGATCAGACCGAAGATCAGGTAGTAGACCAGTGCGTTCAGCAGTGGGGTCGCCACCTGCCAGATCTGGCCGAGCTTCGCCTGGCTGTACTGGGCCATCAGCTTGGCGCGGGAGAACGCCACGATGAAGTGGCGCCGGTCCCACAGCTGCCGCACGTATTCGGCCAGACCGGGCCGCGCGCCGCTGACGGACAGGCCGTACTTCCTGGCGAGCTCCGCGGGGGTCAGCCCCGCGTCTTCGGACGGCGGCTTGCTCGTGGCGAGGGCGCCGTCCTGGGTTGTGTCACTCACAAGATGAAACTTTCCGTCTTCATGATGCGGCAGAAGTGGCATCGGGCCTGAGGCATCGGATCGTGATCGCGTCATGTTCTCAGACGCGAGCCTGCTAGATGACGGGCGGCCGGCCCAGCCGGGTCAGCCGCCAGACCGTACGCCACTTCATGGGGCGCCGGGGACCGCAGGAGGTGGTCCATCCCTCCTTGAACCCGCCGAACCACGCCTTGAGCGCCGGCGCCGAGGGCCTGCGCAGGAGCGTCAGTACGAGCCAGACGCCCACGTAGACCGGGACCAGCGGGGCGGGCAGGTTGCGGCGGGCGAGCCACACCCGGTTGCGGGCCACCATACGGTGGTAGACCGCGTGCCGGGAGGGGGCCGTCGTGGGGTGCAGCAGCACCATGTCCGCGCGGTAGTCGATCAGCCACCCGGCGTCGAGCGCCCGCCAGGCCAGATCGGTCTCCTCGTGGGCGTAGAAGAACTCCCCCGGCAGAACTCCGACCTGCTCGAACACCTTCGTGCGGACGGCGTTGGCGCCGCCGAGGAAGGTGGTCACGCGGGAGGAGCGCATCGGGTCGGAGGCACGCAGCCGGGGCACGTGGCGGCGCTGCGTCTCGCCCGTCTGCGGATCGGCGATGCGGAAGCTGACGATCCCGAGCGCGGGGTCCTCGGCGAAGGCCTGCCGGCACAGCTCGGCGGTGTCGGTGCGCTCGAGCAGCCCGTCGTCGTCGAGGAAGAGCAGGGCGTCCACGTCGCTGCCGCCGGGGCCGAAGGCCTCGATGCCGACGTTGCGTCCGCCCGGGATGCCCAGGTTCTCGGGAAGGTCGACCGTACGGACGCCCATCGGCAGGTCCGTGATCCCGGTGACCTTCACGCCCTGGCCGACGACGACCACCTCGACGGGGTCGCCGTCCTGGCGGGCCACCGACTCGAGGAGCGCCTTGAGGTCGTCGGGACGGTTGCCCATGGTGATGATGACGGCGCCCAGGCGCACCGGGGCGCTCACTTCAGCCTGCTCGACGCGAGGACCGACACCAGGTGCAGCACGGTCTGCAGCATCGCGATGCCCGCGAGTACGGCGACACCCAGCCGGGAGAAGTACAGGTCGCCGTGGATCTGGTCCAGGACGGCCAGCACCAGGATGAGCAGCGACGCCTCGATGCCGAGGACCAGGCGGTGGAACTTGAGCGCGGCGGCGGCCCGGCGGGCGAACGCCATGCCGGAGGAGCGCGGCTCGGCCGCCGCGTCCTTGACCACGGGCTTGCCGGCCTGGTGGCGGGCGACGCCGACCAGGTCGGTCTCGGCCTTGATCAGGATCGCGCCGAGCGCGGCCAGGGTGCCCAGGAAGGCCCACAGCCAGTCGACGCGCCCGCCGCCCCACAGGTCCGAGGCGCGCAGGCCGAAACCGACCAGCACCGCCGCGTCGCACAGGTAGGCGCCGACGCGGTCCAGGTAGACGCCGGACAGCGAGAACTGCTGCTTCCAGCGGGCGACCTCTCCGTCGACGCAGTCGAGGAGCAGGTACAGCTGGACCGCGACCACGCCGAGGACGGCGCCCCAGATGCCCGGCACCAGCAGGGCCGGGGCGGCGAGGACGCCGGCGAAGGTCATCACGTAGGTCAGCTGGTTCGGCGTGACCTTGGTGGTGACCAGGAGGCGGGTGATGCGCAGGGAGATCTCGCGCATGTAGAGGCGCCCGCCCCAGTGCTCGCCGCTGACCCGGTCCTTGACGCCCGCCGGGTGAACGACGGGCCGGAGTTCAGCTACGGATGGTCTTGGCATAGTCGGCGTAAGCGTCCCTGATCTCGGCTGCGGACAAGTTGAGGTGCTCCAGGATCGTGAAGCGTCCCGGACGGGTCTGGGGGGCGTACTCGACGGCCGCGACGAACTCCTCGACGCTGAACCCGATCTCCTCGGGGAGGACGGGCAGGCCGTGCCGGCGCAGCACCTCGACGAAGAGCCCGGACTGCTCGGCGGCGCCGCGCAGGTGCATGGCGAAGGCCGCGCCGAGGCCGACCTGCTCGCCGTGGAGCGCGGAGCGCCCGGGGTACAGCAGGTCGAAGGCGTGGCTGATCTCGTGGCAGGCGCCGGACGACGGGCGGGTGTCCCCGCTGATCGACATGGCGATCCCGGAGAGGACGAGCGCCTCGGACAGCACGGTGAGGAACTCGTCGTCGCCGACGTTGCCCGGGTGGCGCAGCACGGATTCGCCGGCGGTGCGGGCCATGGCGGCGGCGAGGCCGTCGACGGACTCGCCGTTGAGGCGGTGCGAGAGCTCCCAGTCGGCGATGGCCGAGATGTTGGAGATGGCGTCGCCGACGCCGGCCCGGACGAACCGCGCCGGGGCCTCCTTGATGACGTCGAGGTCGACGACCATCGCGATCGGCATGGGGACTCCGTAGGAGCCCCGCCCGTTGTCGTTGTCCAGGATGGACACCGGCGAGCAGATGCCGTCGTGGGAGAGGTTCGTGGCGACGGCCACCATGGGCAGCCCGACCCGCGCCGCGGCGTACTTCGCCACGTCGATGATCTTGCCGCCGCCCAGGCCCACGACGGCGTCGTAGCGGCGGCCCTTTATGTCGTCCGCGAGCTTGACCGCGGAGTCGATGGTCCCGTCGACGACGGGGTACCAGTCGGCGTGCGGCAGTACGGGCTCCAGCTTGGCGCGCAGCACCGCGCCGGACCCGCCGCTGATCGCGATCGCGAGCTTGCCCGAGGTGGAGACGCGCTGGTCGGCCAGGAGGCCGGCCAGATCGTCCATCGCCCCGCGGCTGATGTCGACGACGACGGGCGAGGGGATGAGCCGTGTCAGTACTGGCATGCGATCGTCCGGCCCTTGGCGAGGTCGTCGTGGTTGTCGATCTCGACCCACTTGACGTCGCCGATGGGGGCCACGTCGATGGTGAAACCGTCATCGACGAGCTGCTGGTAGCCGTCCTCGTAGTAGAGGTCGGGGTCGCGCTCGAAGGTGGTCTTCAGGGCCTCGGCGAGCGCCTCGGCCGCCTCGGGCTCGATGAGGGTGACGCCGATGTACTCGCCGGTCGCGGTGGCGGGGTCCATCAGCTTGGTGATCCGCCGGACGCCGTTCTCACCGTCCGTGATGACCTTCATCTCCTCGTCGGCCAGGTGCTTGACCGTGTCGAGGGCGAGGATGATCTTCTGGCCCTTGCCGCGGGCGGCGAGCAGGGTCTTCTCGACGGAGACGGGGTGGACGGTGTCGCCGTTGGCGAGGATCACACCCTGGGCCAGGACGTCCCGCGCGCACCACAGGGAGTAGGCGTTGTTCCACTCCTCGGCCTTGTCGTTGTCGATCAGCGTGATCTTGACGCCGTACTTGGCCTCCAGGGCCTCCCGGCGCTCGTAGACGGCTTCCTTGCGGTAGCCGACGACGACGGCGACCTCGGTGAGGCCGACCTCGGCGAAGTTGCCGAGCGTCAGGTCGAGGACCGTGATGCTCTCCTCGTCGCCTTCGGGGCCGACGGGCACGAGGGCCTTGGGCAGGGTGTCGGTGTAGGGACGCAGGCGGCGTCCGGCACCGGCAGCGAGGACGAGGCCGATCATGCTGGTTCTCCTTCGTCATGTACGGCGGGTGCCCCGGAGGAAACCCAGAAGCGGATGCTCTCCACGAGCACCACCAGTGCCACGAACCCGGCCATGGCCGTGAGCGCGACGGGGAAGTCTGCGGCGCGCGAGGCCAGGACGGAGGCCAGGACCGCGGTCAGCAGCACCCGGCCCTCGTGCCCGCCGGTCGTCCGCACCAGCCAGCGCGGGGGCGCGCCGGTGCCACCGCGGATGCGGTACACCGTGTCGTAGTGATGGTAGGCGACCGCCGCGACCAGTCCGAATGCCGCCGGAAGGGCCCCGGGGACGTCCGCCTTGACGGCGAGGATCAGGACCGTCGTGTATTCGGCGGCCCGGAAGACGGGCGGCACGAGCCAGTCGAGGGCGCCCTTGAGGGGGGCCATGACGGCGCCGCCGGCGAAGAAGGCGTAGAGGCCGGCCGCGGCGACGAAGGTCCAGCTGCCGAACGGCAGCTGCCAGGCGCCGTAGAGGAGCTGCGCCGAGGCCAGCACCGCGAGCCCGAGGGCACCCGGCGACTTGGCGCCGACGCGGATCAGTGCGCGGCTGACCAGCTCGGCGACGGGACCCGAGTCGGTGAGGTCCGCGAGCGCCTGGGCGGCCCGGTCGGTGCGCGTGGCCTTGCGGGTCAGCGAGCGCAGGATCCGGCCCGCGGTGGTGTAGAGCGCGCCGAAGGCGCAGCCGACGAGCAGCGCGTAGAAGACGATCCGGGGGGTGGTCACGGCGGTCAGCACCGCGATCATGGCCCAGCGCTCGCCGATCGGGAGGATGATCATCCGCCGCACCCACACCGTCCAGCCGACGCTGTCCAGCTTGTCGGACAGGGCTGCCGTGGGACTCGTATTCGCCGTGGCGTCGTGGTTGGCCTCGTTGAAGGCGAAGTCCACGACGTGGCGGCAGGTCATGAGGATCATCGCGCCGAGCGCGAGGGCCCAGACGTCGTCGCCGTCGCGCGCCGCGCCGAGCGCGAGGCCCGCGTAGAAGGAGTACTCCTTGGCGCGGTCGAAGGTCGCGTCGAGCCAGGCGCCCATCGTCGAGTACTGGAGCGAGTAGCGGGCGAGCTGCCCGTCGGTGCAGTCCAGGACGAAGGAGAAGAGGAGCAGCACCCCGGCCGCGACGTAGCCCCAGCGGTCGCCGGTGGCGGCGCAGCCGGCCGCTATCAGCGCGGTGACCAGGGAGGCGGTGGTGACCTGGTTCGGTGTCAGGCCGCGGCGCGCGCACCAGCGGGCGATGTAGCGCGAGTACGGGCTGATGAAGAAGGTGGTGAAGAACCCGTCCCGGGACTTCACGGCGGTGCGCAGCCGGACGGCCTCGTCGTCGACGGCGGCCACGGCGGCGGACGCCGCGTCGCGCTCGGCGGTGGTCAGCGGGACGGCCGCGACGAGGCTGCCCAGCTCGGGGCGCTGGACGGTGGTGCCGGCGGCCTCGACGGCGGCGGCCAGGCGGTCGGGGTACGGACCGGTCCCCGCGGGATCGGCGGTGTCCAGTGCGGCGGCCCGGTCCAGGGCGGCGCGGGCGCCCGGCTGGACGGCGAGGGCTCCGGTGACCGCGCACGCGTCGAACCGCGGGTCGGTCAGCGCGAGGCGCAGCGCGTGCGCGTGGCCCACGAACTCGCTGTCCACCACGGCGACCCGCTGGTCGGCGGGTACGAGGGCCAGCGCGGCCGCGGTGTCGCGCGGGGTGGCGGCGGGGCGGACGTCGAAGCCGAGGGAGCGCAGCTCGTCGGTGAGCGGTGATCCGGGCACCGGCAGGCCGGTAAGGATGACGGTCGGCAGACGAACTCACTCCTTGCACGAACACGGGACGTGCGCCATGGGGCGGCGACACGTCGGCAGAGGCTATCGGATGAACGGAAGGAGGGGTTCACCACCCGTTTGCGCCCCGACGAGCCGGATGTTCCGGGGCCGAGCGCCCGGTGGCGATCATCATCGACGACAATTCCGGGGGACTCAAACCACCTCGATGCTAGGCTGCTCGCAGAGGTGTACGAGCATCGTCCGTACATCTCCTACGGAACCGAGAGAGGAAGAGGTGGGTTGATGACCGTCGCAGGGGTCGCGGCCAAGGGCAGCGACGCACTCCGGTACATCCCCTCTCCTTCCTTCCGGGCATCCGGCCGGGCCTGATCTTCGCGGCCCGTCGGCCGGAGCCCCCGTCCAAGGGTTCACGTTGACCGACACCACCGGTAACACCACGTTCTTCGAGTCCTTCATGGAGCTGCACCGGGGTCTGCCCCGGCAGTCCCCCGGATCCGAGGCCACCACCCGTCACCTGCTGTCCCTGTGCGGACCGCTGCCCGAGCGGCCGCGCGTCCTCGATCTGGGCTGCGGTCCGGGGCCCAGCGCACTGCTGCTCGCCGCCGAGGCCGGCGCCCGGGGCGCCGACGTCACGGCCGTCGACCTGCACGAGGGCTTCCTCGACGAGCTGCGCGCCGCCGCCGCGGCCCGCGGGCTCGCCGACCGGATCCGCACGGTGAACGCGGACATGGCCGACCTCCCCTGTCCGGACGGGTCCTTCGACCTCCTGTGGGCCGAGGGCTCCGCCTACACCATCGGCTTCGCCACCGCGCTCCAGCGGTGGAGGCGGCTCCTCGCACCCGGCGGCACCCTCGTGCTCAGCGAGTGCGAATGGACCGTCGAGGAGCCCTCCGCCGGGGCCCGCGCCTTCTGGGACCCGCACTACGCGCTGCGTTCCACCGCCCGCAACCTGGCCACAGTCCGGGCCGCCGGGTACCGGGTGCTCGCCGTCCACCGCCAGCCCGACTCCGACTGGGACGCGTATTACGGTCCCCTCGGCGAGCGGGTCGCCGCGGCACCGGAGCCGGCCGGGCCGCAGGCCGCGGCCGCGCTGGACTTCGTACGCGAGGAGCTCGGCGTACGGGAGCGGTACGGGCACGAGTACGGCTATACGGCCTACGTCCTGCGCCCGGTCACGGCCGGCGACGCGACGGTGTCCCGTTCGGAATCCGACGCGTAGCCCTGTGGGCTGAATCTCCTCCGCCCCCCGCCGCCTATCACGTGGCGGGGGGCGGACATGCGCGGATCACCGAAGTCAGGGGTATCCGCTTTTGTACGGCAGACTGAAGGTCGAAGTCCGAAGCGAAGGATGGGTATGCCGACCACACCAGCCACCGCCGAGAACAGCGCGTCCACCGGCACCGGTACTCAAGAACCGATCATGCTCGAACTGGTCGACGAGTCCGGCAGCACCATCGGCACGGCGGAGAAGCTCTCCGCCCACCAGGCCCCCGGTCTGCTGCACCGCGCGTTCTCCGTGTTCCTCTTCGACGAGCAGGGCCGCATGCTGCTCCAGCAGCGCGCCCTCGGGAAGTACCACTCCCCCGGCGTCTGGTCGAACACGTGCTGCGGTCACCCCTATCCCGGGGAGTCGCCCTTCGCGGCGGCGGCCCGGCGGACCCACGAGGAGCTGGGGCTGTCGCCCACACTGCTCGCCGAGGCGGGGACGGTGCGCTACAACCACCCGGACCCCGCGTCGGGTCTGGTGGAGCAGGAGTACAACCACCTGTTCGTGGGACTCGCGCAGTCGACGGTGCGGCCCGACCCGGAGGAGATCGCGGACACCGCTTTCGTCACCGCCGAGGAGCTGGCCAAGCGGCACGCCGAGGTGCCGTTCTCGGCCTGGTTCATGACGGTGCTGGACGCGGCGCGCCCCGCGATCCGCGAACTGACGGGTGACGCCGCGGGCTGGTAGGCCCGGTGGCAGGCCGGTGTCGCCGTGCGCCGTGCCGTGCCCGTGTCGCCGTACGGCGTGTCAGACCGCCGAGGTCGGAGTGGCGGCCGGCGCCGCGGACGGCGTGGTGAGGGGCAGGGCGGCCCAGATCACCTTCCCGCCCGTCGAGGTGTGCTCCACGTCGCAGACCCCGCCGGCCTCCAGGGTGATCTCCCTGACGAGGAGCAGCCCGCGGCCGCCGGTCTGGCCGAAGTCGGCCTCAAGGGCCTTGGGCCGGTACGGGTGGTTGTCCTCGACCGCCACCCGTACCCACTCCCGGCCGATCGCGACCTCGACCGCGACCTCCGGCGAGAGCAGGGCCGCGTGCCGGACCGAATTCGTCACGAGTTCGGAGACGATCAGCAGCAGGGAGTACACGAGGTCCCGGTCGGCCGGGACCTCCTGGCGGCCGAGCAGGTCACGGACCGCCCGGCGGGCCTGGGGAACGGATTCTTCTACGGCAGGAGCTGTGAAACGCCACACTCCCTCATATGCGAGGGGGGCAGCCGCGACCTCCGGCCCACCCCCCTTGGCTGGCGGGACGTTCCCGCTGACATCCATTTCCCGGCCCCCGTCTTCACGCTCGATCGTCTCCACGCGTCAAGAGTGGGGACCTGAGCGCACCGGGCCGGACCACTGACCAGAAGTCAGCGTCAATCGGACACTTTCTGACCACTGGCGTATGACAGAGTCAGTTGTTCGACTACTCCTGATCTTCTGACGATCGCTTCCCCGTGGTCCCGCCCGCCCCGGCTGCCGCGTCCGGCACCCCCTCGGGAGCCCTCGGCTCGTCGTCGTCGCTGACCAACCCCAGGATGCGGCGCGCTCCCACGCCCAGGGCGATCGGACTCAGACCGTCGAACAGCAGCGCGAGGGAGAAGAAGGATCCGATCACGTACAGACTGCTGCCGGGCCGGTCGGCGAGGATCAGGAGGCCCAGCAGGATGCCGAAGGCCCCCTGGACGAGGGTCAGCCCGAAGTGCGCGCCGCGCACCACGACGGCCCCGGCCAGCCGGAACACCCCGCTGGTGAGGAACAGCAGCGCGGCGAACAGCCGGTCCACCGACCTGCCGGGTCCCGGTCTTTTGATCATAGGTTTGACCGTCCGGGATAGCATCCGGCGCATGGACGCAGCAGCCCTCCTCCCCTCCGTCGCCGACGGGGTCGCCACCGTCGTGATCTCGCACCCCGCCAAGCGCAACGCCATGACGGCGGCGATGTGGCGCGGCCTGCCCGGGCTGCTGGCAGGGCTCGCGGCCGACCCCGCCGTAAGGGTGCTCGTCCTCACGGGCGCCGGCGAGACCTTCTGCGCGGGAGCCGACATCTCCTCCCTGACCGGTGACGACGACCCGCAGGCCCTGGCCGTGGCGGCCGAGGAGGCCCTGGCCGCGTTCCCCAAGCCCACGCTCGCCGCGATCCGCGGCTTCTGCGTGGGCGGCGGCAGCCAGCTGGCGGCCGCCTGCGACCTGCGCTTCGCACAGGAGGGCGCCTCCTTCGGCGTGACGCCCGCGAAGCTTGGCATCGTGTACCCGGCCTCCTCGACGCGGCGGCTCGCGGCACTGGTCGGCCCGGCAACCGCCAAGTACCTCCTCTTCTCCGCGGAGTTGATCGACGCGGACCGGGCGCTGCGGACCGGTTTCCTGGACGAGCTGCTGCCGGCCGGCCAACTGGACAAGCGGGTGGCGGAGTTCACCCGGATCCTGGCCTCGCGCTCACAGCTCACCCAGGCCGCGGCGAAGGAGTTCGCGAACGGCCGCACCGACCGGGACGCCTACTGGGCGGCGCAGGCCGCCGCAAGCGGCGACGTCACGGAAGGTGTCGCCGCGTTCCTGGGGCGTCGGCCGCCCGTCTTCACCTGGACCCCTCCAACGGGTTGAACGCGCGCAGCCGCGCGACGATGTCGGCGGGCGCCTTCTCCGGGGAACCCGCGTCGTAGGGCGGCTGCGGATCGTACTCGGTCATCAGCTGCACGGTCTGCGCGTACTCGTCCCCCGCGATGCGGCCGAGGAGCGTGAGCCCCATGTCGATCCCCGAGGAGACCCCGGCGGCGGTCACGTACTTCCCGTCGAAGACCACCCGCTCCCCGGTGGGGTCGGCCCCGAACGCGGGCAGCTGGTCCAGGTACAGCCAGTGGCCGGCGGCCCGCCGCCCGTCGAGCAGGCCGGCGGCGGCGAGCAGCAGCGAACCGGTGCAGACGGACGTGGTCCAAGTGGTGGTGGCGTCGACGGCCCGCAGCCAGTCGAGGACGACCGGGTTCGCCATCTGCACGTCGGGGTGCGGGCCGCCGGGCACGATGACGATGTCGGGCCGCGTCACCTCGCCGAGCCCCTTGTCGGCGACGAGGGCGAGCGATCCGTTGTCGGTGCGTACGGGTCCGGGCCGCTCGGAGACGAAGACGGTCTCGGCGCCCTGGAGACGGCCCAGGGTGTCGAAGGGCCCGATGGCGTCGAGGGCGGTGAACCGGTCGTAGAGCAGTACGGCGATCTGCATGGCTCCTCCGGAGCTGTTGACGGGACTGTCGGGGTGCAGGCCGGCGCCCCGCCTTCGGGGCGCCGGCCTGTTCGAGCTGTATTCGCGGTAACGAGCCCCTCATCGGGGGCCGCTACCGGTTCAGGCCGTCTCGGGGTATGCCGAACCGGCGGCGGTACTCGGCCGGCGGCTGGCCCAAGGTCTTCACGAAGGCACGGCGGAGGGCTTCGGGCGTGCCGTAGCCGCAGGCCCGGGAGATCTGGGCGACGCCCTCGCCGCCCTCTTCCAGCAGCCTCCGCGCGTGCTCCACCCTGACCCGTTCGACGTACCGCCCCGGCGTCACCCCCGTCTCCGCCTGGAAGGCACGCGCGAAGTGCCGGGGCGACAGGGCCGCACGTTCCGCGAGCGCCTCCACGCTCAGGTCCGCCCCCGGATGCTCCGTGATCCAGTGCTGCACGTCCCGCAGCGGCTCCCGGACCGCCGTCTGCGCCGCCAGCTGCGCGCTGAACTGCGCTTGGTTCCCGGGGCGCCGCAAGAAGACCACCAGGTGCCGGGCGATCGACAGGGCGAGCTCCCGCCCGTGGTCCTCCTCGACCAGAGCCAGGGCCAGGTCGATGCCGGCCGTCACCCCGGCCGAGGTGGCCACCGGCCCGTCCCGGACGTAGATCGGATCCGGTTCGACGATGACGGCGGGGTAGTCGCGGGCCATCCGCTCGCACACGTACCAGTGGGTCGTGGCCCGCCGGCCGTCCAGGAGACCGGCCTCGGCCAGCAGCAGCCCGCCGGTGCACACCGACACCAGCCGCTCCGCGCGCCCCCCGTACGCGCGCAGCCAGTCGGTGAGCCGGGGCTCGAAGTCGCCCGTGTACCGGCCGCCGGGTACGAGCAGCGTGGTTCCGGCGCCCGGGCGCTCGCTTTCCAGGTCGCCGTCCGGCGTGAGCGTCAGCCCGCTGCTCGTGCGGACCGGGGCGCCGCCCGGGGAGACGGTCCGGATGACGTACCGGGCCGGGCCGGGGTGACGGTCGGCGCCGGCGAACACCTCCACCGGCCCGGTGACGTCCAGGCTCTGCACCCCGTCGTAGAGGACGACGAGCACGTTTGGCAACGACATGACCTCATCCTGTGACACCGCCCCCCATGGCCGCAATGACGTACATCCCACCTATCCGGACAGCGCGCGTCCCCCGCTGCCGCGGAGAGGCCGACCGGAGACCGGAGGGCGGGGCCACCGATAGGATCGGCAGATCATGACTGCAACCCTCGTCGCCAAGAAACTCACCGCCGCGCACGGTGAGCGCACGCTCTTCGCCGATCTCGACCTCGTCGTCGCGCCCGGCGACGTCATCGGCCTCGTCGGCGTCAACGGCGCCGGGAAGTCGACCCTGCTGCGGATGCTCGCCGGGCTGGACGCCCCCGAGACGGGCGAGCTGCGGCTGTCCCCGCCCGGCGCGGCCGTCGGGCACCTTCCGCAGGAGCCGGAGCGGCGCCCGGGCGAGTCGATCCGCGCGTTCCTGGCCCGCAGGACCGGTGTCGCCGCCGCGCAGGCCGAGCTGGACGCGGCGACCCAGGGCCTCGTGGACGGCACGCCCGGCGCCGACGACGCGTACGCCGACGCCCTCGACCGGTGGCTGAACCTGGGTGGCGCCGACCTCGACGAGCGGGCCCAGGAGGTCGCGGACGACCTCGGGCTGGCGGTGGGCCTCGATCTGCCGATGGCCGCGCTGTCCGGCGGCCAGGCCGCCCGTGCCGGACTGGCCTCGCTGCTCCTGTCCCGGTACGACGTCTTCCTGCTCGACGAGCCGACCAACGACCTCGACCTCGACGGTCTGGAGCGCCTCGAGCAGTTCGTGAAGGGGCTGCGCGCCGGCACGGTCGTCATCAGCCACGACCGCGAGTTCCTCACCCGCACCGTGACCAAGGTCCTCGAACTCGACCTCGCCCAGCAGCAGATCAACCTCTACGGCGGCGGATACGACGCGTACCTGGAGGAGCGCGAGCGGGCCCGCACCCACGCCCGCGAGGAGTTCGACGAGTACGCCGACAAGCGCTCCGCGCTGGAGGGCCGGGCCGCGATGCAGCGCGGCTGGATGGACAAGGGCGTCAAGAACGCCCGGCGCAAGGCCACCGACAACGACAAGATCGGCAAGAAGTTCCGCAGCGAGGCGAGCGAGAAGCAGGCCTCCAAGGCCCGTCAGACGCAGCGTGCGATCGAGCGTCTGGACGTCGTCGACGAGCCGCGCAAGGAGTGGGAGCTGCGCATGGAGATCGCGGCGGCTCCGCGCTCCGGGTCCGTGGTCGCCACCCTGCGCGAAGCGGCCGTCCGGCGCGGGGACTTCGCCTTCGGACCGGCGAGCCTGCAGATCGACTGGGCGGACCGGGTCGCGATCACCGGCGCCAACGGGGCCGGCAAGTCGACCCTGCTGGCCGTGCTCCTGGGCCGCCTGGCACCGGACTCCGGCTCCGCGACCCTCGGGTCGGGCGTACTGGTCGGCGAAGTCGACCAGGCCCGCGGCCTGTTCCTCGGTGACGAGCCGCTGCTGGAGGCCTTCTGCACGGCGGTTCCCGACACCGAGCCGGCCGAAGTCCGTACCCTGCTGGCCAAGTTCGGTCTGAAGGCCGCGCACGTGACCCGCCCGGCGGCGACCCTTTCCCCCGGCGAGCGCACGCGGGCCGCCCTGGCCCTGCTCCAGGGGCGCGGAGTGAACCTGCTGGTGCTGGACGAGCCGACGAACCACCTGGACCTGCCGGCGATCGAGCAGCTGGAGTCCGCCCTGGAGGCCTACGAGGGCACCTTGCTGCTCGTCACGCACGACCGCCGGATGCTCGACGCGGTCCACGTGACCCGCCGCCTGGCGGTCTCGGACGGCAAGGTCACCGAGCTCTGACGCGTGGCGCCCGCAAGCCCGCTCGGGCGGGCTCGCGTCACAGCACTAGACGCCTGCAGGGGGGCGGCGCTCGCGGGCCATCTTGCGGGCCACGAAAGCGCGTGGGAGGTGGCGGGCGGCGAGGGCGTACACCTGGTAGCGCCGGCCGGTGATGCTCACGGGGCGGCGCCGGGCCAGGTCCTTCAGGGCCCGGGCCACCACGTCGTCCGGCTCCAGCCACACCGCGTCGCGCAGGCCGCTGACGTCCATCCCGGCCCGCTCCTGGAACTCGGTGCGGGTGAACCCGGGCACCACCGCCAGCACGCGGACCCCGTACGGCTCCATGTCCACGCGCAGCGACTCGCTGAAGGCCGTGACCCAGGCCTTCGCGGCCCCGTAGGTGCCGGTCGGGAGCAGTCCGGCGACCGAGGAGACGTTGAGCACCGCGCCCCGGCGGCGCTCGCGCAGGCCCGGCAGCACCGCGTGCGTGAGCCGGAGCGGGACCTTGACCAGCAGGTCGAGCATCCGCTCCTCGTCCTCGACCGGGTTGTAGGGGAAGGGCGCGGGGAGACCGAAGCCGGCGTTGTTGACCAGGATGTCGACGGGCCGGGCCGGGTCGGCGAGCCGCTCGGCGACGGCCCCGAGGCCGTCGGCATCGAGCAGGTCGGCGGGCAACACCTGGCAGACGGCGCCGAAGGTGCGGGCGAGCTCCTCGGCGACCTCCTCCAGGCGGCCCTTGTCACGGGCGACGAGGACGAGGTCGCAGCCCTTGGCGGCGAAGCCGCGGGCGAAGGCCGCGCCGAGTCCGGCGCTGGCCCCTGTGATCAGTACGGTGGTCAAGAGACGTTCACTTCCTGGCGGTTACGGGGTGAAAGCGGTGGTGGCCGGTGAGCCGTAGGCCCGGGCGACGTCCACGAGGAAGCGTGCCTCGCCCTCCAGGTCTCCCCTGTCCGCCGAGATCTGGATGGCCGCGGGAAGCTCCAACGCGTCGGCTTCCCCCCGCTGTTGCGGGATCCCTGCCAGCTTCGCCCGGCGCGCCTCCTTCAGTACGCAGGCCAGCGCGGCCGCGGTGTGCCGCGGCTCGGGGACCCCGCTCACGGTGACGTGGCCGCGGGCGAGCTCCGGAACGCCCGGGGCGACGTACCCCCCCAGGATCAAGATGGCGTCGCGGGTCTCGATGACCTTGCGGTAGACGAGCAGGTTGCGCGGGACCGGCGGCCACAGCAGCTCCAGCACGCGGGCGGCGCGCGGCTTGTTGAGGGCGACGTGCGGAACGGCGTGGACCAGGTCGCGCCAGAGCGGCCAGAGCCGCCAGGCGGTGGCGATGTCGGCGGCGGTGGTGCGGAAGGTGAACAGCGTCGGGACCAGGATCGCGGCGGCGCGCAGCAGCCCGTGCGTGTTCATCAGCAGCGGGTTGGCGGGCATCGCCCACGTGGCGCCGAAGAGCGCCTTCAGCAGGTACACGAACCAGAACACCCCGGCGAGTGCGGTGCCGAGGCCGAACAGCCGCAGCCCTGCGGCCAGTCCACGGCTCTCGGTGCGCCGGCCGTAGCGCCAGCAGACGGACACGCAGATGGTGTTGGCGAGGAGGTGCGCGGAGATCAGCACCAGCCAGTAGAAGAGGGAGGGGACGGGATCGCCCGCCGGCGGGATGGTGTGCGTGCCGTGGTCCGGCGCGGCCGTGTCCGCCACGACGAGGGTGGCCAGCCAGATCAGGGTGCCGGCGCCGGAGGCGATCTGGAGCCTGCGGCCCCGGGTGGCGGAGGCCACGAAGTAGAGGACGGCGCCCGCCGACAGGACGCCGATGAGGTTGCGGACCAGCCCGATGGTGTGCGCGTAGCCCGGGTCGCGTCCCATGGCGTACGCGACGACATCGGGCAGGTTCAGGGTCATCGCGGCGGCCGCGGTGGCGACGGCGAGCCACAGGCCCCGCTGGTGCGGGGAGCGCAGGGCGCCCGGGGCACGGAGCAGGACGGCCACCCAGAGGCACACGACGCTGGGGACGGCGAGCGCGTCGCCGAGGGCCATGAGGTCAGAAGCCATGGCGGCCCAGCCCCCGTCCGCGCCGCTCGTAGCCCATCGCGGACTCCAGCCGGGCGAGGGTGTCCCGGTCGCCGGAGCCGTGGGCGCGGTGCGCGCCGGGCGTCGTCGTGCGGGTGCGGATCATGCTGGCGAGCATCTCCGCCTCCTGCTCCTGGCGGGTGGTGTAGTTCGTGCGCCCGAGGACCGTGGGGATCTGCCCGTCCTCGGCGGCCCCCGTGCTCCCCCCGGCCCGTTCGGTGTCCCCGGTGTCTTCGGGGTCCAGCGAGTGGTGCCCGAAGAGGATGTGGCCGATCTCGTGGAGCACGATGTGCTCCCTGTGCAGGGCAGTGGTCTGCGCCTCGTAGAAGACGTAGTCGACGCTGGCGGTGCCGACCCACAGTCCGCACACCCCGGATTCGGCCGCTTCCTTGGGCAGCGGGTGAAGCCGGATGGGACGGCCCCTCTGCTCGGCTATCCGATCGCACAGCGCGTCGAGCGAGAACGGGTGCGTCAGCTCAAGACGGCCGAGAATCGCCTCGCAGCGTTTACGCAGGCTGAGTTGCGGGTGGCGCATGTGTTCCCTCTTCGGACCCTTTCTCGGGCAACGTCGATAGGCGTGCGGGGGCAGGGGCATGACGTCCTTTGCCTCAGAGGCGAACTCGGGAGTGCGGTCCCGAGCGGGAAACACGAACGCCCGCTCGCCGAAAGACGAACGGGCGTTCCACCATGCCTACAGATCTTGTCAGGGGGTTGGCAAGGCAGGTCCCCATGTGACGTGCCTATTCGGCCAACCCGTCACTCGCTGCCACGAACCGTCAGCGCTTGCGCCCGCCCCGCTCGTCGGGAGCGGTGAGCCCGGCACGGCGCAGGGCGTCGGCCATCGCACTGTTGGCGGGGGCCGGAGCCGTGCCCCCCTGGCCGCCTTGGCGCTGGCCGCCGCCCTGGCTGCGCTGACCCTGGCCGCCGCCCTGGCCGCGCTGACCCTGGCCGCTTTGACCGCCCTGACCGCCCTGACCGCCCGACGCCCCTCGCTGCTGCGGCGGCCGGCCGCCACCGCGCCGCTCGCCGCGCTCGCCCCGCTCCTCGCGCTGCTGCGGCGTGGCGCCGCCGCCGCGCTCCGCTTCGTCGTCCAGCCGCAGCGTCAGCGAGATCCTCTTGCGCGCGATGTCCACGTCCATGACTTTCACGCGGACGATGTCGCCCGGCTTGACCACGTCCCTGGGGTCCTTGACGAAGGTCTTCGACAGCGCCGAGACATGGGCCAGGCCGTCCTGGTGGACGCCGATGTCGATGAAGGCGCCGAAGGCCGCCACATTGGTGACCACGCCCTCCAGGATCATCCCCGGAGCCAGGTCGCCGATCTTCTCGACGCCCTCCTTGAAGGTCGCCGTCTTGAAGGCGGGACGCGGGTCGCGGCCCGGCTTCTCCAGCTCGCGCAGGATGTCGGTGACCGTCGGCAGGCCGAAGGAGTCGGTGACGAACTGCTCCGGCCGCAGCGAGCGCAGTACGCCGGTGTTGCCGATCAGGGCCGCCACCTCGCTGCCCGCCGTCTTGCCCATGGAGCGGACCACGGGATACGCCTCGGGGTGCACGCTGGAGGAGTCCAGCGGGTCGTCCCCGCCGCGGATCCGCAGGAAGCCCGCGCACTGCTCGTACGCCTTCGGTCCGAGCCGGGCCACGTCCTTGAGGCCCTTGCGGTTGCGGAAGGGACCGTTGGCGTCGCGGTGCGCGACGATGTTCTCGGCGAGTCCTCCGCTGATGCCCGACACGCGCGAAAGCAGCGGTGCGGACGCGGTGTTGACGTCGACGCCGACGCCGTTCACACAGTCCTCGACGACCGCGTCGAGCGAACGCGAGAGCTTCACCTCGGACAGGTCGTGCTGGTACTGGCCGACCCCGATCGACTTCGGGTCGATCTTGACCAGTTCCGCGAGCGGGTCCTGCAGGCGCCGGGCGATGGAGACGGCGCCGCGCAACGACACGTCCATGTCGGGGAGTTCCTGCGAGGCGAAGGCGGACGCCGAGTACACGGAGGCGCCGGCCTCCGAGACCATCACCTTGGTGAGCTTCAGCTCGGGGTGACGGGTGATGAGGTCCCCGGCGAGCTTGTCGGTCTCCCGGGAAGCGGTGCCGTTGCCGATGGCGACGAGCTCGACCGCGTGCTCCGCGGCGAGCCGGGCCAGCTTGGCGAGCGCCTCGTCCCACTTGTTGGCGGGCACGTGCGGGTAGATCACCTCGGTGGCGACCACCTTGCCGGTGGCGTCCACGACGGCGACCTTCACCCCGGTGCGGAAACCCGGGTCCAGGCCGAGCGTCGCGCGGGTGCCGGCGGGCGCCGCGAGCAGCAGGTCGCGCAGGTTCGAGGCGAAGACCCGTACGGCCTCGTCCTCGGCGGCCTGGCGCAGCCGCGTCCGCAGGTCGATGCCGAGGTGCACTTGGATCTTCGTGCGCCAGGCCCAGCGGACGGTGTCGGCGAGCCACTTGTCGCCGGGGCGGCCGTGTTCGCCCGGAGCCTTGATCCCGAAGCGGCGGGCCACCATGCCCTCGTACGTCGAGGGTCCGGGCGTGTCGCTCGGCTCCTCGGGTTCCAGGGTGAGGTCGAGCACGTCCTCCTTCTCGCCGCGCAGCATGGCGAGCACGCGGTGCGAGGGGAGCGCGGTGAACGGCTCGGTGAAGTCGAAGTAGTCGGCGAACTTGGCCCCCGCCTCCTCCTTGCCCTCGCGGACCTTCGCGGCGAGCCGGCCGCGGCCCCACATGCGTTCGCGCAGTTCACCGATGAGGTCGGCGTCCTCGGCGAACTTCTCGGTGAGGATGGCGCGGGCGCCTTCCAGGGCGGCGGCCGGGTCGGCGACGCCCTTGTCGGCGTCCACGAAGGCGGCCGCCCGGACGGCCGGTTCCACCGAGGGGTCGGCCAGCAGGCCTTCGGCGAGCGGCGCCAGGCCGGCCTCGCGGGCGATCTGCGCCTTGGTGCGGCGCTTGGTCTTGAAGGGGAGGTAGATGTCCTCCAGCCGGGCCTTGGTGTCGGCCGCGTTGATGCGGGCCTCCAGCTCGGCGTCGAGCTTGCCCTGCTCCCGGACGGAGTCGAGGATCGACGCGCGCCGGTCCTCCAGCTCGCGCAGGTAGCGCAGCCGCTCCTCCAGGGTGCGCAGCTGGGCGTCGTCGAGCATCTCGGTCGCTTCCTTGCGGTAGCGAGCGATGAACGGCACGGTGGAGCCGCCGTCGAGCAGCTCGACGGCGGACTTGACCTGCCGCTCCCGTACGCCGAGTTCCTCGGCGATCCTGCCTTCGATGGACATCGTCACTGTGCGGTCCCGCCTGCCTTCGTACGTGTACGTGATGCCGCGTGCGGCGTGCTGCGTCTGAAGGCTGCCAATTGTGGCAGGTGGCGGCGGCGGACGCCGGGAGCCGTGTCCGCCCCGCGTCTCAGGCCGTGCCCACGAGGTCCGCGGGGAAGGCTCCGGCGCCGAAGGTCGTCATGGCGAAACCGCCGCCGAGCTTGGCGAGCCGGGCGAGTCCGGCCGCGCCGAGGTGCTCGTACGGCGCGGCGTCCAGGCGGTCGGTCTCCGCTTCCAGCTCTTCGCGCAGCTCCGCTCCCCCGGCGGTGAGCACGCCCTCGGCGTCGAGGATGCCGCGGGTCCGCAGCCGGTCGGCCGCCGCGTCGAGATCGGACTGGTCCCAGCCGCGGATGATCTTGAGGTACTTCGGGGTCATGCCCCGGCCGGTGGCCGTGTGGCTGAGCAGGGCCTCGACGGGGTCCAGGCCGACGGTGAGCAGGGCGACGAGGTGGCCGTCGCCGCGGTGCTCGCGCAGGAGGGTGGTGGCGTGCCAGAGCTTGAGGTGCGGCTCCTCGGGTACGGGGAGGTCCGCGTGGGCGGAGTAGAGAGTGCGGGCGTGCCGGGTGCAGCCCTCGGTGGCGCGCATGGCCAGTTCGGCGGCCTCGGCCATCTCGGGGGACGCCACGGCCTCGGCACCGAGGAGCCGGCGCAGCGTGGAGTCGGCGGCCCGCAGTCTGGCGTCGAGGACCTGCTGGGGGGTGGCGGTGTCCCAGACGGCGGGCAGGTGCCGGGCGACGAGGTCGTGGCGGTAGTTGTAGAAGGTGGCGGTCACGGTGCCCGCGCCGACGGCGCCCATGGCGGCGGCCCGGGAGGCGAGGTTGACAGCGTGGGGATCGGTGATCCCGAGGGCTGCGAACTCCTTTCGGAGGTCGGGCGAGAAGTAGACGGTGGCGTGCAGCGGGTTGATCGCCGCGTGCCAGCAGTGGCGGGCGGCGCGCGCGGGAATGGTCATGCCGGGAGACTACCGACTGCTTGGTATGCCCGGAAGAAGGGGTGCCCCGCGGGCCGTCCTCACCCCCGGGAACCTCGCCCCGCGCCCTACTGGCGGACCGTCACGGGACGCGTGGCGCACACGCCCCGTGACGGCCGAATGACGATCATGTGGCAGGAGGGCCCATGGACATGACGTGAGGCGCCGGGCGTGAATACGGTCGAACGGAAGCCACTCCCCTATCCATTGGAGTTCCAAGGTGCACCGCAAAGTCATCGCCCCGAGCGTGCTCGCCGCTTCCCTGCTGCTGGTGATCCCGGCGTCGGCGGCGAGTTCGGGTCCGGGAGCCCCGGGTATCGGCGACCCCTATTACCCGGCCAGCGGCAACGGCGGGTACGACGTGTCCCACTACGACCTGCGCCTGCAGTACCAGCCCAAGACCGATCTGCTGGAAGGCACCGCCACCCTGCTCACCACCGCCAAGCAGGACCTGTCGCGCTTCAACCTCGACTTCGGCCTGGACGTCAGCGAGATCCGGGTCAACGGCGTCAAGGCGAAGTTCGCCAGGTCCGCCGACCACGAGCTGGAGGTCACCCCGGCCTCCCCCCTGCAGCGGGGCCGGCAGTCCAGCGTGGTCGTCAAGTACGCCGGCAAGCCGTCGGAGTTCAAGGTCGACGGCTGGTCGGCCTGGCAGCGCACCCCTGACGGCGGCATCGCCGCGCAGGAGCCCGACTCGGCAGTCTGGTGGTTCCCGAGCAACGACCACCCGCTCGACAAGGCCACCTTCGACATCTCGGTCAACGTGCCCGACGGCACCCAGGCCATCAGCAACGGCGTGCTGCAGTCGCAGAGTTCGCGCCTGGGCTGGACCCGGTACAACTGGCGCTCAAACAAGCCGCAGGCCACGTACCTCGCCACCCTGGCGATCGGCAAGTTCGACGTCACCACCGACAAGACGTCGAGCGGGCTGCCGATCCTGAACGCCTACAGCCAGGACCTCGGCGACAACGCGGGTGCGGCCCGGGCCAGCGTGGAGCGGACCGGCGAGGTCGCGGAGTGGCTGGAGGGGGTCTTCGGCCCGTACCCCTTCAACGCGCTGGGCGGCTACGTCCCGAACGTGCCCAGCGGATTCGCCCTGGAGACGCAGACCCGGCCGTTCTACAGTCCCCGGCAGTTCGCCAACGGCGCGAACGTCTCGGTGGTCGTGCACGAACTGGCCCACCAGTGGTACGGGGACAGCGTGTCCGTCGAGGGCTGGAAGGACATCTGGATCAACGAGGGCTTCGCCCGCTACAGCCAGTGGCTGTGGTCGGAGAAGGAGGGCGAGGGCACCGCGCAGGAGCTCGCCGACTGGGCGTACGGGCTGCGCGGGGCCGAGGACCCGTTCTGGCAGGTCAAGCCGGGCGACCCGGGCCCGGACAACCAGTTCCACGGAGCCGTCTACGATCGGGGGGCGATCGCCGTGCAGGCGCTCCGCAACGAGATCGGCGACGAGAGGTTCTTCCAGATCCTCAAGGGCTGGCCGACCGAGCGCGCCTACGGCAACGCCAACGTCGGCGACTTCGTCCGCTACGCCGAGAAGATCTCCGGCAAGCCGCTCGCACAGCTCTTCGAGACCTGGCTCTACACGCCGGGCAAGCCGGCCCTCGCCCCGTCGGCGGCCGGGTCGCCCGCGGCCCGCACCCTCGGCGCACCGGCCGCGCCTGCGGCGGAGCCGAAGTCCTGGAAGAAGATCGCCGCGACGGACTCCGTCCACGAGGGCCACTGAGCGACGGCCTTGCGGGGCCCGCGCGCCGGTACCCCTCAGAGGGTGCCGGCGCGCCGGCGGGCGCGGGCGGCCCGGGCGATCGGCAGGTAGCGCAGACGCTCCGGCAGCAGGGGTACGAGGACGCGTACGGCCGCGCTGAACAGGCGCAGCCGACGCTCCTGGGACCGGGTCCAATTCAGGCCGATGGCGGCACGGGCATCGGGCGGCATGTAGCCGACGGTGACGAAGGCGCGGAAGTTCAGGAAGGCCGCCCGGAGCACGGGCCAGGTGAGGCGCAGCAGGAGCCGGACCGCCGGCGGGCCCCCCTCGGGGCGGGGCAGCGGCGCATCGGTGGCGACGAGCTCGCGGGCGACCTTGGTCGGCTCAATCTCTTCGGCCAGCATCCGGTGGTAGTACGGCCAGTACTCCTCGATGGTCTGCGGCATGTCGCGGTCGCGGAGGCCGAGGATCCGGCCGACCTGGAGCCACTCCCGGTAGAGCTGTCGCTCCTGGGCGGGGGTGAAGGGGCGCAGCAGGTAGCGCCCGGCGTAGAGGTAGACGGGGAAGCCGGTGGCGTGCACCCACGCGTAGCAGGCGGGATCGAGGGAGTGGTAGCGGCGCCCCCGGGTGTCGGTGCCCTGGATCTCCTTGTGCAGCCGGCGCACCCGGCGTCCCTCGGCGGCGGCGTCCGCTCCGCCGTACACCCACAGCTGGACGGAGCGCAGGGACCGCTCGCCGCGGCCCCACGGGTCGGTGCGGAAGACGGAGTGCTCGTCCACGCCGGCCCCGATCGCGGGGTGGGCGACCTGCAGGGTGAAGGCGGCGGGCAGCATGAGCAGTGCCCGGACGTCGCCGGCGATTGTCCAGAGCACGCCACCGGGCGGCGGCGGCTGCGGATCCTCACGGCCGCCGGCCGTACGGCGCCGCGCGGGGTCCGTCGCGGGGCGGTCCGCCGGCCCCTCCACGGGGTGCTCCGTCGTGCTCATGCGCGTGCCCCTTGGGTGTGGATCTCGCCGTCATCCCAGTATGCCGGGGGTTCGGCCCCTTCCGCCGGGGCCACCGACCGCGCATGCTGCGGCCATGGACCTGTCCCCCTCCGCCTGGCTGGAGGCCGCGATCCCGTACGTGCTGGCGGCCGCGGCCGTCACGCTGGCCTGCGTCGCCGCGTTCGCCCTCGCGGTCTTCGCGGTACTGCGCTCCGTCCAGCGGCGCCGCCCGCCCCGGCGGCTTGGGGACGACGTCTGCCGGGACCCCGCGCCGGACGGCCTGGCCGCCTTCACCTGGACCCCGCCGGCGGACTGACGGCTCCGTTCCGCCGGCGCCCCCACGTTGTCGTGGTCCGGACAGAAAGTCGTGTCACGGGTGTTACCCAGAGGTAACCGTGGCTGCTTGGATGGCGGAGCCGATCTTCCCCCACAGGAACGAGGGAGACCTCCATGCCGCACAACCCGCCCCGCAAGGCCCGCACCGCCGCCACCGTCGTCGCCGCGATCGCCGTCGGAGCGCTCGCCGCCACCACGGCTCCGGCCGCCACCGCCGCGGAGACCGCCGCCGCACCGCGGCTCAGCGTCCTTTCGTACAACGCGTTCCTGATGAGCAAGAACCTGTACCCGAACTGGGGCCAGGACCACCGGGCGGCGGCGATTCCCCGGGCCTCCTTCTTCCAGGGCCACGACGTGGTCGTGCTCCAGGAGGCCTTCGACAACGGCGCCTCGGACGCGCTGAAGTCCAACGCCTCCGCGCAGTACCCGTACCAGACCCCCGTCGTGGGCCGCAGCAAGAGCGGCTGGGACGCGACGGGCGGCGCCTACTCCTCGACCACCCCGGAGGACGGCGGCGTCACGGTCCTCAGCAAGTGGCCGATCCTGCGCAAGGAACAGGTCGTCTACAAGGACGCCTGCGGTGCCGACTGGTGGTCCAACAAGGGCTTCGCGTACGTCGTGCTGAACGTGAACGGCGCCAGGGTCCACGTGGTCGGCACCCACGCCCAGTCCACCGACCCGGGCTGCGGCGCCGGCGAGGCGGCCGAGATGCGCGCCCGTCAGTTCCGGAACATCGACGCGTTCCTGGACGGCAAGAACATCCCGGCGGGCGAGCAGGTGATCGTGGCGGGCGACATGAACGTCGACTCGCGCACCCCCGAGTACGCCTCCATGCTGGCGGCGGCCGACCTGGCGGGCTCCGACACCCGCACGGGCCACCCGTACTCCTTCGACACCGCGCTGAACTCGATAGCGAACTACCGCTACCCGACGGACCCGCGCGAGGACCTGGACTACGTGCTCTACCGCAAGGGCAACGCCCGCCCGGCGAACTGGGAGAACAACGTGGTGAAGGAGGAGTCGGCGCCCTGGACGGTCTCCAGCTGGGGCACCTCCTACACCTACGACAACCTTTCCGACCATTACCCTTTGATCGGTCGCTGACCGGCCCCGACGGGTGCCCGCCGCGATCCGGCGGGCACCCCCGGCCCTACTCCGCGCCCTGGTGCGGCTGCTCGTACAGCCCCTCGATCAGCGCTCCGTACTTCTCCCGGATCACGCGCCGGCGCAGCTTCAGCGAGGGGGTCAGCTCACCGGACTCCGGTCCCCACTCGCCGGTCAGCAGCCGGTAGCGCTTGATCTGCTCGGTGCGGTTGAGCCGGGCGTTGGCGGCCTCGACGGCGCGGGCGACCTCCTCCCGTACGGCCGGGTGCGCGGCCAAGTCCTCGGGCGTGACGGCCTCGATGCCCCGGGCCGCCGCCCAGGCCGGGGCCAGCTCCGGATCCAGGACGAGGAGGGCGACGAGGTAGGAGCGGCCGTCGCCGTGCACCAGCGCCTGTCCGATCAGCGGGTGTTCCTTGACGGTGTTCTCCACCAGGGCCGGTGAGACGTTCTTGCCGTTCGAGGTGATGATCAGCTCCTTCTTGCGGTCCGTCAGCCAGAGGAACCCGTCCTCGTCGAGCCGGCCGACGTCACCCGTCGGGAACCAGCCCTCCCCGTCGGCGGCGCTCTCCACCGACCCGTCCGGGAGCAGGTATCCGCCGAAGACCGTCTCGCCGCGCGCGAAGATCTCCCCGTCGGCGGCGAGCCTCAGCTCCAGCCCCTCGATCGGGCGGCCCACCGAGCCCAGCCGGAAGCCGTCCGGGCTGTTGACGGTGCACACGCCCGAGGTCTCGGTCAGCCCCCAGGCGTCCATGATGGTGATCCCCCAGCCCGCCCAGAAGCGGACCACGTCGATCGGCATCGGCGCGGTGGCGCTCGCCGTCCAGACCAGGCGGTCCATCCCCGCCAGGCACAGCAGCGGGTCCAGCACCCGTTCCTTCGCGGCGGCGTACGAGGCTTCGAGCCCTGCCGGGACCTCCTGTCCGCGCTCCCGGTGGGCCGCGCGGGCCCGCGCCAGGTCGTTCGCGGCCTCGATGGCGAGCCGCTGCTCCTCGGGGAGCCGTCCGAGCACCGCCCGTACGGAGGCGGCCAGCTTCTCCCACACCCGCGGGACACCGAAGAACTGCACCGGGTGCAGCTCGCGCACCGCCGCCGACACGGCAGCCGGGTCGGCGCACAGCCGGACGTGGGCGGCCCGCAGCAGCGGCAGGTAGATGCCGAGGACGCGCTCGGCGATGTGCGCGAAGGGCAGGTAGCAGACGTGCTCGGCGTGCTCGGGCAGGTCCACGTGCCGGTCGAGCCGGACCGCCTGCAGCATGACGTTGCGGTGGGTGAGGCGCACGCCCTTGGGGTCGCCGGTCGTGCCCGAGGTGTAGACGACGGTCAGCGGGTCCTCGGGGCGCGACTCCTGCCATGCCTTCTCGAAGGCGTCGGGACGGTACCCGCGGGCACCGCCGTCGGACAGCGAGCCGTAGGTGCGGTGCGGGCCCGCCTCGGCGGCCTCGGCCACGACCAGCCGCTCCAGAGGGACTCCGGGGTCGGCCAGCAGGGGCTCCCACCGGGCCAGTTCCCGGGCGCCCTCGACGACGGCGAGCCTGGCCCGGCTGTGGCGGGCTATGTGGGCGATCTGCTCGGGCGCGGAGGTCCCGTACACGGTGACGGGGACGGCTCCGAGGTGGACGAGGGCGAGGTCGGTGAGCCAGTGCTCGGGGCGGTTGCCCATCATCAGCAGGACGTGTTCGCCGCGCCCGACGCCGAGGGCGGCGTAGCCGCAGGCGAGGACGGCGACCTCCCGGCGGACGTCGGACCAGCTGAGGGTGGACCAGCCGTCGCCCTCGCGCCACGAGAGGGCGGGCAGATCGCCGTGCTCGGCGGCGTTGCGCGCCAGCAGGTCGGGCAGGACGAGCTCGTGGGGAGGTGCGGGCAGTCGCAGTTTCGTGGGCATGGGCAGCTCCTGGCCGTTTCACATCGTTGGTGCGACAGCAATACTGTTGAACCGCGGTACGGGAACGAACTGTGCCGATGAACGGCGTGCTGATCAGAGAGCGAGGCGGAGACCATGACCACCCAGGCACCCGAGCCGGCGCTCACCGTCGACGAGTTGGCCGCCAGGGCGGGCGTGACCGTCCGCACCGTACGGTTCTACAGCACCCGCGGCCTTTTGCCCCCTCCCGTGATCGGACCCCGTCGGGTGGGCCACTACGGCCCGGAGCACCTGTCGCGTCTGGCGCTGATCGAGGAGCTCCAGCACCAGGGCATGACCCTGTCGGCCATCGAACGCTACCTCGACGCCCTGCCCGACGACCTGAGCGCGCACGATCTGGCCATCCACCGGGCGCTGGTGGCGACATGGGCCCCGGACGCGGCGCTGAAGGCCTCGCGCGCGGAGCTGGAGAAGCGGGCCGGGCGGGCCCTGACGGAGAACGACATCCGGCGGCTGACCGCGATGAACGTGCTGGCCCCGGCTCCGGAGGGCTTCCGGGTGGACGTGGGGCTGCTGCGGCTCGGGGTCGCGCTGCTCGACGTACCGATCGCCCACGAGACGATCCTGATCGCGCGCAAGGTGCTGCTGGAGCACGCGCGGACGGCCGCGCACGAGCTGACCGCGCTGTTCCGCGACGAGGTGTGGGGGCCGTTCACCGAGGGCGAGAGCGACCCGGAGCGGGTGGAGTCGATGAAGGCGCTGTCCGCGCACATGCAGCCGATGGTGGTGCAGGCCCTGGTGACGGCCTTCCAGCGGTCGCTGCGGGAGGAGCTGCGGGCGGCGTTCGTGTCCGGCGAGGCACCCGGCGGGGCGTAGCCGTAGTCCGAAGCCCTGCTTTGGCGGAGCATGCCCGTTCTCAGTACGCTGGAGAGAAGTCTGCGCCCGCCGGCCCTTGCTCTGAGCGGGTCGGCCCCAGCGGCCCCAGCACATTCTGCCGCTCAAGGCGGCGGCAACCCCTGCACGTAACGGGCAGGTACTTCCATGGACCTCAACACCATCAGCGAAGTCGTCCGGCGACCGTCCGGCCGACCCGGCGCCGCCTGGCGCGAGGGCGATGCCTGGCTCGCGGGCGGGACGTGGCTGTTCTCCACCGAGCAGCCTGGCCTGCGCCGCTTGGTCGACCTGACAGCCCTGGGCTGGGATCCCCTCGTGCCGAGCGAAGCGGGCCTCGAGATCGGGGCCACCTGCACCATCCGGGACCTGTACGCCTTCACACCGCCGGCCGACTGGATCGCGGGCCCCCTCATCACGCAGAGCTGCGAGGCGTTCCTGTCCTCGTTCAAGGTCTGGAACGCGGCGACCGTCGGCGGAAACATCTGCATGTCCCTGCCGGCCGGCCCCATGATCACGCTGACGGTCGCGCTCGAGGCCGAGTACGAGCTGTGGGCCACCGACGGGTCGGTGCGCACCGTGGACGCCCTCGACTTCGTGACCGGGAACAACCAGAACGTCCTCGCTCCCGGGGAACTGCTGCGGCGCATCCGCATTCCGGCGCGCGCCCTGCGGGGGCGCACCGCACACCGCCTCTTCTCTCTGACCCGGCTGGGCCGTTCGACGGTCTTCCTCGTCGCTACGCAAACGCCGGGAACGAACGGCCTGTTGCTCACCGTCACCGCCGGCACCACACGCCCGGTGCGCATCGCCTTCGACACCGTGCCCGATGCCCGCGCCCTGCAGCAGAGCATCAACACCATCCCTGCCGACGTCTGGTTCGCCGACCCCAACGGAACCCCGGACCACCGCCACCACCTCACCCTGCACTTCGCCGAAGAGATCCGCCGCGAACTCACTGCTGGGGGCCCGGCATGACCTACACCGTGAACAGCAGGAGCTTTTCCGAGGAACCGGACCCCGGCCAGTGTCTGCGTACGTTCCTGCGCGCACTCGGCCACTTCGGCGTCAAGAAGGGCTGCGACGCCGGCGACTGCGGCGCGTGCACCGTGTGGCTGGACGGCGCTCCGGTCCACAGCTGCATCACCCCCGCCTTCCGCGCGGAAGGCCATGAGGTGACCACGGTCGAGGGCCTCGGATCACCCGGCGACCTGCATCCCGCGCAGCGCCGGTTCCGGGACGCCCCGGGATTCCAGTGCGGGTTCTGCACCGCAGGGATGATCATGACCTCGGCGACGTTCACCGAGGCCCAGAAGGCGGACCTGCCCCGGGCGTTGAAGGGAAACCTCTGCCGTTGCACCGGCTACCGGGCGATCGAGGACGCGGTGAAGGGCGTCACCGGTGTGCAGAGCGCCGCGCCGGGACGGGCCGTCGGGACGAGCGTCGGTGCGCCGGCGGCCGACGACGTGGTGACCGGTCGCGCCGAATTCACGATGGACACCCACAGGGAAGGGATGCTGCACCTCAAAGTGCTGCGCTCGCCCCACGCGCACGCCCGCATCGTCTCGATCGACAAGACCGCCGCGCTGGCGGTCCCCGGCGTGCATCGCGTCTACACCTGGGAGGACGTGCCGCGCAGGCGCTTCACCACGGCGATCCACACCGACCACCTCGTCGATCCGGACGACACCTACATCCTCGACCACACGGTCCGCTTCGTCGGCCAGCGCGTCGTCGCGGTGCTCGCCGACACCGTCGGGGCGGCCGAGGAGGGCTGCCGGAAGGTGGCGGTGGAGTACGAGGTGCTGCCGGCGGTCTTCGACCCCGAGAAGGCCATGGCCGACGGGGCCCCGCAACTGCACGGCTCCGAGGACCCGTTCGCCCGCGACTACGTCCACAACCTCCTGCTGGAGATCCACTCGCACATCGGCGATGTCGACGCGGGCTTCGCCGCGGCCGACGTGATCCACGAGGGCACCTACTTCTCACCGCGCGTGCAGCACGCCCACCTGGAGACCCACGGTTCGATCGCGTGGATGGAGGACGGCCGGCTGAACGTCCGCACCAGTTCGCAGTCCCCGTCGATCGCGAAGGTCAAGCTCGCCTACCTGTTCGCGCTGCGCCCGGACCAGCTCCGCGTGTTCTGCAAGCGCGTCGGCGGCGGCTTCGGCGGCAAGCAGGAGGTCATCTCGGAGGATCTGGCCGCGCTCGCCGCGCTCGACACCGGGCGGCCCGTCTGTTTCGAGTACACGCGCGAGGAAGAGTTCACCACGGCTTCGCCCCGGCATCCGATGAAGCTGACGGTCAAGCTCGGCGCGAAGGCCGACGGTACGCTCACCGCCTTCCAGGTCCGCAACCTGTCCAACACGGGCGCCTACGGCAACCACGGCGGCGAGACCCTGTACGCGGGCGGCGCCGCCGTCATGATCTACCGCTGCCCCAACAAGAAGTACGACGCCTTCTCCGTCTACACGAACACCGTTCCGAGCGGCGCCCTGCGCGGTTACGGAATGACCCAGCCGGCCTTCGCCGTGGAATCGGCGATGGACGAACTGGCCCTCGCCCTGCACATGGATCCGCTCGAACTGAGACGCCGCAACATCGTGCGCCCCGACGAGCCGCTCGTCGCCCTGCACGACGGTCCTGACGACGTGGTGTTCCACGAGGACGGGCTCGGCAAGTGCATCGACCTCGTGGCCGGCGAGCTGGCCCGTACGGCCGACCAGCCCTCCCCCGGCCCCGGATGGCTCGTCGGGGTGGGCGTCGCCAGCTCCCTGCACGAGACCGCGCCCCCGACCGAGCACGTCTCCGAGGCCTGGCTCACGCTCGGCGACGACCTCGTGTACGAACTGGCCGTCGGCACCGTCGAATTCGGGGAGGGCACGTCGACCGCGCACGTCCAGATCGCGGCCAACCAGCTGGGTACGAAGCCGTCGCGGATCCGCCTGGTGCAGTCCGACACCGACCGCACGGGATTCGACACCGGGGCCTTCGCGAGTGCCGGACTGTTCGTGGCGGGCAACGCGGTCCTCCGGGCGGCCAACGCGGTGCGCGACCGCATCCTGGACTTCGCCGCCACGCACACGGGCATCCACGTCGTGATGTGCTCGATGGACGACGACGGCGTCGTCTGCGGGGACGAGCGCGTCTCGCTGGCCACGCTCGTCGCCGAGGCCCGGGCGCGCGGCATCCGGTTCACGGCCGCCCGCAAGGCGTACGGATCGCCGCGCAGCGTCACCTCCAATACGCAGGGCTTCCGCGTCGCCGTCCACCGGGTGACGGGTGAGATCCGTGTCCTGTACAGCGTCCAGGCGACCGATGCCGGTGTGCTCATCAACCCGCAACAGGTCCGGGGACAGGTGGAGGGCGGCGTCGCCCAGGGCATCGGATTCGCACTGACCGAGAACTTCCAGATCGACGCGGACGGCGTCATGGCCAACCCGAACCTGCGCAACTACCGCATCCCCGCCTACGCCGACGTGCCGCGCACCGACGTGCTCCTGGTGGGCTCGTCGGACTCCGTCGGGGCCATGCGGTCGAAGGGGATGGCGGAGTGCTGCATCAACCCGGTGGCCCCCGCGCTGGCGAACGCGGTCCGCGACGCCACGGGCGTCCGCTACCGCGAGCTGCCCCTCACCCCGGAGCGGATCTACGGCCGGCTCGTCGAGAGCCGGTCGGCGCGGACGGGCACGCGACGATGACGACGGAACGGCAGACGGACGCCGCGGCGACGGTCATCATCGGCCGGAGGGTCCGCCCCGGCATGGATCGGCAGTACGCGAAGTGGCAGGACGACGTCAACGCCGCCGCCGCCCGGTACCCCGGACACCTCGGTGTCCAGGTGTCCCCGCCGACCGCCGTGCAACCCGACTGGGTGATCGTCTACCGGTTCGACTCGGTGGCGCACCTGCAGGCCTGGATGAACTGCGCGACCAGGCAACGGCTCCTCGACGCCGGCGAGCCGTACTTCGACGGTCCCGCGACGCAGCAGGTGATCAGCGGTGGCACGCAGCCGACGGATCCGCTCGTGACCGTGGTGGTGACCCACCGCGTCCGTCCGGACACCGTCCACGACTTCCTCGCATGGCAGCGCCACATGAGCCAGGAGGAGAGCAAGTTCGAAGGGTTTCGCGGCACCGAGATCTTCCGCCCCATCGAAGGCGTTCAGGACGAGTGGACCACCCTGTACCGCTATGACAACGCCGAACACCTGGACGCGTGGCTGACGTCGGCGAAGCGGCAGGAGATGCTCGCCGAGGGGGAGAAGTTCGACGACTTCAAACTGCGCACGATCGACAACTCCTTCGGCAGTTGGTTCGCCTTCGAGGAGAACGGCAAGGAAGCCCCGCCGCCCTCCGAGACGAAGACGGCCGTCGCGGTCTGGGTCGGGCTCTACCCGACCGTCGTGATGCTGAGCCTCGTCCTGCATCCGCTGGGCATGCCGCTCTGGTTCGGACTGCTCGTGGGGAACCTGCTGTCGAGCTTCATCATGAGCTTCTTCACGATGCCCCACTACGTGAACCGGCTGCTCAGGCGGTGGCTGTGGCCCCCACCGGACGAACCGCGGGCCAGGACCAACCTCGTCGGCGGCGCCGTCGTCACCGCGCTGCTCGTGTTCTGGGTCGTCGTCTTCTACCTCGTGACGGAGGTGTTCTGGACGCTGCCCTGACGCGGGCCACCGTGGGGGAAGGCGGGCCGGGAGCGCCCGGCCCGCCTTCCCCCTCACGGCGCTAGTCGGCGTACGTCTCGCCGCGCTCGGCCTTCTCCACCAGGGAGGCGGGCGGGGTGAAGCGCTCGCCGTACCTGTCGGCCAGCTCGCGGGCCCGGGCCACGAAGCCGGGCAGGCCGCCCTCGTAACCGTTGACGTACTGGATCACGCCGCCCGTCCAGGCGGGGAAGCCGATGCCCATGATGGAGCCGATGTTGGCGTCGGCGATCGAGGTGAGCACGCCCTCGTCGAGGCAGCGGACGGTGTCCAGGGCCTCCGAGAAGAGCATCCGCTCCTTCATGTCCTCGAACGGGATCTCGTACCCCTGCTCGGTGAAGTGCTCGCGCAGGCCCGGCCAGATGCGGGCGCGCTTGCCGGCCTCGTCGTACTCGTAGAAGCCGGCGCCGCCGCTGCGCCCGGGGCGCCCGAACTCGTCCACCATCCGGTCGATGACGGTGTCGGCGGGGTGCTCGGCCCACGCCCGGCCCTCGGCCTCGAAGGCCTTGCGGGTCTCGTTGCGGATCTTGCGGGGCAGCGTGAGCGTCAGCTCGTCCATCAGGGAGAGCACCTTGGCCGGGTATCCGGCCTGCGCGGCGGCCTGCTCGACGGAGGCGGGCTCAATGCCCTCTCCGACCATCGCGACGCCCTCGTTGATGAACTGGCCGATGACGCGCGAGGTAAAGAAGCCGCGCGAGTCGTTGACCACGATCGGGGTCTTGTTGATCTGGCGCACGAGGTCGAAGGCACGGGCCACGGCCTCGTCGCCGGTGCCCTCGCCCTTGATGATCTCGACGAGCGGCATCTTGTCCACGGGCGAGAAGAAGTGCAGGCCGATGAAGTCCGCGGGCCGCGAAACCCCTTCCGCGAGGCCCGTGATGGGCAGCGTGGAGGTGTTGGAGCACAGCAGCGCGTCCGGGGTGAGGAACTCCTGGATCTCCTGGAACACCTTGTGCTTGAGGGCGGTGTCCTCGAAGACGGCCTCGATGACGGCGTCGCAGCCGGCCAGGTCGGCGGGCTCGGCGGTCGGGGTGATCCGGGCGAGCAGCCCGGCGCGCTCGGCCTCGGTGGTGCGGCCGCGGGACAGGGCCTTGTCGAGCAGCTTCTCGGAGTACGCCTTGCCCTTGGCGGCCGCCTCGGGCGTGACGTCCTTCAGCACCACCTCGATGCCCGCGCGGGCGCAGGAGTAGGCGATGCCGGCGCCCATCATTCCGGCGCCGAGTACGGCCACCTTGGTGACCTTGCGGGGCGCCGCGCCCCGCGGGCGGCTGCGGCCGGCGTTGACGGCCTGGAGGTCGAAGAAGAACGCCTGGATCATGTTCTTGGCGGTCTGTCCGGTGACGAGCTCGGTGAAGTAGCGGGCCTCGATGGTCAGCGCGGTCTCGAAGTCCACCTGGGCGCCTTCGACGGCGCAGGCGAGGATGTTGCGCGGGGCCGGGTAGGGGGCGCCGTTCAGCTGCTTCTTCAAGTTGGCCGGGAAGGCCGGCAGGTTGGCGGCGAACCGCGGGTTGGACGGCGTACCGCCCGGGATCTTGTATCCGGGGACGTCCCACGGCTGCTTGGACTCCGGGTTCGCGTCGATGAAGGCGCGCGCCTTGGCGAGCATCTCCTCGGGCGTGGAGGCCAGTTCGTGGACCAAGCCGTTGTCCAGGGCGCGCCGGGGGTTGTACTGGGTCCCCTGCAGCAGCACCTTGAGCAGCGCGTCGGCGATGCCCATCAGGCGCACGGCGCGGGTGACGCCGCCGCCGGCGGGGAGCAGGCCGAGCGTGACCTCGGGCAGGCCGATCTTGGAGCCGGGCACGTCGAGGGCCACGCGGTGGTGGGATGCCAGGCAGATCTCGTAACCGCCGCCGAGGGCCGCGCCGTTGATGGCGGCGACGACGGGCTTGCCGAGGGTCTCGATGCGGCGCAGGGAGCTCTTGATCGCGGTGCCGGTGTCGAAGGCCAGCTGCGCGTCCTCGGGGCGCAGGCGGATCATGTCCTTCAGGTCGCCGCCGGCGAAGAAGGTCTTCTTGGCGGAGGTGAAGATGATGCCGCGGATGGAGTCGTTCTCGGCCTCGGCGCGCTCGGCGATCGCGGCGATCGAGTCCTTGAAGGCCTGGTTCATCGTGTTGGCGGACTGGTCGGGGTCGTCGAGGACCAGGGTGACGACGCCGGTCTCGTCCTGTTCCCAGCGGATCGTGGTGGACTCGCTCATGTTCGCTACTTCCGTGTCAGGGGTGGGATCAGGGATCAGGACGGATCAGATGCGTTCGACGATGGTGGCGACGCCCATGCCGCCGCCGACGCAGAGGGTGACGAGCCCGTAGCGCTTGTCCTGGCGCTCCAGTTCGTCGACGACCGTGCCGAGGATCATCGCGCCGGTGGCGCCGAGGGGGTGGCCCAGCGCGATGGCGCCGCCGTTGACGTTGACCTTGTCCAGGGAGACGCCCATGTCCTTGACGAAGCGGAGCACGACGCCCGCGAAGGCCTCGTTGATCTCGATGAGGTCGATGTCGTCGATGGTCAGCCCGGCCTTGGCGAGGGCCTTGCGGGTGGCCGGGGCGGGACCGGTGAGCATGATGGTGGGCTCGGAGCCGGAGACGGCGGCCGAGACGATCCGGGCGCGGGGCGCGAGGCCGTTGCGCTCGCCCGCCTCGCGGGAGCCGATCGCGACGAGCGAGGCGCCGTCGACGATGCCGGAGGAGTTGCCCGCGTGGTGGACGTGGTCGATCTTCTCGACCCAGTGGTACTTCTGCAGCGCGACGGCGTCGAAACCACCGAGCTCGCCGATGTCCGCGAAGGACGGCTTCAGCTTGGCGAGGGTGTCGGCGGTGGTGCCGGGGCGGACGAACTCGTCGTGGTCCAGGACGATCAGGCCGTTGCGGTCGGTGACCGGGACGACCGACTTGGCGAAGCGGCCGTCCTTGATGGCGGCGGCGGCCCGCTCCTGGGACAGGGCCGCGTACTCGTCCACATCGCGCCGGGAGAAGCCCTCGATGGTGGCGATCAGGTCGGCGCCGATGCCCTGCGGGACGAAGTCGGTGTCCCAGCCGGTCATCGGGTCGTTGAACCAGGCTCCGCCGTCCGAGGCCATCGGGACGCGGGACATCGATTCGACGCCGCCCGCCAGGACCAGGTCCTCCCAACCGGAACGGACCTTCGCGGCGGCCAGGTTGACGGCTTCCAGACCGGAGGCGCAGAAGCGGTTCTCCTGGAGTCCGGCCACGGTGTCCGGCAGCCCGGCGGCGATCGCCGCGATCCGGGCGATGTCGGAGCCCTGGTCGCCGACCGGACTCACGACGCCGAGCACGATGTCGTCGATGGTGGCGGGGTCCAGGCCGGGGTTGCGCTCGCGCAGGGCGTGGATGAGGCCGACGACCAGGTCGATCGGCTTGGTGCCGTGCAGGGAGCCATTGGCCTTGCCGCGGCCGCGCGGTGTGCGGATCGCGTCGTATACGTAAGCTTCGGTGCTCACTGGTCAAGCCTTTCGGGGGTGCGGAGGCGAGGTCGGGGAGAGGTGGCGCGGGAAGGGGCGGTCCGCGGGGGTCAGCCCAGCAGGGAACGGCCGATGATCTCCTTCATGATCTCGGTCGTACCGCCGTAGATGGTCTGGATGCGGCCGTCGGTGAAGGCCCGCGCGACGCGGTACTCGGTCATGTACCCGTAGCCGCCGTGCAGTTGCAGACAGCGGTCGGCGACGCGCTTTTGCAGCTCGGTGGCCCACCACTTCGCCATGGAGGCGTGGACGTGGTCCAGTTCCCCGTTGGAGTGGTCGGTGATGCAGCGGTCCAGGAACGTACGGGTGACCGCGCACTCGGTGGCCATCTCCGCGATCTCGAACCTGATGTGCTGGAGCTTGGAGAGCGGCCGCCCGAAGGCCTCGCGCTCCTTCACGTAACGGGTGGTGATCTCCAGCAGGTGTTCGGCAGCGGCGATGCCCGCCATGGCGATGCCCATCCGCTCCTGCGCGAGATTGGTCATCAGGTGGACGAAGGCGCCGTTCAGCTCGCCGAGCAGGTTCTCCTTGGGGACGCGCACGTCGTTGAAGAACAGTTCGGCGGTGTCCTGCGCCTTCTGGCCGATCTTGTCGAGGTTGCGGCCGCGCTCGAATCCCTCCGTGCCGCGCTCCACGACCAGCAGCGACATGCCGTGCGCCCCGCCCTCGGGGGTGGTCTTGGCGACCACGACGACCAGGTCGGCGAGGATGCCGTTGGAGATGAAGGTCTTGGAGCCGTTGAGCACCCAGTGGTCGCCCGCGTCCTCGGCGGTGGTCCGGATACCCTGGAGGTCGGAGCCCGCGCCCGGCTCGGTCATCGCGATGGCGGTGATGATCTCGCCGGAGCAGAAGCCGGGCAGCCAGCGGCGCTTCTGCTCCTCGGTGGCCAGGGAGGTCAGGTACGGCCCGATGATGTCGTTGTGCAGTCCGATCGCGAGTCCGGCGGCGCCCGCCCGGGTGAACTCCTCGGCGATCACCGCCGCGTAGCGGAAGTCGGTGTTCCCGCCACCGCCGTACTCCTCCGGGACGGCGAGGCCGAGCAGCCCCTGCCGGCCGGCGGCCCGCCAGGCCTCCCGGCTGACGATCCCGTCCTTCTCCCACTGCTCGTAGTGCGGCAGCACCTCCTTGGCGAGGAAGGTGCGCACGGTCTCGCGGAACGCCTCGTGGTCGGCGTCGAAGATCCGGCGTTGCATGGAAGGGCTCCCTAGGGGTGTCTAAAGCCAGTTCTTGACGGTTTCGACGAGCCGCGCGGGCTCGGGGCCGACGGGCATGACGTTGAGCATGGTCACCCCGGCGGCCCGTTGAGGATGGCCGAGCCGATCTTCATCCGTTCGGTGCGTGCGGCCAGGTACCCCGTGATCGTCGGGGCGTCGAAACCCAGGGCCTCGGCCACCCACACGGCGTCGAGCCCGGCCGCCTCCAGCACCGCCGCCCCGTCGGCGGCCCGGCGCGGGTCCCCGGCGTAGTCGATCAATGGAGGGCTCCATCAGCCCTCCTTGCCCAGCAGCCCCGGCACGTCCCAGTCCGCGGCCACGGACTCCGTGTGCGCACCCGGCAGCGCGGGGCCGCCCACGGCGGCGGTGGGGGTCGCGGAGAAGCGCGGCGCCGGCGCGGGCTGGGTGATCCCGGCGGCCTCGACGAAGGTTCCCCGGGCGGCCAGGTGCGGGTGGCTCGGGGCCTCGCGGAGCGAGAGCACGGGCGCCACGCAGGCGTCGGTTCCCTCGAAGACCGCCGTCCACTCCTCGCGGGTACGGGACTTGAAGCGCGCGGCGACGCTCTCGCGGAGCTCGCCCCAGCGGGCCAGGTCCTTGCGGGCGGGGGCCTGCTCCTTGATGCCGAGGAGCTCCACGAAGGTGTCGTAGAACTGCTGCTCGAGCGCCCCGACCGCCATGTGGCCGCCGTCGGAGGTCTCGTAGGTGCCGTAGAAGGGGCAGCCGCCGTCCAGGAGGTTGGCCCCGCGCCGGTCCTGCCAGCCGCCGGCCGCCATCATCCCGTGGATCATCGCCGTGAGGTGGGCGGTCCCGTCGACGATGGCCGCGTCGACGACCTGGCCCGCGCCGCCGGCAGTGCGGGCGTGCTGGAGTGCGGCCAGCACACCGATGACGAGGTAGAGCGAGCCGCCCGCGTAGTCCCCGACCAGGTTGGCGGGGACGGCCGGGGGCTCCCCCGGCTTGCCGATCATGCCGAGGGCACCGGTGACGGCGATGTACGCGATGTCGTGCCCCGCGGTGCGGGCGAGCGGGCCGTCCTGGCCCCAGCCGGTCATCCGGCCGTAGACGAGCCGCGGGTTGCGGGCGTGGCATTCGGCGGGGCCGACGCCGAGGCGTTCTGCGACCCCGGGGCGGAAGCCCTCGATGAGCACGTCGGCTCGCTCGACCAGGTCCAGTACGCGGGCGGGGCCGTCGGCGGACTTCAGGTCGACGAGGACGGAGCGCTTGTTCCGGTTGGTGATGTCATAGGCCGGGTCGACCGCGAGCCCGCCACCGCCGGGCCGGTCCACCCGTACGACGTCGGCCCCCAGGTCGGCGAGGAGCATGGCGGCGAACGGGCCCGGCCCGATGCCCGCCAGCTCGACGACGCGCACGCCCGCGAGCGGGCCGCTCCCGCCGCCGCCACCGCTCCCGGGCACGTTCCCTGTCACTGCCATCGAGCCCCCAGCATCCCCGTGGCACCACTGCGGCCACTGTGTGACACAACTGATGTAACACCAGTGATGCTAGGAACCTGTTCCACTCAGCACAAGAGCAAGCGCTTAGTCGGTTGGCGCGTTTCCTCCGGCGATCCGCGAGTCGAGTTCCTTGAGGTGCCGCTTGAGGGCGACGGTGCGGTAGCTCTCCTCCACCCACTCGCACAGCACCTCGGCGGAGGGCGCCCCCTTCTCCCCCAGCGGCACGGACACCCAGCCGGCCTTCCCCAGCCCGTATCCGGTCGGCTCCGCGCCGGGCGCGGTCATGGCGTGACCGTGCAGCGCCTCGTCCTTGAGCTTCACGGAGATCCCCGGCGGCTGCGGGCCGTCGGCGTTCCCGAGGAAGACGAAGATCTTCTTGTTGACCTTCACGACACAGTCCTCGGGGCCCCACGGGAACTCCTCCCCGGCCTCCGGCAATCCCCGGGCGAACTCCCGGACCGCCTCCCACTTGCGCACCGCAGCCTTCACGCGAACCTCCACTCGCCACGATTCGCCCGCTCGCACGGACCGTCGGTCCCCACGCTAGCGGCGGGCACCGACGGCGGCCGGACGGCGGTACCGCGCGGGCTCCCGACGAACCCCGGACCGATGCGAACGTGCGTGCGGAAACCCGGGTGATCCACCGGCACGGAGCTAGATAGGGTGAGCACGCTTTCGGCCCTGATCAAGGGCCCGCAGACATTTGGGGGGCTCGGTGTCATATCGCCGACTCGTAGCATCCGCGACCATCCTCGCGGCAGGCATATCTCTCATACCGGGTCTGGCCCACGCGGCCGATCCCGTCAGGCCCGGCGCCCGCGGGGTGACCACTCCCGACGTGGACCTCAAGGAGGCCGCGGCGGCGAACTTCAAGACCTTCACGAGCCCCGCCGAGCGTTCGGTCCGCAAGACCACCGCGCCCGCCGGGGGCAACGCCACCCCGCAGTCCGTGCTCGGCAACGAGGCCCTCACCGTCGGCCTGCAGGCCTACAACACCTCCGCCCACGCGGTGAAGCTCAACACCACGGTCACCAACCTGCCGGGCGTGCAGGCCACCGCCGTCATCGACTGGGGCGACGGCACCACGAGCAACGAGAACGCCCTCGGCAGCACGACCATGACCACCCGGCACAACTACGAGGAGATCGGCGCTTACACCATCACGGTCACCGTGACGGAAAGCGCCCACAACACCTCGGCCAAGAACTCGGTCGCGTTCCTCACCGCGGGCTCGGAGTTCACCCCGTACAGCCCCACGCGACTGCTGGACACCCGGGACGGCACGGGCGGCGCGAAGGCCAAGGTCGCCCCGCACACGTCGACCCGCCTGAAGATCGCCGGTTACGGCACGATCCCGGCGGGCGTCACGGCGGTGGCCCTCAACCTGACCGTCACCAACACCACCAGCGAAGGCCACGTCACGGCGTTCCCCTCGGGCTTCCCGAAGCCGATCACTTCGAACGTCAACTTCGTCCCCGGCCAGACGGTCCCCAACCTCGCGATCGTGCCCGTCGGCGAGGACGGCTACGTCGAGCTGTACAACGGCGGCTGGGAGTCGATCGACCTGATCGCCGACGTCACCGGCTACTTCACCACGGCCGCCTCCAGCGGCTACACCCCGATCGGCCCGATCCGCTTCGCCGACACCCGCGCGGGCCTCGGCACCGCCAAGGGCCAGGTCGCCGGGCAGAAGTCCTTCGGCCTCCAGATCGGCAACAGCCACGGCGTTCCGGCCGGCATCACCGCCGTGGCGCTCAACGTGACCGTCACCAACCCGCGGGACGCCGGCCACCTGACCGCCTACCCGAGCGGGCAGCAGGCACCCACCGCGTCCAACCTGAACTTCACCGCCGGACAGACCGTCGCCAACTCGGTGATCGTCCCGGTCGGCCAGGACGGAAAGATCAACATCCGCAACGGGGCGTGGGCCGGGACCGACGTCATCGTCGACGTCGTCGGCTACTACAGCCAGGCGGGCGAGGGCGCGTACCTGCCCGTCGAGCCGGAGCGCGTGTTCGACACCCGCGACCCCGAGGGCGGCGTCTTCGGAGTGCTGCCGGGCCGCTGGTACATCTGGTGGGACTTCTCCTCCAAGTGGCCGGACGACTCCGCCTACGTGCTGAACACCACGACGACCAACACCCGGGGCCCCGGCTTCCTCGCGGTCGCGCCGGACCCGAACGCCCGCTGGATGTACGACCAGGGCTCGGAGTCCGCGCCCCCGATCCCCACCTCCTCCACCCTCAACTTCACCGCGGCCAAGACGGTCCCGAACCTGGTGCAGGCGAGCACGGGCAACAACGGCATCATCGACTTCTTCAACGAGTCCGATGCCGACATCGACCTGATCGTCGACATGTTCGGCTACTACGACAAGAACTGATCCACCGGCGAGCGGGTGAGCACACAGCGCCCCGGGAGCGGCCGTCAGGCCGCTCCCGGGGCGCTGCCCGTCGCACGGCGGCCACGCGCTAGCCTCAGCCACCACCGACACCGTCTGGGAGGCTCCCGATGAACGCCGATGTTCGACAGGAACCGCGCACCGCCGCACGGGAGTACGACCTCGTGCTCTTCGGCGCGACCGGGTTCGTGGGGGCACTGACCGCCGAGTACCTCGCGGCGCACGCCCCCGCGGGCTGCCGGTGGGCCCTCGCCGGACGCGACCTCGCGAAGCTGGAGCGGCTGCGCGAACGGCTGACCGCCGTCGAGCCGCGCTGCGCGGACCTCCCGCTGCTGCGCGCCGACGCCCAGGACACCGCGGCCACGCGCGAACTGGCCGCCTCCACGCGGGTACTGGCCACGACCGTGGGACCGTACGTCTGGCACGGGGCCGGACTGGTCGCCGCCTGCGCCGAGGCGGGCACCGACTACGTCGACCTCACCGGCGAGCCCGAGTTCGTGGACCGGATGTACGTCGAACACGACGCCCGGGCCCGGGAGACCGGCGCACGCATCGTCCATGCCTGCGGCTTCGACTCGATCCCGGCCGACCTCGGGGCGTACTTCACGGTCGGCCTGCTGCCGGCCGGCGTGCCGCTGCGCGTGGACGGCTTCCTGCGCTCCAACGCCCTCGTCTCGGGCGGCACCCTGACCACCCTGCTCACCGCGATGGGCCGCGGCCCGCAGCACCTGGCCGCCGCCCGCGCGCGCCGGCTGCACGAACCCCGGCTTCCGGGCCGGCGGGTACGGGGTCCCGTGGGCGCGCCGCGCTTCAGCCGGGAGACCGGCGCCTGGGCGCTGCCGCTCCCGACGCTGGACCCCCGGATCGTGGCCCGCTCGGCGGCGGCGTTGGAGCGGTACGGCCCGGACTTCCGCTACCGGCACTACGCCTCCCTACGCCACCTGCCCGTCGCGGTGGGCGCCACGGCGGCGGCCGGCGGGCTGGTCGCGCTGGCGCAGGTCCCGCCGGTGCGCCGCTGGCTCGCCGGCCGCTGGGAGCCGGGCCGGGGCCCGGACGCGGAGCGGCGGGCGCGCAGCTGGTTCACGGTGCGGTTCGTGGGCGAGGGCGGCGGCCGCCGGGTCTTCACCGAGGTGTCGGGCGGCGACCCGGGGTACGGGGAGACCGCGAAGATGCTGGCGGAGTCGGCGCTCTGCCTCGCCTACGACGCCCTGCCCGAGGCCTCCGGGCAGCTCACCACCGCCGTGGCGATGGGCGACGCCCTGCTGGACCGGCTCCGGAAGGCGGGCATCCGCTTCCGGGTGGCGGCCACCGACTGACGGTGGCCCGGACGGTCAGGCGGGCCCTGCGGTGGCTTCGCGCAGGGCCCGCCGGCACAGCGAGTCGGAGTGCCGGGTGGTCTCCGGGAGGCGGAAGCGGGGGCTCAGCGCGAGGGCGTGCGCGCAGGCGTTGTCCAGCGAGACGCGGTGTCCGACGGAGACGTACACGGGCTTGATCCCGTCCTGCGTCCGCAGGGCACGCCCGACCACCTCGCCGTCGGCCGCGCGCAGCGGTGAGGTGTCCCCGCGCCGGGCTCCCGGTTCCTCGTAGGTGAAGGTGAACGGATTCTTCGCGACACCGATGGCGGGCAGCCCGGTGACCACGCCGAGGTGGCAGGCCAGGCCGAAGCGGCGGGGGTGGGCGAGGCCGTAGCCGTCGCAGACGACGAGACCGGGCGTGACGGTCAGCGCGTCCAGCGCGGCGAGGACGGTCGGCAGCTCGCGGAAGGCGAGCAGTCCGGGCACGTAGGGGAAGCTGACGCGGCCGACGGAGGTGGCCTCCTCCACCACGCGCAGGGTGGCCGCGTCGAGCACGACGGCCGCGGCGGCGACGAGGTCGCGCTCGTCGTCGTAAGCGACGTCCACCCCCGCGATCAGCCCTTCGCCGGGCGGGGGGCCGGCCTCGGTCAGTACGACACGGCCGCGCAGTTCGTCTTGTACCGCCGTGGCCTCGGCCTCGTCGGCGGGGGTCTTCGCACTCGTCATAGTGGTGCGAGAGTAGCCTGGCGATCATGTTCGTCATGGAGCTCACCTACACAGCACCCGTCGAAGCCGTCGAAGAGGAGATGGACGCGCACATCGCCTGGCTGGACGGCTACTACGCGGCCGGGATCTTCCTCGCCTCGGGCCGCAAGGTCCCGCGTGACGGCGGCGTCATCCTCGCCGGCGGAATCTCGCGCGCGGAGATCGAGAAGATCGCGACCCAGGACCCCTTCAGCGTGGCGGGCGTCTGCTCCTACCGCATCACCGAGTTCATCGCGACGAAGACGTCGGCGGACCTGGCGACGGTACGGGAGAACCCGGTGGCCTGAGCCGCCCTTCCTGATCTCGCGGGCATGCTTTGGGCCTGTGGAGTGATCGGGAACCGGCCGTACTTCGACCGCTCCGGAGCGTGCCGACCGTCCTGAATTCCCCACACCTCCGTCACTCTGTGCGATCGCACGGTCTGGTTCCGGCCACTCGGTGACACAGCTCACTCCATTTGGCGTGCACGGATTCCCCGAATCCGGCGTCTATCCCGTTGCCGGGCCCCACCCACGGCCCGGCGAAAGATCCGCCGCAAGGGAGCGAGCCTTGATCACTGTCATCGAGCAGGCCGTGCAGGCCCGACTGGTTGCCACCGCGCCGAAGGTCGACACCATCCCGGTCACGTTCTGCTACGACCGGTCGGATCCCTTCGCCGTCCGCATGGCCTTCCCCGCGCCCGCCACCCTGGAGGGCGTCGAGGTCTCGTGGACCTTCGCCCGAGAGCTGCTGGAAGCCGGGCTGGACCGCCCGGCCGGCTGCGGGGACGTGCGCGTGCGCCCGTACGACGCCGACCGGACGACCGTCGAGTTCCACGCTCCCGAGGGCGTCGCCATCGTGCTGATGGTGACCGCCGAACTGCGCCGCTTCCTGGAACGAGCCTCGACCGTCGTGCTGCCCGGCCTGGAGCACCTGTACCTCGACATGGACCAGAGCCTGGCCGAGCTGATGCGCGGCTCCTGCTGAGCCGCGTCGCGGGCGCCTCCCCACAATTCGATTGCGGCCGGCCCTGGGCCGCCCGTAGCTTCGTGGACGCCCCACTGCCGTCGAAACGGAGCAGGACATTGCTCGTCTGAGGTCCGAGACACCGATCCCCCGTCATCCGCGTCATCCGCGTCATCACCGCCGCCACCGTCCACACGGTGGCCGCCGACGGTCAGGTCCGCTGTCTCACCACGTTGCACGCACCATTCACGCAACCTGGAGGCCTCCATGGGTCCTGCTCCCTCATTCATCACGTGTTCCGCCCTGTCCTTCGACTGGCCCGACGGAACCCCCGTCTTCGACGGTTTCCACCTGGCAGTCGGCCCCGGCCGGACCGGCCTGATCGGCCTCAACGGCTCCGGGAAATCCACCCTGCTGAAGTTGATCGCCGGTGAACTGACCCCTTCCAGTGGCCAGTTGACCGTCGCAGGCACGATCGGGCACCTCCCGCAGTCGGTCACCTTCGACACCGCCCTGCGCGTGGACGAGGCTCTCGGCGTCCACGCCGCCCGGGCCGCTCTGCTCGCCATCGAGGCGGGCGAGGCCACCGGGGCGAACTTCGCGGCCGTCGGCGACGACTGGGACGTGGAGGAACGGGCGCTGGCCACGCTCGACCAACTCGGCCTGGGCCGGATCGGCCTGGACCGCACCGTCGGCGAACTGTCCGGCGGAGAATGCGTACTGCTGCGCCTGGCCTCCCTGCTGCTGGCCCGACCGGACGTCCTGCTGCTGGACGAGCCGACCAACAACCTCGACCTGCGGGCCCGCCAACGGCTCTACGCGGCCGTCGAGTCCTGGGCCGGGGTGATGGTCCTGGTCAGTCACGACCGGGAGCTGCTGGAGCGGGTCGACCAGATCGCCGACCTGCACGACGGTGAAGTGCACTGGTACGGCGGCAACTTCACCGAGTACGAGGCCCTGCTCGCGGCCGAACAGGAGGCGGCCGAGCGGATGGTCCGGGTCGCACAGGCCGACGTACAGCGCCAGAAGCGGGAACTGGCCGACGCCCAGGTCAAATTGGCCCGGCGCAAGCGGTACGGCCAGAAGATGAACGACACCAAGCGCGAGCCGAAGATCGTCATGGGCGCCCGCAAGCGCGCCGCGCAGGAGTCGGCCGGAAAGCACCGCATCATGCACGCGCAGAGGCTGGCGCAAGCGCGGGAGCGGCTGGACCAGGCGGCCCTGGCGGTACGGGACGACGCCGAGATCCGCATCGAGCTCCCCGCCACCCGGGTGCCGCCCGGCCGCCGCGTGCTCACCCTGAGCGGGCTGCACCTGGCCCACGGAGCCCGCGTTCCGGGCGAATGGGAACTGCGCGGTCCGGAGCGGATCGCCCTGGTGGGCCGCAACGGCTCCGGCAAGACGACGCTGCTGCGGACGATCGCCGGGGAACTGCGCGCGCAGTCCGGCGAATCGGTGACGCACGTGCCGACGCGGTTCCTGCCGCAGCGCCTCGACGTGCTGGACGACGAGCGCTCGGTCGTGGAGAACGTGGCGCGGTCCGCGCCGCACGCCACGGACAACGCGATCCGGGCACGCCTCGCGCACTTCCTCTTCCGGGGCGCGCGGGCCGACCGGGCGGTGGCCACCCTGTCGGGCGGCGAGCGGTTCCGGGCGACGCTCGCGGCCCTGCTGCTGGCGGAGCCGGCTCCGCAGCTGCTCATGCTGGACGAACCGACGAACAACCTGGACCTGGGATCCGTACGCCAGTTGACGGACGCGCTGGACTCGTACGAGGGAGCCCTCGTCGTGGCCAGCCATGACGTGCCGTTCCTGGAGTCGATCGGCGTCACGCGGTGGCTGCTGCTCGACGGCGAACTGCGGCCCACCTCGGCCGAGGAGGTCCGCGCCTCGATGTGAGCGGGGCTACCGCGGCAACGGCAGTACGGCCCAGGACCTGGCCCATGGGGGGCGGGGGTGAGCCCCGTCCCCGTACGCACGCCGCACAGGTCCGGCGGTGCGTGCCGCACGAGCGGGGACCGTACGGCGCCGCGCGCCCCCCGTAGCGCGGTCCGGGCGGTTCCGTTCACCGCCGGCCGGCTTCCCCGGCGCCGGGCAGTCCTCCACGTGCGCCGCGGCCGCGATCGACGGGCCGGACACCGTACGGCCGGACGGTTCGCCCCGGTGGATGTTGCCGGATTCGCAGATGAAGCCACTGCGCCGCCGCGGGCCGCCGGAGCGGCTCCGCTCGTCGGCGCACTGCCGCCGGCGGGGCCGGCGATGTCGTCCACGCCGCCGCGCGGACCCCTGACCGGTCGGTCCGCCGACCGAGCCCCGGCCGGATCCGGGGAGAGGACGCCGTGGGCGCCACGCGTTCGCCGGCGGCCAGGCGGACGGCCGCGCCGGGGGCGACGGACATCGCCCGGGACGAGGCCTTCCGCGGCGAGGCGCCGGACCGTTTCCGTTTCGGACTCCGCATCGGGGGAAGGCGTCCATCGGTGCCACCGGTTCCGCCGCATACACCACCGACGCGATCGACGTCCTCCACGCGCCGATCTCGGCCGTCAAGGCAGGAACGGCCGACCACCTGTCGGCGTGACTTTCTCCCTTCCGGCGCCCGCCAGACCCCCCTTCCATCTGCATAGATAACTGGATGTAACCGGACAGATGCCTGCCTGGGACTTGGCTGGCCTTGATGTCGCCCTTAACCTACGACTCCGTAGGCTACGGAACCGTAGGTAATTCGCTTTGCACTCAGGAGTACCCGTGACGATCACCTCTCCCCACCTCGGCAGCTCGGAGGCGTGGACCGACGCCAAGCTGCTGTTCGCGCTGGAAGAGGTGGTCGAGAAGGAACTCAACCGCCATCTGGCGGTCACCAAGGACTGGATGCCCCACGAGTACGTTCCGTGGAGCGACGGCCGGAACTTCCCCGGCTTCTTCGAGGACGGCGAGGCCTGGGACCCGCAGCAGTCCAAGGTCACCGACATCGGCAAGATCGCGCTCGTCGTGAACTTGCTGACCGAGGACAACCTCCCCAGCTACCACCACGAGATCGCCACGCTTTTCGGCCGCAACGGCGCCTGGGGCACCTGGGTGCACCGCTGGACCGCCGAGGAGGGCCGCCACGGCATCGTGATGCGCGACTACCTGCTGGCCTCGCGCGCCGTCGACCCGGACAAGCTCGAAGCATTCCGGATGCAGCACATGTCGGAGGGGTTCGAGTCCGACAACCGCCACTCGATGCTCCACTCCGTGGCGTACGTGGCCTTCCAGGAACTCGCGACCCGCATCTCGCACCGCAACACCGGCCACCAGTCCGGTGACCCGGTCTGCGACCGCATGCTGGCCCGCATCGCGCAGGACGAGAACCTGCACATGATCTTCTACCGCAACCTGCTGGGCGCGGCCTTCGAGCTCGCCCCGGACCTCACGATGCAGGCCGTGCGGGACGTCGTGGTCGGCTTCCGGATGCCGGGACACGGCATGCCCGGCTTCGAGCGGATGGCCGCACAGATGGCGATCGGCGGGGTCTACAACCTGCGGATCCACCACGACGACGTACTGAGCCCCGTGATCCGCTTCCTGAAGATCATGGACATCGACGGCCTCGGCCCCGACGGCCAGAAGGCCCAGGACGAGCTGGGGCTCTTCATGAACGGCCTGGACTCCGAGGCCCGCAAGTTCGACGAGCGCCTGGCCGCCCGCGCGGCGCGCATCGCGGCCCGCAAGGCCTGAGGCTCCGCCCGCCCGGGCAGCCGACGACGAAAACCCCGGCAGAGCCCGCTCTGCCGGGGTTTCGCGCTGCGACGCGGCCCGAGGCGTGAGGCCCGCCGCCGCGCCGGCGCGAGGTCAGGGACGGCGGGGGCGCAGCGCCTGTCGTTCGGCCTCCGACAGGCCGCCCCAGACGCCGAAGCGCTCGTCGTTGGCCAGGGCGTACTCCAGGCAGGCGGTCCGGCCTTCGCAGGCGCCGCACAGCCGCTTCGCGTCGCGCAGCGAGGATCCGGGCTCCGGGAAGAAGAAGCCCGGGCCCGTCTGGGCACAGAGGGCGAGCTCGTACCAGGCGGAGGCGCCGGTGGCGGTAGCGGCGGCGGTGGTGTTCATCGACATGCCGCAGAGCCTGTCCGCCGCCGATGGACGTCCGATCAACGCCTGATCAACACGCGGACGCGCTATCGGGAGCACGCCTGCCGCGAGGCCCGGCCGGCGGGCGGGTTCCGCGAACCGGGCCGGCGACGGTTCACCCCTGACGGACCCGACACGGTGGACGCTTAGAGTTATCACATGATTGCTCTGAGTGAGATCAAGAGTGTGCGGCGAGTTCTGGCGGGCACATTTCAGTCATGGTCTCGGACATGCTCGAAGGGCTGCGGCGCCTGGTCCGCCCCCGCCGCACCCCCGTCTTCACCGCCGACTTCACCTCCCCCGCCCAGTGGATCGCCGGCCACTCGTGGGCGTATCCCGACGGCGGCCCGGTCAACCCGGGCGACAACAAGCTGGACCACCTCGTCGCCGACCCCGCCTACAGCCGCGGCGGGGTCTTCCGTGCGACGCCGCGCTCCGACGGCTACTGGGACAGCGGGCTCCTCACCACCGAGGGCAGCGACGAGGACTTCAGGGTGCGCACCGGCGACGTGCTGGAGGCGCGGGTGAAACTGCCGGTGCAGCCGGGCGCGTGGCCTGCCATCTGGACCTGGCGCGACGGCGGCCAGGAGATCGACGTCTTCGAGTACCACCCCGACAACCCGGACCTGCTGGAACTCTCCAACCACATCCGGGAGGCACACCGCTACTACCGGGACCCGGCAATCCGGCCCGGAGGGTGGATCGACCTGAAGGTCGACTTCGGGAGGAGTTCGGTCGTCTGGTGGGTCAACGGCGCCCGGGTCTTCAGTGACGGCAGGGGAGTCGGCCGCGGCTGGTCCGCCTACCTCATCGTCAACCTCTCGGTCTCCGCGGGCAGGTACCACCCGTCGCCGGAGCCCGGAGTCACGGAGTTGTCCTACGAGGTCTCGCAGCTGCGGGTGTACCGGACGCGCTGAGCGCAGCTCCGGGGCGGGGACGCGGGCCGGAGGCCTGCCGGCGACCGTCCGCGAGGATCGCGCGGCGGGTCTCGAGAGCCGCCTTCAGCAGGCACTCGTCCAGCGTCGTCTCGCCGTCGGGCGTGGAGGCGTTGGCGGGGATGTGCGTACGCCGCTCGATCACTCCGTCACAGCCGGCAGCGCGGGGCACCGGCGTCTGACCCCCACCAACGCGGACGACCTGCTCTTCGACGACGTCATGGGGGTGGAGAACGCCCAGCGCGATCACGCGGACTTCGTCAACAAGCTCACCCAGCGCGGCGTCGAGGTCGTCGAGCTGCACGACCTGCTCGGCGAGACCATGGCGGTGCCCGGCGCCAGGACCTGGCTCCTCGACCGGAAGATCACCGCGAACGAAGTCGGTCTCGGCCTCCTCGACGACACCAGGTCCTTCCTGGAGACCCTCACCCCGCGCGAGCTGGCCGACTTCCTGATCGGCGGACGGTCCACCGCCGCGACCAACACGCTGTTGCGCAAGGCCGGTGTCGAGGTCATCACCACCGTCGGTGCCGAACTCGGGCGCGGGCGCGGTGGCGGGCACTGCATGACGTGCCCGCTCATCCGCGACGCCGTCTCCTTCTGACTCCCCCGATCGGTACGGCTAGGCCGTCTCTTTCGGATCTTGCCGGGCCGACAAGATCCGAACGAGACGGCCTAGTCGTCGTGCTTGGCACGGCTCGGCTGGACCCGCTTCGGCTCGCCCGGCATCTTCGGGTAGTCAGGGGGGTACGGCATGTCGCCCAGGCCATGATCCTGTTCCTGGCGGTCGGCCAGCTCCAGGGCGGTGTCCAGGGGGAAGGCGTGCTCGTCCATGTCCGCGTGCAGGTCGCCCAGTTCCGCGAAGCGCGCCGGCATCGTCACGATGTCGAAGTCTCGCGGCTCCGCCGAGTCCAGCTCGTCCCAGCGCAGCGGTGCGGAGACCGGGGCGTGCGGGCGGGGCCGGACGGAGTAGGCCGAGGCGATCGTGCGGTCGCGCGCCGTCTGGTTGTAGTCGATGAAGATCCGCTCGCCGCGCTCCTCCTTCCACCATGCGGTGGTGACCTTCCCCGGCATCCGGCGCTCCAGGTCGCGGCCGATCGCGATGGCGCACCGGCGGACCTCCGTGAAGGTCCAGCGGGGCGCGATCGGCACGAAGACGTGCAGGCCGCGTCCGCCCGATGTCTTGGGCCAGCCGCGCAGGCCCAGTTCGTCCAGCAGTGCGCGCAGTTCGTGGGCGACCGCGACCGCGTGGTGGTAGTCGGTGCCCGGCTGCGGGTCCAGGTCGATGCGCAGTTCGTCGGGCCGGTCGGTGTCGTTCCGGCGCACCGGCCAGGGGTGGAAGGTGAGGCAGCCCAGATTGGCGGCCCACAGGACGGCGGCCGGCTCGGTCGGGCAGATCTCGTCGGCGGTGCGGCCGCTCGGGAAGGCGATGTGGGCGGTCGGAATCCAGTCGGGCAGGTTCTTCGGGGCCCGCTTCTGGAAGAAGGACTCGCCCTCCACCCCTTCCGGGAACCGTTCCAGGGTCGTGGGACGGTCGCGCAGGGCGCGGGTGATTCCGTCGGCGACCGCGAGGTAGTAGGCGGCCACGTCCCCCTTGGTGAGGCCGCGCTCGGGGAAGTACACCTTGTCCGGGCTGGACAGCCTGACCGTCCGGCCGCCCGCCTCCAGCTCGATCGCCTTGCCCGCAGCACCCATGTGCGCCACGGTAGGCGGGCCCGGCCGGGCCCGCACACCGAGCGCGTCCGGGCGTACCACCGCAGAATCGGAGACATGGATCTGCCGGTCATGCCACCCGTGAAGCCGATGCTCGCCAAGTCCGTTGCCAAGATCCCACCTGGCATGCAGTACGAGGCCAAGTGGGACGGCTTCCGCGCGATCGTCCACCGCGACGGGGACGAGATCGAGATCGGCAGCCGTACCGGCAAGAGCCTGACCAGGTATTTCCCGGAGCTGGTGACGGCGCTGAAGGCCAATCTGCCGGACCGCTGCGTGGTCGACGGTGAGATCATCCTCATCCATGGCTCGCGGCTGGACTTCGACCGGCTGAGCGAGCGGATCCATCCCGCTGCGTCCCGCGTGAAGATGCTCGCCGAGACGACCCCGGCCGGCTTCGTCGCCTTCGATCTGCTCGCGCTCGGCGACGAGGCACTGCTCGAGCTGCCGCTCGCCGACCGCCGCTCCGCGCTCACCCGCATGCTCTCCACCGCCCGGCCCCCCGTCCATCTCGCGCCCGCCACCACCGACGCCGCGCTCGCGCAGGAGTGGTTCGAGCAGTTCGAGGGCGCCGGGCTCGACGGGGTCGTCGCCAAACCCCTCGATCTCCCCTACCGGCCCGATGCCCGTCTCATGTTCAAGATCAAGCACGAGCGTACGGCCGACGCCGTCATCGCGGGTTTCCGTTTCCACAAGAGCGGTCCGATTGTCGGATCGCTGCTCCTGGGCCTGTACGACGACGCCGGCACCCTCCAGCACGTGGGCGTCTGCGCCGCCTTCCCGATGAAACGCCGCGCCGAGCTGATCGAGGAACTGGAACCCTTGCGGATGCCCGACCCGCAGGGCCACCCGTGGGCGGCCTGGGCGGAGGAGGCCGCCCACGAGACCGCCCGGCTCCCCGGGGCTCAGAGCCGCTGGACCGGGAAGAAGGACCTGTCCTGGGTGCCGCTGCGCCCCGAGTGGGTCTGCGAGGTGGCCTACGACCACATGGAGGGCGACCGCTTCCGGCACACCGCGCAGTTCCGCCGCATGCGGCCCGACCGGGAGCCGCGGAGCTGTACGTACGCCCAGCTGGAGGAGGTCGTCGGCTACGACCTCGCCGAGGTGCTCGGAACCGCCGGACCCGGCGACGCCGTCACCCCGCCGTGAGTTCCTCCCACTGCGCGCGGCTCGGACCCGCGTCGTGCGGGACGTAGTGCGGCCGCTCCGCCAGCCACCGCGCCACCCTGGCCCTGATCGCCGGATCCGCGTAGGCGCGTTCCGGGGGACCGGCCAGGTGGCGGATCCTGGCCCGGGTGCGCATCACCTCGGGGTCCTCCAGCGCGCACTCGAACAGCGCCGCCGCGTCGCGGGCCGCCCCCGAACGCCCCGCCCGGGCCGCGAACCGCTCCCCGACGGCCTCGTCCGCGACGACCTGGAAGTCGAACCACGGCTTGAGCGTGCGGACCGCCCACCCGTGGTACTGGGCGGCGAACCGGGCCGATCCCGGGTCCTGGTGCGCCGTGCGGGCCACTCTGCTCGCGGCCCACAGCGCCAGCGAAGTGCCCTGCCCCAGGGTCGGGTTGGTGTGCGTGACGGCGTCACCGACGGGCACGAGCCCGCGCACGACCGGGCCGCGCCCGTCGACGAGCGAACTCCAGCGGTTGTCCAGGCCCGCCGTGGCCGTTACGTCCGACAGCGGCTCGGCGCCCAGGGCCAGCCAGGCCGCACCGGGCGGGAAGGCCCGCGCGGCGGCCTCGAAGACCGCGGGGTCGCGCAGCGCGGAGCGAGTGGGGTCCTCGGTGTGCACGAACAGCGCCACCGCGAAGACCCGGTTGTCGGCCGGGAAGACCGCGCAGCCGGCGAAGGCTCCGCCGGACACCGCCCAGGGCCGCCGCGGGCCCTCCTCCCGGCCTTCGGGCAGCCGGTACCAGCGGCAGAAGTAGGCGAGGCCGGTGCGGTGGCGTTCCACGACGCCGGGCCGGCAACCGGCGGCCGCCAGCCACCGGTCGGCGCCGCCGCGCCGGCCGCCCGCGTCCACGACGAGGTCCCCCGCGTACGCTCCCACCTCTGTGGTCACACCCGTCACGTGCACCGGCTCGGGGTCCGTCCCTCCCCCGGCCCCGCCGCTTCCGGCCGTGGCCAGTCCGGTCACCGGCTCCCCGTACCGTGCGACCACCCCGGGTTCGGCGCGCAGCGCCGTGGCCAGCGCGCTCTCCAGCACGATCCGCCGCGCCTGGAGCATGACGAGGTCGTCGTCGCCCGGCCGCGCCGGTGGCCGTACGTCGAACCAGTCCAGTTCGTGCCGCTCCCGCGCCCCGAGCCGGAGCATCTCGGCATGGACGTCGGGCAGTTCGTCGCGCAGCAGGTTGCGCGCGGCACCGAGCAGCGCGTGCGGATGGCCGGCCTGCGGAACGGTCGGCCGGCGCCAGCCGAAGAAGTCCCGGTCGAGTGCGGTGCCGGGGGCTCTCGTATCGCGTTCGAAGAGCTCGGCGGTGTGTCCGTGGCGTGCCGCGAGCAGTGCCGTGGCCTGCCCCCCGACGCCCCCGCCGATAATCAGCACATGTGCCATTGCGCCCCCTGAGCGATGAGCCGTACGACGATCAGACCGCCGGGATCCTGCGCGGGCGGAGCCTGACCGAAACCCGCACAGTTGTCCTATGCGAAGGGTCTGGCCCGCCAGGGGCAGTCGTCGCCCACGTCATCCCGCGCCGCGCCGCGAACCCCGGTCGGCCGAGCCCCGTTTGACAAACGGCGCTCGCCAAACGGCAAATGGAGCCGCCGGGCAAGGCGAGGGAGCGCATCCGCGTCCACACCCGCACCACCACCCGCTCCGAAGGACGCCCATGAGTACGCAGCCCCCCGCCCGACCCGAACGCACCGTGCGCGCCACCCCCCGGCCCAACGCGGTCGTCGGCGTCGGCGTGATCGTGGTCGGCTCGGACGGCCGGGTGCTGCTCGGCCAGGCGCACGACGGCCGCTGGGAGCTGCCCGGCGGCAAGGTCGATCCCGGCGAGGGATTCGAGCAGGCCGCCGCCCGCGAGCTGGCCGAGGAGACGGATCTGAGGGCCGACCCCGAGGGGATGCGGATCCTGTCGGCGCAGATCGAGGCGACCTCCGGCATCACCCGCCTGACCGCCTCGGCCGTCACGACCACCGCCGAGGGCACCCCTTCGGTCACCGAACCCGACAAGATCGCCCGATGGGCGTGGTTCGCCCCGACGGAACTCCCGGAGGCCCTCTACCCCCCGTCCGCGGCGGTCCTGCGCGTCTGGCGACCCGAACTCGCGGCGACCCTGCCGCCCGTGCCCTCACACGACTACCCGATCACGCCGGCCTAGCCATGCCGTGTCGTCAACGGCCTAGCCGGCCGCCGCGGCCGTCACCACGGTGATCGCCGCCATCGCCATCTGCATGTCGCGGATCGCGGCGCGGACGCTCTCGGCCGCCCACTGCCCCTCGGCTATCTCCGCCATCCGCGCGGAGATCTCTTTGCGCGGGCGGCCCGGAAAGGCCAGCCCGTGCAATTTGGCCGAATGCACCAGGGCGATGAGGCCCGCCGTGCGCTCGTCCGGCTCGGTGCCCTTGAGGACGACGGACGCGAGTCGCTCGCGCAGCGCGCGCTCGACCGCGCCGTCGGCCTCCGGGAAGCGGCGCACGGGGAAGACCCCGAGTGCCTTGCGCCGTTCCTCCACCACCACACCACGCCCGCTCAGCCGCTCCACCGCGGCGGCGATGGCCCTGGCCTGGTCCTTCGTCAGCCAGTCGGTCACCCGGCGCTTGCTCCGGCCGCGCATCCAGGTCCGCATCAGGGGGATCCTGCCGTCGAGCAGTTCCTCCCCCGTGGGCGAGGAGTCCACCAGCTCCAGGTACTTGCCCGACACCAGGACGCGTTCCGCTACGACCAGTTCGAGCAGGATGGCGCCCGCCACGGCCCAGCCCACCGATTGCCGCTGCTTGACCGCACCGGACTCGTCGTCCAGTGACAGCAGCGTGATCTCCTCCGCCAGCGTGATCGTCATGCCCGGCTCCCCCGTAGATCCTCAGCCTTCACCTGGTCAGACGCCTTCGCCCACCCGGAAGTTCCCCTCGGATTCGTGTTCCGGTCCCTCTTGGCTCGTTCCCGTCGGCCCGCCCCGCCCGCCCCGCCCCCGTCCTCGCGCGCCTACGGCGGCCCCGCCATCGCCCGCGGGGCGAAGTTGCCGTCGCCCAGGTCCTCCGCGAGCAGGCGCTTCGCGATCGCGTCCGCCGCCGCCCGCAGTTCCGCGCTGCGCGGCCGCCCGCGGTCCTTCTCCAACTGGTCTCCGAGCCACTTGGCCCACGCGCCCGAGATGACGGCCGCTTCCCGCTCCCCCGCCGGGGTGTGCGCGTAGAAGCCGTTCTGCCGCGTCAGGTAGCCCTCCTCCACCATCCGTTCGAAGACCGGCAGAAGCACCTCCGGGGGCAGGTGCCGCCGCGCCGCGATGAATCCGAGGCTCGCGTGGCCGACCGTGCGGGTCATCAGGTCCACCTGCATCACCGTCCACGCGCCCGCCATGTCCAGCCGGGTGTCGGAGGCGTCGACGATCCCGCGCGCCGTCCGCGCCCCCATGGTCCGCACCAGCTTGCCGACCGCCAGCTCCAGCAGCTTCGCCGAATCGCCCGAGGCCGTGGCGGGCGAGCCGAAGCCGTCGCCCATGTCCGTGGAACCTGCCCGGGCGCTGTCGCGCAGCTTGACCTGTTTGAGAAACAGCGCGACGACGAAGCCGACCCCCGCCACCGGCACGGTCCACAGGAACACGGTCTGCAGGGCGTCCGCGTACGCGTCGATGACCGGGCCGGCCGCCGCCGGATCGAGCCCGTGCACGCCCTTCGGGCTCTGTGCCTCCGTGGCCAGCCGCAGCGGGTCCTCTCCGGTGGCCCGTGCCGCCTCCTCGACGGCCGCCGCCAGCGCGGGCGTCAGGGTGTTGGCGTAGATCGTGCCGAAGACGGCGGTCCCGAACGCGCTGCCGAGCGTACGGAAGAAGGTGACGCCCGAGGTCGCGGTGCCCAGGTCCGCGTAGTCCACGGTGTTCTGGACGGCGATGGTCAGCACCTGCATGCACAGGCCGATGCCCACGCCGAGGACGAACATGTACAGCGATTCCCGCCAGACGCCGGACCGCGGTCCCATCCGTGACAGCAGGTAGAGCCCCAGGCCCATCACGGCGCTGCCGACGATGGGGAAGATCCGGTACTGGCCGGTCTTGCTCGTCACGCTGCCGCTGAAGACCGACGCGATCAGCAGGCCGATGACCAGCGGCAGCGTCCGTACGCCCGAGACGGTGGCCGAATCCCCGTCCACGTACTGCAGGTACGTCGGCAGGAAGGTCATCGCCCCGAGCATGGCGAACCCGACGACGAAGCTGAGGACGGAGCAGACCGCGAAGACGGGGTTGCGGAACAGCCGCATCGGCAGCATCGGCTGCGCGGCCCGTGTCTCCACCAGGCAGAACAGCGCCAGCGCCACGGCGCCGCCGACGAAGAGCCCGATGATGAGCGCCGAGTCCCAGGCGTACTCGTTACCGCCCAGGCTCGTGGCCAGGATGAGCGCGCTCGCGCCGGCCGCGACGAGCGCGATGCCCAGGTAGTCGATGACCGGTTTGCCGACGGCGCGTACGGAGGGGATCGTCCGCGCGGCGGCCACCACGACCAGGATCGCGATCGGCACGTTGACGTAGAACGCCCAGCGCCAGGTCAGGTGGTCGGTGAACAGTCCGCCGAGCAGCGGTCCGATCACCGTGGCGACGCCGAAGACGGCGCCGATCGCGCCCTGGTACTTGCCGCGTTCGCGCAGCGGGACCACGTCGGCGATGAGCGCCATCGAAGTGACCATCAGTCCGCCGGCGCCGATGCCCTGGAGGCCCCGCCAGACGATGAGCAGGGTCATGTTGCCCGCCAGGCCGCACAGGAACGACCCGGTGATGAAGACGACGGCGGATATCTGGAAGACCCGTTTGCGGCCGAAGAGGTCGCCGAACTTGCCCACGAGCACCGTCGCGACCGTCTCGGTGAGCAGGTAGGACGTCACGACCCACGACATGTGGTCCCCGCCGCCGAGGTCCGCCACGATGGTCGGCAGGGCCGTGCCCACGATCGTCTGGTCCAGGGCCGCGAGCAGCACCCCCAGCATGATCGTGCCGAAGATGACGTTGCGCCTGCGCCGGTCGAGCACGAGGGGCGGTGCCGCTGCGGATACGGCGGGTGCTGCGCCTTCGGCTGTGGTCACACTTCGCACTCTCACAGCGGCCCCGCCCGGCCGCATGCGGCACTAGCCCGTCCGGGTCGGGGCAAGAGCGGCCGCCGGCGGGCGCGAGGGGGCTACCGGCGCAGGTAGCCCAGCCCCGGATGCTCCGCCGCGTACGCGTCCACCAGTCGCCGGGCCACCACGACCGAGTCCACCAGCGGGTGCAGTGCGAAGGCCTTGACCGCGTCGGCCCGCGATCCGCCGGCCGCGGCCGCGAGGACCTCCCGCTCGGCGGCCTTGACCGAGGTCACCAGGCCGACCGCGTGCAGCGGCAGCGGGTCGACGGCGAACGGGTGGGCCCCGTTGGCGTCGACCAGGCACGGCACCTCGATGACCGCCTCCGCGTCCAGCACGGCGAGCGTGCCGCGGTTGCGGACGTTCAGGATCAGGGTGGCGCGCTCGTCCCGGGCGATGGCCCGCATCAGGGCGAGGGCCACCTTCTCGTAGCCGCCCGACTCCAGGTCGCTCTCGTCGCGCCCGCCGACGCCCGCGACCGCGCGGTTCTCGGACATGTACGTGGCCTCGCGCTCGGCCCGCGTCCGGTCCCAGGCGGCCAGCGCCTCCCCGGCGCCCCGCTCGGGCCGCCCTGCCTCGGCGTAGAAGGCGCGCTGCTGGTCGCGCAGGAACGCCCCGCGCGTCTGCTCGGCCTCCTGGTACGCCCGTACGGTGTCACGGTTGAAGTAGTAGTAGTGCAGGTACTCGTTCGGGACCGCGCCGAGCGAGCGCAGCCAGTCCGCGCCGAACAGCCGGCCCTCCTCGAAGGACTCCAGCGCCCCGGTGTCGGCCAGCAGCCGGGGCAGCTCGTCCCGGCCGTCGATCCGCAGGCCGCGCACCCAGCCCAGGTGGTTCAGGCCGACGTAGTCGATCCAGGCCTCCTGCGGCCGCGCTCCGAGCAGCCGGGCGATGCGCCGCCCGAGCCCGACCGGGGAGTCGCAGATCCCGATGACCCGGTCGCCGAGCTCCTCGGCCATGGCCTCGGTGACCACGCCCGCCGGGTTGGTGAAGTTGATGACCCAGGCCCCGGGGGCGATCCGCGCCACCCTGCGCGCGATCTCGCGGGCCACCGGAACGGTCCGCAGCCCGTAGGCGATGCCGCCCGCGCCGACCGTCTCCTGGCCCAGCACGCCCTCGGCGAGGGCGATCCGCTCGTCCGCGGCCCGCCCCTCCAGCCCCCCGACACGAATGGCCGAAAAGACGAAGTCGGCGCCGCGCAGGGCCTCGTCGAGATCGGTGGTGGCCGTGACGGCCGGGGCGTCCGCGATGCCGTCGGCCTGGTCCGCGAGCACCCGCGCCATGGCGCGCAGCCGGCCGGGGTCCTCGTCGTACAGGGTCACGTGCGACACCCTGCCCTCGGCACGGTCGCCGAGCAGGGCTCCGTAGACGAGCGGTACCCGGAAGCCGCCCCCGCCGAGGATCGTCAGCCGCACGCCCCTACCGCCCTTCGCAATGCCACGTTCCGTGGCACCAGTCTCCCTCGCCGGGCCGGTCCACCGGCTCTCCCCCGCCGGGTCAGTCCACCGGCGACGGCACGGCCCGCAGACGCGGTACCTGGTGCGGCTGCGCGCCCGCGGCGCCCCGGACCGGACCCGTCGGCAGGCCCTGCGGCGCCGAGAGGACCATGGTCATCCGGGTCAGCCCCATCCCGTCGAGCATCCGGCTGGATTCCGCCACCACCCGGCAGCGCACCAGACCCCAGCCCGGATCGGGGTGGCGCACCGTGCGCACGGCCCCGTCCTGCTCGGCCGCCTGCGCCCCGTGCGTGGTCAGCCAGTGCGGTACCCCGTACCGGTAGGCGGCCTCCATGAACGGGTCGCGGGCCACCTCCTGGCGGATGCTGCGCAGGCCCTCGTCCTCCGGTGTCGCGGCCAGCGCGGTCGCGAACCGGGCCAGCAGCGGTACGCACCAGGCCGGTTCGTGGTCCTCCAGCACGGCCGCGGCGTCCGGGTGGAACAGCACGAAGCGCAGGAAGTTGTCGTCCGGCAGGGCGGTCGGGTGCGGGCGGACCGACTGGAAGAGCCGGTCGAACGCCGAGTTGGTCAGGGCCACGTCCCAGCGGTGGTCCACGAGGAAACTCGGGTAGGGCACGGCCTCCATGAGCGCCGCGTAGTCGCACAGGTAGTCGCGCTGTGCCGGATCGTCGGGCAGCCGGGTCTCCTCGGCCGCCCGCCAGGTCGGCGGCGGGTCGCGGTCGACCATGACCCGGAAGAGCCAGAAGCACTGGCGCTCGCTCATCTCCAGGGCCTCGGCCAGGGCGAGCAGCTTGCGGTCGGTCCACTCCTTGACCAGGCCGCGCTCCCAGTTCCCGTACGCACGCACGCTGATGCGCAGGCGTGCGGCCAAGTCCTCCTGGCTCAGCCCCAGTTCCTCCCGGCGCTGGCGCAAAATCTCCTTGCGTCGCTCCGACCGCACGGCGCCGCGTGCGGACTCCTCGCCCGCGAGGCGCTCCCCACCGATGTGGGCGAGGCCGTCGGACGGGCCCACCGCTGCGAGATGTGGCACCGAGAGCTCCCCCTCTTTTTTTACGGTCTGGATCTTCGTTTCCGTGTGGCGATCCTGCTACCGACTTCATTCGAGTGTCAACTATTGTGGCAATTCCAGCCTCTTGACAGCTCATTCCCGCCACAGCTGTGGCAAGTTCTAGCCCTACAGACACAGACCGGATAGATTCCAGAAGCCGACCACGTGCCCGCCCCCCGAACCCGCGCGATCTAGGAGAACCACTGGTGACAGACGGCTTCCCGGCTCCCGTCGCGGTGGCCAACGCGCACCTGGCAGCCACCGTCACGCGCGTCGCCGAACTCGCGGGCAAGATGGGCCGCGACCTGAACCAGGTCTTCGACCTGCGCCGCCTCTCCGAGGCCTCCGGGGTTCCCGCCGACGTGGTGCGGACCCTGCTGGACGGACGGCCTGCAGGTGAACCCGACCTCCAGACCCGGTTCTTGCAGCGGCTCGACCTCCTGCGGCGCACGCGCGTCAAGCCCAATGGCCGCCGCTACACGCAGCAGGAGATCGCGGACGGTGCAGCGATGTCCCGTCAGCAGGCCGGCGCGCTGATCAACGGCGACCGCAGGCCCACGATGGAGCACTGCGACGCGATCCAGCGCTTCTTCGGAGTGCACGCCGGCTTCCTCACCGCGCACGACTCGGACGCCCTCACGGACGCCCTCCAGCGGACCGAGCAGCAGCTGCTCCAGGACTTCGCGGGCCGCGCGCGGGAAACCGTACCGGCCCAGGCCGCTTCGACCGGCGATCCGCTGGCAAGACTCCTGCAGAACCACGGCGTACGCGGCATCGCCTGGCGAGCCGCCCAACTGCCCAGCGACAAGCACCGGGACAAGGTGACCGAATGGCTGGACATGCTTCTCGAGAGCGTCAAACCGAACGAATCCTGACCCAGTCGAAATTCTGGGTCTGATCCTTGAGTCCTGATCCGGATCCGCGCCGACGGGGAGAACGGTGAGCATAGGCAGAGAGCAGCGGCGGTTGTGCGGGGAACTGGTGGCCGGCATCACGCTGACCGCGCCCGTGGAGCCCGTAGACCTCTACGCCGCCCTCTGCGAGGGCATGAGCAAGCACCGCGGCCGCCGGGTGGAGTTCCGGATGGCCTCGTTCCCGCCGGGGACGGCCAGCGGCCTGTGGCTCGACATGGCGGACCGCGATCTGGTGGTCATCGAGGAACGCACCGCACCCGACCATCAGCTGGTGATCCTCGGTCACGAGCTGTGGCACATGAAGGCCGGCCACTGCAGCCACCACGTCGACGGCGCCGCCGTCGCCGCCCGGCTGCTGTCGGACGAGGCCGACATCGGCGAGACCGTCCGGCGCGTCGCCGCGCGCACGCGCGCCGACGTCCAGGAGGAGACCGAAGCGGAGACGTTCGGTTTACTGCTGGGCAGCAGGTGCCGCACCTGGCTCGCCGGTTCGGCGAGCCACCGGGCACCGGCACAGCGTGATCAGTTGGCCGGCCGCATCGAGGCCGCGCTCGGATACCGGGGGCACAGGAACGACCGTTGAGAGGCCAGGACTACTACACACCGGCAGCCGCGATGGCGGTAGCACTCGCCTTCAAGCTGCCGGCGCTCAAGAACAACTGGCGTGACCCGCTCCTGCGATCGGTCTGCGCCCTGCTCACCCTGGCCGGAGCGGTCTTCACCTTCGCCGCCCCGCCCACCATCGAGGCGGTCAACCGCTGGACCGGAATCCCCAACTTCTCCGCCCCGCTCGTCTACTGCCTGATCACCGCCTTCAGCGCGGCCTGCCTGGTGCTGATCGTCAACTGGCGCGGCGGGCCGCCCGAGCAGACCCGGCGCGTCTCACGCCGCTGGATCATCGGCTACTCCGTCGTGATCGTGGCGCTGACGCTGCTGTTCGCCCTCGGTGACGCCCCCGTCGAGCGGCTGCGGGACTTCGACACGTACTACGCCAACACCCCCTTCATGCGGGAGCTGATCGCCCTCTACCTGGTGGCCCACAACGTGGCCGCCTTCGTGATGGTCGCGATGTGCTGGCGCTGGTCGCTCCAGGTGCGCGGCTGGCTCCGGACCGGCCTGATGATCATCGTCCTGGGCTACCTCTTCAACCTCAGCTACGACGCCACCAAGATGACCGCCGTCGTCGCCCGCTGGACGGGGCACGACCTGGACTGGCTGAGCACGTCCGTGGCTCCGCCCGTGGCATCGATCGGGGCGAACATCAGCGCGGTCGGCTTCGTGCTCCCGCTGGTGTTCCAGCGCCTCTCGGACAGCTGGCAGAACTGGTCGACCTACCGGCGCCTCGGCACGCTCTGGCACGAGGTGCGCACCTCGGGGCCCGGCGGCGCCCCCTGCGTGCGGATGGCCTGGTGGTCCGCAGCAGAGCTCCGGATGATCCAGCGCGAGTCCGACATCCACGACGGGTTCCTGCACCTCGGCCCGTACTTCGACCAGAGCCACCGGGACGACGCCCTCGCGCGGGCCCTGGCCGCCGGCTCCGACGAGGAGACCGCCCGGGCCGTCGCCGACGCGGCCATGGTCGCGGCGGCCGTACGGGCCCGGTCGGCCGACCCCGAGGGCCGGGTCATCGGGGCCAGCGAGGAAGGGGTCCCGCCGGCCGCCGACGGTCCGCGTGACCTCGTACGCATCTCCCACGCCCTGCGGAACTCGCCGGTCGTGGCCGAATTCCGGCGGCAGGCGTCCCTGTCGGGCGTCTGAGGACCGCCGCCGGGCCGCGCCCGGTCCGCGGGGGCGCGCCCCGTGGGCGGGCTTCGGCCGGAACAGCCCCGGCCGGATCGGTCCCCGCCGGATCAGCCTCCGGCCGCCAGGGACAGCGCCGGGAACAGGTCCTCGAACGGCGCGGCCGAGTCGATCCCCTCCCGGCCGAAGGGCGCGTCGAAGCTCCACACCATGAACAGCAGGAACACGATCAGCGCGCTGAACAGCCCCGCCAGCAGCAGTTCGCGCCCCGACCGCCGGATCTGCAGGGCGAAGATCAGTCCGACCGTCACCAGTCCGCCCACCACCAGCCCCAGCCACACCACGCCCGGCAGGGTCGACGCGTCGCTCTGCGTCCGCTCGTGCCGGGCGTCGTCGGCGGCCGCGATGTGGTCCAGCAGCGGCTGGTAGGCCTGCGCCTGGAGCTCGTTGCCCGGGTTCTGGTGGGTGACGTCCCCGCGCAGCTTGCCGAGCAGCGCGCCGCCCTCGGTGGACGCGGCCTCCCCGGAGACCAGCCGCGGCCAGTCCACGCTGACGGTGTGGGAGACGTACGCGTTCACCTCGCCCCGGATCCGGTCGCGGACGGCGGCCGGGTAGACGTCCGCCCGCTGGGTGACCTCGTACAGCGACTGGGCCTCGCGGCGCACGCTGTCCTCGGCGGCGCCGCGCGCCTCCCAGACGCCCGCGATGGCCAGGCCGAGCACGATCGCGTAGACCACGCCGACCATCATCACCATGTACTCGATGACGTCGGGGGTCTCGCTGGTGTCCTCGTCGACGGCGACCCGGCGGTGCCGGAGCGCGGTGAAGGCGAAGACGAGGGCGCAGACGAGCGCCATGGCGATGGCCAGGACCAGCCATTCGGACACGAGGGTTCTCCGTAGGTTGAGTGAACGGACGATGCGTTCAGCTGCGGCTCTTGGAACGGGGCCGCAGCGCGACGGCCGCGAGCACGGCCGGGGTCGTGACGACGACCATGAGCATCAGGGTGGACATGCCGTCCGGGCCGCGCCTCGCCAGTGCGGAGGAGTGGTACGGGCGCACGTGGAAGCGGCCCGCGGGCCCGGCCACGGCTGCGCCCGGGCTCGGAGCCGGCGCTGCCCCCGGGCTCGGAGCCGGCGCTGCGCCCGGCGCCGCCCGGACCGCCTCGGCCCCCTCCAGCGGATCCCCCGGTGGCTGCGCCACCCCGGCCACCGCCTCCGCCGTCGGCCCCGGCCCGGGCTCCGGCACCGACCCCTGCGGGGTAACGGGGACAGGGACGGGGACCGGGGCCGGGAACGGGCCCCGTCCCGGGTGGCGCACCGTCGGCCGCACCGCGCCGGGCGGGGTCACCCTCGGCGAAGGCCGCGCGGTGGACGGCGACGGCCGCGCGGGCGGCCCCGGCTCCGATCCGGCGGGAACGCACAGGTCGACCCGGGCGCCGCGCCCGTGGCCGTCTCCGGCGACCGCCACGTGACCGTGCAGCGGGCAGAGCGCCGCCACCAGGCCGGCCCCGGCGAAGTACTGCCAAGCGGTCACCGCGCGTTCTCCCGATTCCGCAGCAGGAATGAGCACTACGCTGAAGAAACGATCAAGACGGTGGTTCGATACGCGCCGGACAGGACTTCCGCCCTCGCGTGAGGCCTCCGCCGTCCCGCCCGGGTACGCCGCAGGGGCGCGACCCCGACGGGTCGCGCCCCTGCGTCAGTTCCTCGCCCGGAAGGCTCAGGCGTCCGGGTTTCCGCCGAACCGCTCCCGGTACGACTCCAGGTCCTCTTCGGTGATCTTCGCGAAGAGCACCGGCGGCACGGTGAAGGGGGTCCCCGCCGGCACCGCGTCGAGGGACGCGGCCTGCTCCGGGGTGATCCACGTCGCCGTGTCCTCGGCGAGCGAGAACGCGGAGCGCATGGCGCGCGCCGAGGCCGGGATGAACGGCTCGGAGACCACCGAGTAGAGGTGGATGAGGTTCATCGCGGTGCGCAGGGTGAGCGCCGCGCCCTCGGGGTCGGTCTTGATCTCCAGCCAGGGGGCCTTCTCCTCCAGGTAGGAGTTTCCGGCCGACCACAGGGCGCGCAGCGCGGCGGCCGCCTTGCGGTACTGGAGGGTGTCCATGTGGCCTTCGTACTCGGCCAGCAGCTCGGTGATCTGCGCGCCGAGCTTGGCCTCGGCCTCACCGGCGGCGTTGCCCGCCGGGACGTCGTCGCCGAAGCGCTTGCGCGAGAAGGAGAGCACACGGTTGACGAAGTTGCCGAGGGTGTCGGCGAGGTCCTTGTTCACCGTGGAGGTGAAGTGCTCCCACGTGAAGGAGGAGTCGTCGGACTCGGGCGCGTTGGCGATGAGGAAGTAGCGCCAGTAGTCGGCCGGGAGGATCTCCAGCGCCTGGTCGGTGAAGACGCCGCGCTTCTGCGAGGTGGAGAACTTGCCGCCGTAGTACGTCAGCCAGTTGAAGGCCTTGACGTAGTCGACCATCTTCCACGGCTCGCGCACACCGAGTTCCGTGGCGGGGAACATCACCGTGTGGAACGGGACGTTGTCCTTGGCCATGAACTGGGTGTAGCGCACGTCCTCGGCCTCGTACCACCACGACTTGAAGTCGCGGTGGGCCGGGTCGGCGTCCGCCCACTCCTTGGTCGAGGCGATGTACTCGATCGGGGCGTCGAACCAGACGTAGAACACCTTGCCGTCGGCGGCCAGTTCGGGCCACGTGTCGGCCGGGACCGGGACGCCCCAGTCGAGGTCACGCGTAATCGCGCGGTCGTGCAGGCCTTCGGTCAGCCACTTGCGTGCGATGGAGGAGGCCAGCTGAGGCCACTCCTCCTCGTGCTGCGCGACCCAGGCCTCGACCTCGTGCTGCAGCTTGGACTGCAGGAGGAAGAGGTGCTTGGTCTCGCGGACCTCCAGCTCGGTGGAGCCGGAGATGGCCGAGCGGGGCTCGATCAGGTCCGTGGGGTCCAGGACGCGCGTGCAGTTCTCGCACTGGTCGCCGCGAGCCTTGTCGTAGCCGCAGTGCGGGCAGGTGCCCTCGACGTAGCGGTCCGGCAGGAAGCGGCCGTCGACCGGCGAGTAGACCTGCCGGATCGCGCGCTCCTCGATGAAGCCGTTCTCCTGGAGGCGGCGCGCGAAGTGCTGGGTGATCTCGGCGTTCTGAGCGGAGGAGCTGCGGCCGAAGTAGTCGAAGGACAGCTCGAAGCCGTCGTAGACCGCCTTCTGGGCGTCGTGTGCCTGCGCGCAGAACTCGGAGACCGAGATGCCGGCGGCCTTGGCGGCGAGCTCGGCGGGGGTGCCGTGCTCGTCGGTGGCGCAGATGTAGAGGACGTCGTGGCCGCGCTGGCGGAGGTACCGGGAGTACACATCCGCCGGAAGCATCGACCCGACCATGTTGCCCAGGTGCTTGATCCCGTTGATGTAGGGAAGCGCGCTGGTGATCAGGTGTCGAGCCATCCTCGGATGCTCCATTTCGTATATGCCGGTACGACGTGACGTGCGGTTCATCGTATCGAACCGCCGAAACGCCACGCCCCGCATTTCTTCGGGGTGGACGGGAGTGCGCGTAACGCAAAAGCGAGGGCTGTGACCTCTCCGTCACGGCCCTCGCGCTGCGGCCATGGTACAGCGGGGTGAGGAGGCGCCGGACCGCCGTCCGGGGCGGGCGAGCACCCGGCCGCCCCGGGCGAGCACCGGCCGCTCCGGATGATCGCTGCCCGCTCCGGGCGGCTGCCGGCCGCTTCGGGCGACCCGGCGCCGGCGCTGTTCGTGACCCCCGGTCAGTCCCGGCCGCCCGCGCCGGCATGGTCACGCGCCGTGCGCCCCCGTCGGGCGGGCGGACCGGACGCACAGGAGGGAGGCATATGCGTTTGCGCTGGTTGAGGCCTTGTGTGATCGACATCGATCATCAGTCGATCATCACCGAACGTAATACTCCCAGGTTGCATCTCTACGCCCTCAGAGTGCGCCCGCGCTGATTTCCTTGCCGCGCACACGGGATGGGGTGGAGCGGTGAGCGATGGCAGCGGGCCGGAGGAGTCCGGTGGCGGAGCCGTGGGTCTGCCGAGCCGGCGACGGCGGCCGACCCCCATGAGCCAATGGGATCCGACGGCGCGCCTGTCGTACTGGGCCTTCCACGCCGACCGGCGCCCGGCCTACATGCGGTTCGCGTTCCTTCAACTGGGCACGGACGCGGCCGCCGAGGAAGCGGTGGACGCCGCCTTCGAGTCGATCATGGTCGAGTGGCTGCGGATGCTGCACATGGACCGGCTGGACGCCTACGCCTGGACGGTGCTCAAGCAGCGGATCGTCGACCGGCAGTACCGCCGCACCCCCTGGCCGGAGCCGGTGGACATCAGCGCCTTCGAGGCCGCTCTCCAGCAGGCCCACGCGGACGCCGACCGGTACGAGGTGCTCGCCGACACCATCCGCTTCTACTCCGCCGTCTCCCGGCTCGCCGAACGGCAGCGCGACGCCGTGCTGCTCCGGTACGGGCTCCAGTGCACGCCCGCCGAGGCCGCCGCCATGATGGGCGTGGACGAGGCCACGGTCCGCTCGCAACTCGGGCAGGCGCAGCGGCGGCTCGCCCGGCTGCTCGACACGGCCGCAGAGTCATGAGCCGCGACGCGAGGCGCGACACGAGGCGCGAGGACGGCGGACTCCCGCCTTCCCTGGAGCAGTTCCTGGCCCGGGCGAGCGTGCGCGACCGCTATCCGCACTACGACCTGGGCGCCGCCGAGGCCCGGCTGCTGCGCGGCGGCGCCTTCGCCAGGGCGCCGAAACCGCCCGGCAACCGGCGCGCGGCGCCGGCACCGTGCCGGCGC